>JAIXSK010000021.1 GCA_027484725.1 Flavobacterium sp. | reverse complement strand
CTATAGACCGCTGCGCTGTAGGACAAAAAGGTATTTTGAAAACGGAATGATTCGTGTAGCAGAATGCTTCAACTAAACTTCTTAAACCTTTTACACTTTTTAAACTTTAAAAGACCGCTTCGCTTTAAGACACGGCTGTGCCTTTAGACACGCTTCTCTATAGACCGCTTCGCTTTAGGACAAAAGGGATTTTGAAAACGGAATGATTCGTATAGCAGAAAGCTTCAACTAAACTTCAATCACTAATCGCTCGTCTGCGTGAAGGATGGTAGCGGTAGCCCGCAGCCCAAAATTTAAATGAAGTGATAAAGATTATTTTAAACAGAAATATTTTTTTGTAAATGCCAGGCGAGGACTACAAGCGAACAGCCTGACAGCGGCGCAGCGCAGCGGAGCCGGTGGCACGCCCAAAGTCTAATAAAATTTCTCAGCAACTCAGGCACTCAGAAGCTTTGAAGCTATTGAATAGCCACCATAGAAATTTCGACGTTGACGTTTTTGGGCAGGCAAGCCACTTGAACCGTTTCACGCGCGGGGGCAGTTTTTTCGTCAAAATAACTGCCGTAAACACTGTTGATACGCGCAAAATCTGCCATATTGATAATGAAAATAGAAGTTTTAACTACATCGGCAAACGTCATATCTGCGGCGGCCAAAACCGCTTTCATGTTTTCCATGACTTGACGCGTTTCGGTTTCGATATCGTCAAGAATAAGTTCACCGGTTTGCGGATGCAGTGCAATTTGACCTGAAGTGTAGAGTGTATTTCCGATCAAAACGGCTTGGTTATACGGGCCAATAGGCGTTGGAGCCTTTTCGGTAAAAATGATTTTCTTTTGCATAATTTGTATTTTGGTTATCGTAAAACGCGGTCCGGAATGGATCGTTTTTCCCATTTGATGTCACTGAGCACGCCTGATTTGATACCAATAAAGAAACTCCAAAAGGTATTGGTTCCAAAAGGGGTCCAACTAAAATCCATACGCCAACTCATCAAATCGCGCTCAAATCTGAACTGTGTAAATGTAACACCCTGTTGCACAAAATCATAACCCGATGATACGCCGACTTTCCATTTAGGAGCCGGAGTTGCATTGAACGAAATCATGACTGAATTTCCGGAAATTTCTTTCTCTCTTTTGATATTGGTATAAGTCAATTGATAAGCGAAATTAATGTCCCAAGGCAAATCGTATTTGTAAAATCCTTTGAAATTATCTTCGTCTTCTTCTTTGCCAAATTGGGTCTGTCGCCGATCACTGAAATCAGTATTGGTACCAAACAAATCATCGTCGCGACCGCCGTTGCGCAAGCCTTGCTCATTTTTGTCTTTTTTATTTCCTGCTTCGCCATCACGACTAGAAAGTGAGTAGTTGATGGTCATGTTGGCACTGGTCATTCTAAACAAACTTCCGCCGTTATCTATGTTGAACTTGTCAATGGTTCTTCCGGAATTATCTAGTGCATACGGATTGAGCGTCATGCCAAAATTGACATTCATTTTTTGTTTGAACAAGTTGGTTCCTCCGCTCACGCGCAAAGGGGCCCATCTCAGGGAATCAGCGGTAATGTCATAAGCGGTTGAAAAGTTTAGATTGTTGAGCAAGATGATTTTTTTGGGTTCGACTTTGGTAGTGTCACGGTCTCTGACTTTGGCTTCAAAATTATTGCTCAAACTAAAGCCAATATTGTTGGATATATTTTTGCCCGGAGCGCCAAAAATTCCTTGTTCAAAACGGGTATATTCGGCCATTCTTCCGCTTCCGTCTATTGCATAGGTATCATAGTATTGTTTGAAACTAGGCGTGTAACTGTAAGATACCGATGGACGCATGACATGTCGAATGGCTTGTATTTTTTTATCGTCACCAAATTTAAATGTTCCGTAAATGGTGGTTCCTAAACTTGAACTGAAAGAATAAGTTCTAAAAGCATCAAACTTATTGACATCAGTAGTGATTTGCTTGTTGGTTTGTGCATCGAAACTCTTGCGAATGGTTTTTAAATACCAAACTTCATTATAATTTACTGAAGTAGTAGCGCTGAAGTATTTAAAAACCTTAAAGTTGGTACTCAGCGGAATGGTGTGCTGAAAACCAACTTTGGCATCTTTGAACATTTGTGGTTTAAAAAACAGCGAATCGGTGGTTGCAATGCTGTTTTGCGCTCTGAAAGTATATTGCAAATTGATGTTTTTGATGAGTCCTTTTTTGAGTCCATCGCCTTCGGGGGCAAACGGAAAAACCCGGTCAACATTGACTTGCATGGTTGGCAAAGTCATGTTGATAGATTCAGTATTGGTGTTTTGTGTATGAGTTGCCGCCACAGACATATTTACTTGAGGAACAGAATTAAATGTTCTGGAATATGAAATGGATGAACTCAAAGTGTTGTTCAAATTTGAACCTACGTTGATTTGACTCGCTGATTGCCTGAAATATTTGCTGCTTCCAAAGTTAACAGAAGCTGAAAAACGACCATTCGGGTTGGCTTTACCATCTTGTGTGTGTGACCATTGAATGTTGTAAATGTTGGTTTTAGAATAATCTGGAAAACCGCGTTCGCTGGTGATTAAATTTTCAAATCTAAAGTTAAAATTCCCTCTGAATTTATATTTCTGGGCATAACTTGATTCAAAACGCATGGCGTAACTGCCGTTGGTGAAATAATCTCCCAAAATAGCCAAATCGTAATATTTACTCAAGGCCAAATAATATCCGCCATTCTGAAGTGAATAGCCGCGGGTATTGGTATCGTTAAAAGTAGGTATAATTAATCCGGACTGACTCTCTTCGGTCATCGGGAAAAAAGCAAAAGGCAAGGCCAGTGGTGTAGGCACATCGGCAATGACCATATTGGTTAATCCGGTCACTACTTTTTTTCCGGGTACAAACTTAAGGCGACTTGTTCTAAAGTAATACTCCGGATTTTCAATATCTGCAGCCGTGGTAAAACGCGCTCCTTTTAAAAAATATACCGAGTCGTTGACCCGCTTTGATATTTCGGCTTTTACTTTAAATTCACCTTGTTCAGTTCTTGAATTCCAAACCAATGCCTTTTTAGTTTTGTAGTTAAAACGAATTGAGTCGGGCTCAACCACATTACTGCCCTGTTTGAATACCGGAAATTGAGTATACGCTCCGGTTGAATCTTTGATCCGGCCGGCATAAACCTCATTGTTATCGTAATTAAAAACAATGATACCCGATTTTAATTCTATATCACCGTAATACAATTCAGCCTTATCATACAGCGTTATTAGTTTGCGCTTTTGATCAATTTTGGCATACTTTTCGGCTTTGTATCGAACTTTGCTTTCCAGAATGGGTTTCTTGGTTTTGACAGAATCTGTTTTGATTGTGTCGCCAATTTTTGCGATGTCTTTGAAGTTGATCTTCGTAGTGTCAGCCTTTTTTTCAATAGGCGCTGAAAGTGAACGATTGTTTAATTCCTGTGCATCAGTTTTAAAGATTCCCATTGTTAGGAAAAATGCTGATAAAACGATATGAAATATGTTTGTATGCAAAGGTTTTAATAGTATTTTTGTCAAAATAAGGCTTAATTTTGGCGCGCCAAACTTAGCAATTATTACCGGGCAAAAATAACTATTTATAGTATTTAAAACCCGAGCTCTTTTATAAAAATTAACGTCCATTCAAATCATGCGTAAGCTACATAGAATCAATTTATTATTTATCTTTTTTGCTTTTTTTATCAGTGTTTCGACCTTGGGTCAGTCCAATAGTAAATTCAAAGTAACCCTTGATGCCGGTCACGGTGCCCATGACTACGGTGCCATTTACAACGGTCATATTGAGAAGAATATTACGCTGGCCATTGTGCTTAAACTTGGAAAAATTCTGGAAAACAATCCGAACATCATTGTTAATTACACCCGCAAAACCGATGTTTTTATTGAATTGGTTGAGCGTTCGAGCATTGCCAACCGAGCCGATGCCAATATTTTTGTATCAATTCACTGCAATGCCAATAAAAATCCGGCGGCCTGTGGAAGCGAATCTTACGTAATGGGTTTGAATAAAAATGCTTCAAATTTAGCCGTAGCCAAAAGCGAGAATGCCGTAATTACCCTTGAAAAAGATTACAAACAAAAATACGAAGGTTTTGATCCGAACAACCCGAGTTCAACCATTGGAATTACCTTGATGCAAGAAGAATATCTAGACAACAGCATCGCATTGGCCAGCAAAATTCAAGATGAATTCGGACAAATCAATCGAAAAGTACGCGGAGTAAAACAAGCGCCGTTTATGGTGTTGCACAAAGCTTATATGCCCCGTGTTTTGATTGAAACCGGTTTTATCTCGAATCCGTCAGAAGGCGAATATTTAGATTCTGAAGAAGGTCAGCAAGAAGTGGCCGAAGCCATTGCCCGCGCCATTGTCAGCTACAAAAAAGAGTATTTTGGAACCAATGCCAACGATGTGATTGACAGACCTTCTAAAAAAATGGAGCAAGAGCCAGCACCAGTAACTAATAAAGAAACGACAAACGTTCCCACCAAAGAAGACCCAAAAGTTGAAAAGCCTTCAGAAATAAAACCTTCAGAAAAAGCCGGAATTATATTTAAAGTGCAAATTGCTGCTGCCAACAAAAAAATAGAAACAACCCCTTCAAACTTCAAGGGTTTGAAAAACGTTCAGATGACTACTGATGGCGGAAATTTATACAAATATACTTATGGCGAAACATCAGATTATGAAACCGCCAAGCGCAATTTGGATGAAGCCAAGAAAAAAGGATATACATCAGCCTATCTGATTGCTTTGAAAGACGGACAAAAAATCAGTGTTCAGGAAGCTTTAAAATAAAAGACCGATTGAATTAATTATCATAAATTTGCCAAAAAAATAGACTTTGAAACTTACTCGCGAAATCAAAACGGCCATATTAGTCATTGCTTCCATTTCTTTATTTATATGGGGTTACAGCTTTTTAAAAGGAAAAGATTTGTTTGAATCGTACCAAACTTTCTTTGTTGAATACGATTCTGTAGAAGGCCTCGGAAAAAGCGCTCCGGTAACACTCAATGGTTTGGTGATTGGCAAAGTCAACGGCATCAAGTTTTCAGAAGAACATCCCGGAAAACTCATCGTTGAACTACAAGTTAAAACAGATTTTCCGATTTCAAAATCATCCGCTGCACTGTTGTACGAACCTGGCTTAATTGCCGGAAAGCAAATCATGATTGAGCCCAACCTGACTGATAAAACACCGGCTAGTTCCGGCAGTTTTTTAACGGGTGGTCACAAACCCGGTTTGACCGATGTAGTAGGCGAGAAGATAGCGCCACTTCAGGCCAAACTCGATAAAGTTTTAACAGAAGTTGATCATTTGCTCAGCGGTATCAACAATGTATTGGACAAGCAAGGCCAAGACAATCTTAAAAAATCACTTTCTGAACTCAGTTTGACCATTGCTGAATTTCACAAAACTTCGCAAAGTGTTAATCAGATGTTGGATCAAAACAAAGCCAACTTTAACGGAATTGCCGCCGACTTCAAAAAAACTTCAGGTAATTTTGCCAAAATATCTGATTCATTGCAACAAGCCAATTTAGGGCAGACGGTAAAAAATCTGCAATCAACGATGAAAAAAGTGGATGATATGCTTTCTGAAATCAACCAAGGAAAAGGCACCGCCGGAAAATTGGTCAAAGATGAAGCGCTCTACAACAACCTATCCAAAAGCACCAAAGAACTTGAATTGTTGCTGCAAGATTTACGACTTAACCCAACGCGTTATATCAATGTTTCACTGTTCGGCAAAAAGAACAAACCTTATGTAGCGCCCAAAGAAAATCAACCCAATAAATAAGCGGTTATGAGCATTTTAGGAAACCTATTTTTCGCCTTGATATTGGTAGCCGGCATTGGTTACTTTACCAAGAATGTCAAAAAACTCATCAGAAACATCAACCTTGGACAAGACATTGACCGCACCGATCGCAAGAATGAACGCTGGAACAACATGATTCGCGTGGCTTTGGGTCAATCTAAAATGGTCAAACGACCAGTGGCTGGATTTTTACACATTTTGGTGTATGTAGGATTTGTCATCATCAACATTGAAGTTCTTGAAATTGTCATCGATGGATTGTTTGGAACCCACCGCGTTTTCTCATTTATGGGCGGATTGTACGATGTACTCATCGGTTCATTTGAAATTTTGGCTTTACTCGTTTTAATTGCGGTAATTGCGTTTTTGGTTCGCAGAAACATCATCAAACTCAAACGATTTGTTAGTTCAGATTTAAAAGGTTGGCCAGCCAGCGATGCCAATTACATCTTATATTTTGAAATTGTTTTGATGTCATTGTTCTTACTCATGAACGCCGCCGATTTTCATTTGCAAAACGTTCCGGGCGGATTCGGGCATTATCATCAAGCGGGCGCCTTTCCGGTGTCGCAATTCTTGGCGCCTATTTTTGACGGAATGAACAATTCACTTGTTCAGATGCTTGAAAGAACTTTCTGGTGGATTCACATCATTGGAATTCTCATTTTCTTGAACTATCTCTATTATTCAAAACATTTGCACATTTTATTAGCGTTTCCAAATACTTTTTACGCTGATTTGAATGCCAAAGGAAAATTTGACAATCTTGAGTCAGTGACTAAAGAAGTCAAACTCATGATGGATCCCAACGCCGATCCTTTTGCCGCACCACCGGCTAATGCTACTGAGGCTCCAGCTAAATTCGGTGCCAGTGATGTCATGGATTTGAATTGGGTACAATTGCTCAATGCATACACCTGTACCGAATGCGGACGCTGTACTTCATCGTGCCCGGCCAACCAAACCGGTAAAAAACTATCTCCGCGTAAAATCATGATGGACACACGCGACCGTTTGGAAGAAGTAGGTAAAAATATCGATTCCAATAAAGGCGTTTTTGTTCCGGACAATAAATCTTTGCTCAATGATTACATTACCCAAGAAGAGCTTTGGGCGTGTACATCATGTAATGCTTGTGTTGAGGAATGTCCGGTAAACATCAGCCCGTTATCGATCATCATGGACATGCGTCGTTATTTGGTGATGGAACAAAGCGCGGCTCCTATGTCGCTCAACGCCATGATGACCAACATTGAAAACAACGGTGCGCCATGGCAATACAACCAACAAGACCGATTAAACTGGAAAAACGAATCATAATTACACTTTATATCAACGATGAATACTCATATTTGTGAGGCTTGAGGATTTGTCAAATGAACTTGAAAAACCACTAAAAAAGGAAAAAAAATGAAAGCGGAAGACATTGAAAAAAACTTACAAACTGTAACTGAAAACGGGCAACACCTGAGTCCGATTTTGCCTGAAGGAATTAAAAATTATCTCATTGACATTGACGGAACCATTTGCGACGACATTCCCAACGAAGAGCCGGAGCGAATGCTTACCGCCGAGGTTTATCCGGATGCATTGGTCACTTTAAACAAATGGTACGACGAAGGACATATTATTTTCTTCTTCACTTCCAGAACTGAAGCACACCGAGAGTACACAGAAATCTGGCTTAAAAAACACGGTTTTAAATACCACGGAATTCTGTTCGGAAAACCACGGGGCGGCAACTACCACTGGATTGACAATCACTTGGTAAAAGCCACTCGTTACCGCGGAAAATTTACCGACTTAATTGAAAAAGAAGTAACCATTCAGGTTTTTGATGACGGAAAACACGAATAGAGTGACTAAGCAGTTAAGCTTAAAATAAAATCAGCAACTTAAAAAATATGGAGCAATTAAACGTACCAACCATGGCTGAAATGCTGGCACAAGGAAAACAACCCGAAGTTTTATTTTGGGTGGGTTGTGCCGGAAGTTTTGACGATCGAGCTAAGAAAATTACCAAAGCTTTTGTTCGAATTCTCAATCGTGCACAAGTTGAGTTTGCGGTTTTGGGAACCGAAGAAAGCTGTACCGGAGATCCGGCCAAACGCGCAGGAAACGAATTTTTGTTCCAAATGCAAGCACTCATGAACATTGAAGTACTCAATGCTTATGAAGCTAAAAAGATTGTGACTGCTTGTCCGCATTGCTTTAACACGCTCAAAAATGAATATCCTGAATTGGGCGGAAGTTATCAGGTGTTGCACCACACTGAGTTTCTGAAAGAATTGCTCGATGCCGGAAGATTGACCATAGAAGGCGGTCAATTTAAAGGAAAGAAAATCACTTTTCACGATCCGTGTTATTTGGGACGCGCCAATAATGTTTATGAAGCTCCGCGTGATTTGATTCAAAAACTCGATGCCGAATTGGTTGAGATGAAACGTTCACGGGCCAATGGTTTGTGCTGTGGAGCCGGTGGCGCACAGATGTTTAAAGAGCCCGAAAATGGCAACAAAGACATCAATGTTGAGCGCACTGAAGACGCGTTAGAAACCCAATCAGAAATCATTGCAGCCGGTTGCCCGTTTTGCAACACCATGCTTACCGACGGCGTGAAAGCCAAAGAAAAAGAAGGCCAAGTAAAAGTGTTGGATGTAGCCGAGCTTATTGCCAACGCACAAGATTTATAAAAAGAAAAACATGTACGTTCCGTTTGAAAATTTACCGCCTGAATCACGCATTTGGATTTATCAATCCAACCGCAAATTTTCGGACGAAGAGTGGGCTGCTGTGGAAGCTCAGGTGAAGAATTTTATCGATGATTGGTCAGCACACGGAACTTCATTGGAAGCTTCGTATGTCATGAAATACAATCGATTCATCATTTTTGCTGTGAATCAACAAATCCAACAGGCCACCGGTTGCTCGATTGATCGTTCGGTTCAGTTCATTCAAGAACTCGAACAAAAATATGAGGTAGATTTACTCGATAAAATGAATGTAACCTTCAAATTGGGCGAACACATTGCCTACAAGCCTCTGATGGAATTCAAAAAAATGGTCAAAGACAAGGCGGTTTCTGAAAAAACCATCGTATTCAACAATCTGGTCAACACCATTGAAGAATGGAACTATGCCTGGGAAATTCCGGCAGGAGAAAGTTGGCACAGTCGTTTTTTTTAATCAAAAATTTCATGCATAAACCGCTTTCAAAAATCGGCCTTTGGGGCAGTCTGTTTTTATTGAGTGTAGCTTGTTCTACCAAAAAAGCAGTAACCACTCAAACACCGGTGGCTGTTGCGCCCATCGTTAAAACGCCTGACGAATTTGAAGAAGATTTTGATTCGCTGGCTGAAAAAAAATGGGTAGACAGTGTTTATCAATCTATGGGTTTTGACGAGCGCATTGGACAACTGTTCATGGTTTCGGCTTATTCGAATAAAGATTCGCTGCATATTAAATCAATTGATAAACTCATTAAAGAGAATCAAGTTGGCGGGCTTATTTTTTTTCAAGGCGGACCAGTGAGACAAGCCAAACTCACCAATCGTTATCAAGCAGAATCCAAAGTTCCGCTTTTGATTGGAATTGATGCAGAGTGGGGCTTGAGCATGCGTTTAGATTCTACTTATCGCTATCCGTTCAATATGACTTTGGGCGCGATTGAAAACAAAAAACTCATTGAAAAAGTAGGTGAGCAAATGGGCCAGCAAAACAAACGCATGGGGGTTCATTTTAATTTTGCACCCGTTTTAGACATCAATACCAACCCGAAAAATCCAATCATTGGCTTCCGCTCTTTTGGTGAAAACAAAGAAAACGTTACCGAAAGTGCTTTGGCCTTGATGAAAGGTTATCAAAGTCAAGGACTCATTTCAACCGGAAAACACTTCCCGGGCCACGGCGATACTGAAGTTGATTCGCACAATGCTTTACCTACCATCAATTTTACAAGAGCTCGACTTGACTCAGTGGAGATGTATCCGTACAAAAAACTTTTCCAAGAAGGTTTGGCTTCGGTCATGGTGGCGCATTTGAATGTTCCGAGTATAGAACCACGTTCTGATGTTCCTTCATCAGTATCACACAACATCATTACTGATGTACTCAAAAATCAGCTTGGATTCAAAGGACTCATTTTTACCGATGCGCTCAATATGAAAGCGGCCAAAAATTTCCGTCAGCCGGGCGATATTGATTTAGAAGCGTTTATGGCCGGAAACGATATTCTGCTTTGTGCTGAAAATGTGCCGGTAGCCGCCGAAAAAATCTGTATGGCCATGCAAGACAGTTTGATTTCACAAGAGCGTTTAGCTTATTCTGTCAAGAAGATTCTTAAATACAAATACAAAACCGGACTTTATCATTATCAAGCAGTTGACACCCAAAACTTATATAATGATTTAAACACAGTTAGCTGTGATGCGCTGCAATATGATTTGTATGAAAATGCAGTTACTGTTGTCAAAAATCACGAAAGTATTTTACCCATTCGAACGCTTGAAAAAGAAAAAATTGCCTATGTGAAGTTGGGCGATGATCAGAACAGTGCGTTTGTGAATACGCTCAAAAAATACACAGAAATCACAGAAATCAACGACGACGATTTAGAATGTCTCAAAGATTCACTACGTGGATTCACCAAAGTGATCGTAGGCTTTCACAAGTCAGACAAAGCTTGGAAAAGTCACAATATGTCAGACAAAGACTTGCTTTGGCTGAGTGAAATAGCCAAAGACAACAAGGTTATTCTAGATGCTTTTACACGACCATATGCTTTGAGCGCCATTCAGGATTTTAGCAATATTGAAGCGGTTGTTGTATCCTATCAAAACAGCGAAATTGCACAAACGGTTTCTGCTGAACTCATTTTTGGTGCCATTGCTGCGCAGGGAAAACTTCCGGTAAGCATCAACGAACAATTCAAGGCTGGAGCGGGCATGAACACTGAAAAGCTCAACCGAATTGGTTTTGCCATGCCAGAAAACGTCGGGATGAATTCGGCAACTTTGTCAAAAATTGAAAACTTTACACGTTATGCCGTGAGCAAAAAAATGGCACCGGGCATGCAAATTTTGGTCGCCAGAAAGGGCAAAATTATTTATCACAAATCATTCGGTGCGCAGACTTATGAAACCGATGCCCCAAAAATCAACAACAGTACGATTTATGACATTGCATCGCTGACCAAAATCATCGGTACTTTACCCAATGTAATGCAGCAATACGACACCCAAAAAATCAATTTAGAAACGCCTTTAAAATCATTGTTGCCCATTTTTGAAGGCTCAGACAAACAAGATATTCCGCTTAAAGATTTATTGTCGCATTATGCCCGTTTACAAGCTTGGATTCCGTTTTATAAAGCAACTTTAGATGCCAATCAAAAACCGTTGGCTAAATACTACAGTAAACTAAAAACACTAGATTTTTCAAAACAAGTAGCCGATAGTTTGTTCATGCGCAATGATTACCACGACAGCATCATGCAAAAGATCATCAAAAGTCCGTTGCTTGAGAAAAAAGAATACAAATACAGTGATTTTGCGTTTATCATTTTACGCGATTACCTCGAAAAAGCTACCGGAAAAAGCCTTGATAAATTAGCAGCCGAACAGTTTTTTGAACCATTGGGGATGAACAATACACTTTATAATCCGTTGGGCAAATTTGACAAAAGAGACATTCCGCCTACTGAAAACGATACTTATTTTAGACATCAAATTATTCAAGGCTATGTGCATGATATGGAAGCTGCTATGGAAGGTGGAATTGGTGGCCATGCCGGATTGTTCTCAAATACAATAGATTTGGCCAAAATGATGCAAATGTATCTGCAAAAGGGATTTTATGGCGGTAGAGATTATTTTTCATCGAGCACTTTTGACACCTTTAATACCTGTTATTTTTGTGCCGAAGGAAATCGTCGCGGACTGGGTTTAGACAAACCGCAATTGCCCGGAACCAGCGGACCAACCTGTGGTTGCACTTCGATGAGTAGTTTTGGACACACAGGTTTTACCGGAACCATTGCCTGGGCAGACCCAGACGCTGAACTGATTTATATTTTCTTATCAAACAGAACTTTTCCGGACGCATCAGTAAACCAGCTTTCAAAAGAAAACATCCGTGAAGACATACAGAAAGTCATTTACGAAGCCATAAACAAGTAGTTTTAAAAAATATTTTAACACAAAAAATAAAATCTATTGAACAGAAAATCAATTAGATTTGTCAAAACTAAAAACCAATTTATGAAAAAGTACCTATTGCCGGTTTTATTTTTTACAGCCGTAATTCATTTTATTCTTGTTTCATGTGCTGCCGAAAATGATTCCACAGCTACTGATGTATCTATACCAAGTATTATTACCAATCCGGCTCAAGCAGTCAATAGAACAACCGCAAATTGTGGCGGAAAAGTTACTTCAAACGGTCAAAGTACTATATTGGCACGCGGAGTATGCTACGCCTTAACGCCCAACCCAACCATTGACGACAACAAAGTATACAACCCGGGCGCGAATGGCACTTTTACTTGTACCTTAGTAGGACTACAGCCTGTTACCCAATATTTTTACAGAGCTTTTGCCAAAAACAGTGCGGGTATTGCCTATGGCGCTGTACAAAGTTTTACTACCACTGAAACAACCATTACCTTACCAACCGTTACCACAACGGGGGCTACCGAGGTTACAGATACAGAAGCCATTAGTGGAGGAGAAGTAACTTCAGCCGGCGGCGGAACTTTGATTGCCAGAGGTATCTGCTGGGCTACCACGCCAAACCCTTCTATAGCTAATAATGTAATCAATGATCCGGCGGCAACCGTGGGGACATTTACCAGCAACATCACCGGCCTATTGGCAGGTACAACTTATTATGTAAAAGCATTCGCCACCAATAGCGGCGGGACCGGTTACGGAACGCAAATAACTTTTACCACCAACGGAACCAGCAATATTGGTCTAGCAACAATTATCACAACTGAGGCCAGCTCAATTACTGAAAACTCAGCTTCAAGCGGAGGAAACATAACTTCTGACGGCGGATCAGCCATTACAGCACGTGGAATTTGCTGGGCTACTACTGAAATGCCAACCACTTCTAACAATACCATTCCGGCCACCGGAACAACAGGCAATTTTACCAGTGATATATCAGGACTCACGGCCAATACTACTTATTTTGTTCGTGCTTATGCCATCAACACTTCAGGAACAGCCTACGGAAATGAAATTTCATTTACCACCCTCGGAGGAAGTTCTGGCTCAGGCCCAAGCGAAGGCAATGCAATTTGTGACGGAAGCCAACCAACGGTAGTGGTGCCGATTACTTCATCAACCGGAAAAATTTGGATGGATAGAAACCTTGGAGCCAGTAGAGCAGCTACTTCTTCAAAAGATTTTGAAGCCTATGGTTGTTTGTATCAATGGGGAAGAGGCAATGATGGGCATGCCAGTATTACATGGATATTAGGAGAAGAAGACGCTTGGGGAACCAACCCAGGAACTGCTGTCAACGGCACAACAACCACTTTTTCAACAGATGATGAACCTGAAAACAGCCTGTTTATAACCGATCAAGTAAGCATGCCATACGATTGGAGAAGCCCCAGTAATGAAAATTTATGGCAAGGCGCAAGTGGTATCAACAATCCATGTCCTGCTGGTTATCGTGTTCCTACCCGAACTGAATTCAAAGCAGAAATTACCGCATATTCAATTACAGGACCAACTTCTGCCTTTAATTCAATTCTCAAAATTCCGGTAGCCGGTGAACGCGCTTTTGATTCAGGTGTGATCAGAGGGCAAGGACAAGAAGCTTGGTTCTGGACATCAACTGTAGATGGCAATGATTCATATGATGTATTGATTCAATCTGGAGCTGTTTATACCAACGTGAGCAACGGTAGAGCAGGAGGTTATTCAGTGCGCTGTATCAAAAATTAACAAACCAAAATCACAATCAGAAACTTCCTGCAACCAACAGGAAGTTTTTTTGTTCAAAAAAATCAGATGCAACTTTTAAAAATTGTTCTTCTTTTTACAGCAACCGCTTCATGGGCGCAAGAATTTACTTTGTCGGGGCATTTTGAAGGAATAACCAACAAAGAAATTGTTTTGAAAGGCTATGAGGGTTTAAATGAAATTCAGCTTGACAAAAGTACCACAGATACAAGCGGGAATTTCAAACTAAAATACCCTGCCAATTATCAAGGAGCAGCGCTCATTGAAATACTTCAAGGCAAAAAAATCATCGTACTGCTCAACGGCGAAAACTTTGACGTCAACTGGTCTGACTTGTCTTCAACCAAGAGCTTAAAGTTTAATCATTCATATGAAAACCAAACTTTTGATCATGGCATATCGCTCTATCAAAGCACACAGGCCAAAAAAGCCGGTATTACGAGTTTGTTGCCCTACTACGAAAGCGAGCCAAAAAAGCGTCTGTTTTTTAATGCTGAACTTCAAGAACTCAATACAGTTTTAATGAATTTTTTAAATGAGCTCAACCCAGAAAGTTATGCACTTTACTATTTAAAATTAAAATTTTTATGTACTGATTTACAGCTTAGTTTAAAGCGTTATCCTGAACGTATAGCTGAGCTAAAAAATGAATTCCTAAAGCTTGATTTCAACCATCCAAAAATGATCCATTCCGGATTGTATGAAGAGTTGTTACAAACCTATATTACTGTTGTGATGGATCGAGAGGATAATTATTCTTTGCTGAATCAAGCAACCGATTCAATATTAAAAAGCCTTTCAACAAATTCTGAACGCAAACAAAACATAGCCGAATATTTGTTTCGGGTTTATGAAAAAAGAAGTTTGTTTCAAGCCTCGGAACATCTGGCTCTGCAAATGCTCAACGACCAAAACTGTTCCTTAGATATCAAGCACAAAGCCTTGTTTGAGCAATACAGAAAGATGGCTAACGGTCAAAAAGCACCCAATATTCAATTAAACATCAACCAAAGTTTATACGATTTAAAAAACAAATTCAAGTTGGTGGTATTTGGGGCGAGTTGGTGTCAGAAATGCACCGAAGAAATACCCCAATTGGCAAAATTCTACCAAAACTGGAAAGACCAATATCAGCTTGAAATCGTGTTTGTTTCGCTTGATACTCAAAAGCAAGATTACCAAAATTTCATCCGTGATTTTAATTGGATTTCTATTTGCGACTTCAAAAGTTGGGACAGCCCGGTGGTAAATGATTACTCTGTTTTTGCAACACCCACCATGTATTTGCTCGATGCAAACAACAGTATTCAAGTAAAACCTATTTCGGCAGAACAAATCTCTGCTTGGCTGGACTTGCACGCCCGGTAGAGCTTTTTATTTTATTTAACTTAACTTTTTCTAAAAGCAGCGGGTTGATTTGCTAAATTCGTTGCATCAAAAAGCAACCATGAAAATAGCCATTGTTTGTTATCCGACCTTTGGAGGTAGCGGTGTTGTCGCCACAGAATTAGGGCTTGAACTTGCCCGCCGCGGACATGAAATTCACTTCATTACCTATCGTCAACCAGTGCGATTGGCTTTACTCAATGCCAATGTGCATTACCATGAAGTAAATGTGCCCGAGTATCCGCTTTTTCATTATCAACCCTATGAATTGGCGCTTTCAAGCAAATTGGTCGACATGGTTAAATTGCATAAAATTGAATTATTGCACGTACATTACGCCATCCCGCATGCTTATGCCGGATATATGGCCAAACAAATGCTCAAAGAATACGGCATTGATTTACCTATGGTTACTACTTTGCACGGAACCGACATTACTTTGGTCGGAAATCATCCGTTTTACAAACCGGCAGTAACCTTCAGCATCAACAAATCAGATATTGTAACCTCAGTTTCGCAAAGTTTAAAAGATGAAACGCTTAAACTTTTTAAAATTACCAATGAAATTGAGGTAATTCCTAATTTTATTGAACTCGACAAAGTAATTGACAATAAAAGTATTCCTTGTTATCGTTCAGCTTTGGCACAAAATGAAGAGCGAGTTATTACACACATCAGCAATTTTAGAAGAGTCAAACGGATTCCGGATGTCATTAAGATTTTTTACAAAATTCAACAGCAAATTCCGGCCAAACTAATGATGGTGGGTGATGGCCCCGAAAAAGAAAAAGCCGAAATTTTGTGTGAAGAATTGGGCATACAAGACAAAGTAATTTTCTTTGGCAACAGCAATGAAGTCGATCGTATTTTGAGTTACACTGATTTGTTCCTTTTGCCGTCAGAAACAGAAAGTTTTGGTCTGGCTGCGCTTGAAGCGATGGCCATGAGTGTGCCGGTTATTTCTAGCAATTCCGGGGGGTTGCCCGAAGTAAATTTCAATGGAATTTCCGGATATTTGAGCAATGTAGGTGATGTTGAGGATATGGCCCAAAACGCACTGAAAATAATCCGCCATCCTGAATCGTTGCAGAAATTTAAAAAACAAGCACTTGAAACCGCACGCAAGTTTGACATTCATCAAATTTTACCTTTGTACGAAGAACTTTATCAACGCGCACTGAGTGCTTATGCTCACTAATCATGAAAAAAATATTTTTTCTTTCAGTTATTGCTCTGATGCTTTACAGTTGTGGTCCCGGCAAAACGGTCTCTACAGCAAAACCATTGTATGAAATATTGTTGGTTAAAGACGATGGTGGAGCCAGCATCCGTTTTTTTGAAATTTTATCTGAAACACAAGAAATTAAAATGTTGCAAAACGATGAAGAACTGCATGGAAAAATATCATCTTCAGATTTAAACGAATCTAATTTTGTCATTCTCAATATGGGCGAAAAAGAAACTTTAGGTTATACTATTGAGGTGAAAAAAGTGGTTGAAACACCCGATAAAATTATCATTACTGTTGAAGATCATCAACCCAAACAACCAGCAACACCAGACAAAGACGTCTATTATTATCCACACACGATTGTCAAGGTCAACTCAAAAAAAACGATTGTTATAGAATAAAAAATCCATCAGTTACGATGGATTCTTTGGTGTTTATTTATAACTAGAACTGGTAGCGAACACTGAGTCCGATATCAGAACCGTAGTGATCTTTGTAGTAATCACCACCGCCAAATTCCGGACGAAAATCAAGCGAAATCATCACCGGAGCATCAAAATCATACTCAATACCCACATCACCGGCAACAAAGAAAAAGCTTCCACTATCAGAATTACCATCTCGGCTGTATCTCCAAGAACCCAAACCACCACCGGCACCGGCATACCAATTAAATCCGCCATCGATGTTCCAAACCCATTGATACAAACCTGCCAATTTAACGGCACCTACATGGTCCTTGGTGCGCCAGCCCAAATCAGCTTCTAAACGATTTGAACTTCCGATTGCTCTTTGATACGAAATCTCAGAACCAAATCCGTTGTTGTCTCCGATGCGCAAACCCAAAGCATTTTCAGAAATTTTCTGAGCTTGACCGCTCACTGTAAATCCAATAGCAATTAGTGTCGTAAAAAATAGTTTTCTCATAATCTGTTTGATTTATTTGTTGCAAACATAAGCCTATTTGCACAAAAGTTTGTACACAATAAAAACTTTATCTTGTAGAATTTATTGTACAAAATAAAAATCAAGCCCGTTCTAAAGCGTCTTTATTTTGAACTTAACCCAAAAACCCTACATTTGTTTAAAACATCACAATATGGCGGGCAATAGTTTTGGAACATTATTCAAACTTACTTCATTTGGAGAGTCACACGGCTTGGCCATAGGTGGAATCATCGAAGGTTGCCCGGCCGGATTAAAACTTGATTTTGATTTGATTCAACGCGAGTTAGACCGAAGAAAACCCGGACAATCATCCCTTGTTAGCCAACGCAAAGAATCTGACTTGGTTCAGTTTTTATCAGGCATTTTTGAAGGGCAAACCACCGGAACGCCCATTGGCTTTACATTGGCCAATAGCGATCAAAAATCAGATGATTACAGTCATATCAAAGATACTTTCAGACCCAGCCATGCTGATTATGTCTACGAACAAAAATACGGATTACGCGATTATCGCGGTGGCGGAAGAAGCTCTGCCCGAGAAACAGCTGCACGCGTTGTGGCCGGAGCTATAGCCAAACAAATTATTCCGAAAGTTCAAATCAATGCTTTTGTATCATCTGTTGGTGATGTTTTTATTGATAAACCTTATCAAGCTTTAGATTTTTCAAAAACTGAAAGTAATCCTGTGCGTTGCCCAGACGATGAAACTGCGCAAAAAATGGAAGCGCTCATCAGAGAAGTACGTGCCCAAGGCGACACCATTGGCGGGACTATTACTTGTGTGGTACAAAATGTTCCGGTGGGTTGGGGCGAGCCTGTTTTTGACAAACTACACGCCCAACTGGGCAAAGCCATGTTATCAATTAATGCGGTAAAAGGTTTTGAATATGGCAGCGGTTTTTGTGGCGCACGCATGAAAGGAAGCGAACACAATGATTTGCAAAACCCAGACGGAAGCACAAAAAGCAATTTATCAGGTGGTATTCAAGGCGGCATATCGAACGGAATGGATATTTATTTTCGCGTTGCATTTAAACCTGTGGCCACTCTGATTCAAAAACAACCCATGCTCAATACCGACGGAGCAATTGTTGAAGTTCAAGGTAAAGGCCGACACGATCCGTGTGTGGTACCCAGAGCAGTTCCGATTGTTGAAGCTATGACCGCGCTCGTTTTGGCTGATTTTCACTTATTACAAAAAACCAATCATTTATAATTTTACCCGATGAATCCAACCCAAAAAACATCTAAGTCTATTTTTTCAAACCTGACCACACAAATTCTCCTAGCGATGCTTTTGGGAATTGCTTTGGGCATTTTTATTCATCATTCGTGGACCGAAGATGCTGCCAAAGAATTCAGCGGTTATATCAAAATGCTCGCTACCATTTTTATTCGGTTGGTGCAAATGATTATATCACCGCTTGTTTTTACGACTTTGGTGGTTGGCATTGCCAAACTCGGAGATATCAAAGCCGTCGGAAGAATTGGCGGAAAAGCATTAGGTTGGTTTTTTACAGCATCGTTTATTTCATTGCTCATTGGTTTATTTTGGGTCAATATGCTACAGCCGGGTGTTGGTCTTAATTTACCTGCTGTTGACTTGAGCACTGCGGCCGAAGTAACAGAAAAAACACAAAATTTCTCAGCACAAAACTTTGTTGAGCACATCATCCCGAAAAGTATTTTTGAGGCAATGGCTACCAATGAAATCCTGCAAATTGTGATTTTCTCAATTTTCTTCGGATTGGCCGCCGCATCTATTGGTGATTACGCCAAACCGGTCGTTTCTGCACTCGATAAAACTTCACATATTGTTTTAAAAATGGTAAATTATGTGATGAAATTTGCGCCGATTGGCGTTTTTGGTGCCATTGCCGGTGTTTTCTCAGTGCGTGATTTTGGCGAGCTGGCGCTGACATACGCTAAATTTTTTGGTTCGTTTTTGGTGGGCATCAGTTCACTTTGGGTGATTTTACTGTTGATTGGATTTCTGTTTCTCAAAAGCCAAATGCGCACTTTGCTCCAACACATTGTCAGCCCTTTGATTATAGCCTTTGGAACCACCAGTAGTGAAGCAGTTTTTCCGAAACTGACTGAAGAATTAGAGCGCTTTGGCATCAAAGACAAAATCGTTTCATTTATGTTGCCGCTCGGTTACTCTTTTAATTTGGACGGAAGCATGATGTACATGACTTTTGCCAGTATTTTTATTGCTCAGGCTTATGGAATTCATCTAGAAACGGGCACCCAACTCACTATGCTTTTGGTCTTGATGCTCACCAGCAAAGGCATTGCCGGTGTTCCGCGCGCCAGTTTGGTGGTTGTTGCAGCTACTTGTGGGATGTTTAAAATTCCTGTTGAAGGCATTGCGCTCATTTTACCCATTGACCATTTTTGCGATATGTTTAGAAGCGCTACCAACGTACTCGGAAATGCTTTAGCTACTTCAGTGGTAGGCAAGTGGGAAAAAGAAGATGAAAGAACAAAATAAATAAGATTAACTTTATACTTTTACGATACTATTAACTATTGAATAAAATTTTATGAAAAAACAATTTCTTTTAGGAATAATCTTGGCTTCCAGCTTTATTCATGCTCAAGCAATAGATTCTGAAGACTTTAATTCTATGACCATTGGTAATGTTGGAACCGATATTACAGGTGCTACCGAAGGTCAAAATTTATGGTATACCGCTGTATCCGGAGGAGCCAACTCTGATTTTGCAATTGTTGCCAATGATGCCACCCATCAAAACGTTTTGCAAATAACCGGATCTGCTACTGCCACCGGAACTCGTTTTATGTGGCATGAAGGCTTAACAGATCAGTGGGCTTTTAGAGATCCGGGAAATGAAATCCTTCAGGTAGAATTTGACTTGTTCACAGGCCCTGTTACTACCAGTAAAAATACACATCGTGTAATGATTTTCAATGCCGACAGAACAAAATTCTTGGGCGGATTGATGTTTGCTGCCGACACAAAAGTTATTTCAGGACTTTCTTATTATAACAATGCCGGAACACTCGGGAATTATTCTTTTAACCCAACTTCCGGGGCTGTAACCTTAGCGGCCAATACTTGGGTTCGTATGGGATTCAGCTTTAATCTTACAACCGGTCAAGTTTTGTGTAAAGCTCCGGGATTGAATATGGCTATTCCGGGAGCTGCTGCAGGAGAGGCACCAGATGAAATTGATTTCTTGGTCGTAGCCGGAACAGGAAATACAGCATCCAGCATTGCCTTGTTTGACAATTATAATGTAACTGCTTCGGCTACCGACACACTTTTGTCCAATGACGTATTCACACCGGTAACAAATAATTTTAAAGTATATCCAATTCCATCCAATAAAAGTGTAACTGTAAGCAATTCAAACCAAGCCAACATTAATCAAATTATGGTTTCTGACATCAACGGAAGAATTGTTAAAGACATTAAATTTCAAAAAGTTTCTGAGGCGAATGTTGATATCTCTGATTTGAATACAGGCGTTTACTTGATGAAAGTAATTTCTGAACAAGGAACTGTAATTAGAAAAATCATCAAAGATTAAGATTCAAAAAAAAATAAGAAAAGCGCCTTTATCGGGCGTTTTTTTATGCCAAAAATTTTGAGGCCAATTCAGGAGTGGGTAGCATACAAACCTCTTTTTTCCCGTACCATTTGTAACGCTTGGCAGCTACAAAATCATAAACCCAATTTCTAAGTGGGGTTGGAAGTATTCTAAAAACGGTTCCTAAGTGAAAGAAACCTCCGAGGCTTTTGGCAATTTGAATGGCCGCATTTGATTTGGTATAATAGGCTTTACCGGGTATGTACAGCACTACTGTGTCTATGTGCTTGTTATGGATTCCGATGTGTAGGAGTATTTTTTGTCCCAATTCAGATTGTATCGCTACAAATCTAAACTGATCTTGCTGGTCGTGTTTGATTACAAATTGAACCAGTGAATCGCACAAATTGCAAAGACCGTCAAAGAGAATGATTTTTTTGCCTGTTGGAAATTCCATCGTTATTTTTTTATGGGATCAACATATTCTAAAACCTCCAAACTCACCGTCGAGGTAAACAAGCCATAATTGACAACGGCTTTATTTTTCTCGATTTTTTCAATCGTGCCGATGGCTTGACCATCCTGCATACGAGCGCGATCGCCCACTTTGAGTTCGCGTTTGGGCTTTTCGGGAACGATGGCTGCTTTGCGTTTTTTCTCTTTTTTTTCTTGGCGGATTTTCTCTACCTGAACCTGCACTTCTTTGACCACCTCTTTTTGTTTGACTTCTTGCGCTTTGACCTCTTTTGCAGAAGCTTTCTTGCGTTTAGAATTTTCAATTTCAACCATTTTTAGAAACTCGCCAATGAGTTCTTTTTTGTCTTTATTGTTGAAGTATTTACTCGATATGTCATCTATTTTTTGTCCGATATAAATCAGGCGTTGATTGCTGTCATATAATTCTTGATAGCTTTCTAATTTTTGTTTGATTTTCTGGTTGATGATTTCCATTTTTTTGCTTTCTTCACGCGCTCTGATTTCTTCTTCTTTAAGCGTTTGCGAAGTTTTCTCAAGCTTAGAGCGCTCTTTTTGCAAATTGGCAATGGTTTTGTCAAATCTGACTTTGCCCACTTCAACGCGCTTTTTGGCTCGATTAATCAGCCCATAGGGAATACCATTTTTTTGTGCCACTTCAAAAGTAAACGAACTTCCGGCCTGTCCTAAAACCAATTTATAAATCGGTTCAAGTGATTTTTCGTCAAAAAGCATGTTGGCATTGGTGGCAAATTCAAGCTCATCAGCCAAAATCTTTAAGTTAGAATAGTGGGTGGTTATGATACCGAAAGCTTCTCTGTGATAAAATTCTTCTAAGAAAACTTCGGCCAAAGCACCGCCCAATTCGGGGTCAGAACCGGTTCCAAATTCATCTATTAAGAACATGGTTTTGCTGTTGCATTTCTTTAAGAAATAATTCATGTTCTTTAGCCGATAACTATAGGTACTCAAATGGTTTTCAATAGATTGATTATCGCCAATATCTGTCAAAATTCTGTCAAACAAAAAAGTTTCGCTACGATCGTGTACCGGAATAAGCAAACCTGATTGCAGCATCAATTGCAACAAACCCACCGTTTTGAGCGAGATGGTTTTTCCGCCAGCATTGGGCCCTGAAATTACTACAATGCGCCGTTCTTGATGCAATTCAAAGGTCTGCGGATGTGTAACTTCTTTCTTTTGATTGTTGGTCAAAAGCAAAATCGGGTGATATGCATCGCGCAAATACAAACGCCTTTCTTGAGTAATTTTAGGCAACAATGCATTCATCTTGAAGGCATATCTTGCCTTGGCAGCAATTACATCAATATCAGAAAGTAATTCTTGGTAGGCTGAAATCAATTCAAAATAAGGGCGAATACTGTTGGTGAGCCATTTAAGAATGCGTACAATTTCTTCTTGTTCTTCAAATTCCAAATTGCTCAATTCTCGCGCATATTGAAATGTTGCTTCGGGCTCAATAAAAACAATACTTCCGGTTTTTGAATTACCTGCAACAGATCCTTTTACCTTGCGACGATACATAGCCATCACAGCCAAAACACGTCTGTTTTGCACAAAACTTTCTCTAATTTCATCTAAATAACCCAATGAATTGTAGTGGGTCAAGGCTTGTCCGAAACTCTGATTAACTTTGCCTCGCACGGTGTTCATTCGTCTGCGAATATCTGTTAAGTCAGGTGATGCGCTGTCTTTGACTTCTCCGTATTTATCCAAAACACTGTCAATCGTGTTGATAATGGTTTTGGTTAGTTCAACCGAAGACGCGCGTAAATGCAGCTTCGGATAATATTCTTCAAACTTTTTCAAAAACTGAATCAGTACGTTGCTGGTCTCTGAAATGGCGCGGATTTTTCTGAATCCGTTGACTTCTAAAAAACTGCCCTCAATAGCCAAAAATTTGAGTTCGTGGGCAATGTTTTCAAAACCATGGTTGGGAATAGCGTTGTTGTTCTGAAACGATGACAAGTATTCTGAAGTTTGCCAAAGCGCTTTCATCAACTCGTCATGATGGTGAAACGGCCGAATGGAAAGTGCTTTTTCTTTACCTAAATCAGTCACGCATTTCTCGGCAACAGCTTCTAAAACAATCGGGAATTGTAGGTCTTGTAAGGTTTTGTCTGTAACTGAAATCATCAATTAGGATTGGGTTTAGTGGTGCAAAATTAACGAAAAATCACATGGTATCCGTGTCAAAAAAGCAAGCTGAATGTTTATATTTGGTTAAATTTTTTCTGATGGATATTAAAATTGAAAGCAGCTGGAAATCAGTGTTGGCCGAGGAATTTGAAAAACCTTATTTTGCCCGTCTAATTTCATTTGTAAAAGCTGAATACAGCGCTAAAGAATTCACGTGTTATCCGCCCGGTCCAAAGATTTTTTCGGCTTTTGATCATTGTCCGTTTGACCAAACTAAAGTAGTGATTATTGGCCAAGATCCGTATCATGGCCCCGGACAAGCCAATGGATTGTGCTTTTCAGTGTCTGACGGTATTGTGTTTCCGCCCTCGTTGGTGAATATCTTTAAAGAAATTCAAACCGATTTAAGCAAACCTATGCCGCTTTCGGGCAACTTAGAGCGATGGGCCAGTCAAGGAGTTTTATTGCTCAATGCAACTTTAACTGTTCGGCAAGGGCAGGCAGCAAGTCATCAAAACCAAGGCTGGGAAACTTTTACCGATGCCGTCATCGAACAATTATCAAGACAAAAGGAACAACTGGTCTTTATGCTGTGGGGTGGTTTTGCCAAGAAGAAAGGTTTGGGAATTGACCGAGCAAAACATTTGGTTTTAGAATCGGGGCATCCGTCACCACTAAGTGCCAATAGAGGTCATTGGTTTGGAAACCATCATTTTAGCCAAACAAATACTTATTTAACCTCAGTAGGAAAACAACCAATAGAGTGGTGATTAATCAATTGAAAAACCAAAATAACCTCCGGCATCTAAAGCTGAATACCGCGAATTTAAGTTCAAGAACAAATTGTTGCCCGTACTCTCAGATCGAAACTCAACATTGGTAGTAGACTGACTGTTGTAACCAAAACTCAAACGGTAACTGCCCGAAGCCAAACCACTAATTCTGACTTTGTATTCGTATTGATCAGTTGTTTGATTGTACACACATTTACCCAAAACAAAATCACCGCCATAAGCCTGACCAAGTTCAACTATCAATTGGCTGTCTTGAATTGACAAAGGAATCCATTCGCTTCCGTCTAGTTTTTCTAACTCATAAGAAAACTGTAACTTGGTGGCTCCTCCGGTAGTTTTAAAAATGTCCAATGGTCGAGTATTACCGGGAACATTGAGCAATCTGTCAATATTGGCTTCAACAATAATTGTTGGTTCGGTTGGCAAAGCATCATCTGTGTATACCGAAACCAATTCAGGTGAACTCACGAACACATCGTTGTAAAACTCGCTGTCTTTATTAGAACAATCAGCAGCTATGAGCACCGTGCCCAAAGCCATAAGGAAAAAATATTGCAATGTCTTTTTCATAACCATAATTAAAATCGGTATCCAAAACTAAGTCCGACGCGTGAAATAATATCGGGACTTTTGTCTTTGTTGAACATATTTGAGCCAAAGCCGACCAAAAACTCAATACCAAACTTGTCTTTGATGTAGTATTTGTAACCAACCCCGGCTCCAGCTGCCAAATCAGAATATTTACTTTTTTCAATGGTATAATAATCATGACCCAGCGCATCGGTTTTTAGAATCGTTTCGCGAAAATCACCACCATTGGCTGAGAGAAATACTTCGGCAAAATAAAAACTGCGCTGACCGTTTGATAAATTATAACGCGCAAACGGAATAACTTCATATTTAGGAATTGTGTTGCGATTGCCCTGGTCAAAATCGTCGTTGACTTTTTTACTGTTGCCATAATTGAGCGACAAACCTGTTGAAAACCTGTTGCTCAAAAATCTTTCATAGGTAAGATTAGCCTTGGATGATGCAATGGCAGAAACCAATTCAACACGAAATTCATTGTGCTTTTTGTTTAATTCAGATTGAGCCCAAAGGGAAGGGGTCAACAATCCGATCAGGAAGATAAATTTCTTCATAAATGAAAATATTGATAAGCGAATATACAAAACGATTTAACACCATACATTTTAAAATGTGAGCGCTCCGAGGATTTCTTCAGACATGAATGGTCCGCCCGGATAAGTAGCAGTATAATCAAGATTGAGCCAAATTTGTCCGCGCTCGTCTATGTGGTAGTGAATTCGGTTGCCTTTGCTCTCTTGAGGAAAAAGGATTTTTTTAATCAAAAAGTTCACCGTTTCTAAATCATTCTTATTGCCTATGAGTATTTCTGGATATATATGTCCGCCGGTGTGGATCAGGCGCGGGGTTCCGCCAATAGATTTGATACAAGCGGCCATTAAAATGGAATGATCGTCACAATCGCCTGAAAAATAACGCAACGATTCTGAAGCTTTGGCAATATAATCTTTGCCTTTGGGATCACTCACATAATTCCAACGCGCGTTGATTTCTTTAAAGACGGCAAAACATTGAATGGTGGTTCTATAGTTTGAAAAACCGCGGATGTTTTTGAAATCTTTGGTAGTGGCCATGAGCGCAAAATCGCGAACGCGGGGATTTTCAAATTCAACGGCGTTGATGATTTTGGATTTATTCGGAAAAGGCAACAACTTGGAAATGATGATGTCTTGCGGATTCGGACTATCACTCATGGAATAAATCATGTATTGATAATCTTCAATCACACTTTTAAAACCGTATTTGCCTGAGAAACTTCCGTATAACAATGCAATGAGATACAAACCAATACAAATAATGATGACGGTACGCATCAGTCTTAAAACCAATTGAATCACAACCAAAATAGCAATGAACAACAAAATTTGATCTAACTGAAAATACCAATTCGGATCAACTAAGTTCTGATGTAAAATGATAAAAACCGGTATAGCAATCAGTACGTTGAGCGCAAAAATGATGACATTGTCCCAAGGCTTCCTGATTTGAAGCTTTTGCTTGAGTTTTTGTATCGACTGAATTGTACTTTTTACCATAAATACCTAGTGGCCAACTAAACAGAGGCAACTATGTCTGCAAAAGTACCTTTTTTATCTATAAGCCCAAGTGCCCATAATTGATTTTGCACTTGGTTTAACACCTGCGGTGAAATGTTTTTTTGCGACCACTCAGTAAGCGACAACCACTCACGAATATCTTCGGGTTTTTGGTGATATTTTTGGGCCAAAATCAAATCAAGATGGGGTTGTGATTTAAATTTTCGGGTTTGTTCGTTGATGATATTGAGCGTTTGAGCAATGAGCTCGGGATGCTTTTGCAGAACCTCTTGACGAACTGCAACAACAAAACACGGCCACGGAGTAGGGCAGTCGCCCAGATGTCTAAAAATACCTTGATCTACCAGTGGTTTGGTCATAAAATGTTCCCACATAAAATAATCAGCAGTGCCGTTTGTCAAAGCATCCACCGCGCCATCAATGGTATGCACCATTTCAAACGATAAATTTTGTGCATCCCAACCTTGTTGTTCTGCATGCACACAAGCCATCAAGTGTGAGCCAGAGCCCATGCGAGAGATGGCAACTTTAGCGCCGTTTAAATCTGAAAGTTGTTTAAATCTAGAAGCCGCGCCCACATGAATACCCCACAAAAGCGGTGAAGCAACATATTCTTGTATAATACGCGACGGATTTCCGGCTAAGATATCACGCACAATGCCTTCAGTAAGAATGATGGCCACATCAGCCAAGCCTTCGCGCAACATTTGACACATTTTTCCGGTACCTTCAGGAACATCAGTCCATTGCAAATCAATTCCGGAAGCGGTAAACAAACCTTTTTCAAGGGCTTGCTGCCACGGATAATTAAAATGCTCCGGAACGCCGACAACTTGGAGTGTTTGCATGAATATTGATTTTATTGAGGTTGATAATTGGACTTTAAAAACTGCCACCAGTTCCAGCAGATGCCATCATCGGCGGTGTACTCATGCATGAATTCAAAACCGGCTTTGCGCAATATATGATTGGACGCGCCATTTTCGTGGTGCGTATAGGCATGCATGTTTTGAATGTTCATTTGGTTGAAGCCGTGATCCAACCATGCTTTAGTGGCTTCGGTAGCATAACCTTGGCCCCAATATTCTTCAGCCAAACGATAGCCGTAATCAAAAAAATTGGTGTTGCCGTTCTCAACGTGATCATCGATATATTTAATGCCTGTCCAACCGATGAATGCACCAGTCTCTTTGAGCATTGTAGCATAACGGCCAATTTGATTGCGCTTGTATTGCTCCTGGATGTACTCAATAATTTTGATGGTTTCATCGATGGTTTGGGTAGGTTTTTTCCAGAGATATTTGTGCACGTTGGGATTGTGATCCATAGCAAACATAGCCTCGGCATCAGACATTTCTAACGGACGCAACAACAAACGCTCGGTTTCAAGGGTGAACAATGATGCATTCATACACGGAATTTATTAGCCCCGATAGAAGCGGTTATCCTTTTGTGCTGGGGTTCAGCGCAAAAGATAAAAGCGAATAGCGGGAAATAGCTTCTACAAAAATTATTCGGCCAATTTGTCTAAAGTATAGGCAATAAGCGCATCAACGGCTTTGTACGGATCATCGCTAAAAGTTCCGGTTGCGCGGTTGGCAATGATGGCATTGAGCGACAAACACTGGTGCCCGAGCAGTTTTCCGAGTCCGTAAATAGCGCCCGTTTCCATTTCAAGATTGGTCATTTTAATGCCTTGGTATTCAAATTTATCCATTTTAGCGTTGAGCTCTGGATCTTGGATTTGTAAACGCAAAACGCGTCCTTGCGGTCCGTAGAATCCGCCGGCGGTTCCGGTGAATCCTTTGTGTATTTGGTTGCTTTCAATGCGTTTTTCAAGAATTTCACTGCCTTTGATCACATACGGACGGCCTTTTTGCATATCCCAATTGGTTTGCGCAATGAAGGCATCTTCAAGGGTTTTCTCTGAAACCTCGTCAATCAAATAAGAACGCAACATATTGTCTAAACCTAAACCGTATTGACTCATGACAAAACTATCACACGGAATATCGGCTTGCAGTGATCCCGAAGTCCCGATGCGAATAATATTCAGCGAAGTGAGCTCTGACTTGATTTGGCGCGTGGTTAAATCAATATTGACCAAGGCATCGAGCTCATTCATGACAATATCAATGTTGTCCGGACCAATTCCGGTAGACATAACGGTCATGCGTTTGCCTTTGTAGGTTCCGGTTTGGGTTTTGAATTCGCGTTTTTGAGTAGAGAATTCAATGTGGTCAAAAAACTGGGTGATTTTCTCTACGCGATTTTGATCGCCCACAAAAATAATGTCGTGCGCAATGTGCTGGGGTTTGAGATTCAAATGGTAGACGCTTCCGTCTGGATTGAGTATGAGTTCTGAAGATTGTATCATTTCTTTTTGAGTTGCTGAGCGGCTGAGATTCTGAGCAGCTGAGTTTGTTTAAATTTTAAGGCAGCTAATTTACGGGTTATTTTGGTATTTATCCGCCCACGCGTTTTACTTTAAATCCGATTTCTTGCAAGATTTTCATGATTTTATCGCGATAATCGCCTTGCAAAATAATGGCGTCGTCTTTGACCGTTCCGCCTACACTGAGTTTGGTTTTGAGCAGCTTGGCTAGTTTTTTGAAATCATCGGCATGACCGGTATAGCCTTCAATAATAGTGGTGGGTTTTCCGTTGCGTTTTTCATATTTGCAAATCATCGGGTCTTTTTGTACCCACAATGTGTCATCAACTTCTGTGATTTCAGGCTCTGTGTGATGTTGCGGCTCGTGATCGGGAAAAAGCTTTTTGAGTTGGTCTTGTAAATCCATGTTCAAAAAAAATAAATTCCAAATTCCGACAAAGCAGAATTTGGAATTTTGGTTATTGGAAATTAATGGGTTATTTTTTTAAGCCTAATTCTACGAGTCTTTCATCCAGGAATTCACCTGCGGTAATATCATCGTATAATTTCGGGTGATCGGCATCAATACAATTCTCAAGACAATTGAGTTTCATGTCGCTTACCGGATGCATAAAAAACGGTATAGAATAACGTGAAGTACCCCACAATTCTCTGGGCGGATTCACTACTTGGTGAATGGTTGATTTGAGTCTGTTGTTGGTGTGACGAGACAACATATCACCCACATTAATCACCAATTCATCTGGCTGAGCCATCGCATCAATCCATTGTCCGTCGTGGTTTTGTACCTGAAGTCCTTTCCCTTGTGCGCCCATCAATAAAGTAATCAAATTGATATCGCCATGTGCGGCGGCACGAACGGCCCCGTCTTTGGGTTCATCAGTAATAGGCGGGTAGTGGATGGGACGCAAAATACTGTTTCCGTCTTTGATGTAATTGTCAAAGTAAAATTCGTCTAATCCTAAAAACAAAGCCAAGGCTCTGAGCACATAAACGCCTGTTTTTTCAAGCATTTGATAGGCTTCGCGGCCCACTTCATTAAACTTAGGCAACTCAGTTACCGTAACATTGTCCGGATATTCGCCGGCATATTTGGAACCTTCTGAAACGTACTGACCAAAATGCCAAAATTCTTTTAAATCACCGGCCGAACGACCTTTGGCGTGTTCTTTACCAAACGAAACGTAGCCGCGTTGACCACCAATTCCGGGAATTTCGTATTTGGATTTGACCTCTAACGGAAGATTGAAAAAGTTTCTAACTTCACTATAAAGTTCGTCTACAAGTTGGTCATCGAGAAAATGACCTTTTAATGCTACGAAGCCAATATCTTCGTATGCTTTTCCGATTTCATTTACAAATTTTTGTTTACGTACCGGGTCACCCGATAGGAAATCACGCAAGTCCACACTTGGAATGTTTTGCATACTAAAATTTTTTTGTTAATAACTAAAAGTTTGTAAACCCTTGTCAACACAAATGTAAATAATAATATTAAAACGAAATTTTAAAAGTTATTAACAATTCAAAAAAACGCAGCATTTCAAGGTGAAGCTGTTATTTTTTTATACTTTTGGTGCATTATTTAAAATTCATCCAGCATTTATAATGAATTTCGAAAGAAGACAGCTCACCGACGAACAGCTCATTGACCTCTATAAAAGACTCCTTAAACCTCGTTTGATTGAAGAGAAGATGCTTATCTTGATTCGTCAGGGTAAAGTTTCTAAATGGTTCTCCGGAATTGGACAAGAAGCTATTTCTGTAGGTATCACCGCAGTTTTAGAGCCTGATGAATATATCTTGCCCATGCACCGCAACTTGGGTGTATTTACCGGACGAAATATTCCGCTGCACCGATTGTTCTCACAATGGCAAGGAAAAGCAAACGGATTTACCAAAGGTCGCGACCGAAGTTTTCACTTTGGAACGCAAGAATACAAGATTATTGGTATGATTTCACATCTTGGTCCTCAATTAGGGGTTGCCGATGGAATTGCCTTGGCCAACAAACTCAAAAAGAACGGAAAAGTAACCGCTGTTTTTACCGGTGAAGGCGCCACCAGTGAAGGCGACTTTCACGAAGCGTTGAACATTGCCTCTGTATGGGATTTACCAGTCATTTTTGTGATTGAAAACAATGGTTACGGACTATCTACACCAACCAATGAGCAATATCGTTGTGAAAATTTGGCCGATAAAGGTATAGGTTACGGAATGGAAAGTCATATTATTGACGGAAACAACATTTTAGAAGTCTATGAAGAACTTTCTGAAATTGTGGCCTCCATGCGCACCAACCCAAGACCTGTGCTGATTGAATTTAAAACTTTCAGAATGCGTGGGCACGAAGAGGCGAGTGGCACTAAATATGTACCGAAAGAACTCATGGATTTGTGGGCCGAAAAAGACCCAATTGAAACCTACAAACGATACCTGATTAAACAGAGCATTATATCTGAATCACAAGACCAAACTTGGCGCGAAGAAATCAAGAAAGAAATAGACGAACATTGGCTCATGGCCAACACTGAGCCTGAGATTGTTCCGACATACGAGGGCGAATTAAACGACGTATACAAACCTTATGATTTTGAAGAAGTTAATCCTTCAAGCGCTGAAACTGAAAACATCCGTTTGATTGATGCTATTTCACAAGGATTGAAGCAATCGCTACAACGTCACCCTGAGTTGGTCATTATGGGCCAAGATATTGCTGAATATGGCGGAGCTTTTAAAATTACCGACGGATTTGTCAAAGAATTCGGCAAACACCGCATCATCAACACACCGATTTGCGAAAGCGCGGTGGTTTCTGCAGGAATGGGTTTATCCATCAATGGTTATAAAGCGATTGTTGAAATGCAATTTGCCGATTTCGTATCGACTGGCTTTAATCCCATCGTTAACTACTTAGCAAAAGTGCATTATCGCTGGCAAGAAAAAGCCGATGTAGTGGTGCGCATGCCTTGTGGTGGCGGAACGCAAGCCGGACCGTTTCACTCACAAACCAATGAAGCTTGGTTTACCAAAACACCCGGATTGAAAGTGGTTTATCCGGCATTTCCGTATGATGCTAAAGGTTTGTTGGCTACCGCGATTAATGATCCGAACCCAGTGTTGTTCTTTGAACATAAATTACTTTACCGCAGCATTTATCAAGAGGTTCCCAAAGATTATTACACGCTTCCGTTTGGACAAGCAGCTTTGTTGCGCGAAGGAAAAGACATCACCGTCATTGCTTTTGGTGCCTCAGTGCATTGGGCCATGGAAACACTAGATAAATATCCGGATATCTCGGCTGATTTGATTGATTTAAGAACACTTCAGCCGCTTGATAAAGAAACCATTTATGCATCGGTCAAAAAAACGAATAAAGCCATCATCTTGCAAGAAGACACTCTTTTTGGCGGAATTGCCAGCGATATTTGCTCGATGATTATGGAAGATTGTTTTGAGTATTTAGATGGTCCGGTAAAACGCGTAGCCAGTTTAGATAGTCCGATTCCTTTTACCAAAGCACTTGAAGATCAATTCTTACCCAGAGAGCGATTTGAAGAGGCATTACTAAAATTAATTAAGTATTAAAATTACTCAGAAACATACCAAGAGCGGCCTGAAAAGTCGCTCTTTTTTTATTGATAAAATACTGTATCTATAAACCTTGAGTTAGGCAATATTTGTTATATTTACGGCTTGTTTACTATAAAAATATAGCTTGTAATGACACATCAGTTTAAAAATCTGTTTGTTCTATTTATACTTTTGGCTTCAGCAGCCGGATTTGCACAAAATCTTTTATCTAACGGAAACTTCGAAAGCGGTAGCAACGGTGTTGGTTTTAATATCAATAGCTGTTGTTATAACGAAATAACACCTCCATTTTCAGGAAGTACTTCACCCGGAAATTATGCGGTAACAAACAATCCGCAGCCTATGAATACGGCTAACTTTTTATCGTTTGGCGATCACACCTCAGGAACTGGTAATATGCTTGTAGTAGACGGAACCAACACAGGCGGTCAACAACGTTTTTGGAGAGCAGGTAATAGCGGTGGCGGTGTTTGTGGCTTGACAGTTGGGACAACCTACACTTTTAGTTTTTGGATTCGATCAGCTTCTAACACAGTGACCAATCTGGCCACACAAGCTCAGATTAATATTCAATGGAATAATGCCAATAATATTACCCGAACATCAACCAATGTTACCACTGGCTCTGGAGATGTTGTGGTTCCGCTTCCGGCTTCAGGTTGGCAGCAAGTGGTATACACTTTTGTACCAACCAATGCCTGTGTCAACATTGAAATGTATAACAACAACACCAGCTTAGCAGGTAATGATTTTGCGATGGATGATTTGGAGGTTTTGGCTCCTCCACAACCTTTGGCATTAACTTATTCTATAACTAATCTCACATGCCCGGGTGCTAACAACGGAAGTATTTTTGGTTACGGAATTGGAGGAACTCCGCCTTATACAAATTATGCACTCAGCGGTCCGGTGAATATTCCGACCAGTGCAAATGGTCAATTTACCGGTCTTGCTCCGGGTAATTACAGTTTAACAGTTACGGATAGCAACGGCGGAACCCATACACAAAATGGAATTGTTGTTCCGAATCCTCCTGACTTGACTTTAACCGCCACCAAAACCAATATATGCCCCGGTGAAAACACCACTATTTCAGCCAATGCCAGTTTTTTGTCATCAACATACAATTGGTCAGCACTACCCAACGATCCGGGAATGGCTGCCACTGGAGCATCTCAAACATTGAGCCCCACACAAACAACGGTTTACACAGTTGCCTGTAATACATCAAGATCAGATAATTTAATATACAACGGAGACTTCTTTTTGGGCAATGTAGGTTTTACTTCTGATTATACTTATTATGCAACCAACACCTCATTGGTTCAAAAAGCATACGGAGTTGTAGCCAATTCGAATACTTGGGAAAGCGCATTTGCCAATTGTTCAGAGCATACCGGATCAGCCGGAAGCAAAATGTTGGTTGTGGATGGTTCAACCTCTAACGGCGGAAACGATGCGTTTTGGTGTCAAACGGTGCCGGTTACAGCAGGTACTAATTATACGCTTAATTACTATTTACAAGCTTTGGCAACACCTACAAATGCAAGTATTCAGGTAAGAATCAACGGAGTAGTAGTAGGCACGCCTGCAGCAACTAGCCCAAATTTATGCACTTGGACTCAACCAACAATTAACTGGAATTCAGGAGCGAGTACTACGGCCAATATTTGCTTTTATGATTTAACTACCACAGTATCTGGGAATGATTTTGCCATTGATGACATTACATTTTCAAGAAACATCAATTGTAGTTTACAAAAAAGCATTACTATCAACGTAACAAATACTGTCGTTTTAAATATTGTCAATCCTCCGGCTGTATGTGCTCCGGGGTCAGTTGATATTACACAATCTTCAGTAATCGGAGCCGGAAGCACCACCGGAACCACATTAAGTTATTTTACCGATGCAGCCGGAACCATACCAATGACCCTTGCTGCTGCTCAAAACATCACCGTCAGCGGAACTTACTACATAAAAAGTACGCTTGGAACATGTTTTGTAATCAAACCGGTTGTGGTAAACATCACTCCGTCAGGTTCGGTAGCTGCTCCAATAGTGACTTCTCCTGTATATTTTTGTCAAGGAACTACCGCAACAGCTTTAACCGCAACTGCCTTACCGGGTGCCACTTTAAATTGGTACGGTACCAATCAAACCGGGGGAGTAGCTTCGTCCACAGCACCAATTCCATCAACAACAACTAATGGAACTACAACCTATTACGTTAGTCAAACCGTTGGAACCTGTGAAAGTCCTCGAGTAGGAATAATCGTAAAAGTCAATTCAATCAGCGGAACCATCAATATGTTTTGCGGTAATACTACAACTCCGAATGCGGTATTATTTGATTGGAATAACATCGGCAACAGACCCGATGCCTATAATTACTCTTACTCAATCAATGGAGGTCCTGCCGTTACCGGAAGCACTACGTTGTCATCCCTTGAAGTAACCGGTGTGCTTCCGGGGCAAAGTTGTACTCTAACCATTTTATCTGCAACCGGATACCCATGTGTTTCATTCCCGGTAGTCAATACTTGTTCGAATTGTGCCACCACAACCAATCCAACTTTTACACTGCCTTCAACTATTTGCAATGGTTCAACTCCTCCCGTATTGCCCACAACTTCAGACAATGGTATTCCGGGCACTTGGAATCCAGCGGTTGTAAGCAACACAACTAATGGGAATTACCTATTTACTCCTAATGTTACAACGCATCCATGTGCCAATACATTTACCAAAGCAATAACAGTAGTAAGCCCACCGAATGCAGGCTCACTGAGTGGAAATCAAAGCATCTGTGTCGGTTCAACTACGACGTTTATTCCTACGGTTACCGGAGGAACTTGGTCATCTGACTCACCATCTATTGCAACAGTGAATTCTTCTACCGGATTAATTAGCGGTGTCACTAGTGGAACCACCAACATCAATTACACTGTAGCGGGAACCGGCGGTTGTCCATCAACTACAGTCTCTAGATCGGTAACCGTAACAAATCCTGTATCAGCGGGAACTTTGAACGGAAATCAGAATATTTGTGTGGGCAATACAACGGCTTTTGTTCCGACTGTACTTGGCGGAACATGGTCATCTTCTGATACTGCTATTGCAACGGTCAACAGCTCAGGAGTAATCACTGGTGCAGCTGCTGGTAGTGCCACCATAACCTATACGGTGTCTGGTAGTGGCGGTTGTCCGAATGCTACAGTGAATCGAACTGTTTCGGTAGCAGCCATCCCAAGTGCCGGAACCCTGAGCGGGAACCAAAACATTTGTGTTGGCTTATCGAGTAATTTTACTTCGAGCGTGAGCGGAGGTACTTGGACATCAAACAATACTGCAGTTGCTACCGTCAATGCAGCCGGAGTTGTTATCGGAGTATCTGCCGGAACAGCTGTAATAACTTATACTGTAGCAGGAACCAACGGTTGTGCTAACGGAATAGCTACCCGAAACATTAATGTATCAAGCAGTCCGAGTCCGGGTCTTTTGAGCGGAAATCAAACTATTTGCCAAGGTACAATTACGACTTTCAGTTCAAGTGTTAGCGGTGGAACTTGGTCATCTTCAAATCCGTCCGTAGCAACCATTGATGCGAATACCGGAGTGATTGGAGCAGTATCAGCGGGTTTTGTTACTATGACGTATACAGTAACCGGAACCGGAGGTTGTAGCAGTGTTTCAGCTACACGCACTTTAACCGTAAATCCGAATATAGTTCCAACCTTTAATATCATCAATAGTGTTTGTCAGGGAGGGACGATACCGCCATTTCCAACTACATCTCTGAACGGTATCACCGGAACTTGGGATTTAGCGCCGAACAATGTGAGTACTACTACTTATACATTTACGCCAACTGCTGGTCAATGTGCCGTCATTGCGCAACATATCATAACCATTGATATTCCTGTAACTCCGTTGTTTGATCTGGTAGCGCCGGTATGTTTGGGTGCTGCTGCACCAATTTTACCAACATCTTCGAACAATACACCGCCAATCACCGGAACTTGGTCGCCAGCAACGATTAGCACAGCAACAGTTGGTCAGACAATTTACACATTCAATCCTGACCCTGGTCAATGTGTTGTAACAACTGCTCCAACTAGATTAATTGTTGATGTTTTAAGCATTGACACTCCTGATTTTCCACCATTAAGCCCAATATGTGAAGGTAGTACTCCTCCGGTATTAGGAAACACTTCACCCAACGGAATTACCGGAACTTGGTCTCCAGCTGTGGTCAGTAATACAATCGATCAGAGTTATGTTTTTACACCAACACCCGGTTTATGTGCCAATACGCAAACCTTGAGTATGACGCTCATTAGAAAAATAAATCCGGATTTTGCAGCCATCCCGGCGTTTTGTAAAGACACACCGGCTCCTGCTTTGAGTACCGTTTCTCCGAATGGAATTACAGGAACTTGGTTGCCATCCACAATAAACAACACCGTGAGCGGCGATTTTGATTATGTCTTTACACCCGATGCAACGCAATGTGCCAACCCACAAACTTTGACCGTAACGATTATAGAACCTACCGTTCCTGAGTTTAGTGATTTTGGCGTATGTTACGGATCAAGTGTTCCGCTTCTGAGCCCGATATCCGGAAACGGAATTACCGGAACTTGGGTACCACCCATAGTAGATAACATACTCAGCGGAACCTATGAATTTACGCCGGATTTTGGCCAATGTGCCACCAACAGAATCATAACGGTAACGGTAAACCAATATACACTTACTTCTATTGATGGTTTTGTGACTAATTATTTTGACGAAAACCAAGTGGTAACCATCTTAGCAACCAATTCAGGAAACTATTTATATCAATTGGATTACGGACCACCTCAAGAAGAAAATACATTCCAAAATGTAAGTCCGGGTATTCACAAGATTACTGTAATTGATGCCAACGGATGTTCAAGCCCTTTGACTGATCAAGTCTTGGTGGTTAATTATCCGAAATTCTTTACTCCTAATGACGATAATTACAACGATACTTGGAACATCGAAGGACTCAGCGACCAAGAAGGCTGTGTGATTTCAATCTTTGATCGTTTCGGAAAGCTCATCAAACAAATCAGTCCGAAAGGCCCGGGCTGGGACGGAACCTACAATGGCGAGCGCATGCCTAGTACCGACTATTGGTTTACGGTTGAATACCTTGAAAATGGCGTTCAAAAAACCTTTAAATCACACTTCTCACTAAAGAGATAATAAAAAAAGCTTCCCATACCGGAAGCTTTTTTGTTTCATGAAATATGTCAGATTAATTTAGCTGATAATTAACCGAAATCTTCGTGTTCAACAATTTTGAAATCGGACAATTGGCCTCGGCATCTTTGACCAATTCCTCAAACTTAGCTGCATCAATTCCGTCTACTTGCGCAGTTAATGTAAGATTAGAAGCCACAATGCTGCCATCTTCAAAAACAATCTCACAATCAGTTTTGAGCTCGGTTGCCGTGAATCCGGCTGCTTGTAAATTAAATGCCAATTTCATCGAGAAACAGCCAGCATGAGCTGCACCAATAAGCTCTTCAGGGTTGGTTCCGACACCGCTTTCAAAGCGAGAACCAAATGAATACTGTGTTTGATTGAGTACCGTACTTTGGGTGGATAAATGTCCTTTGCCGTCTTTTCCGGATCCGTTCCAGACAGCGGTTGCTTTTCGTTTCATACCTAAATATTTTAATGTTTCTTTAAAATTACAAAATGCTGTTTTGCTTCCATGCTTTTGACTATTTTTTATGAATTATTTAGTCAAATGTGCCCAGACAAAATTTGGTTGATGCCCATCTCTTCGAACCATTTTTACCCAAAGCAAAGTCATGTGTTCTAAATGCAAAGCTTGGTCTAATTTACCCGTGTCTATGGTTTCAAATCCTAAATCTGTATTGAATTTCGATACTATTGATTTAGCCGTTGTATCATTTCCGGCCATCAACATTACAGGCTTAACGTTGTAGTTCGGATAACTGCTATCGGCAAAATTCTCAAATCCGTATATAGTAAAAGCTTTCACAACTCTTGCACTGGCTGCCCATTGCTGCACTTTTTCAGAACCCGATATTTCACTGTTTAAACCGTGAGAAATACCCGGGCCAACTGGATTGGTGCAGTCTACCAAAACCTTATTATGAAAAGTCAAACCATTGAGTATTTCTTCATTTGCCTGAAAAGGCGTGGCCAAAAAAACAACATCGGCCTGATCAATCGCTGTTTGTATTTTTTGAACAACAAAATTTTGATTTTTCATCAATGCTTGCTGAACGGTCTCAGAAGTCAAATTATCAGCAGCCACAATAATTTCATAACCTTTTTGCTGCAAACGGTTTGCCAACGCAAAACCAACGTTTCCAATACCAATAAATGCTAACTTCATATTTGTTCATTTAAAAGTTTGACCACGAAATCAGCCACAGCAGCACCTGAGTTTTGTTGCTGACCGGTAATGAGGTTTCCGTCTTGAATGGCATAAGCGCTAAACGGAACCGCGACTTTAAAATTTGTGTGGGGAATTTTTCTCGCTTCAGATTCAATTCGATACGGCTGAATTTTCATACCCACGGCTTGATCGGCAAAATCTTCTTCGGCATTAGCAAATCCGGTCCAAGTTTTCCCGTTCACCAACAATGTTCCATCTGACTTTTTGGCTTCGAGTAAAAGGGTAGTAGAGTGGCATACAGCCGCCGATGGTTTCCCCGATTCATAAAAAGAAACAAACAACTTTTCAAGCTCGATGTTTCCTCTAAAAGTATACATCGGTCCTTGACCACCCACTAAAAAAATGGCTACAAATTCATTTGGATTAACTTCGGTGCATTTGGGTGTTTGTTTCAATAAATCTTGAAACCATGCTTGTTGCATATAGCCCAAAGTAATGACATCGTTTGCCGAATAACCACTGGCATCTGTTGGATTAGAAAAAGAATCCATTTGCAAGTCACCTCCTTGGGTTGAAGCCAAAACCACTTCATATCCGGCTTCTTGAAATACACGCAACGGATGGGTAAGTTCAGCCGCCCAAAAACCAATGGGCCAACCGGTTTGCTGGCTCATGGCTGGTGAACTGGCTATCATTAGAATTTTCCCTTTGCTGGGTGCTCCGTGAAAATGTACATAATTGTTAACTTCTTGTATCATGACGTTATTTTATTAGTTTTACATGACAAAACTAAAACGCAGAACCCTGAAGTACAACAACTGCGTATCTTTGTAAGTAACTAACAAAAATGTAAGTATGCCTGATTTTGTACAAGACAATCACTTATTCCGCAATCCGGTAGAGTTTGCCATGAGTAAAATCGGAGGTTCTTATAAAATCCCGTTGCTTTGGCGATTAAAAGACAAAAACTGGCGCTACAGCCAATTGCAAAAAAGTTTGTCACACGCCTCAGACAGAATGTTGTCAAAAGCACTTAAGGAATTAGTGCAAGACGGATACATCACCAAAGAAGTATTTGCCGAGGTTCCGCCCAGAGTAGAATATTCTATTACCGAACGGGGTATGCGCGCCATTCCGGTCATTGAGGCATTGCGCAATTATGGCTTGGCTTTAATAGATGAATTTGAGGTCAACCACCAAAAGTGATTAATATTTCCCGCTGAGTAGCTCGCCACCCATAGTTGATTGGGCTTCAATACCCAGCTTTTTCATCATTTCATAAGTGGTACAAACAGCCGCTGATGTCACCGGAATTCCGCATTCTGCCTGGATCAAATCAATCGCTTCCAACGAGGGCATTTGCACGCAAGCCGAAGCCACCAAAACATCCACATCAGTCAAATCAAGTTGTTTGTATATGTGCAGCAAATTAAGCGGATTCTGCGCCGCCACTTCTAAATTATCCGGAATTTCCAGCGCAATGCTTTCTTTGACTTTGATGCCTTGGTGTTCAATATAATCGACCACTTTATCAGTCAACGGGCGCATATACGGCGTGATGATGGATATCTGTTTCGCACCCAAAACCTTCAACCCGTTGATCAGCGCGCCGGCCGAAGTTACAATCGGAGTAGGGAAGCCGTTGGCCATCGTTTCTTGATGCAAATTCACCTCAGAAACACAGTGATAACCGCGCCCCATACTCATAATCGCTACCAAACACGCATAACCCATTACATCAACCTGCGCATCTGAGAGTTCTATGGCGCATTTCAAACTCATGGCATCCATGGCAGCAAGCTCTTCTTGGGTTACTTTTTTCATGCGCATTCTGCTGCTGTGAAACGTAAAACGTTCGGGCAAAATTGTCTCGCGTGCTCTGAAAATGGCTGGAATTTCAGTTTCCATGGTTACGTTTGACGACGGTACAATTTGACCAATTCTATATTTTTTCATGTAATTCTATTTTATTTTTTTGGGGCGAGCCGGCGGTTGCAAGCCTGTTTTTTATTCGTGTTATGGTCCGCCGTCGGGCTATTCGCGGTGCGCGGCACCTTGCTGCTATCCCTCTCGCAACTCGTACTAACTTGAAACAATAGATTTGGTTGCAATCATAAGATATACCTCAAGTCCACCGGACTTGCTCCTTTTAATTTCACCCGAGGCTTTAGCCGAACTGAGCGAAGCTAAATCTAACGCGAAACATTTGAATTCTAAATTTCTTTTACAGTATTAATGATTGTTCCGATTTTTTCAACAGTCGCTTCAACCACATCTCCGTCGTATAACCATTCTTGCGGATTACGTCCGGCGCCCACGCCAGAAGGTGTTCCGGTAGCAATAATATCACCGGGCTCAATGGTAAACACTGTGCTTAAATCTTCTATCAAATCAGGAATGTTGAACAACATGAATTTCGTATTGGCGTTTTGTTTTTCAACGCCGTTTACTTTTAAACTCAAATTCAAATTGTGCGGATCGGCAATTTCATCTCTCGTTACCAAATACGGGCCCATAGGCGCAAACGTATCTTGCCCTTTTGATACAATCCATTGGCCTTCACGTCGGCAATCGCGCGCCGAGATATCATTGATCACTGTGTAACCAAAAACATAATCCATGGCATCTGTTTTCGGAACATATTTACCGGTTTTGCCAATAATTACTGCCAATTCTACTTCCCAATCCAGCTGAGCGGTCAGCTTGGTATTCTTGATGATCTGTGTATTTGTAGCGGTAACCGTTGTGGGTGGTTTTGAAAAAATAATCGGCTTTTGCGGAAGCTTTCCTGTGGTATCCAACGTTCTGGCGCTTTCAGCAACGTGTTCGGTATAATTCAAACCAATACCAATGATATTTTTGCGCGGGCGCTGAATTGGAGCCAGCAAAGTCACTTCAGCAAGCGGCAAGCCGATTTTGGCAATGTATTCCTGAGGCGTATCGGCCAATAAATCGTTGATTTCGTCAATCACTTCAATGCCCATATCAATCAAATCCAGCATGTCATCGGGCAACGGAAAATTAACGACATCGCCAAAATCTTCCATATCAACCACTAAATCATTCCATAAAAAACCCAATCGCGGCGCTTGGTCGTTGTGGGTGTAGGTGAGTAATTTCATTTTTGTTCTTTTTATTTTTTTAAACCTACAAGGTTTTGAAAACCTCGCAGGTTGGTTTTTCAACATTTTATTTTAATCCTAAACGTTTCATATCAATCTTTTGTTGGTTCTGAACCTCGGTCTTGTAAAGACAAATTGTACCAATCAATTTTTCGTGAAAAATACATCACCAAAGCCAGAATCACAAAAATACCAATGCTTCCGATAAGCAAAGCCAAATCTTGCAACTGAATTACCACATAAATAAACGTGTACAAAATGGTCAGGATGCCGGCAATCAGATAAGTTAGTTTGGCTGATTTGAGAATGGCGCGCACATAACCCGCAATGAGCAATAAAGTAGCCAAGGCTGAAATGATAAAGGCCATATTAAATTTGACATGTTCTGAAAGCGAAAGCAGCAGCGTGTAAAAAACCAACAAGGCAATACCAACCAAGATATATTGTATTGGGTGGATGAATATTTTGTTGAGCACTTCGATAAAAAAGAACACCAAAAAGGTAAACCCGATAAACAAAATAGCATATCGTATAGATCGAAAAGTTTTTTGGTAATTATCTACCGGCAATATCAGATTGATCCCAAAACTTGAGTCAGAAACAGCATGCTTACTGCCCAACCACATTTGCGGGTAGTTCCGGTTCAGGTGCAGAATATTCCAATTGGCTTTAAATCCGTGTTCGCTCAGCAAACGACTATCAGGTAAAAAAGCCCCGTCAAAACTTGGGTTTTTCCAGGAAGATTCAATAGATACATCGGTAACTTTTCCGACGGGTGTAAAATAAAGAAGTTGGCTTCCCTTTAAGTCTAAATCAAATGAGAAACGATAAGAAACACTATCATTGGCCACGATTGAAACCGGTGCATTGATTCCGCTTTGAATTACATCTGTATTGGTAACGCCGGGGTTAAATGAAGAAATTTTATCATTCCATTTTAAATCAATCTGCTTTTCAATACCGCGTAAATCATTGATTCCTAATGACAAAACAGCTTTATTAAAAAGAATATCCTTGGCAGGAATATCGGTTTCGGCTATTTTCATTTCTTTAAATACACCGCTCAGATTGATTTTTGAATTATACACCACAATCTCATAGATTCCACGATTGCGCTGCTCAGGATTTATTTTTCCGGATACTTTGAGTTGGGTGGGGAGAATGTGAATAAATTCCTTGATTTTAACAATCTTGCCAACCGTATCTTTTTTGGTCGTTTCTTTTATATACCGATAATACGGAATCGAAATAAAAGGTCCGGTCAAAGTTTGCTGATTGGCCCATTTTGAACTGACCTCATTGATGGCTTGCTCTTGTGTGTTTTGACGTTCATAAATCAATCCTTCAATCATTGATGTTGGGATGAGCAAAATCAATGTGATGAAAATAATCGTAGCGACTTTAAAATAAATACTGTTTTTAAGTGATTTCATATCGGTTTGATTTTGAAGTTTTTATCACAAACTCTGAACTGCCAAAAATATTATTGATGCCCGTGATTATCCGTATAAACTCTACTTTGAAACAAGCCCAAACCTTCAATCACCGGCAAATCATTAAAATGAAACAAACAGGCATCTTCGGTTTCAGAAGCATTGTGGTGCTCATGCCAAGCCCACGAAGGAACACAAAAAATATCGCGCTCTTTCCAGTCAAATCGCTGACCATTGATGATTGAGTAACCGCTTCCTTTGGCGCATTGATACACAAATGAACCGGTGTGTTTGTGCGCTTTTCCTTTAAAACCAGCCGGCAACAATTGCATTGAGGCGCTCATGGTTTGCATCACATGGCCACCGGTAAGCGGATTGGCATAACGCATATGAATGCCGTCAAAAGCATCAGGCTCGTTGACTTTTTGGGCTTCGAGTAAAGCCGGATAAACTTTACTCCATGAAAATTTAAACAAAGGCGAATACGGTTTGTTCCAAGTTACATCCGCCGGAATGAGTCCGTTGCCGCTGTAGGTCAAAGGTGAAAAATTCACCGGATAATCAAGCGGTTGCTTTCCGTCAAAAACCGCATAATCGTTAGCCTCTAACGCATTCACCAGCGGAATATCCAAACCATCTTGCCAAATACACGTTTGACCATCGGCTTCTACACCGTGTTCGTGCCAAGTTGAGTTGGGCGTAATCACAAAATCATTGACTTCGAGCATAATTTTGTTGCCATCTACCACCGTATAACCTTTGCTGCCTTCCATGATAAAGCGTAGGGCAGAAGCTTTGTGGCGGTGTGCCGATGTAGATTCACCCGGGCGCGTCACCTGAATTCCAGTATAAAGCCAGCCCACTGCTGCTGAAACATCTTTGCGTTGGTCATTGACCAAATACACTACACGACGTCCGGCTTGTTCCGGTGTGACAAGTTCACTCGATTTCAAAACTAAACTGCGCAGGTCTTCATAGCGCCAAAGCATCGCCACTGAATTTGATTTGGGTTCCCAAGGTTCAATATCGTTGGCCACCGTCCAAAGTGCGCCGGCACCAAGCGATGCGAGTTCTTTGTAATAAGCTTCAAGCTCAGGCGTATCTTGCACACGTGCGCGGCCATATACATCGTCTGAATATTGATTTTCTTCCATGATTTATGCGTTGTGGTTGTTTTTAAAATCGTCGTGGTTGTCAACAAAAGTAATCTTGCGCGTAGGAGCCACGTTTACGCGCAAATCAAAAATATCAAAGCGGTTGTAATGCCCCAAAATATCGTGCATTTGTTTGGGCTGAATGCATTTAGATAAATCAATATCGGCATAAACCATCCCTTCATCGTCAATGAGTGGAGTTCCGATGACCGCGCCATTCGGACCAATAAATCCTGAAAATGCTGAACTTTTGCGATCGAGCAAAGCATCAATATTCGGAACCTCTGCGCGCAAAGCGTCTTTGATTTCAGTTGAAATGGTTGAGCAAGAAACAATGGTAAACAATTTTCCTTCAAACGAATGCGCGGCTGCGCGAATCTTAATCGCCTCGGCCATATCGTAATCGGGCGGAGCCACCGGAAGTGAAATATAATTGGCTACGTGTAAAAGTTCGCCTTGACTGAGCAAAGTAAAACGCGCCAAAGTATTGGTGTTCTCACCGCAAGCCAAAGTTCCGAGCGGGCCCACATTGGTTGGATATACTTTTAAAGAGGAACCATCGCCAGAAGTCCAAGTGAGTTTTTCGGCCCAAGTTGGCACGAGTTTTCTATGACGACCGATGAGTTCTCCTTGATGATTAATGATGAGATTGGTGTTGTAAATTTCGCCAAAACTATCACCGCGCTCGTTGATGCCGATTACAATGTTCATTTGATATTCGCGCGCAGCAGCAAACAAAGGTTGCAACTCGGCATCCGTTACGGCCACTGAATTTTTGTATAACTGCTCATACCATTTGCTGCCTTGTACCGGCGTCATCACCCAGTTCCAATACGGATAACCCGCTACAAAAACCTCCGGAAAAGCAATGAGTTGTGCGCCGTTTTGATGGGCTTCGCGAATAAACGCAATAGCTTTTTCAATGGTTTTGGGCACGTTGAGAAAAACGGGCGCGGTCTGAACCGTAGCGGCTTTAAATTGAGAAAACTGCATATTATTCTAGGAGGTATTTTTGAATTTTTGATTTGATTTCGTCGTTAAAAGGTTCGGCTTTGATGCCGTCTCTATCTTGATTAAAGGCTACATTCACCAAGGTAACTTCACCGGAAAGCGTGGTTTTACCGGCGTCATCAATAAATTCAAAACCGCACAAAAGCGAAGCATAACCAATGTTTTTGACCCACAGTTTTTTGGTGAGTATTTGACCCAAACGCGCGGCATTTTTGAATTGAATTTTTAAATCAACCGTAGGAATTCCGTTGGTTTGATGCATTTGGTGAAACGGACGGTCTAAGGCTTCGGCAAACCAATCTTCAACCAAGCCATTGAGCATTTCAAGAAATCTGGGGTAAAAGACAATGCCCGCATAATCTACGTGCTGAAAACGGACTTTTTCGGTTTTGATAAAAGGTTGATTCATGTAGGGATTTTTTAGCCCCGATAGCAGCGGAAATCCTTTTTAGGAACACCGGAGCACAACGCAGGTGATACTAAAAAGATTGCAGCGAATAGCGGGAAAAAGCTTCTAAAATTAATGATTATTTATGGGATTTTTTCAAAGTGTTTGCTTGAGTTTAAATCGTTGGATTTTTCCAGTTTCGGTTTTGGGCAAATGTTCGACAAAATAAATGACGCGCGGATATTTATACGGCGTAGCTACTTCTTTGAACCACTGTTGTATAGAAACCATCAAATCATTGCATGCTTTAGATTTTTCATGAAGCACTATATAGGCGCAGACCAGCATGCCGCGCTCGTCATCAGGTAAACCTACTACAGCGCATTCGGCTACATCTTGATGCGTCATGAGCACGCTTTCAACTTCAATCGCCGCAATGTTGTAACCCGACGAAATAATCATATCGTCGCCGCGTGCCACAAACCAAAAATAGCCCTCTTCGTCTTGACGAAAAATATCGCCGGTAAAATTCCAACCGTTTTGTACGTATTCTTGTTGCTTGTCAGGTCGGTTCAAATATTTACAACCCGTAATGCCTCGCACCATAAGCCTTCCGGGGGTATTAGCCGGAACCTCGTTGCCTTGTTCATCAACTATTTTAGCCTCATAACCCGTTATGGCCACGCCCGTGGCTCCGGGTTTCATATTATCGTGGTGTGACGAAATAAAAATGTGGAGCATTTCAGTAGCGCCAATACCGTCTATGATTTTGAGTCCGGTAGCATCGTACCAATCTTGCCAAACCTTGAGCGGAAGCGTTTCACCAGCCGACACGCATTTGCGCAGACTTGAAATATCAAAATCTTTGACTTTGGTGGTAATCACCCGCCAAGCAGTGGGCGCCGTAAAGCAAACGGTGATTTTATATTTTTGAATGGCCTCGAGCAATACATCAGGTGATGGTTTTTCAATCAAGAAACTCGAAGCGCCGTAATACAATGGAAACAAAACCAATCCACCCAAACCAAAGGTAAAGCCTAGTGGTGGGCTTCCGGTAAAAATATCATCAGGGGTAGGTTGCAGCGAATATTTCGGGAAGGCCTCGCAAATATTGACAACGTCTTGGTGGTAATGCGCCGTCATTTTGGGCAAACCGGTGGTTCCGGAAGTGAATCCGATCAAAGCCACGCTATCGGCACGCGATGGATAATTTTCATAATCAGCTGGTTTGCTACTCATTAATTTTTCAAGTTCTGCCGGATTTTGTTCGGAACCATCAAAATAACATACTGATTTTATGAACGAAGATGCAACTAATTGCATTTCATCGCGCAACGATTCATCACACAAAGCATGCGATATTTCAGCACATTCAACAAAAGTTGTGAGTTCTTTGCTGCGCAAAAGCGGCATGGTCGCAACGACAATTCCTCCGGCTTTGAGCACGCCAAACCAACACGCCACCATCATCGGATTGTTGGCCGAGCGAATGAGCACGCGATTACCCGATTGCAAACCTAAATCTTCGGTAAGCACACGGGCTATTTGATTGGCTTTTTCCATGAGTTGGCGATAAGTCCAAACCGAATGAAAACTGCGCAAACAAACCGCATCACCGTGACCATTGGCAATGTGCTTATCAAGCAAAGGCCAGACGCAATTGAGCATTTCGGGCTGGATGAACTCAGGGCTTTCAAAAACATATTCGGCTTGCTCGTGTGCAGGCGGTAAATAATCATGAGCAAAATGGTCGTGGTAATGCTTCATATTTTTTCGTTTAGGAATTTTTGAACGGTAGGATAAAAAACTTTGGGCGCATCGAGCCAACCGTAGTGGGCGCAATGATCAATTAAAACCAATTGTGCATTCGGAAATGCTTTTTGAATTTCTTGGGCAGTTTCAATTTTAAGAATATCATTTTTGCCTTGTAAAACCAAAACCGGACGTTGGAATTTTTTGAATTTATCTCGGGTGTCATACTTGATTTTAAACAGATCTTGAATGACCAAATTATTTACCGGCAAATTTAATTGCAACAAACGCTGCGCAATCAGGGGTACATGTTCCGGATGATTTACATAAGCATAAGCCAAATATTTTGCTCGGGCTTGGCGGGTAGCCTCTGAAGTATCACCGTTGTTCTGTTTGTTTTGGTAATAAGCCAAACTATCGCGCTGGGTTTGGGTTAAATTATTTTGAATGCGCTCTTGTAAATAGTTGGTAAATTCCATGGTCAGTCCGCCGGCGTTTGAGAAAATGAGTTTGTCAATTCGATTGGGATATAACGAGGCATAATGCGCCATCAAAATTCCGCCAAATGAATGCCCCAAGATGGACCAGGTTTTAAATTGAAGATGTTGGCGAAGATTTTCGATATCCTCAACCATAAGTTGCATATTGATGTTTTGCGCATCAATTTGTGTGACAGTAGATTTTCCGGTGCCGCGTTGATCATAGGTAATGGTTTGGTAACCGAATTTGGATAATTCTACAGCCAAATGTGCGAAACCCTCACTATTCATGCCCGGACCTCCGTTGATGATGAGCAGAGGTTTTCCTGTTCCGAAAACACGGTAATGCAATTGAGCAGAACCACTTTTGATGATGTGACTTTCTTGAGCCATCACGGATGAAAATATAAATAAACCAATAATACCAATGAATCGCATTACTTTTTATGACTTTCGGGTTTTAAAGCTTTTTTCATGGATTCAGTGGCTTTGCGCTCAGCAGCTTGAAGCGGATACAAATGCGAAACTCCGGCCATGTATTGATTCGGAATATCATCTGGTTTGAATTGTTCATACGCTTGCGCATGGCGAACAAAATTCGGATCCAGCAACAATGGTCGGCCTAAAGCCACCAAATCAGCACGCGCATTCAAAAGCAAAGTATTGATTTGGTCGATGTTTTGAATATAACCCGTGGTAATGGTGGGCACATGAACCGTATTGCGCACCAAATCTGAAAAAGGCGTTTGCCACATGCGACCAATTTGTGGTTGTTGGTACGATACGGTATTTCCGGTAGAAACGTTGATGATGTCTGCGCCAGCATTTTTAAAGGCTTCAGCCATGATAATAACCTCAGCTTCTGTGATGCCATTTTCGGCCCAATCTGAAGCCGAAATACGCACAGACATGGGTTTGTTTTGCGGAAAAACTTCGCGCATGGCCTGAAAAACTTGCAACGGAAATTTGAGACGATTTTCAATAGAACCGCCAAATTCATCGCTTCTGTGATTGGTAAGCGGCGATAGAAACGAAGCGAGCAAAAATCCGTGATGCGCTTGTAATTCAATCATATCAAAACCGGCTTCTTCGGCAAAAATGGTCGCATTGACAAATTCAGAAATGACATTATTCATATCGGTAAGGGTCATTTCGCGCGGAATAGGCATATCAGCAGTAAAAGCAATCGGTGAAGCTGAGATTAAATCCCAACCGCGTTTTGCCAACGGAATATGGGCACCGATGGATGGAACCTCAACCGAACCTTTTCGGCCGGAATGCCCGAGTTGAATACCAATTTTAGACTTGCTGTATTTGTGTACATAGCGAACTACTTTTTTCCACTTAAGCATTTGTTCTTCAGTCCAAATTCCGGCACAACCTAAAGTGATTCTGCCTTTTTTTGAAACGGCGGTCATCTCGGTTAATATCAATCCAACACCTCCGGTAGCGCGCGCTCCGTAATGCACCAAATGCCAATTGGACACCAAACCGTCTTCGGCGGCATATTGCCCCATGGGCGACATTACAATTCTGTTTTTGAGTTGCATATCGCGCAAGCTAAAGGGTGTAAAAGCAGCCGGTGTTTTGACTTTGAAATTCCCGATGCTGCAATTAAAATCAGTCAGGACTTTTTCAGTAAACGAATCATCACGCAAAGCCAAATTCTCGAACGTTACTTTTTTAGACCGCGTCATCACGCCAAAAGCAAAGGGTGTAAAATCGTGTTGTATGTGGCGATCCATGTGTTCAAACCAATCGAGTGAAACATTGGCTGCGTGTTGAATCATTTCAACGCGACTGCGACGGAGTTGTTCATATTTTTGAAAAGCCTGGGCTTTATCTTGTTTGTGTTCAATGATAGAATCGGCCAGTGCAATAGCGCATTCCATAGCGAGTTTGGTTCCTGAACCAATAGAGTAGTGGGCCGTAGCTTTGGCATCGCCCAACAAAACGATATTGCCAGAATGCCATTGATTATTGGTTACATGCGGAAATTGACGCCAGTGTGATTTATTTGAAATGAGCGCATGGCCTTGCAATTCTTCGGCAAAAATCTCAGACAATTTGGCCATCGTATCGGCTTCGTTGGCAACTTCAAAACCTGCATTTTTCCAGGTTTGATCGGCACACTCAAAAATCCATGTACTCATGCCTTGTTCATATTGATAGGTATGAGCCACAAAAGTTCCATGCTCTGTAGTTCTAAAAAAATAAGTGAATGCATCAAGCGGTCGGGTAGATCCGAGCCAAACAAATCGATTGCTTTTGAGTTGAATGTTGGTTCCGAATTGTTCTTGACGCGCATCGCGAATGGGGCTGTTGATGCCGTCACAAGCAATGATGTAATCAGCATCGGCAAATTGTGACAAATCATCAATATTATGTTCAAAATGCAATTGAACGCCTTCTTCAATGCAGCGTTGTTGCAATAACTGAAGCAACGTTTTTCGGGAACAGCCACAAAATCCATTACCGGAAATGCGCACCACTTCGCCATCACGAGCCACCTCTAAATCATCCCAATAAGCAAATTTACTGCGGATGAGTTCATAAGACTGGGCATCACGCGAGAGAAATTCGCTGAGCGTTTCATCTGAAAAAACAACGCCAAAACCAAAACTATCATCGGGTTTATTTCGTTCGTATACATTAATTTCACAAGACGGAATGGCCTTTTTGAGTAAGATAGAAAAGTATAATCCGCCCGGGCCGCCGCCAATTACTGTTATTTTCATAGGTCTATAAAAAAACCTGTTTGTTTAAAAACAGGCTGTTATTAATTTCGTTTGATGGTAAAAATTTCACCCAATTTAGCATAGTTGGAACCCGCCAAACGAGCTACTGGTTGATAGTGTTCAAGATTTATTTTATATCCGTCTATGAGCAAATCATCGGCAATGTGAAACTGAACTACACGACCAATAAGGATGGTTGAACCTCCGTTTTGACTACCTTCTAAAGTGTAATGATGCACCAGTTCACATTCCATAGATACAGGGCTTTCAAGTACTCTAGGCGGTGTGACCTTAATAGATTTTACTGGTGTTAGATGTGCATAATCAAATTCACTTTGATCTGCTGAGATGGGATGTGCTGTTAGATTCATCGCCTCAGCTAATTCTTCCGTCACCATATTCACGACAAACTGTTTGGTCTGAAGCACATTGTGCAGCGTATCTTTGATAATATGATTGCTTCTGGAGGTTGAAAACATGACATGCGGCGGATCATCGCCCACAGCATTGAAGTAGGAAAAAGGCGCCAAATTAACCACACCGTTTGCATCAATACTTGAAATCCAACCAATGGGTCGCGGAATGATTAACCCTGTAAGCAGCTTATAAATTGCAGATTGTTCTAAATGATTGGGATCAAATTGCATATTGTGTAAAATTTAAACCAAGATAGATAAAATTCTCAAATCAAATAGAAGTAGTTTGATGATTGCTAAAAAAAAATGAGACAAAAAGCATTCTTTTTTAAACGAAATAACTTACAAAAAAGCTGTGTTAAAAATAAAAAATGTTGGCAAACGACTATTTTTCAACATTTTGCTTGTGTGTTAAAAAAGAAAAAATATATATTTACTCTGCCCTAAATAATAAAGAACCTATGAAAATCCGTTCTAGTATAGACAAATTACTGGACGAGTCATACGTTGCTCGTATCAATAATTTGAACTTCAGTATCCAGATGGCGCAATTAGCTCTTGAACAAGCTCAGCGTCAAAAACTTAAAGATTTAGTTGCTAAAGCTTATTCGCATTTGTCATTGTTTCATATGATCAAAGGCGATAATGATATTTGTATGAAATATGCCAATATCAGCATTGAACTTTATCAAGAACTCAACGATGACCGCGGGGTTGCTGATTCAAAATATGCCATCTCAGGAGTGATGTATAAAACCAACAACTACCACTTAGGCTTGGTTTATTTGATTGATGCGCTCAATATCTACAAAAAGTACAATGATTACCACAACATCTCGCGTTGCGAAAAAACCTTAGGTACCATTTACGAATATTTTGAAGATATTGAAAAAGCCGTTGAATCATATGAAAACGCCATCAAAGCCGCTCGTTTATTGGATGATATCAAACTCGAATCAAATGCGTTAACCAACTTATCAAGTGTTTGCATTAAGCAAAATGATTTAAAAAAGGCTTCAACTTATATTGAATCATCCATAGCGATGAAAATAAAAGCTGAAGATATTCGCGGCTTGGCCTTTGCCTATTATGGAAAAGCCAAAGTTTTGGCGGCTAAAAAAATGTTTAAACAAGCTGAGAATTTATATATGGAGTCTATTGACATTCATATCAAAATGGGCGAGAAGCTCGGCTTGTCTATGGCCTATCATAAATTGGCTAAATTATATGTTGAAACCAAAGAACTTGAATTGGCCAAAAGAACGCTTGATTTAGCTTTTACTATTATTGACAAACACAACATTACTTTAGTAAAATACAAATGTTATAACTTATTCTATAATATTTATAAAAGCGAAGGAAATACAACCAAAGCGCTAGAATATTTAGAATATTACCTCAAAGAAAAAGATGCGGTTGTCAATACCGAAACGCTTAAAGTGGTTGATAAATATGACATTTTAGTTCAAATGAAAACCATGGAGCGCGAAGCTGAACTGCAAAAAGAACGCGCCGAAATGATTGAACGCAACAACCGCGCTGAAGAAGCTGCCCGGGTTCGTCAAGATTTTTTATCAACGATGAGCCATGAAATTCGCACGCCGCTCAATGCCATTACAACCATTATCAATATGCTTAGTGAAGAGCAAGAGTTAGCAAAAAATCCGTTGATTGAACCGTTGAAATTTTCTGCCAATCATCTGATGATGGTTATTAATGATATTTTAGACTTTACCAAGCTTGATGTAGGAAAAGTTGAACTCGATTTACATGATTGCAATCTTAGAGAGTTACTCAACAAACTACATCAGACTTATCATCCTATGGCCGAAGAAAAAGGTGTAGCCCTTATTTTGGATATCGATGAAAACATTGACTGTTATGAATTAGACGATACCAAAATGACTCAAATTTTGGGCAATTTAGTGAACAATGCCATTAAATTTACCCACAAAGGGCGCATCAAAATCACAGCTAAAATCATTGAAATTCTTGATCGAGACTCTGTCTTTTTTGAAGTAAGTGATACCGGAGAAGGCATTGAATCACACAAACTATTAGAAGTTTTTGATTCATTTTCACAAATTAAAAACACCCGAACCCGCAAAGCCGGCGGAACCGGACTTGGTTTGTCAATTGTAAAAAAATTAGTTGAATTATACGGCGGCAAAATAGAAGCAAAAAGCGAATTCGGAAAAGGAAGCTCGTTTTCATTTTGTGTTCAACTAAAAAAATCAAAAAATACAATCAAAAAAACAACAGAATCAATCACGCCAGAATTTGAAAATAAAAAAATCTTACTGGTTGAAGACAATATGATCAATGCCATGATTGCTCAAAAACTATTGAGCAAATGGGGCTTTGAAGTCAAACATGCAAACAACGGAAAAGAAGCAGTCATTGAAAGCGGATTAAATCTATATGATTTTATTTTGATGGATATTCACATGCCCGAGATGGATGGTTATGAAGCATCAAAATACATTCGCAACACCAATAACCTCAACCGATTTACTCCGATTTACGGATTAACTGCAGATGTTTCTGCTAAAGACAATCCCGATTATCATGAGCATTTCACGGGCTTTTTGTATAAACCGCTCGAAGTAGATAAACTCCAGCAAGTGCTTTTAAAAACAGTTTGACGAAATACAAAACACAAAGATTCGGTCAATATATGACGGTTTTACAATGTTTGTTTTTAAAGTTTTATGATTTTCATTGAAAACATCATATTATATCTACCGAATTATTACATCATGATAAAAAAAATAATGAATTATTTTTGAATTTGATTTTTGCATATTTGCTAAATTGGTATATTTATGCAAATTTTTTATACATGGAAGTTTCAAGCTGTCCGAAATGTCAAAGCAACATCATTGTAAAAAGCGGTGTTATTAAAGGCCGTCAGAGGTATTTATGCAAAAAATGCAATTATTTCTTCACGGTCAATAAACTCGGAAAAAAGATAGACGATTACTATGTAACTAAAGCTTTGCAACTCTATCTTGAAGGACTCAGTTTTCGCGAAATTGAGCGCATTATCGGCGTTTCACACGTAACCATCAGCAACTGGGTTAAAGAGTACAAAATCAAAAAACCATCACACGGCAATTACCATCCCACTTACAAGATTTTTAATCACTTAGAATTGGTAGAATTCTTAAAAAACAAAGAATTATTATCAGGAGCTGGAATGATTATTACCGAACTCGGAGATAAGTTTATGCTTATAAAATGGGAGCGTTTTAAAGATTAAACTATATTATTTACATAAATATATATCATAATTTTTCTCATAACTGAAAATTTAGAATTTGGACATGCCTAACAATGCATAACCAACCAAATTTTAAATCATTATGAAAAAAGTAATTCTATTAACCTTGGCCGGCGTTTCGTTTTGGGGAAATGCTCAAAATACACCGACCACATCTCCGGTAACAGGAGAAAAAGAATGGGACATGAGTATGTATGGATTTATCAGAACAGATTACATTTATGACACCCGAAAATCTTCTAGTGTTCGAGAAGATGAACTCAATCTATATCCCCTTGACGAAGTCAAAGATGCAGATGGAAATGACATCAATAAGGCGAGTGCTTCGAATTTTTTAGCCATCATTTCTAGGTTTGGAATCAAAGCCAAAGGCCCAAATGTTTGGGGCGCCAAAATCAACGGAAATCTAGAAGGTGATTTCTTTGGAAATTCTGAATCGGCCTCAATTGGTTTATTGCGTTTGCGCCATGCTTATGTAAACATGGATTGGTCTAAAACCAGTCTAACCATAGGACAAACTTGGTATCCGACTTTTATTCCTGAGGTTTTTCCGGGCGTAGCCAACTTCAATACCGGAATTATGTTTAATCCGTTTGGATGGGCCACGCAAGTTCGCTTAAAACAAAACCTAGGGAAAGATCTTTCATTTGCTTTAACGGCATATAAAGAAAGAGAATTTACGGTTGCTGGTCCGGGCTCACAAAATGCTGCATCCATTAATTCTCCAATTCCCACTTTTCACGGACAATTTCAGTACAAACACAAAAATTGGCTGGCCGGTTTGGGTATGGAATACAAATCACTTCAACCACTTACTGACAATGGCGGAAAGCAAACCACCGAAAAAGTCAACAGTACTCTTTTTATGGGTTATGTAAAATATGCCAATGAAAAGATTTCCATCAAAGCCTACGGAATTTCAGGTGGAAATATGTACAGTCAAGTCATGCTGGGCGGTTATGCCGGATATACCTTAAACGGTGTTGAAAAATATGAAGCCATCAAAACCTCAGCCTTTTGGTTAGACATAGCCAGTAACGGCAAAAGCATTGCTCCGGGCTTATTTTTCGGTTATACCCAAATCAACGGAGCGGACAAAAACGGATTGGCTACTGGTGAAACCGTAAAATACTATATGCGTGGAGCCAATACAGCATTCACCAGGGTAGTTGACAACGTGATGCGCGTATCTGGACGTGTTGATTTCAAACAAAATAAATTCAGAGTAACTCCTGAAATTGAATATACTGCAGCCAGCTGGGGCGATATGAGCACAAAAGCCAACGCCACTGCTGACGGACATTCAAAAGACGTAAACAATGTGCGCGTTATGGTATCGTGCGCTTATACTTTTTAACTTTAAACCATCAATAATTATTTTATGAGCAAGACATCTACAAAAGGAATTTGGAAAGTGATTTCTGCTTCCTCCATGGGTACCATGATTGAATGGTATGATTTTTACATTTTCGGGAGTTTGGCGGTTGTAATTTCAACCAAATTCTTTCCGGCAGACAATCCAACGGCCGCTTTCTTATCTACTTTGGCAACTTTTGCAGCAGGTTTCGTAGTTCGTCCGTTTGGCGCTTTATTCTTCGGACGATTAGGCGATCTCATCGGACGCAAATACACCTTTATGGTTACGTTAATGCTCATGGGCGGAGCAACGTTTCTTATTGGTTGCATTCCGAGTTATGAAACCATTGGCTTTATGGCGCCATTACTGGTTTTGGTGCTCAGACTTTTACAAGGTTTGGCCCTTGGTGGTGAATACGGCGGAGCAGCTACTTATGTGGCAGAACACGCACCTAAAGGCCAGCGCGGCTATTGGACTTCATGGATTCAAACCACTGCAACGGTTGGTTTATTCGTTTCATTGATGGTTATTTTGATGACCAAATCAGCCATGACCAAAGAAGCTTTTGAAGATTGGGGTTGGAGAGTTCCGTTCTGGGTATCTATTCTGATGGTTGTAGTTTCATACTTCATCCGCAAAGGGATGCACGAATCTCCGGTTTTTGCCAAAGCTAAATCTGAAGGTAACATCAGTGCCAATCCGCTCAAGGAAAGTTTCGGAAACAGATACAACCTCAAATTTGTCTTATTGGCTTTATTTGGAGCAACGATGGGGCAGGGTGTAGTTTGGTATACGGGTCAGTTTTACGCGATGAATTTCTTAAAAACGGTACAATGTGTTGATGCTACACAAGTGGATACTTTACTGGGAATTGCGCTTATTATGGGCACTCCTTTCTTTGTAGTATTTGGTGGATTAAGCGACAAAATCGGACGCAAAAACATCATGATGGCCGGTATGCTGATGGCTATTTTATTGTATCGCCCGATCTACAAAAAAATGTATGCCACTACTGATTTGGCCAACAAAACTGAAATCGTTGAAAACACCAAAACAGTCCCATCGATGAAAGCTTTAGAAGGAACCAAAATTGATTCCATCTACACCACCAATAAATCATTTACCGACGGAACCACCGTAGAGGAAATCAAAACCATCCACCTAGACAACGGAAAAGTGATGTTGGACGACAAAGGCAAAGAGAAAATTGAAACCAAAGTCACCAAAAAAATCATTGATTCAGACAAATGGCTGCTTGTGTTTTTGGTTTTTATTCAAGTAATTTTCGTTACCATGGTATACGGACCAATTGCCGCATTCTTAGTAGAAATGTTCCCAACCAAAATCAGATACACATCCATGTCTTTGCCTTATCACGTCGGAAATGGTATTTTTGGAGGATTGCTTCCGGCCATATCTACTTATTTTGTAACCACCTCAAAAGAAGCCGGTAATCCGGAGTTTTACCTAGAAGGATTGTGGTACCCCATCATCATTGCCGGAGTTAGTTTGGTCATTGGCATGATATACATCAAAAACAAAAGTAAAAACACACACATCTAAAACAAAAACATCATGAATCAGTTAAAACGCATCTTAGGCATGATTTGGATTGCCTGCGCAATAGCCGCCGCATATTTCTGCATTTTTAAATTTGGTTTACCCAAATTTGAAACCGGCAAACAAGAAGACTTGGTATTTGGCATCATCATCTTATTCATCTTAACTCCGCTCATTGTCTCTGGTTTAGGCACCTTCGGATATTATGCTCTGATGGGTGAATATGACGATGCTAAACATTAATTTTATACTTTTAGGTGCACACTCTTTTGGGGTGTGTACCTTTTTTTAACCCATGAAGAAAAGACATTTACAAAAACTTGTACTCATGAGCCTGATTTTGGCTCTGGCGTTTAACCTGCCGTTGCTGCTGATTTTTAATTCAGAAGCAGCGATTTTTGGTTTACCGAAGATTTTGTTTTATGTGTTTTCAGTATGGGCAGCTTCAGCCATTGTATCACTCATCATCATGCTAAAATACAATGAGTAATCTAGGCATCTTGATCATATTGATTTTGTATTTGGCTATGCTTTTTTGGGTAGCACAATGGGCCGAGAAAAAAGAAAACTCTAAATGGACCAGCAATGCTTATGTTTACTCGCTGTCTTTAGCCGTTTATTGTACCACCTGGACCTATTACGGAAGTATTGGAGTGGCCGCCAACTCCGGATTGAATTACATCCCGATTTATTTAGGTCCGGTGATTATTTTTCCGGCTTGGATGGTTTTGCTCAAAAAAATTATTCGCATTTCTAGGGTCAATAAAATTTCAAGCATTGCTGATTTTATTTCGCTTAGATATGGCAACAGTCGAGCTTTGGGTGCGCTCATCACGATATTGGTCCTCATGGCTATTTTGCCTTACATCGGATTGCAAATCAAAGCCATTTCTGAAACCTTTCACATAGTTACCCAAACCAAAGACAGCGGCAATATTGTTTTAGACACTTCGGCTTATGTCGCAATTATCTTGGCCATATTTGCGACATTCTATGGTACTCGTTATGCCGATGCATCTGAAAAACGCCGCGGAATTGTGACAGCCGTAGCATTCGAATCAGCCATTAAGTTGATTTTCTTTATCATATTGGGCGTTTACGTAACCTTTTTTGTATTTGATGGCTTTGACGATATTTATCAAAAAGCTTCCTTGTTGCCGGGCTTTCACGAAAAAAACACCGTTCACGGCCTTGAAGGCGCCATGAATTGGCTTATGTTCTGCGTATTGTCTTTGCTGGCAATTTTTGTATTGCCCAGACAATTCCACATGTCAGTCGTTGAGAATCACCGCGAGAAACATGTCAGAACTGCCATTTGGTTTTTTCCGTTGTATTTATTGTTGTTCAATTTGTTTGTCTTTCCTATTGCTTGGGGCGGAAACATTATTTTTCGCAATCAAGCAGTGAACTCAGATATGTTTTCGCTACTCATTCCGCAACTGCACCACAATCATTTTATGACCATTTTGGTTTTCTTGGGCGGATTTTCGGCAGCTATTTCCATGATTGTAGTGTCATCCATAACCTTAGCCACCATGCTCAGCAACAATTTGCTCATTCCGTATGGTTTTTTAGGTGCATTCAACGAAGCCACACAGACCAAAAACAACGAGCAAATTTTGCGCATCCGACAAATCGGGATTTTTTCTTTGATTATTTTGGGTTATCTCTTTTACCGATATTTCTTGGTTAAATTCTCGCTGGTATCTGTCGGAATGATTTCATTTGTGATCATTGCACAATTAGGGCCTTCTTTTTTTGGTGCTATTTTCTGGAAACGCGGTGCGCTTAAAGGAGCCATGGCAGGAATTGCAATTGGTATGCTGGTTTGCTTTTACACATTGATTTTTCCGTATTTTTTCAGTTCAATTGAAGCCGGAAATTCTTTTATCCTGAACGGAATTTCGGGCGACGGTTTGCTCAAACCTTTTGCACTTTTTGGTTTGAATATTTTTGAACCGGTACCGCATGCTTTATTTTGGAGTTTACTTTTTAATACCCTTACTTATTTAATTGTTTCTGTGAGTTTTAAAGGTGACTATCGCGAGCGCAACTACGCCGAAATTTATGTAGATATTGACCGTTACATCAACCATCATGAAAATGCCTTTGTTTGGAAAGGAACTGCTTATATCAAAGACATTGAAAAAGTATTGCTTCGGTTTTTGGGTGAGGAACGAACCCAACGTGCACTCAAAATTTTCAGGCTCAAATACAACGTGCCCAACGATGCGCTCATGGCCGATGCGCGTTTGATCAAGTTTGCCGAGAATTTACTCACGGGTCACATTGGTACTGCATCTTCAAAAATTCTCATTGAAGGCGTAACCAAAGAAGACAAAATAAGTTTGCCTGAAGTTCTGCGCATTCTTGAAGAATCGCAAGAAAACATTTCAGTCAACAAGCAACTCGTTGCCACCTCAAAAGAACTTGAAAAAATCTCTGAGCAACTCAAAAACGCCAACAATCAATTGCTTAAAAAAGACCGTCAAAAAGATGAATTCCTTGATACGGTTACCCATGAATTGCGCACGCCAATAACTGCGATTAGAGCTGCGAGCGAGATTTTACACGACGATGAAGACATTCCCGAAGAGCTCAAAAAACAGTTTCTTCAAAACATCATTTCAGAGTCAGACCGGCTCAACAGACTCATTGATAAAATCTTAGACTTAGAAAAATTTGAAACCGGAAAACAGCATATTCACCTGGCAGAATATCAGTTGCCGCAAACCATTCAAAAAGCCATACAACCTTTACAACAACTGATGAACCATCATCAAATTGATTTTAAAATGAACCTCGACGCATCGGTCAACCAAGCTTTTTATGATGAAGAGCGACTGATTCAAGTCATCAACAACCTGATTTCAAACGCGATTAAATTCTGCAATGGTTGGATAGAACTGAAGGCAAGTGAAATACAAAATCAAATTCAAATTCAAGTTTCTAACAACGGAAAAAACATTGCCGAAGATGAACTCGAAGCCATTTTTGACAAGTTTTATCAAGCGCAAAATCAAAACATCAAAAAGCCCATCGGCAGTGGTTTGGGATTGGCCATTACCAAACAAATTGTTGAAGCTCACCAGGGTAAAATCTGGGCCGAAAACACACAAAACGGCGTTGTATTTACCGTTCATATTCCTAAAAACAAACACACAAACTAGAACATGAAAAAAATCCTGATTGTAGACGACGAACCCAACATTGTCATGTCTTTAGAATACACTTTTCGAAAAAGTGGTTATGAAGTTTTTATTGCCCGTGACGGAAAAGAAGCTATTGATATTCTTGAAGTACAGACACCGCATTTGATTATCTTAGATATTATGATGCCTAATGTAGATGGGTATGCAACCATTGAGTATGTCAAAGAACAACCGCAACTCAAACATTGCAAAGTGATTTTTTTATCGGCCAAAAACAAAGAAAGCGATATCGAAAAAGGCCTGCAATTGGGTGCCGATACCTACATGACCAAACCTTTTTCGGTCAAAAAATTAATAGATCAGGTTCAAGAATTATTACAATAACAAAAATGAAATACACAGAATTTTATCAAAACAGCATACAAAACCCAGAAAGTTTCTGGGCCGAACAAGCACAATCAGTAGAGTGGTTTGCACCACCCACCAATATCATTTCACAAAATCAAGACGGTTATCCGCAGTGGTATTCTGACGGACTAATCAACGTGGGATATTTAGCACTCGACAAGCATATCCAAGATGGTTATGGCGAACAAATTGCCTTTATTTACGATTCACCGGTTACACAAACCATCAAAAAATACACTTTTAACGAAGTTAAGTCAGAAGTGGCCCGATTGGCCGGTGGGCTTTTATCACTCGGGCTCGAAAAAGGCGATACCGCAGTCATTTACATGCCGATGATTCCGCAAGCCGCCTTTGCTATGTTGGCTTGCGCACGTATTGGCGTAACACATTCGGTGGTTTTTGGCGGATTTGCACCGCACGAACTCGCGATCCGCATTGAAGACTGTCAACCCAAAGTAATTATTACCGCATCCTCAGGTATTGAAATTGACCGTTTGATTGCCTATAAACCGCTTGTAGACGAAGCCATTGAATTGGCTGAACACAAACCGCAAAATGTGGTGATTCTCAACCGAAAACTCGGAGCAAAAATTCCGTTCAAAAAATATGATGTTGATTATGACGCCTTAGTATATGGCTCAGAAGAAGCTGCCTGTGTTCCGGTAGCATCAACGCATCCGCTTTATGTATTATACACTTCAGGAACCACCGGAAAACCCAAAGGTATTGTGCGCGACCACGGTGGTTATGCGGTTGCTTTGCAATATTCGATGAAATATATTTACGGAGCAAAACCGGGCGAAGTATTCTGGGCTGCCTCAGATGTAGGTTGGGTAGTCGGGCATAGTTTTATTGTCTACGGACCACTCATACACAGAAACACCAGCGTTATTTTTGAAGGCAAACCCATTAAAACCCCCGATGCTTCCACTTTTTGGAGATTGATTGCTGAACATCAGGTAAGCATTATGTTTACTGCGCCTACTGCCATTAGAGCCATAAAAAAAGAAGATCCGAACGGAGACTTCATCAAACAATATGATTTAAGCTGTTTGCGCACCCAGTTTTTGGCCGGTGAACGCTGCGATGTAGCTACTTTAGAATGGTACCAACAACACATTCCGGTGACGGCAGTAGATCATTGGTGGCAAACCGAATCTGGCTGGCCAATGATATCCATTATGAAAGGCATTGAAGATGCTGTAGTAAAACCCGGTTCAGCCGGAAAAGCGGTGGCTGGTTATGACATTCGCATTTTTGATGAAAACGGGCAAGAACTTCCGGCCGGAGAAGAAGGTTATGTAGTAATTGCTTTGCCTTTACCACCGGGTACACTCATGGGTTTGTGGAACGATCAACCCAGATTTGAATCTGGTTATTTACATAAATTTCCGGGCTATTATTTCTCGGGCGATGGCGGATACAAAGACGCAGAAGGTTATTTGTACATTACCGGTAGGGTAGACGATGTGATCAATGTAGCCGGACATCGGTTATCAACTGCAGAAATGGAAGAAATTGTAGCCCAACACGAATCAGTAGCTGAATGCGCGGTGATTGGTATCAACGATGAACTCAAAGGACAAGTTCCGTTTGCGCTGGTAGTAACGAAATCAGGCGTTCAAAAAGAACATTTTCAATTAGAACAAGAAATTGTTCAGTTGGTTCGTCAGCAAATAGGGGCGGTGGCCTCAATGAGAAATGTAATAGTGGTGCAGCGATTACCCAAAACACGTTCTGGGAAGATATTGCGCAAATTACTCAGAAGCATTATGGACAGAGTAGGTTTTCAAGTTCCATCAACCATTGATGACGAGGCGATTATTGGCGAAATTCAAGATGCATATACACATTACACAGCCGTAAAAAACCAAATAAAATAAATTTAAAGCCAGCAGTTTTTCTGTTGGTTTTTTTGAATACATTTGCAGAGTGAATATTCACTAACTTATTTTTTAAATGGACCAAACCTCACAAAGACAGTTAGAAATCATTCAAGCGGCGGGTAAATTACTCCTGGAAAAAGGCGTAAAAGGACTCACCACCAAAAATCTCGCAGCCGAAATGAGATTTTCAGAAAGCGCTTTGTATCGTCATTTTAAAAACAAAGAAGACATCATTGTTTATTTTCTGGAATATTTAGATCAAAACATCCAACAAAGACTGAATGAAATTGCCTATTCATCGGCCAAACCCACTGAAAAATTAAGCCAGTTATTCAATAGTCAGTTTACTTATTTTAATCAAAATCCGCATTTTATCGTAGCTATTTTATCAGAAGGTTTGTTTGATGAAACCGAGAAAATCTACCAAGCAATGTTCAAAATCATCAACTATAAAGTACAAATCATCAGCGGTATTATTGAACAAGCAAAGCTGAGTAACGAAATCAATGCCGATATACCTACACCAGATATTGTTCATATTATTATGGGTAGTTTTCGACTGATGATGCTTAAATGGAAGATTTCAAAATTTCAACTGAATTTAGTAGCGCAGGGCAATGCTCTGATGCAAATCAATATCAACTTATTGACCCATGAAAAGAATTAGTTTTTTAATTATTGTACTGATTGTGTGCTCTTGCGGAAAGAATGAAGAAATTCATCCAAAATATCAAGACATTCAAGAACTTGTGTTTGCCTCAGGACAACTAGAATGGGACGATGCCTACAACTTGGTGGTACAAACCGACGGCGTGCTCACCCAACTTACATTTGAAGCCGGAGATACTGTTCAAAAAGGCAGTGTTCTGGCAAGAGTAGACAACAAATCAAACCAAATCAATACCCAAACCGCGCGCGAACAATGGCTGATTGCCCAGCAAAATATCACCCCTTATGCGCCAGCACTTTTGGCCTTGGAGCAAAGTATTCAGGCCGCAGAAAACAAATACTTGCAAGATAAAAAACAAGCTGATCGTTATGAACGTTTGCAGCAAAGCAACATTGGTTCTCGGGTTGAATATGAAAACGCGCAACTGGCCGCAAAGAATTCATGGGCCAATTGGCAATCACTCAAAAAACAATACGCACAAGTGTTGCAACAAGCCAAACAACAACAAATCACCTCACAAGGCCAACTAAAAAACAGTCAAATTTTAGAAGATTACAACAAAATCACAGTAACCGAAAGCGGCGTTGTGATTAAGAAGTTCAAAAATAATGGTGATTTTGTCCGCAAAGGCGATGTGGTGGCCACTATCGGAAACGCCCAGAAAATTCAAGCGGTACTCAATGTAGATGAGAACAGCATCGGAAAAATCAAACTCGGCCAAAAAGTGTATGTCAAACTCAATACCCACAAAGAGAAGGTCTATTTGGCGCACATAGCTGAAATTTTGTCGGCTTTTGACGCTGCGTCCCAATCGTTTATTTGCAAAGCCACTTTTGAAGAAACTTTACATCAAGCTTTGTTTGGTACACAACTCGAAGCCAATGTTTTGGTGGCACAAAAAAAACACGCGCTGCTTATTCCGAGAAGCTATCTAGATTACGGAAATAAAGTCAACCTCAAAGGACAGGACAAACCTTTAGTGATCAAAACCGGCATTGTTTCTACAGCGTATGTTGAAGTGCGCTCAGGATTGGATGAAAACAGCATCTTGTTACCTTTAAAACCCTAAGTATGGAGATCAATTCGGCCATTGCCAAAACCTATATTTTATCAAACAAAAAACTCACAGTGGTAGCCGTTTTAGGAGTGGTTTTAGGTATGTCTATATATATTTTCATGAACAGTTTACTGGCTGGTTTTGACCGAAGTTCAAGTGCGGCTATTTTTAAATCAATGGCGCATATTCGCGTATATAAAGACGATGAAATCAGTCAGCCGCTTATTAAAAATAATTCGTCGGTTCCGGTGATTGTGAATCCGAAAATTGTTCCGGTGAACAATACCATCATCAATCCAAATCAAGTCATGGCCAGCATCCAAAGTATTCCCGAAGTGAAGGTTGTTACACCGCAAGTAAGTTCAAGTGTGTTTTATAACAACGGAAAATCGCAAATTTCGGGCTTATCAGTGGGCATTAAACCCGAGCAGGCACAGGAAATGTTTGACATCAAATCATTTATGGTTGAAGGCGCATATGATTTGCTTAAATCAAACCCGAACGGAATTGTCATTGGCTGCGGAATTGCCCAAAAAATGAGCTTAACGGTGAATGACAATCTGAATTTAACTTCTTCGCGCGGTGTGAACAAAACCTTTAAAATTGTCGGTATTTTTAAAACCAATAATTCTAATACAGACAAAAGTAAATCGTACATCAACATCAACAGTGCTCAGCAATTACTGCAAGAAGGTACAAGCTATATTACAGACATCAATGTGAATATTCAAGACCCTGAAAAAGCTGAAGAAATCGCCCAAAAAATTCAAAGATTGACCCAATATAAAGCCGAAGGATGGAAGCAAAGTAACGCCACTTTTATGGCAGCGAATAAAATGCGAAAAATCATCATCACTTTTGTATCGCTCACTATTCTCATAGTAGCGGGTTTTGGCATTTACAATATCTTGAACATGACCGTTTCACAAAAAATCAATGACATTGCCATCTTGAAAGCCATGGGATTTAAAGGAAAAGATGTGATTAGAATCTTTGTCACTCAAGCAGTTTCTATCGGCATCATGGGCGTTATGGGCGGTGTTCTTTTGGCGCTGATTCTCGTTGCGCTGCTCAAACGTGTTTATGTGGGCGGCGATATTGGTTATTTTCCGATTGATTATGAACTGATTAAATTTATTCAGGGCGTACTCATCGGATTGGTCATTACCTTTTTTGCGGGCTATATTCCGGCTAAAAAAGCGGCTGGGGTAGATCCGGTAGAAATTTTCAGAAAATAAAATGAACATACTTGAGACACAAAATATTGGCAAAATATTTCATCAACCTACTGAATTTGAAGTATTAAAGCATATTTCATTTGAAGTAAAAAAAGGCGAATTCCTGTCTATGATAGGCAAATCCGGAAGCGGAAAATCAACCCTTTTATATATACTTTCGACCATGGATACTGATTATTCGGGCTCGTTGCTTATCGAAAACCAACTCGTAACGGGTTTAACACTTGATCAGCTGGCTGAAATCAGAAACCAGAAGATTGGCTTTGTTTTTCAGTTTCACTACTTGTTGCCTGAATTTACTTGTTTGCAAAATGTGATGATTCCGGCTTTAAAACTAGGGCAGTATACTACACCCGAAATTGAGGAGCGCGCCTACCAAAAACTGGAAATATTAGGCATCAAAGAACAGGCACTCAAACCCGCGAGTAAGCTCTCAGGCGGACAACAACAACGTGTAGCCATAGCCCGAGCACTCATTAATGACCCGCTGATTATAATGGGCGATGAACCCACCGGAAATTTAGACAGCAAGAATACCGCTGTGGTTTTTGAGATTTTTCAAGAGCTCACGCACAACTACGGCCAAACCATTATTGCTGTTACCCATGACGATGAATTTGCCCGAAAAAGCGACCGAATTATTGAAATGAAAGACGGGTGTATCATCAGTTAAATAGCTATACCAACTTAGCAAGAAAAATGTTTTAGCTAAGCGCATATTGCTTACTTTTACTTTGCTATTCATATAAAAAAACCAACTATGAGTTATTATCACATAAAAAACCTCGAACAATATTTTAAACATTACAATAAATCTATTCGAGAGCCCAGAAAATTTTGGGGCAAAATTGCCGAAGAAAACTTTACTTGGTACCAAACCTGGGAAAAGGTCATGGAATTCAACATGGCCGAAGCCGATATCAAATGGTTTATGGGTGCCAAAGTCAATATGGTCAAAAATTGTATTGACCGACATTTATCCAAACGAGGCAATAAAACAGCGATTATTTTTGAGCCGAACGATCCGAGCGAAGATGCACAACACATTACCTATAATGAATTGCATCAGCGTGTATGTAAAATGGCCAATGTACTCAGAGAACAAGGAATTCAAAAAGGTGATCGCGTTTGTATTTACTTGCCGATGATTCCGGAACTCGCGATTGCAGTTTTGGCTTGTGCTCGCATTGGAGCAATTCACTCGGTGGTTTTTGCCGGATTCTCAGCCTCGGCAGTAGCTTCAAGAATTGACGACAGTCAGTGTAAAATGGTGATTACTTCAGATGGAGCTTACCGCGGAAATAAATCTATCGAACTCAAATCGATTGTAGATGAAGCTATAGAAAAATGCCCAAGTGTAGAGAAAGTTTTGGTGGCCAAACGCACCAACATCAATATTCAAATGAAAGAAGGTCGCGATATGTGGTTGCAACCGCTTGTTGATGCTGCTTCTGACAACAATGTGGCTGAGATTATGGATGCCGAAGATCCGTTGTTTATTTTGTACACCTCGGGCTCTACCGGAAAACCCAAAGGCATGGTGCATACCACGGCAGGCTATATGGTACAAACAGCCTATTCGTTCAAGAATGTTTTTAACTATGAAGAAAACGATATTCACTGGTGTACCGCTGATATCGGTTGGATTACCGGACATTCATATATATTGTACGGACCGCTGTTAAACGGTGCAACCACAGTTATTTTTGAAGGTGTTCCGTCTTATCCGGATTTTAGTAGATTTTGGCAAGTGATAGAAAAACACGGTGTGACGCAATTTTATACCGCTCCAACTGCCATTCGCGCTTTGGCTAAAGAAAGCTTAGAATATGTACAACCTTTTCCGCTGAGTTCGTTGAAAGTTATTGGTTCTGTTGGAGAACCCATCAATGAAGAAGCTTGGCACTGGTACAATGACCACGTAGGAGGGAAGCGCTGCCCATTGGTTGATACTTGGTGGCAAACTGAAACGGGCAGCATCATGATTTCGCCTTTGGCATTTGTCACACCCACCAAACCAACCTATGCTTCGTTACCATTACCGGGCATTCAACCGGTTTTGATGGATGAAAAACGCAATGAAATTGAAGGGAATCAAGTAACCGGAAGTTTGTGTATTAAGTTTCCGTGGCCATCAATAGCGCGCACGATTTGGGGCGATCATCAGCGATATAAAGAAACTTATTTCTCAACTTTTCCGGGCAAATATTTTACTGGTGATGGTGCTTTGCGCGATGAAGTAGGTTACTACAGAATTACGGGTCGTGTGGATGATGTAATTATTGTTTCAGGACATAACCTTGGAACTGCTCCGATTGAAGATGCAATCAATGAGCATCCGGCAGTAGCAGAAAGCGCTATTGTGGGATTCCCGCACGATATTAAAGGAAATGCACTTTACGGTTATATCATCTTGAAAGAAATTGGAGAAACCCGCGATAAAAACAATGTAGCCAAAGAGATCAATCAATTGATTTCTGATCAAATCGGCCCGATTGCTAAACTTGATAAAATTCAGTTTGTCTCAGGTTTGCCCAAAACACGATCAGGCAAAATTATGCGGAGAATTTTACGAAAAATTGCCGAAGGCGACTTCAGTAATTTTGGAGACACCACAACTTTGTTGAACCCGGAAATTGTGGATGAAATCAAAAATGGCAGAATATAATTTTAGATAAAAAAAGGCGGATGATGTATCCGCCTTTTTTTATTAAATTCCCAAACGGGATTTGAGTTTTAAAAATAGTAGGGCCAAGGTATATGCATCTTCAGCAGAAGAATACCGTTCTGGTCTTTCAATTTTATATATCTTACACAAATCGTCTACAGAAAAGGGTTTATCAGTAATATCGTGTAGTTTTCGATGCATGATTTCAATATCAAGCGCTTCATTTTTGAGTCGGCTGCATCCCATTTTATACAAGGCTTCATTGATCATATCGACATCAAAATGAATTCGATGGCCAACCAAAACAGCATTGCCAATGTATTCAATAAAAGCTTGCATAGCTTCGGGTTCGTGCAGTTTGGCTTGCTGGCTTTCAATGATAAATTCATTAGACATTTCATTGTCGTGCAAAAACTTGTATTGCAATAAGATTACTTCAAACTGATCCTGAACAATAATACTGTTTTGTTCAACGCCAATCCCGCCCAGTGACAAAATCACATCTTTTGTAGGATTGAGTCCGGTAGTTTCTGAACTAATAACTACAAATCTGCTAGACTTTTTCTCGAATTTTGAGATATACTGTTTCCAAAATTCAGGATATTCTTTGTTGATATTTTTTATCCAGTCAAACATGTTTAAGAAAATTGTGTGAGTTGGAATGAATCTTTGATCAAATCTTCTAAGTCGCGCATGGGTGCTAAGGCATTTTTGAGCAATTCACGATCTGCCTTAGACAATTGTTCAATATTGATGTATTGTCCAGAATCGTCATTTTTCATGCCTTCAGTAACTCTAATTTTGGAAAGTATGAGAAAAGCTTCAGCGCAATTTAGAAAAATCTCAGCATGCTTAGAATCAATCATGGCCAACTGCTTGAATCGCAAGTAGGTATTATTGATTCCTTTGATATGCAGACTTATGGTAAAAAGCCGAGCACTATCAATGAGCGGCATCAGCGCTCGGGTTTTGATATCGAATTTATCTTTGTTCGGACCTTCTTCTTCCAGTGCGAATTTCTTAAAAAAGGTTAAGGCAGGCGGTTTGCGCAGGGCATCGTTTCCTAAATAATCAAAAAATAATTTTTTCTTGCGAACGTTGTTAAAAATAACATCGGTAATGGCTTCTTCAATTTTAGGTTCTCCGTAAGCAATTTCATAGTCAAAGAAAATACTACTGATTTCATTACTGATTTCACCCGGGGTGTTCATCCAGTTTTCATATTGTTTCACCCAATCACTCAATGATTTGCACCACAACATATTACTGGCCATGTGCCCATTTGGACATGAAGCATAACCGACTTTCTCAAGCGTGCTGACAACTTTTTTGGCCAGTTTGAGAAAATAATCTTTAACCTCTCTGTATTTCTCGGCCGCAACATCTTCAAAAACCAAAATATGATCTTGATCTGTGAGTAAGAGTTGTTCTTTACGACCCTGACTCCCTGTTGAAAGCCAAGCAAAACGGGCCGGAGGAGAGCCCAATTCTAAAATTGACAATTCAACAGACCGTTTGACAATGGCCAAGGTAATCTCACCCGAAATGTTGTTGATATGAGACAAAGGAATGTTTTTGTTGAGTGAGGTTTGAATCATTTCTGTGAGCTTAGCTCTAACTCGTTTGAGGTCTTTAGCGTCTTGTGATCTTTTTATTTCTTTAATTAAAACACCGGGGTTACTTGCCTGGGCTACAATAAGATCATGTTCTGCAATAATACCTTTTATTTCTGATTTATCAGATCCGTCTTGGGTGACACAAAGATGGGTAACATTGCCTTGAAGCATCAGTAGCTGAGCCTCTGCCAATGATACATTTTCAGGAACAGTTATCACCGGTGCAGACATTATTTTATCAATGCTTGTAGTTAGAGGAAATCTTCCGGTGGCTACTTTAGATCTTAAATCGGTATCTGTTACAATACCAATAGGCATGTTCTTTTCTGATACAATGACGCTGTTAACTAAATTATCCGTCATGAGTTGCGCCACATCTTTAACTTGAGCAGCGGCATTGGTTTTAAGCGGTGTCTTACTGTATGAAAAAGATTGAAAATATTGAATTTCAGGCTGTTGACCTTGAAAAACAACATTATCTGATAATAATTTTCCTTTATTTTGATCGCCGGGGTTATTGGAGTTTGTAGCAAAACTCTCTAATAAAAAGTTCAAAACATCTGCATTTTGAGCAACAAATGGACGAAATACAGCAATTGGAATGGCAAAAATGACACATTCTTCACGCGCTTTGGCGGTCATCATGTAGTTGTTTTTTGCAAAAAATGGACGCAATCCAAAAACGTCACCGGCCACACATTTATTCAAGAATGTTTCTTCAGCATCAGCTATTGCTGAAAGATTTATAATGCCTGAGGCAACCGTGTAAAAACTGTCATGTAGCGCATCATCAATTCTGAAAAGCGTTTTGTCTTTTTGTAAATTAATGACGCGAATACTGGATGCTACAATTTTTAACTCGTTTGCAGACAAATAATTAAACGGTGGATAATTCTTCAGAAAGTCTGCAATTCGATCTACAATAACGTTCATAATGCTTGATATGGATGTGCTCACAAAAATAGTAAACATCAACCGTTTGAAAGGTAAGGCTTTTGTAAATGTGAATATCTTTTGGATATTGTTGATAGGTGGCTTTTTGATTTATTTTATTTTACATAATATAAATTATAATTTAAAAATGTAATAATTAAATAGTTCTTTAATGCTTTTTAAACCTTGATATTATTGATTTATATTTCTTACAAATTTCTAAAAAAAGTGTATTTCATCGATATAAAAGTTAAATTTTAACCGTTCGTCGATAAAATATACCTTTAATCGATATATTTGTTTTGCGTCTGATGAACCCCAACATTCCAGATGTCTCAAAAGCTAAATAAATCTTAACCTACTAAAATTATGAAGAAGTTTTTTTCCTTAATGGGATTGCTTCTATGGATTTGTGGAAGTGCCCAAACAAACACTGTAACTTATACACCTTCAACAGCAGTTTTTTCAAACCCTGAAAGAGGTTTTTACAGATATACTGCAACACATTCTGGAGCATATAACAGCTTGAATCAGAATACACTTATTAATTATCGTGTTAACAACAACATCACCTTGATATTTAGATATTTCTACATGGAGGAATTTTTAAATTCACCAATATCTGATGCTTTTTTAGCAAATGTCCAAAGTGATTTTAACAAAATTAGAAATGCCGGACTAAAATGTGTTATCCGCTTTGCATATACCTCAGATGAAGAAGCACCTCAAAAAGATGCCACAAAAGCACAGATTTTGGCGCATATTCAACAACTCAGACCTATTCTTCAAGCCAATGCTGATGTAATCAGTGTCATGCAAGCAGGTTTTATTGGTGTTTGGGGTGAATGGTATTACACCAGCCAACCTGAATTTGGAGGCTGGGGCTATAATCAAACCGATTTGACAACCGGAAATAACAACCATAGAAAAGATATTTTAAATGCCATTCTGACTGCACTTCCTGCCAATCGAATGGTTCAAGTGCGTTATCCGGCTTTTAAACAAGGGTCATACTCTCAGGCTGCGTTAACTGATAATCAAGCTTTTTCTCAAACAAATTTGGCCAGAATTGGTCACCACAATGATTGCTTTTTAGCGAGTGCTACTGATTATGGAACCTATGAAAACGTTAGCCAACAATATCCTTATTTAGAACAAGATACAAAATTTGTTCCTATGGGCGGAGAAACTTGTAAGCTCAATGCGCCAAGAACAGACTGTAGTACCGCTATGTATGAAATGGCAAAATTTCACTGGTCTTTTTTAAATGTAGATTATTTCCCAGGGGTTATTGATGGATTTACAACCAACAATTGCTTTACTGATATTCAAAAAAAATTAGGATATAGATTTGAACTCAACAGTGCTACCTTTCCGCAGTCGGTATCTATTGGAAACGCACTTCCGATTACATTAAAGATTACCAATCAAGGATATGCAGCGCCTTATAATCAAAGAACTGTATATTTAATTCTTAAAAATCAGACAACTAATCAAGTTTATTCAATTCCTATGGCAACCGATCCGAGAAAATGGTTAGGTCCAAATCAAATCACCATTACAGAGAATTTATCACTTCCTGCCGGCATTATCAACGGAGCCTATAAACTCTATTTGAGCATTCCAGATGCCGATGCAACATTGGCAACAAGACCTGAGTACTCTATTCGTTTGGCCAATGAAAACACATGGGAAAGCACAACCGGTTTCAATAATCTAAACTACACCTTAAACATCACCAACGCACTGGCTATTGACACCCATGACAAAATTGACATGGCTATCTATCCAGTACCTGCACATGATTTAATCAATGTTGAATTTGACGGTGTTGAAGAATATCATATGAACTTTTATAACTCATTAGGCCAAATCATTGAAACAAAACAAACAATTGATTCAAATAAATTGTCAGTTGATGTAAGCGCAATGAATGATGGATTATATTTTATTGAGTTTATCAAAGATGGTATTCGAGATACCAGAAAAATCATCATCAAACACTAACCTGCCCCCTAATCTATTTTCAACCATAAACTTAACTACTATGCTAACGTTACTACTACTTTACAAGCTGAGGAAAATTGTCTTTTCGAACTAATTTTGCCTCTTGAAACAAGTTATAAACAGCTCAAAAGCAGAATGTTAAAAACTTTTTATCAACGAATATTTAACTAAAAACCTTTAAAAATTTATCTTTTTAAGTAGTTTTTCTTACAAAAAAGCTATCAAAATGCAATTCATCGATAAAATGTGAACTAGTTTTACTTTTGTCGATGATTTTTGTATTTAAACTTATTATATGTTTGTACGAGCATTTTTAAATCATTTTCCCAAACAAGTGATTAAAATAAACCTGCAAACATTATGAAAAAAGCACTTTGGTCGTTCAGCGTTTTGTTTTGCTTTGCATTAAACGCACAAACAACAACCGTTAATTACACAGCTTCCGACGCTGTGTTTCCTAATCCTGAAAGAGGTTTCTACAGATATTCATCTGCACATACCGGAACCTACAACCCTTTAGATCAGGCATTTATAACTACTTTCAGAACCTCAAACAACATCACGTTGATTCACAGAGAATTCAGGCTGAGAGATTTTATTAACTCTCCCATTTCTGATGCTTACCTGAGCAATATGCAAAATGATTTTAATAAAATTAGAAATGCCGGGCTCAAGTGTATCATTAGATTTGTCTATTCAAATGACGACAGTTTAGAACCCAGAGATGCAAGCAAGCAAATGATACTCACCCACATTGGGCAGTTGGCACCGGTTCTTCAAGCAAATTCAGATGTTATTGCAGTTGTTCAAGCCGGATTTATAGGAGCATGGGGAGAATGGTATGCCACCAGCCAAGCAGAATTTGGTGGTTATGGCTATAATCATACTGATTTAACCTCAACGAACATCCAACACAGAAGAGATGTTTTGAATGCACTTTTAAATAATTTACCCTCAAATCGTTCGGTACAAGTTCGTTATCCGGCTTTTAAAATGAATGCTTACGCCTCTTTTCCGGTGGCGAGCTACAACGTTACCAGCGGGTCTGTCTTGGTGCGTATCGGACATCACAACGATTGCTTTTTAGCTACTGAAGACGATTACGGAACCTATGACAATCTTGCCGTTGAATTGCCTTATTTAGAAGCTGATACCCGATATACCCCCATGGGTGGTGAAACTTGTTTACTCAATTCGCCCAGAACTGATTGTTCATCAGCAATTGCAGAAATGAAAAAATTTCATTGGTCATTTTTAAATGCTGATTACAACACAGATGTAATCGATGAATTTGTAAGTCAGAATTGTTTCAGTGAAATTGAAAAGAATTTAGGTTACCGATTTCAACTCATATCGGGCATCTTTCCTCAGGCAATTAGTTTAGGCAGTGTACTACCTATCACTTTAAAACTTAAAAATGTAGGTTACGCCGCTCCGTTCAATCAAAGAAAAGTTTATCTGATACTCAAAAATACAGCAACCAATCAAGTCTATTCAGTTGGTTTGACGGTTGATCCGCGATTATGGTTGGGACCTAATGAAATCTCTATATCTGAAAATTTAACATTACCCAATAATTTAACCAGCGGAACATATAAATTATATCTAAGTTTGCCTGATAGCGCCCCTACTCTAGCCGCTCGTCCTGAGTATGCCATCAGATTGGCCAACAATAATATGTGGGAATCAACCACAGGTTATAACAATTTAAACTTTACACTCAATGTAAGTCCGGTTGTTTTGGCACAGTCCGATTTTTCAAAACTCAATCTCACCATATTTCCCAACCCCGCTTCAGAGGAATTGACTGTAGAATTTGATCAAATTGAAAATTATCAAATAACATTCTACAACTCATTGGGACAAAAAATAAATATCGAACAAAGCTCGGCACAAACCGGAATTAAAAAGTTCAACACAGCAAACCTGAGTAATGGCTTGTATTTTATCGACTTTGCCCAAGGCGATTATCACGATACTCGAAAAATCATCATCAGGCATTAAACCTACCTAAAAAAAGAAAGGGATGATCAGTAAATCATCCCTTTTTTATTATCGTTGTTTTTTATACTTCGGCTTAAAATTGTGTTTGATTCCAAACTGAATATTGTTTGAATAAAACTTAGATTGCTCAAAGACTTCAAATCCAAAAGTGAGCGCTGTATAATCAAATATTTGGTAGGACGCAGATGAACTAAATCGAGCAAAATGCGAAGCAAAACTATCAAAGAAATAACCGGCTTCAACCCGAGACTGGAAGTTATCTGTCTTGTATTCCCATCCTAAACCACCACCACCATACAATCTGTTTTTGATCATCCAATACGGATAACCCAATACCAAATCACGAGAACCATAAGAAGCCTGAGACTCTAAAAACGGTAATAATTTAGATTTTTTTGCTGCTCCATCATCCCATAGAATGCGCATAGTTAATGCTAAATTGTACGACTGATCATAATCATCAACGCGAATATTACCGTCAGAAAGCGTTGTATAGATTTTTCGGTTTGAACGTCCAAAACCATTGAGATGTGCCGAACGCTCCGGATTGATATCAGGGCCAATAGTATCGCGGCTCAGTAAACCATCGGTAAAATAATGCCCTTCAAAGGCAAACGACACATTAAAATGTTTGAAAACAAACATATCTTGATAGGCTATCAACTGAATTTGATACATTTTCTGATTCATTCCACCCGCAGTTTCAACCGGAATAGCACTTAACTCTGCCGAGCGATATTGTTTTTCTTTGGCAAGATTGAAACCTATACTACCCTGAGGATATCCGCGCGCATACTTGTCAATCTCAAATCTGCCGCGTGCCCAATATTGCGGTTTTGCTTCTCGTTGAGCAGTTGTAAACTTATACTCTATACCCATTAGATAATTGTCATAATTATCATCATAATTCAAATCCTCGAAATCTAGTTTATAGTATTTAGCATAAGCCAGTCCGATGCTGTGGATTTGATTTTTCTTGTTGAAGAAATTATAGCTCAACAAATTTTTCTGAATTTGAGGATTCTGCTGATTGGTTTCAAGAGAAGTCTTAAAGTCTAAGAAGTTTCCATGAGCCAATCTGATTTCTTTGGTAAGTTTCTTGAGCACATCCGGATAAAAAAGTGCCGAATGATGGGCAATCAAATCTTGTTGTAAATTAGCATTCTCAAATAAAACATCTCGGTTGAGCATCTTCCTGAGTTCTTCTTTCTCATAACTATCATGCAATGAATTGGCCAGCACCCAAGAATCTTTAAATCGACCTTGCTCATGATAAATATTGGCCATTAATATTGAAGCTATTTCATCTTCAGGATGTTTGGCAATGTACTCTTTATAAATTGGCTCAATCTCTTTTGATCTGCCAGATTCAATATACCAATTCATTTTCTGAACAAAGTCAATATCTGTTGAATAATCAGACCACTCAATGGCTTTTTCATAATTGCCGTTGTCGGCAAATAGCCAAGTAATTTGTGTAGCCAAATCACTCCAATCGGCCATGGCTTTTTTAGCTTCAAGCTCTTTGTAAGCTTCCTCCGGATTAAACTGAAGCAAATGCTTGATATAATCTTTGTAATTCTGTGGTGTTGGTTCTAACTGATACAAAGCTTTACGCGCATTTTTAATTTTTTCGTGGTATTCTTCGCTGTCAAAATTGACAATGTAATTTTTAATTAAAGATTTATCCTCCGGATTCACCTTCATTTGTTCACTCATCCAACGTTCTTTGGCAATATCATCTTTATATCCGATGAGTTTATCCAATTCTTTTGAGTATAAGATGTTATTTTTGGTTGGATATTTGGCTACATGCTCTTCATAAAGTTTCCAAATTTCTAATCCTTTATCATCCCATGATAAATAATTGGCGTATTTGTTCCATTGAGTCGGATTAATTTCTGGGGTAGACATCATCTTATTTTTGAGTGCGCTCATTTCTTCCTTGAGCTTTTTCTCAGCCAATTCTGCATAAAAAGCACCCGATGCAAAATTTTTAACATTGATTTTGTATTGGGCAAAATCTGTACGAATCGCATTGACAATGGCCGATAATTTTGCTCGATCTTTTGGTTTTGTATAAATCAAATCAGGCACTGTCAATTTGCTTTTATTAGAGTAAATTGAAATCAACCAACCGTCCATTAAAGGTGTTTTGTTGTATAAGACATTCTGGTTTTTTAGACTGTTTTCAATTATTTCAGTATTCTGATCACCCACAAACATAAACCAATACTGTTTGTCTTGCCCATCTGAATTAATTTGTTTCACCGTATAAAAACCTTTATCAGCAGTATGACTAAACCTAGAAGCGCGCCAATTCATGACCACATCGCCCCCTACTTCACCATTTACAAAGCGCATTTGCGGATAACACGAAGTCATTTGTTTCATAAATACTTTGAACTCCGGAAACATAGCCTTATCGGAATTTTTTGATTTTCTCCAACCATAGTTCATATCATTTCGCAAACTATAGCCCCCAGAACGTTTGTCGGCAGTAGCTGGAATCTGATAGATATCATCCGGATGGACAAAATGGGTCCAAACTCCGGTAAATAAATACATAGAATGAATGGCATAACGCTCATTGTCATTAAAGTAAAAACCACTGGATATTCGAGGGTAATCAAACATGCGTTTATCATACGGATCATAATCAAACTCACGGTCGCCCCCTTCGTCTCTTTGGCCTAAAAACAAACTGCACATATATTTGATAGATGGCATAGCATCTTTAAGCATTTTTACCCCCATTGCATCAATTTCATTGGATGGCGGAACATAAGTGGCCGGAAATTTACCATAATCACTGAGTTCCCACTTTTTCTTGACCGTGTTCATGGCGGTAGGTATAAACTTGGTATTGCGCCATAAATGTTTGGTAAGCGAAACGTGATTATATCCGTGAAAAGCAAGCTCGTGGCCGTTCTTTTTTACATCATTTACCAACCAATCAGGAAGCGGTTCTGACTTATCTTTGGTTTTGATTTTGCGCGAGTTCCACTGGTCAAGTGTAAAAGGCGGGACAATTTTATTTCGGTAATCAAACGTGAGCATGGCTGCATATGGAATTTTGTATTCTTTGGCCAAATCACGCATATCGGGCCACCAAACACGCGATACAAAATCAGCCGTGGTCATATCCATTTCTGATTTTACCGGTTCAGCTTTGATGTCGTATTGCGGTGCCGGAAAATCATCTAAGAAAATGGTTGCGGTATTGGCAATAGGATATGGAATTCCTTCTAATCCGCGCAAAATACCGGCAAACAATAAACCTCTGTCAATTTTGCCCAAATCACCCGAAGTATTGTAAAACAAAACACGACCCTTGCCCACTGAATTTTCAATCACCAAAGGATATTTCGGGTTGTTCGAGGCTGTAGCCAAAACTTTAATTTTACTTGAGAAATTTTGCCCTGTAAAACCAAATAATTTCATTTTACCGGCATAAGTTCTGTTTTTCATACCGGGCAACATCGGAAGGTTGAAATAAAATCCGGACGCTTTGGTATCAGTAGCATATTCGGCCTCAGGTTTAAAACCCAACAAATAAGCCATGCGGCGATCTTCATCGGCAAAAGGAATATACAAGGTTCCGCCAGCACTCACAAAATCAAGCAGTTTGGGTATAGATGCATCGCTGAGTTTCTTGGTATTGTATACCATAATAACACGCGTTGTAGCAGCAATTCTGGGTTGTGCATTCCAACTGTCAACCGTAATACAATAAAAAGGCATTTTGGTATAGTCACAAGCCTTTCTGATTTCAGCATTATAAAGCGAACTGTATTTAATAGTCGGGTCATAAATAGATTGAATCACGGGCTGAGCGCTCAAGCCGGGCGCTTTGTATCTTTTAAAAGCAACGCCACTGTCTTGACCACCTTTGCTGTTGAACAAATCAATCTTTTGCAATTCAGACCAATCTTCAATTCCTTCACAACTCAGGATGCTCAATGAAAGACCTAATAATACAAGGTAACGCAATATTTTATTTGAATTTACTGGTTTCATGCTTAAAAAATTAGATCAGATATTCTGCTTTGTTTGGGCTCATTGACAATTTCATATACTTTGAGAATTCTGCTTTTATAAAACAAATTCACTACACGTCCTCTGTTGCGCAATAATTTAATGTTTTGAATTAGTTGGCTTTGATAATGTTTGTTTTCAGCAAATACATTTTTTTCGTCAATGCAATCTTCACTGAGTACAAAGACCAACACGCTTTTAGAAAGTGAGTATTCAGGATGTTTGACCAAAAACATCGGATCTTTTTTGTTTTTGGTATTGATTGAATCAATGCGCGGATATTCGTTGACAAAGAAATCATAATTCATAAAAAAATGAGAATTATTGCTGATTACCTGTGCTGTTGGGTCATTGACCACACAATAAGAGTGATTGAAAAAAGTTTGTGAAATTTTGTCGTAAGCATTCAGAATTTGCTTGGGCGTTTCATCAGAGACCACCAAAGCATTGATTCCTTTTTGCTGATAAAAAACAGCGGCGTATAACATTATTCCGTATACAGCAGCCAAACTCAGCGGGCTGAATTTTTCAAATCGAGCAAAAATTAAATTCACAATTCGCATCAAAACAGCTATGTTCAAACCAATGATAATGGGAATAAAAACTGACAACGAGTTGTTAAGCATGTCTATGTCTAACCATTCGCTTTTGATGAAAGTGAGTAAAATCAAGAAGTTAAAATAGGCGTAAAAAGCCAAAGTATCGCGCCAATTTTCTTTTTTGATGAGCACAAACAACAAAACCAAAACAAAACCAAAAAGAGTACTCCATTGGGCATAACGGATAATTTCACTATACGGAACAATGAGTTGTGGCACATAAGTATACGAACTCACTGAAAGTAAATTGGTTTGCAAGTAATCAATCAATTCTATTCTTTGGTAAAAACAAGCGTACTGATAAACAGCTGCCAATAATAAGGCGGCAGTAATGTATGCTCCAATAGCAATCAAGTTGTAGCTTTTGTTTTTGTATTTTGTAAAAAACAAAGCAATGATTAAAAAAGGTGGTATAAGCACACACATAGTAAAAAGGTCCGTCAAACCTATAGCTATAAAAACAGCAATAAATGCCATAAAATAGTTCCATTTACTGGCGCGCAACGTTTTTGGGTTCAAATACATCACAAAAGCCGGTAAAGCAAAAGTGAGTGCCAGAAAAGTTGGGTTTCCTTTAAGCAGAAAGTAAACATTAATTGGCGTTAGCACGTATACTAAGCTAAAAAACAACGCTGCTACCGATGGCGCGATAAATTTAGAAGTAGTTATTTTGTTGAGCGTCCAAAAAATAACAATCGCCAACAAGGTTGATTCGAGGATGGCAATTACTTGTAAGGCAATCGTTGGACTAACATCGGTTATTTTACCGTAAAAATTAGCCAAAGCAAGTTCCGCATCGGTGGTGAGTTCAAAAGTAAACCAATATTGATTGTCAAACTGAATAAGGTTGTTTAAGTCATTAATCCAGGCGTCAGAAAGCGAATAATTGTCGTAAATAATAAAGTAATAACGACTCAAAAATGTGGTGATTCCCAAGACTATTGTAATCACCAAAATAAACATGTTTTGATCTTTCTTCTTTTTGTTGCGATTTACTGAAAACCAAAACCAAAAAGATTGTTTGTTTTCAACATTGCGCAAAAAGGTCAGCAAACCGGTTTTGATGTGTTCTCTGAAATAAGCGCGTGGTCTTTTAAGATTTTCAATTCCGATGATATCTGCCCCTAAAATAAGCGTAAAAATAAAAAAGCAGTTGAACAAATTGTAGGCACTTACTTCAATCAAAACAAATAAAGTTATGACTAACAAAGAAGCGTATCGAAACCAATTCAAAACAATAAAATCCATGAAATGAAGGTGTTTTGATACACTGACGAACTTTCTGTTCAAATAGAACATGAAAAGCAATATAAAGCAAAGCCTTATAAAGCCCATCAAGATCGAACTGGTCAAAAACATCATCATAACTGGTTATTTTTTAAATTTCGGGATGGTTTGTAAATCAATATTGCCAATAAAATAATCGAATTTAGTATCTTCTAATTGGTCTTTAATTTGAGCCGCTAAGCGCTCTGAGTCAGCATATTCAATTAAAATTACCGGTATTTTGTAAGATTGGTGAATTTTATCGAGTTCTGATAAATATTTCTGAGCCTGTTCGGCTTTTTTTAAACCGTATTTTTGGGTTTTAAAATCATAGTCCGTCACCACCGACTCTACCGCTACTGCATCAACATAAGAATTGGTATCAGGCAAAAGTTCTAATCCTGCATTTTGAATAAACATCTTTTTAGGATATTTTTTCTTGATGAGCTGCATGAGTTCAATGATACCGGCTTTTTGATCTTTTTGAGGGCCGTGAATCGTGTAATTGTCAAAGTTGTCCAAAAACAAACCGTCGTAACCTTTTTCAAAAAGTTCGTCGACAATGAGCATTAAAGTTTCAATGGTTTTCTTTTTGCTCAAATCAAGGTAATGGCTGTTCCAAATTTTGTTTTTTCCTAAAGTCAGCTTTTTGAGATCTTGATAGTGGATTGCATTTTCATTGACTTCTCCTAAACTGATGTAGGCAAATACTTTTTCATTTTGTGATTTGAATACGCGAAGATTGCTCGGAAAATAATGCTTTGATTCAAGAATCAAGTATTTATAACCTTTGATGTTTTCAGGTGCTAGCTTTCCGTAGCAAACCAATACACTGTCTTTTCGCATATCTTTTCTAAATGAATTGAAAATGAGTATCAACGGAATGATTAGAAGTAAATACTTAATATGCCGCATAATAGTGATAATCAAGATTTTTAAAATATTGCGTCATGGCTTTAAGTGTAATGGAAACAAAAACAACAGATCCAAAAAACATTCCGAGCACACTGTACTCATACGCCCAGAATCTACTCAAAACAAAGCCTAATGTTATGTTGAGCAAACAAGCATAAACAATGGCTTGCAATGGTCTTTTGGCCTGGCCTAAGGTAAACAAATACAATGAATTGAGCATGCCCCAAGCCAACAGTACATAACCGGCACCTCCTATAATACACACTTTGATGCTCAGACGAACCAAAGTCTCTTTGAACTGACCTTCAAAGCCCCAAGAGGCATTTATGATGTAATAAATGAGTACAAATGCCAGCGCACTGCTGATGAACAAAATTAGAATTTGTTGCCAGTACATTTTTTTGATTTGGTTGTTAAAGTCTTCAGGCGTTTTGTGGTTGGTAATTTTTTGTCCGATGTCAATGAAGCGAGTAAATGAGGCAATTCCGTATTCCATGACTCCGGCCAACAACAAGAAAATTAAAATGGCTAAATCCATTCCGAGTTCATAGTTTTTTTCAAAATATACCAAAAAAGGCAAGTTGCCATTAATGCCCGATGACCAAGCCAGAATTCTGTCAATAAAAATGAATACATAGACAAAAATTCCGTAGAAAAAATACTGGTAATTGTGATACAATAAAACCGGAACACGAATTTTATCGCCGGTAATTGATTTTTTGTTTTTGGTTAGTTTTCTAAAATATAATACCAAAAAAAGTTTGGTAATCAATATGGCCACTGCAATACCTATCCAGTGGGTTAAAAAGATTTTTAATTGCGTCGTTTCTTTGAGCACAATAGCCGCAGCAGTTCCGCAAAAAATAGAAAAAGTAATCATCCATCGCTGTTTGATGGTGTGCAAAGGTGCCAACATTAGAAGCAACATTCCTACAAAAAAGGCATAGGCAAATACGATGAAAAGTATTTCGTATGGATAGATGTGAAAGAAAAAATTTACCAAGAAAATAGCGGTCAACACAAAGAAAATAGACAACATCCCTACTTTGTGCAAATAGTTGATGGTTTTATCGGTCATTCGGTAATCTTGGTAATTCCAATAAAACGAAGCTTGTTTACCTATTACTTGTACAAAACCTCCGGTTGAGATAAGTCCGACAATGACTCCTAATACTACTGCTGTAGATTGAATTTCATTGAATCCGACAAAAGTCCAAAGTGAATATCCAAACAAAACAATAGCCGCAATTTGCATCAATACCGGCAAAAGGTGAAAAATACCTAATGAGTAGTATTGAACAAAAATTTTGGTTTTGAGTTTGAAGTAATCTTTGAGCTGAATGATTTTAGATTGTGTTGCCTCAAGCTCAATTTCTTTGGTATTTTTGGATCCTATATAATACGGATCGTTGTTGAGTTCATAAAATACCAAATCGGCCAAATCCTTGATAGAATTAAAACCGTAGTCATCCATAGTGTCTTTTTCGCGAATGCCCAACGACTCAATGGTGGCTTCAACAACCTGACTACTTACGGGCTTACCGACTTTGTCCTTAGTCTGTTCGATTAAGGATTTGATGTTTCTGTAATGATGTTCCATTGTAGATTGGGGATCTATTTTGGTTAAGTTACTAAAAAACTAATTTGTTCTTAGGATGCTTCCATAGCCTCTTCTTCTAAGTGAGTGTTGAGATAAATTGGCTCATGAGCTTTTTTGTTCATGAGAAAATCATATGCTACCTCATACTCTTTGATGAATTTATCAATTGTAAAATTATCTAGCACTTTCTTTCTGGCTGCAGCTCCCATTTTCTTTCTGAGTGCTTCATCTTGCAGCAAGGTAACTACACTTTTACCGATGGACTCGTGATCTTTTGGTTTACAAATAAAACCACAGTTTTCATCTAATGCTTCTGTTACCCCACCTACATCGGTAGCTACAACCGGAATTCCACAGCTCATTGATTCAAGAACGGTGTACGGAAATCCTTCAGAAATGGAGGTCAAGATAGAAATATCTCCTTCACAAAACAACTGATGCGGTTTATCGTGGTAACCAGCCAAAAAGAAATTGTCCTGAAGGCCTAGCTTTTTGACCAAGTCGAGACATTCTTTGGTGTATTCAGGCACGGCATTGTTGTCGCCGTACACCAAATAACGAACATTTGGAATGCTTCGTTTGGCTACTTCACATGACTTAATCATGGTAATCACATCTTTGAGCTCAAAGATACGGGCCGCTGCTACTACGGTTGGAATTCCTTCTAAAGCAGCAGGTTTTGGTCCGGGAACAAATAAATCAGCATCGATTCCGTTGTAAATCACATCAATTTTGTTGGGATGTGCACCGTATTTTTTCTCCCAAATCATGTTGAATTTGTTCACCGATAAAATAATATCAGCTTTATAGTAAACCAACTTGGTAATACATTCTGAAAATCGAATCAACAAGTTTTTGAGAAAAAAAGAATATTCAGATGCGTTAATCGCAATCAAACGTTCGCGAATAAAAACACCGTGTTCCGTAGCCATAATAGGTGTTCCGTATTTATATTTCAAAACCAATGCAGGAATCACCGGAAAACCTGAAAGCGTTAAATGTGAAATATCAACTTTAGGAACATCAATGGAAATTGGCATTAAAAATCGGTAAATCCAACGCATACCCACAGTAAAATCATACAAAGTGGCATCGTAGTGATTGTCTTTTTCAATGACTTCTGTAACTGTTTTACAGAAACACTGCCATACTACTTGGCTGCGCATGGTTTTTTTATAGTCGTGATTTTGAAAAAACTGCCACATATCAAAAATAGTGTCGTCAATTTCTTCAATATCAGCGTCGGCATTGTATATGTGTGCCAGCAATCTTTCAAAGATCGGGATAAATTCTTCTGCGATGGCCTGATCATCTTCCTGCTCTTTTTTGTTGACAGCTTTGTAGTATTTTTTACTTCCGTAGCTCAACAATTCTTGAGGTTCCAGCGGTGACCAAAGCGGAACCTGAATAACATCCTTGACGTTTTCACTCAAAACATATTTTGGCTTTTGTTCAAAATCTGCATTGATGGAATACAAGGTATAATTCACGTTGCGAACCTGATTACACAGCATGTGTGCCCATGTAGAAACACCACCGCCATTAAACGGATAGGTGCCTTCTAAAATAAGCATTACATCGTACTTGTTCTTCATAATTATGTCGGTTTAAGCTGGGGTGGGGTTTAGAATCAAATAGTTGGATCTAAATGATTCATGAGCAAAGATATTTTCTACAGGTCTAATAAAAAAAAAATCCCTTCTAAATCAGTTGTAAACACTCATAAAATCGATGAAATGCACTTTTCTACAGTTATGAAAATTTTGTTAAAAAAAAATGAGCGCATATATCGATAAAATAATGTATTTCATCGGGTTGAATTAATTTTTTAGACTAATCAAAAAGCAATTCTCTGAATTTCTTGCCTATGAGTAAGCTCAATTTCTGTTTGTAGTCTTCAATCAACCATTCTTTGTAGTTCTTACTGCAATGGCTCAAGCAGTTGGCGTACTTTTTCATACGCGATTCAATATCATCGCCCAACTCACGAGCCAATTGACGAGCACTCATAAGGTCTTGAGCATTTTCAACACACATTTGTGCATGCTGTTCAAGAGATTTTTCAAAAACTACTTTCGAGCGTTGATTAGCTGCAATTGCGCGCTTGTGCTCTTCTTCAACATCAAAATCAATCACTGCGGTTTGCGCAAATTTAGCCCTGAGCTCAGCAGGCATTTGATACCTAAAATTCTGTTCAATTTCAGCATCATCGCGCAGACTTTCTAAATATAATTCCGGAGCTTTGAAGATGTGCTGCCAGTTAACGGGATCGCTCCACAAACCAAAACGAGCTGCATTGTTTCCGAGGTCAATCACCGTAAATTCATTTTTGTTGTGCAATCTGCGTGAACCGCGACCAATCATCTGAAAATAAAGCGTCAACGATTTGGTAGCGCGATTCAAAATGATACTCTCAACAGTGGGTTCGTCAAATCCGGTAGTGAGAATTCCAACAGAAGTCAGAACGGCATTAGGGGTATGTTTGAACCATTCCAAAATATCTCGTCTTTCATCAGGAGCCGTGGTGTTGTCTAAATGACGAATGTTGATTCCGGCCGCTTTGAATGTTTCATAAACATACAATGAAGTATTGATTCCGTTGTTAAAAATAAGCGTCTTTTTGCCCAGAGATTTTTCGGTATACGCATGCAAAAGTTTTTCTTGCATAATCATATTTGAATACAAATCATCTGAAGATTTTACGGTATAATCACCGTTGATTCCAACTTTTAAAGAAGTCAATCCAACTTCATAACTATAAGTGGTTGCTTTGGCCAAGAAACCTTTTTCTACCAATGAAGCAATGGTATCGCCCACAATCAGTTCATCATAATTTTCATACATCGGCAATTTGATGTTGGAACTTAGTGGTGTGGCAGTTACGCCCAAAATAAAGGATTTATCAAAAAAGCGCAACAACTTTCTAAACGAATTGTAATGAGCCTCATCAATAATCATGAGCCCAATATTATCCAAATGAAATTTCTTATCGTTGATGCGGTTTTTGAGTGTTTCCACCATGGCCACAAAACAATCATAATCATTCTGGTCAGGCAATTCTTTTACTTTGCTGTTGATGATTTTGTTGGTTACCCCAAAACCCTTGAGCATTTTTGAAGTTTGCTTGCAAAGCTCTATCCGATGCGTGAGCACCAAAACTTTTTTGTTGTGTTTGGCTAAATAACGACGGACAATTTCTGAAAAAATAACTGTTTTTCCACCTCCGGTAGGCAGTTGATACAAAAGATGATGGTTTTGTGGTGCGTTATCAATGCGCTCAAAAATAGCATCTATATCGTCTTTTTGATACGCATAGAGTTCTTTGGGCTCGTCGTCTAAAACCAGTTCGGTTGTACGCAGTGACATATGGGTTTTGTATAATTTTGCAAAAGTACATCTAAAAAAGACTTATTGAAGGTTTTTTTTTGGAGTTTGGCAAAAAAAATTAAAGTTGTTCAAAATGTAATTCAAAAGCAAACAAATTGGGCCATTGTTGTTTTTGCACCGATTGCACAACCGCCTCTACTCTATCGCGATGCGTTGACACCAAACCGTTTTCGATGATGTAAGCTATAAGTTGTTCAAATGAATTCAATACACTTTTATAAAATGTATCTGCTAATTGTGGCTTTTGTTCTGAAAACCTTTGGAGCACTTCGAGGTTAAAGAGCATCAAATCAGCTACCAGAAAAACATCCATGCCCAAACTCATAAAATGTTTGATATACTTTTGTGCAACCGATCTTCGCGCTTTGGGTTTCCTGCGTTTTTGCGGAAAATATTCGTTGTATATTTTAGCCTTTGCTTCATCAATGAGTTGGTCTTCGTTGGGTTTAAAAACAAAATTATAATACGTTTTTACTGCCGGAAACTTATTGTATAACTCCAGGATTTGCAAGCGAAGATGTTCTGCAGGCAAGGTTTCTAAATACTTTTTGAGGTCGCGTTTACTCATGTGAAAAAAATACAGTACAAAAATAGTCGGGTTTTGTTTATAATCGGTAGGTTTATTTAATTTTGACACTTCAAACCATCGAACCTATTTGCTATGAAATTGTTTAAAAATGTTGCTCTTCTTGAAGGCATTTCATTATTGCTTTTGCTGTTTTTTGCCATGCCCATGAAGTATCTTTTAACCCAACCCGAGTTTGTTCGCGTAATTGGAATGGCTCATGGGCTTCTTTTTATTGCCTACATTGGTTTAGCCATTTTTCACAAGTTAGAAAAACAATGGAACACCAAAACTTTTTTGGTTGTTTGCTTGGCTTCAGTAGTTCCGTTTGGTACATTTTACATCGAAAAAAAATATTTGAGAAATGCATAAAACATTAGAGTTGATCTATGGATGGTGCTATCCGTTGTTGCGTGACTGGAGGTTAGGCGATACGCTGGCTTCTTATGTAAGTTTAGCTGTGAATATTGTTGTTTTGTGCCTTTTAGCTTACAACATCTACTTTGTTTTTAGATTTTTATTGGTTACGGTAATGGCCGTGATTGCCAAAAAAACCAATACGCGTTTTGACGATTTACTCATCAGCAACAAAACTACAAAATACATTGCGCATTTAATTCCGTTGTTGTTCATCTACAAATCAGTACCTGTAATTCTCAATGATTTTGTTTATTGGGAAACCGTTTTCGGAAAACTCGTAGGCATTTACATTATTTTATTGGTTCTGTGGATTGTGCGCACCATTTTTAATGCTCTGCGCGATTACTTAAAACTCAAACCAAAATACAGCGACAAACCTATTGACAGCTATATTCAAGTGATTATGATTATTCTTTGGGTCATCGGAATAACCATGATTGTCTATGAATTATTTGGTATTAAAGCACAAACGCTCATCACGACTTTAGGAGCTGTTTCGGCCATTGTGATTTTAATATTTCGAGACACTATTTTGGGTTTTGTGGCCAGCGTTCAGGTTTCATTGAATGATATGGTGCGCATTGGCGATTGGATAACATTTGACAAATTCGGAGCCGATGGCGATGTGATTGAAATTAATCTTGCCACCGTAAAAGTGCGTAATTTTGATTACACAACTACAACGATTCCTACCTATAGTTTGATTTCAGATTCGTTTAGAAACTGGCGCGGCATGCTCAATTCAGACGGAAGACGCATCAAAAGACACCTGCTCATTAGGGCCAAGAGTATTCGCTTTCTATCTACAGATGAACTTAATAATCTCAAAAAAATTGAGTTGATCAGTCAATACATTGAAACCCGTCAAAAAGAAATTGATAAATTCAATACGGCACACAAAATTGACAAGTCTTTATTCATCAACGGACGCAATTTGACCAACTTTGGATTGTTCCGAAAATACATCACCAACTATTTAGAAAATTACCCGAGCTTAAACAAAGATATGATTTTGCTTTGCAGACAGTTACAGCCTACAGCTCAAGGTATCCCTTTAGAAATATACGCTTTTACCAAAGACAAAAAATTCGAGCATTACGAATACATTATGGCCGATATTTTTGACCACATCATCGCATCAATCGGTTATTTTGATTTAGAAATTTTTGAACTTTCTACCGGTAAAGAAATTCAGAGTTAATCATCGGTCTCCAAGCCTTTCTCGCACATACTCCACCTTGGTTTTGCCATGAGGTTTGGGTTTTCCGTCTTCGCCTAAACTTACCATAGTGATGGTGTCAATGGTAATGATGGTCTCCCAGGTACGCATGTTGCGAACTTCGCATTTTAACGTAAGCGAACTGGTTCCAAATTTCACCACATCAATACCAATTTCAACAATATCGCCTTGACGGGCAGAACTGCGAAAGTTAATTTCTGACATATGTTTGGTAACCACTCTGGAGTTTTCAAGTTGTACCACTGAGTACAAAGCTATTTCTTCATCAATCCAAGCTAAAAGCCTGCCTCCGAATAAAGTTGCATTCGGATTTAAATCTTCGGGTTTAACCCATTTTCTGGTGTGAAATCTCATACTAATAGTTATTTTTTTAAGTGTGCATATTCAATGATCTCTCGATGATCAAAAGCCAATTGAGGTAGTTCCAAAACGTTATACCATTGAACATTTAGAGCGTCATCAGCTGCCACTGCTTTGACTGAGTGGTCAACTTGACCCAAATAAGCCACCGAAACCACATGTCCTCTGGGATCCCGATCAGGTCTCCCGAAAACACCCAGCTGTTGTAATTTTGCATGTACACAGGTCTCTTCATATAGTTCTCGGATTGCGGCGTAATCTGGATTTTCATTCTGTTCAACATAACCTCCGGGCAATGCCCAACAAAGTTTGTACGGTTCGTTTTTACGTTGAATTAACAATACAAATAATTGTTTTTCAACCAACTTAAAAAGCACTATATCAACTGTTAAAGAAATATTAGAAATCCTCATGAAAACAAGTGTAAGTGGTTGAAAAATTGTGTAAAAATAGTGTATAGCTTTTATTTGGCAAATGGTTGAATATTAAATCTAAACTGCTATATTTGCAGCTTAAGTGTTAAAACTGACGATACGAAGTTAAACAGAAAACTATGAAACACAGATTACTACTGTTATCCCTTACCTTACTTTCTCTTACAGCAAGTTATGCGCAAAAAGAAGATGTTAAAGAAGCTAAGGATACAGGTTTAGCAAAAGACTACAACAAATGGACTCTTGAGTTCAGTGCCGGTCAAAGCAAGGGAACACGTCCTTTTACCGATGGTTATTATTCAAGTAACCCGAATCAGTTGTTCGGATCAATACGCGCCAATTCATTCAGTTTAGGTGTTCGTTATATGTTCAGTGCTAAGTTTGGTTTGAAGGCCGATGTGAGCTCTGACTTTTTTTCAAACAATAAATCAACCGACAGTAAAGACTTCAAACTACAACAATATCGCTTTGGTTTACAAGGAGTCATCAATGCTTCACGACTTTTTAACATTCAGCAAGAATTAGGAAGATTGAGCATCTTAATACATGCTGGTCTTCAAGCCGCTCGAGCAACTCCAAAACTAAAAGAACCGAACGATCCTACCAATTACTACAATAAATCTGAATTAAATTTAGGTGCTATGTTTGGTATTTCTCCTGAATTCAGAGTTTCTAAGAAATTCTCGATTATTGGTGATTTCAGTACCATCAACAACTTCAGACAGCATTTTACCTGGGACGGTCGTATTTCTGAGCAAAAAAACAATTTGTCCGGACAAATGGTAATAGCATCCTTGGGTATCACCTACTCCTTTGGAAAAGATAACATTCACGGCGACTGGGCCATCATCGACGAAGGCAAACTCAAGCAAATTGAAGAGCTTGACAAACGCATTGGTGAGCTAGAAACCATGATGAATGACAGTGACAAAGACGGAGTTCCTGATTATCTTGACGTTGAAAACAATTCAATTTCAGGCGTTGCGGTTGATACGAAAGGTCGTATGATTGACATAAACAAAAACGGGGTTCCTGATGAACTTGAGAAATACATGACCGATAATTATGTAGATAAATCTCATGTCAAAGAAACCATTGAAACAGCCAATGCAGATATGGTGAAACGTTTGATCAATGAAGGTTATGTAACCACTTATTTTGATTCAAACAAAACTACACCGACCAATGTTTCTACTGAAGGTATTGACTTTATGTTGACCTACCTCAGAAACAACCCATCAGCCAGCATTGATATCATCGGTCATGCCGATGAAATCGGAAAAAGCGCATACAACGACAAGCTATCTATGGGCCGTGCCAATACAGTTAGAAACACGCTCATCAAAGCTGGTGTAAACCCAGACCGTTTGCGCGTTGTTAGCGAAGGAGAAGACAGCTCTGTGGCGATTGATTCTGGTGATGCTAGAAGATTGGTCAGAAGAGTAACTTTCAAAGTGCGTGACTAATTAACAGTACATTATTGATAACTACCCAAAACCTCCGTTAACCGCGGAGGTTTTTTTATTAATTTTAAAATAAAAATGAAACCGCGCGACAATTTTTTGCTGGAATTCAGGGGTGAAACCATTGGGCAAATCAATGCTTCATCATCTTCTGATGAACGTTTTCAGAACCAAACCCTCCGCCCTATTTTAAAACTTCAAAACGATTTGTTTGTTGAAGTCTTCAGAAATCACATCAGCAAACACAAGAATGTCTTTTACACTTTTTCAATTGAAAAGAAATTTCAATTTATAGAAAACTCTATCCAAAAAGACATTAAATTCAGAAATGCGCTCAAAGGAATGGTGATTGCCTTATTCACATCTGATGAATACGCAACGTATATTCAAAACTCGTCCGCACTCAATAAACGCATGATGAACATGCTTATTGAAAGACTCAAGAATCAAATTCAGCTATTTGAAACATTGGACGTAATTCAATAACAAAATCATCTGTCAAACCACAACAAGCAGCGCTTAAAACCAAGTGCTGTTTTGTGTTTTTATCAAATGTGTAGTTGCGAATTATCTATTTTTTGACATTTTGCCAAATAACCAACAAAACATTGGTGATAATCATAAATATATGCACAAATCACAGCAATTATGGCATATATGAGATATTTTCACTAAACTTGTTTGTGCAGCATTCGTGTGCATTCTATGACTAAAACAATCCTTATTGAACATGAAGGAAGAATTTTTCAAATGGTACTCACCAAACCTCAGTCGTGAAATTGAAATGCTCGTATTTGGACACGCCGGTTATCCGGTGATTTTGTTCCCGACCTCGATGGGCAGTTACCACGAAAACAAAGACCAAGGTCTGATTGAGTCAGCTCGTTGGTATATTGAGCAAGGCTTAATTCAGATTTTTTGTCCGAACAGCATTGACAAAGACAGTTTTTACAACAAACAAATTCACCCAGCGCACAGAATACAAAACCACACATGGTATGACAAAATGATTTGTCATGAAATTGTAGAGCGGGTCAAAAACAATACTTATTCTGGTAAAGTGGCCGTAGCAGGTTGCAGTTTTGGCGGTTATCACGCTGCTAACTTTGCGTTTCGCCATCCGGGTTATGTAAGCCATATGTTCTCCATGAGCGGTGCCTTTGATATTAAGAGTTTTATGGAAGGTTATCACGATGAAAACGTATATTACAATAGCCCGGAAGATTATCTGCACGGACTTAATGACCATGAACTTTGGAACATGGATATCATTCTCGGAACCTCTAATTGGGACATTTGTTTTGACGCTAACTTAAAACTCAGCCGGGTTTTGGCCAGCCGTGATATTCCGCATTGGTTAGACATCAGGTCAGAACGACAGCATGATTGGCCGGTTTGGCGTGAGATGTTTCCGCATTATTTATCAAGAATCAAATTTTTCTAAACATAACAACTTGAACTCATGAAAAAGATTGGAATTTTATTTGGCATGGAAGACACTTTCCCACATGCCTTTATTGAAAGAGTCAATTCAAAAAATGAAAAAGGCATTATGGCCGAGGCCGTTTCTATTGATAAAGTAATACAAAACCAAGGCGGTGAATACGCGGTCATTATTGACCGTATCTCACAAGATGTTCCGTTTTACAGAGCGTATTTAAAAAATATGGCGCTTACCGGAACCAATGTCATCAACAACCCGTTTTGGTGGAGTGCGGATGACAAATTCTTCAACAATTGTTTGGCCGATACCTTAGGCGTTCCGTTGCCTAAAACCGTGATTTTACCTTCGGCAGAACACCCGACCGACACTACTGCAAAATCATTCAGAAACCTCAAATATCCACTTGATTGGGAAGGCATTTTTAATTATGTAGGATTCCCGGCTTATATGAAACCCTATGCCGGCGGCGGTTGGAAAAATGTATACCGCCTCGAAAACAAAGAAGAGTTTTGGGAAAAACACCGCGAAACCGGACAATTGGTGATGTTGCTTCAAGAAGAAATTGTGTTTGATTCGTATTTTAGGGTGTATTGTTTGGGCCGAAAAGACGTGCGCATCATGCCTTATGAGCCCCGCAATCCGCATCATTTGCGCTATGTGGTGGATAATCCGGTAACTGATAAAAAACTTTTGGCTACCATTAAAGATTATACTTTGCGTTTGTGTCAAGGCTTGGGCTATGATTTTAATACCGTAGAGTTTGCCGTACGCGACGGAATTCCGTATGCAATTGATTTTGGCAACCCAGCGCCCGATGCTGAACTGACCTCAGTAGGTGCCGAAAATTTTGAATGGGTTGTAGAAGCCGCAGCCAAAATGGCTATTGGTTTGGCCAAAAAACACAAAGCCGGAAAAATGAACCTGACTTGGGGCGATTTTATCAAAAATTCAGTTGAACAGAAATAATCAAATGCAAGCTAGGCTCCTAGCCCGGATAGTAGCGGCATCCTTTTGAACCTGCGAGGTTTTTGAAACCTTGTAGGTTTAAAAGATAAAGCGAATAGCCGGATGAGCTACCTAAAAAACACAATCATGAAAAAGCTTCCTATATTCACGCTGGGTGTTGAAGAAGAATACCAAATTATTGACCCGGAAACCCGTGATTTGCGCTCGCATTTGTCTAAAATTGTAGATGGTGCGAAGGTTTTTTTGAATGAACAAGTCAAGGCCGAAATGCATCAATCGGTGGTAGAAGTGGGTACCAATATTTGTAAAAACGTTAAAGAAGCCGACCGCGAAATTAGGTTTTTGCGCAGTAAAATTGTTGAACTCGCTGAGCAACAAAATTTGGTGGTGGGTGGCGCCGGAACGCATCCGTTTTCTCGTTGGCAAGACCAGCCAATTACTGATGATCCGCGTTACCACAATATTGTTAATGAACTGCAAGATGCTGCACGCTCGAATTTGATTTTCGGAATGCATTGTCATGTGGGCATTGAAAACCGCGAAATTGGCTTGCAACTCATGAATCAGGCGTGTTATTTTTTGCCGCATATTTTTGCCTTGTCTACCAATTCGCCTTTTTGGGAAGGCAGACAAACGGGGTATAAATCATTCAGAACCAAGGTTTTTGACAAATTTCCGCGCACCGGACTGCCCGAATATTTTGACCATGTGGCCTCATATGACAAATATTTAGAAACTTTGGTCAAGACCAACTGCATTGACAACCCAAAAAAGATTTGGTGGGATTTGCGCTTGCATCCGTTTTACGACACCATTGAGTTCAGAATCTGTGATATGAGCCTCACGGTTGAAGAAACCATGTGTATTGTGGCTATTATTCAAGCCGTTGTGGCCAAATTACATCGACTTACCCAACACAATATGAGCTACAATATTTACAGATTGGCGCTGATTAAAGAGAATAAATTTAGAGCGGCGCGCTACGGTATTGAAGGCCAAATGATTGATTTTGGTTTGCAAAAAGAAGTTGAAACCAAATTGCTCATTGGCGAATTATTGGAGTTTATTGACGATGTGGTTGATGAATTGGGCAGTCGCGAACACATCAATTACGCGCACCAAATCATGAAAAACGGAACTGGCGCTGACAAACAACTCGCCGTTTTTGAAAAAACGGGTAGCTTACCGGCGGTAGTTGATTTTATAACTTCTGAGTTTACCAAAGGTTTATAACGATTTAATCCTATATTTGCAGGGCAAATGTCTATCTAAAACCCCATCACTATGAGCGGACAATTGATCAGAGTAGCCATCCTCGATATGTATAACGGCGAGCCCAACCAAGGCATGCGCTGCATTATGGACATCATTGGTCGTTTCAACCAAGTGTTGACTTTTAAGGTTTTTGACATCCGCAGAAAATCTGAACTCCCAAAACTCAAAGATTTTGATATCTTTATTTCAACCGGAGGCCCCGGAAATCCACTAGTGGGCGATGGCGTTTGGGACAAACATTACTACGCTTTTCTAGACGAATTCGTGCTTTGGAACCAAGAAAACGAAATCAAAAAACATATGTTGCTGATTTGCCATTCGTTTCAGATGGCTTGTCAGCATTTTGGTTTGGCCGAAATTACCAAGCGCAACGGAACTTCCTTTGGGGTAATGACGGTACACAAAACCAAAGACGGCATGCGCGATCCTTTGCTTGAAGGTTTGGACGACCCGTTTTATGCCGTAGATTCGCGCGATTATCAGGTGGTGCAACCCAATTTAAATGTTTTTGAAGAGAAAGGCGCTAAAATTATTTCGCTTGAAAAAATTCGCGATTACGTTCAGTATGAACGCGCGATTATGGCGGTTCGATTTTCAGAATATATGGTTGGTACACAGTTTCACCCGGAAGCTGACCCGCTAAGTTTTATTGCCAACCTGAAAAAAGCTGAAACACGCGAGAAAATCATCAACATGAAGGGCCGCAAGAAATTCAGAAATATGCTCGAAGATTTACTCGATGAAGAAAAAATATACAAAACCAACGAGACTTTGATTCCGAACTTTCTCAGAATGGCCATCAATGACCTACTCAGAACCAAAAAAATGCTCTCTAATTAGCCTCTTAATTTCTGCTGAAGATGATCGATAAGTACCGAAAACTTTTTAACCAACAATTCAGCGCTCAAAAATACGCGGCATTTCAGCAAGACATTGCCGATGATTTTGATTATGTGCCCACTTTTAGAATAGCTGAATCGCCTTTTTTTATTTCTGAAGAACTCAAAAAACAACTCATTGAAGGCAGTGAGCAAGTGATTGCATTTATCACGCAACCCAATTTTAAAGAACAAACCGAAAGAGCACTCGCGCTCAACACCCGCGTGCCAAACGAAGATGAACACACCACTTTTTTGGCCATTGATTTTGGTATTTGCGAAGAAGAGGGAAAAGTAATTCCGAAGCTCATTGAGGTGCAGGGTTTTCCGTCGTTGTTTAATTTTCAGCAGGTTTTGTTTGGGAAATTCAAAAAACAATATCCTTTTTTAGCAGATTTAACGCCCTACATCAGTGGCATTTCAGAATCAGAATACGCACGCATTATTGAAGAAGCCATCTGCAACGGACATGCAAAAGAAAACGTGATTCTGCTTGAAATTGAGCCCGAAAAACAAAACACCAAAATTGATTTTTATTACTGCAGGCGCGAACTTGGAGTTCCGATTGTCTGTGTTACTGAACTGGTAAAAAAAGGAAAACAATTATTTTATACCGATGTCAGCGGCAGAGAAATATTGGTTAAACGCATATACAACCGCGTGATTTTTGACGAGCTCGAACTCAGAAAAGATTTAAAACTCAACTTTAGTTTTAGCGATGAATTAGACGTTGAATGGGCCGGTCATCCGAATTGGTTTTTTAGAATCAGCAAATATATATTGCCCATGCTCAAAGGGCCGTATTTTATTGAAACTACTTTGCTCAGCGAACTCAATGAAATTCCTTCTGATTTAGAAAATTATGTTTTAAAACCATTGTTTTCGTTTTCAGGAAGCGGCGTGATATTTCATGTAACCAAAGAAGACATTGAAGCCGTTCAAGAAAAAGACTTATACATCCTGCAAAAAAAAGTCAATTATATCCCCATTCTACAAGCACCCGACGGCAAAGTAAAAGTAGAAGTTCGCGTTTTGTGTGTTTGGCAAAAAGACGCTGCGGCTCCTACCCTTTTGTGTAATTTGGTTCGGCTGAGCCGCGGAGAAATGATTGGCGTTAAATTCAACAAAGACAAAGACTGGGTAGGCGGTTCATTGGGTTTGTTTGAAAAGTAAACTCAATGTGAAACGGCTTTGAGCCCGATGATTGAAGCAATCAAAGTCAGCAGAAAAAATACGCGCCAAAAGCTGGCCGGTTCTTTAAAAACAAAAATCCCAACCAAAACAGTTCCGAGTGCACCAATTCCTGTCCAAACCGCATAAGCTGTACCCATGGGCAAAGTTTGCGTAGCTTTGACCAATAAAATCATACTGATGCTCAGCGATATCAAAAAGCCTACGTACCAACCGTACATCGGCCATCCGACTGATGTTTTGGCTTTGCCCAAACAAGTGGCAAAACCCACTTCAAACAAACCGGCAATGATCAATAAAAACCAATGCATCAGTGCAAATCTTTGACATCAGCTTGCGGAATTACCGATGCAAAATCACGCGTCAATCGCTCGGCATAATCATCCAGCAAGGCGCGAACCCGTTCGTGTTTGGACGATTGCACGATGAGTCCGGCATGATAATCCAAAGGCACTTTGAAGCATACTTCCGGGTCGTTGAACGCAGATAAATCAGGATGTTGAAATTTAGAAAGTGTCAATACAATGCCAGCGTACTCTTTTTTGACTTTGGGCAATTTATAATCAATATCTTTTACCAGACTGTTTTCAATGGCAGCCCATTCAGCCCAAAGATTGATGTTGGAGGCAGCAGTCACCATTTCAGCTATATGCGCTCCGCCTACTCTGGACGAAGTTTCTAAAAAGAAAAATCTTCCGGTTTCACGACATTTGATGTATTCTGAATGCGCCGCTCCGTGTTTCAGACCAAAGCCTTTGATGACTTGCGCATTGATTTCTTGTATGGCTTGGGCGTCTTCACTTTTATAAGGTATTACCGCACTTCTAAAAATTCCGCCGCCTTGAGAAATTTCCATCGGAGTAGCTAAATACTGCGAACTGATGCTGAATAAAATCTTACCGTTAAGCACCAAACTATCGCAGTGATAAACATCGCCCGGACGGAATTGCTCTAACAAATATTTGAATCGATTGTTGCCCATTTCATTAATGTGGTTCCAGAGTGATTCTTTGTCGTGCACTTTGATAATACCTGAAGCCGAAGCTTCTGAGCGCGGTTTGAGCACCCAAGGAGCCGCTACTGTATCAGCAAATTGGTTGATCTCATGATCGTTAAACAGGGAACAAAATTCGGGGTTAGAAATCGCACAACTCTTGGCGCGCATACGCATGGCTAACTTATCACGGAAATATCTGCCGGTGGTTTGCCCCATGCCGTCAATGCGCAAATTTTCACGCAGATAAGTGGCTTTTTCTACATCAAAATCATCTAAAGCTATGATGGAATGAATTTCAGAGTGACGCATCAAATTACTCACGCCTAGAAGTAAATGTTCTAAATTCCAATCGGTGTCTTGTCCTTCCATGAAGAAAATCTCATCGATATAATCCATGGGCCAAGGCTTGTCGCGCAACTTTTCTGAAGTAACTAAGTATACTTTATTGCCTAACTTTTTGAGCGATATCAAAAAATCTGCACCTTTAAAATAGTTTGAAATACAAACAAATGTTTTGGGATTCTTGCTCATAACCTATAGATTTTCAATAAAATGAGTTAACAAATAAGCGCCATAGCCCGACGCGTGTTTGCTTTTGGCAAATTCATCGTCTATAAAAGCCACTCCGGCAATGTCTAAGTGCGCCCAAGCAGCGTGTTTATCTGTAAAATATTCCAAAAACTTGGCGGCTGTAATAGCACCTGCGTAAGGTTTTCCGTGGTAGTTTTTGACATCGGCTATATCGCTGTCAAGTTCAGATTCATAGGCTTCCCAGAGCGGAAGCGGCCACATGCGCTCGCCAATCGCATCTCCGGAATACTGTAATTTTTGTTTGATTTCATCATTGTTGGTGAACAATCCGGCGCATTCATAACCAAAAGTAGCCACACAACTTCCGGTTAAAGTAGCCAAATCAACCACAATTTCGGGTTTAAAATTCTTGATCAAATATGACAATCCGTCGGCAAGAATAAGTCGACCTTCAGCATCCGTATCAATGACTTCAATGGTGGTGCCTTGGTAGCTTTTGATTACATCACTCGGATAAAAAGCATCTTTGTCAACCGCATTTTCACAACACGGAACAATCGCTGTCACGCGCACCGGCAGCTGTAGATCAGCAATGAGCATCATCGCGCCCAGAACGGCAGCAGCTCCTGCCATGTCTGACTTCATGTGCACCATGCCGGCAGTTTTAATATTCAATCCGCCCGTGTCAAAAGTAATTCCTTTGCCTACCAGACCAATATGTCTGAGTTTATCACTTTGCGGTTGGTAATCCATGATGATGAATTGCGGTTCTTTGGCGCTTCCTTTACCCACAGACAAAAAAGCGTCTAAACCTTCTATTTTACAGGCGGCTGCATCAAGCACACGGGTAGAAAATCCGTGCGCTGCTCCCATATCTTGTGCCCACTGCGCTAAGTAGCTTGGCGTGACTACATTTGAAGGCAAATCAACCAATTGCATGACTTCTTTTTGAGCACGGCCAATTTTGACGGCACGCGCAATGGTTTCAGAATGATCATTTTTGGATAAAATAGACAATGAAAAACTTTTTTCTAAAAGCGGGTGGGTTTGTTGGTCTTTAAAATGACCCAGTTGATATGTCCCAAGCAACAAACCTGAAATCATTGCTTCAACTTGTTGCAAAGTAATCGTTTCCGGTATATATAAAGCGGCATTTTTACCAAAGCGCTCTTTTTCTTTGGCGGCGATGCGTCTGAAAATAGTTTTGAGCGATTTGTAGTCAATTTTTTTGCCCAAACCGATAAACAAATGAAGACAGTCATATTTTTCAACCAAATACTGTGTGTCTTTTTTGCCGTAAAAAACCTTAGACGGAATAGATACGCCGTGAAATTCTATCGGCACTACGTTTTGTGGATTGGTTTCAAAAACCGGAATCAATACCAAACCCGAAAATCCTTCGAGGTTTTTGATTTCTATTGTGTTCATTTAGTTTTAATCTTTAGTGTTGAAAAATAACCATTCAATGGCTTTCGGAAATTCATCGCTCCAATAGGTCTCGTTGTGTTTACCGAGCATATTGATGCTGAGTTGGATTTTCATTTTTTGGGCCGCCAACTCATTCTTCATTATATTCTTTTTGAATCTTTTGACGTGATCAATCATGGTCGCGCTCTCATCGCCTCCGGCATATAGATAAATTTTGGTCTCTCCGGGTTCTGAAAAATCAATCTGGCTAAAATTCATTTTGGGAACCACCCACAAAGACGGCGAAAAAACCATGAGTTTACCGTAAACCTCCGGATACATCAAACCCGAAAAAATACTCACGAGTCCGCCCATAGAACTTCCGCCAATTCCGGTGTGCTCGCGCTCTGGTTTGGTTCGGAAAGATTTATCTACAAAAGGTTTGAGCGTATCTGTAATAAACCGTATATACTTTTTTCCTTGCCCGGCACCCAAAACGGTATTGCCTACATTGTATTCTTTGATGCGGTCTTGATCAGCATGCTCAACCGCAATGACAATGATTTTGCCAATTTTATACTCTGACATCACCGCGAGTTTTTTATCAATTTCCCAATTGCCGTATTGTGCCTTTTCATTGAATAAATTTTGTGCATCTTGCAGATACAAAACCGGGTATCGCTCTGTAGTTTGCTCGTAATCATGCGGCAGCAAAGCCCAAACGCGTCGGGTTTTGTTGAGTTGTGGTATCTCAAATTCATCTGAAATCAAATGCACTTTGGGCAAGAAATTCTGTTTAAAAGGCAACCAGTTCTTACGCCATTTTTCAACATGTTCTTTGCGCACTCCTGAATGTTCTTTGCAAGAACGATTTTCGGTTCGGTTGCCGTATTTGTCAATTTCAACTTCGCTCCAATCGCCTTTGGTAAATTTGTACAATAACTCATCAGGATAAGCAAAATCAGCCGGGAATTTAAAATGGTACAAACCGTTGCCTATTTTTTCCATCTGATAATTCAAATCTTGGGTATGCCATTGATTAAAATTACCCGACAAATACACCGGACGGTCATCATCTTCATCGGTGGTGAGCAAAATGTTTAATTGAGGTTCCTGCAAATCATCTTCAGGTTCAAAAGTATGTACCTTGTTTTGGGGATTCATATCAAAATTTATTCGAGGAGTAAATATAGTTTTTTAGCCTTTGAACACCAAGAAAAACCTTTGTATCTGGCGTCATTTTAAGCATTTTTTAGTTGGGACGAGTTTTTGTTGAAAAAATAGTGTTTTTGAGTGCAAATATTAAAAAAGGACGGAAAAATTTAGTCTTTATAAAAAGTAAAAAAAGCACCCAAATGGATGCTTCATCTATAATAGAACTTAAATCTTTTAGTGCTTAACCGATAAAAGTCTGTCAAGATACTGATTGGGCGTTTCGTTGTTGTAAGCGCCCACTTGCCCAATGACTTTTGCGTTTTTATTGATGATGACCAACAGCGGAAAGAAACCGTCTTTGTTGTATTTTTCTACCACCAGTAAATTCTGTTCCAGTTGGGCCGGATCATCGGTGGGTTGAAAATCTTGCTTAACCAAGATGTAATTATCTTTTGCAAAGTCTTTAAATTCAGGTGATTGCAAAACATTCTTGTCTAATTTCTGACAACGGTCACAGTTATCATCTGTTGAAAAAAACAACAGTACTTTTTTGTTGGTGGCCGTTGCCTCACGAAAGGCTTCATTGAGATTGTTGCTCCATTCTTGGGCTGAGCAATGCAAAGCCATAGTGCATAAAACGAAAGTGAATACTGAGCTTTTCATGAAAAAAGATTTTTTGGCTGCGTTGTAATTTTATTTAAATCGCTACTAAAAGTATTATTTATTTTTGAAACTTTTCAATTCTGTCACAATATTTTATTTTGCCTTTGATTTTGGAGCTTTGAGATGAAATGTTTTGATTAATTTTGTGGCTTAAGAAAACAATCTATGGCCTTTTTAAAGAAACTTGCTCCATTTTATAATCTCACTGTTTTTTATTTGTGTGTGAGCCTCCTGCTCCGACTGGTTCTGCTCTTGCACCCAATTACGCAATCTTCGTTTTCATTTTTTGAAATCATCAAAATATTTTTTTTGGGATGGGTCTCTGACTTCTTTGTATTTGCCGTAGCTAGTTCATTTTTATGGCTGTATTTGATATTTATATCCAATTCAAAATACCTAAAACCCTATGGCTACATCATTTTTGGATTGTTGGTGGCTTTGTTGTTGTATGTTTATTTTGGCAATACGATTCTCAATGAATACGGCGGTTCACTGCCTGAAATCGGCATCAGTTTTATTGCAATTAAAACAGTACTTTTTGGATTGCTTTTGTTTTTGCCTAAATACCGAAAAACCATTCGCTTTTGGCTGTTTGCCTTTGTAATGTTTTTATATGTTTTGCTGATTATTCAGAATGCCATCAGTGAATACTTCTTCTGGAATGAATTCGGAGTTCGATACAACTTTATAGCCGTTGATTATTTAGTATACACCAATGAAGTCATTGGTAATATTATGGAGTCATATCCGGTGATTCCCATATTTTTAGGATTGTTTTTGGTTTCAGGATTTTTTACCTATCACATCCTCAAACGATCTAAAGATTACCTTGAAAACATTCCTACATTCAAAGAAAAAATTCAGATAACCCTGGTTTATTTTGGGCTTTTTGCAATTTCATTGTTGTCTATTCCGTTTTTGTCCAGCAAAGAAAATGCACAAAATATCTTTACCAACGAACTTCAGTCCAACGGCCTTTATAAATTTTATTTGGCCTTTATGAATAGTGAATTAGACTATTTTAAATTTTACAAAACCATACCTGACAATGAAGCTTATGCCTTGTTAAAGCAACAATTACCTGCTATTTCAGGCGACAGCACTTTGCGTGAAATTAAAAACGACAGCACTGAAATGCACAAAAATGTAGTGCTCATTACCATTGAAAGCTACAGCGCTGATTTCATGAAAATGTATGGCAATCAAAATAACATCACGCCTTTCTTAGATAGTTTGGCCACCAAAAGCTTGCTGTTTACTAATCTTTATGCTGTTGGAAACCGCACCGTTCGTGGCCTTGAAGCAGTAACGCTATGCCTGCCGCCCACCGCCGGTGAAAGCGTCGTCAAAAGAAAAGACAATAAAGACAAATGCGCAACCGGAAATATTTTTAAACAAAAAGGTTATCAAGTAAAATTTCTGTACGGTGGCGATGCCTTTTTTGATAATATGGAAGATTTCTTTTCCGGAAACGGCTATGAGATTGTAGACAAAAAATCATTCAAACCCAACGAAATTACTTTTGCCAACGTTTGGGGTGTTTGTGATGAAGACATGGCTAAAAAGGCCATTCAAACCATGAACGATGAAGCCAAAACCGGCAAACCTTTCTTTAATCATTGGATGACTGTGAGCAACCACCGTCCGTTTACCTATCCGAACAACCGCATTGATATTCCGGGCGATGCCAAATCAAGAGATGGCGGTGTAAAATATACCGATTTTGCCTTGAAACAGTTTTTTGAAATGGCCCAAAAGCAGCCTTGGTACAACAACACTGTATTTGTGATTTTGGCAGATCATTGCGCATCAAGTGCCGGAAAGACCGAACTTCCGCTTGATAAATACCGAATTCCTGCAATGATTTTTAGCCCTAAAGACATTCCGGCAAAACACTACACCCAACTCATGTCACAAATTGATTTGATGCCGACTCTGTTTGGATTGTTGCATTTTAACTATCAAAGTAAATTCTATGGTCAAGATGTATTGCAAGCTGATTACAAACCCCGCGCTTTTGTAGCGACTTATCAAAATTTAGGATTGATAAAAGACAATGTTTTAACCATTTTATCGCCCAAACAACAAGTAAAACAATTACAGTTGAATTTGATTCCAGATGTTAAGTTGGCCCCTGATTTTCAATTGTATTTTGATCAAAAACCATTAAAAACACCCCGAAAAGATTTAATTGATCAAACCGTTTCGTACTACCAAACAGCTTCAGATATTTTGAAGAAGAAAAAATATCAAAAATAAACTACAACAATCCGTTGTATTTGCGGGTAAACCATTCAGCGGCCAAGGCCAAAGCGGCTATGACCAACAGCCAAACCCAGTCAATGATGGGTGTTTTGCGCACAATCGCTTTTTCAACCGCTTGATATTTTGGGTTTTCGAGTAGACTTTTGATGAGTGCATCCACCTGATTCGGAACGTAAGCTTTTCCTTGAGTTTGTGCAGCCAATTGCTTGAGTTTATTCAAATCCGGGTTCACAAATTGTTTTTCAATATCAAAATCGAGCACTTCAAAGGTTCCGTTGTAAACCGTATTGGTATTGAGTTCTTTGACCGAAAAACTGTATTGACCAGCCGCTAAACCATCAAGGTTGACTTTAAACGCATTATTGGTTTTGAGCAAATCGTATTTCTTGGTTTGTTTGGTGTTTTTGTTTACCACATTAATCGTCAAACGCGCTTGTTCGTCGGGTTCGTAGTTTTTATTAAAATACTGCGCGGTAATTTCAAGTGCATCACCTGAATTATAAAAGCGCTCATGATGGACTACGAGTGATTTCCGAGTGTTGTTTGAAGTTAAATATTGCACCATTTTATCCACAAACACATCGTACTTTTCAAAAGATTTATTGTCAACATGACTTTGCAGACGCCATTTCCAAGCATTCTCGCCCAACCAATAAGCCGTGCGTTTGCCTTGATTTTCAGCAAAAGCCAACAGCGGCATTTCAATGTCAATATTCCGGATTTTGGCCGAAAGTAACGTTGAAACATTCCCATTAACCGTGATGGTTCCAAAAGCATTTTGCAAAGGCGGAAACTGCTCAAAACCAATATTCTCAACAGAGAACCAATTAAATCCAGATTCAAAACCGGCTGTGTAATCTTCGCGCTGACCGCTCATTTTAAACACCAAATTGCTTTGCTGCTGATTCAAAAATGAATAATCGGTATTGACTCCGGTCACAATCATCATATTGATTCCTGCGCGTTGGGCCGCCTCAAAAACCGGTTTAAAATCGGCCGTGGGTTGATAAGCAATCAATAAATTGTACTGATCAGTGGCTGAAAATTCTGAAGGTTTTAAAACGCGCACTTTTCGTTGCGGATTGGTTTCTATAGAACGTTTCAAAGTGCCCAAATCCGGATGATTGATCGCGCTTACCAAGGCTACATTGGTTTTCTGATCGAGCACTTCAACCGCAAAATTCTTGTTGTTGTTGTAGCTGTTTTTTTCTTTTTCTGATGAAGTAATCATTGCTTTATACACCTGAAGTCCGGGCTTTTCAGCAGGCAATAAAGCTTGAATAACCATTGATTTTTTATCGGGCGAAAACGAAACTTGCTGCGTAAACAAGGTATTGTTGCCTTGCACAATTTTGAAATTACCTGAAACGCTTTTGGTTCCGGAGTAATTCAAGAAAATTTCTGCCGGGAATTTATTCTTGTGAAAAGCGTATTTATTAACATTAAGCTCTGCAATACGCAAATCCAAAAAAGTAGTGGTATCGCCTACCGCAATTGGGTAAACCGCTTGCTCGGCATCAAAACTATACACATAATCATTGCCGGTGGTTTGGTTGCCGTCGGTAATAATCACGGTGGCGCGTTGGTTGCTTCGATAAACACTTTTGATGTTTTTGGCCAGTAGCTCTAGGTTGGTTTGCTTTCCTTTAAAATCAAATGTATTAGAAACCGCCACTTCTTGATCAAACTGATAACTCTGAACATCAAATTTATCTTTCAAAGCCGCATTTGCAGAAAGCTTTTCATAAACTTCTTGAACTGATTTGTCAGCTTTTAAATCTACAATTGACGACGAATTATCAACCGCCAAAATAAGCGGAGACTTGACCACTTCAAAAGATTTGTGCGTAATAACCGGGTTGATCAGCAACAAAAGCACTGAAAAAATCGCCACAAAACGCAAAAAAGCCAAAACCTTGTAAACGTTCAACGAGGTTTTGGCTTTGTAAAAATATTGAAAATAAGACAATCCAGCCGCTACAACCAGCGATAAAATAATCAGAAATATGGTAGTTGCTGTCATTGAAATTGTTGTCGATTTTTAAGTATTGTTATTGAGTTTTTGGTCAGCCGATGAGACAGATAAAAACTGACAACGCACAACTGACAACCGTTATCTTTTATGTCAACATTCCCCCATCAACGTTCAACACCTGACCGGTTACATAGGTACTCATGTCTGAAGCCAAGAACAAACAAGCATTGGCCACGTCTTCAGTGGTTCCACCGCGTTTGAGCGGAATACTGTCTCTCCAACCTTGCACCACATCTTCGTTGAGTTTGGCCGTCATTTCGGTTTCAATAAAACCCGGAGCAATAGCATTGCAACGAATGTTTCTCGAGCCCAATTCTAAAGCTACTGATTTGGTAAAACCAATCACACCGGCTTTTGAGGCAGCATAGTTGGTTTGTCCGGCGTTTCCTTTTACACCTACTACCGAACTCATATTGATGATAGAACCTGCACGGTTTTTCAAAAAGGTTTTTTGCACCGCTTTGGTCATATTGAACACCGAATTTAAATTCACTTGAATCACTTGGTTAAAATCATCTTCTGACATGCGCATCAAAAGATTGTCTTTGGTGATTCCTGCGTTGTTGATCAAAATATCAATGGTGCCGAATTCAGCTAAAACCGCATCGGTAAATTCTTGCGCTTGGTTAAAATCAGCGGCATTTGATTGGTAGCCTTTGGCTTTGATGCCCATCGCATTGAGTTCATTTTCAAGCGCCAAAGCTGATTCAACCGATGAACTATACGTAAAAGCTACGTTGGCTCCGTGACGAGCAAAAACTTCGGCAATACCTTTGCCAATTCCGCGGCTGGCACCGGTAATGATGGCTACTTTTCCTTCGAGTAATTTCATATTTTATTCTTTTGTTTTTGTGAGAAGCTATTCCTGCTCTGCGTTTCAATCTTTTGTTTTGAACCCCAAAACAAAAGGATTTCCACTGCGATCAGGGCTATTTTTTTGGTCCGTCAAATATAGTATTATTTGCTTCAATCAAAAAATAGATATCTCATGGAGCTGTTAAAAATAATTCCTTGTAATTTGCAAGCATGAACCTCAGCGAACAAGATTTTCAAAACCTGTATCATCAGTATCATATATTGGTGTACAATCTTGCTTTGCACTATTTGCAAAACATTGAAGAAGCCGAAGAAATTACCCAAGATGTTTTTATGCAAGTCTATCATTCACTCGGGCAATTCAACCAAAAATCATCGCTCAAAACCTGGATTTACCGCATTACACTCAACAAATGCCATGATTTGATCAAACATAAAAACAGCCAAAAACGCTGGTTTATTTTTGGCACCAAAAGCCAATCCGAAACCGATTATCACAATCACAGCAATTTTGAACATCCGGGCATTTTGCTTGAAAATCAAGAGCAAGCCAAAATTTTGTATGCCACCATCAATACTTTGCCCGACAACCAGAAAACGGCTTTTGTGCTTTCAAAAATAGAAGGCTTATCGAATCCTGAAATTGCAGAGGTGATGAACCTGAGTATTTCGGCTGTTGAATCATTGATTTTCAGAGCCAAAGCATCGCTGCAAGAAAAATTATCAGAAAAATTCATTGAATACCGCAAGAAAAAATAAAACCCATCGTCTACACAACTATGGAAGCACAAAATTGGATCAATTCAATCATCAACAGCACCGACGGTCATCAGAAAGTGGCCCCACGCAAAGATTTGCTGGCTCAAATTCAAATGCGTGTGGCTGATGAAGCTCCGGTTTCTAATAAAATCATATGGCTGGCAGCAGCATCTTTACTGTTGCTCATCGGATTAAATTTCAGAACCATTGGGCAATCCAGTTATAAAACAAAATCAGCTGCTGTTCAAGCAATGGCTGCCGATGTAAACAAATCAAATCAATTGTACAGTCATGAATAAAGTAAAATTACTCAGCTGGATGGTCGGCATTTTAATATTGCTCAATGTAGCTGTATTGTTTTTTATAGTGGGCAAACCGTCTGAGTTTCCGCACCAAATGCACCCGCCACATGGTTTGCAACACCCAGGTCCAAAAAGACTCATCATGGAAAAACTCCATTTTGACCGGGCGCAAAAACAAGCTTATGAAAAACTCATCCGCGCACACCGAACCAAAATTGATTCGCTTGATCGTAAAATTAGGTTTTGTAAAAATGAATTGTACAGCCTATTAAAAGACAACGCAACAGATACGGCCAATCAAAACAAACTCATGTCAAAACTTGGTGAGCTGCAAATGCAAGTAGAACAAACACATTTTAATCATTTTACCGACATCAAAAAGTTGTGTCACGCAGATCAAATAGATGATTACAATGAATTAACCACAGAATTAGCCGGATTGTTCTCACATCCGCCCAAGCCTAAACATGATTAAGCTGCTTAAAAATATCGCTCTTTGTTTTTGTTGCGCTTTATCAATGAATTCATGGGCGCAAAAAGATTCGTTGCGACTCAAATTCAACTTTAGTTTTGACAAACTGCCGCTCGAAGCCGAAAAATGGTACATTTCAAAACAAAATGACAGTTTACAATTTTCAACTGTAAAATTATATGCTTCGAATATTCAAGTTTATTTTACGGATAATACCAACCTCAAAGCGGCAAAACAACATCATCTCGTTGATTGGCAAGAAGCCAAAACCTATATCTTAAACATCGGTCCTGATATGAATAAAAAAATCAAAAAAATTACTTTTGATTTGGGCGTTGATAGTTTGAGCAGCGTTTCGGGTGCACTTGGCGGCGATCTTGACCCAACCCGCGGCATGTATTGGGCCTGGCAAAGCGGTTATATCAACCTTAAAATTGAAGGAAAATGCCCTAAGTTGACTGCTCGAAAAAATCAATTTCAATATCACATTGGCGGTTATGTATCGCCGTATAATGCTTTGCGAAAAGTTGTGTACCAAGCTTCTGAGCAAAACCCAACACAAATCAATGTTGATTTGGCTGCTTTTTTTAATCAAGTCAAAGTAACTGATTTTTCAAGCGTAATGATGCCCGGCAAACGAGCCATGAAACTCGCCGATGCTGCCGTTTTGATGTTTTCGCCATGAATAAAACACTCAGAAATATCATCTTGTGGACATGCGCAATATACATCTGCGGAGCTTTTGTTGTTTTAAAACCCGAACCGATTTATTTAAAAACGCCCAAAGGTTGGCCCAAACCGCATTATGATTTTTCTCAAAACCCGCTCACCGAAGAAGGTTTTGAGTTGGGCAGAAAGTTATTTTATGACCCCATTCTATCGCGTGACAACACCATTAGTTGTGCCACATGTCACTTACAAGCTACCGGTTTTACGCATGTAGATCACGAACTCAGTCACGGAATTGACGACAAAATCGGAACGCGCAACGCCATGGCGCTGATTAATTTGGCCTGGAACAAAAATTTTATGTGGGATGGTGGCGTGAATCACCTTGATGTGCAACCGCTCAACCCAATTCAAAGTCCGGTAGAAATGGATGAATCACTGGCACATGTAGTTGAAAAATTACAACAAACGCAAAAATATCCAGAGCTGTTTGAAAAAGCATTCGGCACTCAAAAAATCACCGGGCAACTTACTTTGAAAGCATTATCGCAATTTATGCTGATGTTGCAATCAGCCAATGCCAAATATGACCGTGTAATGCAAGGCCGTGAAAACTTTTCACAAGGCGAACAAAAAGGTTATGAATTATTCAAACAACATTGCGCCGCCTGTCACAAAGAGCCTTTGTTTGCTGATGATCGATTTGAAAGCAACGGACTTGATTTAGATGAAGATTTAAAAGACATTGGGCGTATGAAAATTACCGGTAAAAAAGAAGATTCTCTGCGCTTTAGAATCCCTACTTTACGCAACATTCAATTTACGTTTCCGTACATGCACGACGGTCGATTTAAGAATTTAACCCAGGTAATCAATCACTATAATTTATTGCCCGCAAACAAACATGTTCCCAAAGAGTTAAGACAGTCTATGCAATTATCCGATCACGACCGTGCTGATTTAATTGCCTTTCTAAAAACGCTCACGGATCAAGAATTTTTATTCAATCCAAAATACAGTTATCCAAAATAATTTACAACCCACCGCAAGAAACAAAACAATCCTTCGTCCAAACAAAAATAACCACGCTATTATGATTCAAAAAAGTATTTACACAGTTCTATTTCTTCTGATGGGAATCAAAGGAATTGCTCAATCATTCTATGACATCAATGCTATTCAAGACATCCGAATTGTTTTTGCCGAAAGTAATTGGGATGCCTTGCTTGACGCGCAAGCAGCTTCAACTGAAGATTATATTCCGGCGCAATCAGTTACCATCAACGGAACAGTATTCAATAATGTAGGTGTTAAGTATAAAGGCAACAGTACCTACAGTGCCAGTCGCGTTAAAAACCCATTTCATATTGAGCTTGATACTTATCAGAGTCAGAATTATCAGGGCTATACCGACATCAAACTCAGCAATGTTTATTTTGATCCCACATTTTTGAGAGAACCGCTCTCCTACGCGATTCTCAGACAATATATGGATGCGCCTTTGTGCAATTACGCCAATGTATATGTCAACGGAACTTTGATTGGTTTGTACACCAGTGCAGAATCAATTTCAAAGAAATTTGTTGACGAGCATTTTTATTCAAAAAACAATGCGTTTTTTAAGTGTAACCCTATAGGCGGGGCCGGACCGGGCAGTACATCTTTGCCCAATTTGGCTTATCTCGGAACCAACATCACGAGCTATCAAACCGCTTATGAAATGAATTCTGATGCAGGTTGGGAAGATTTGGTTGCCCTAACCAATACGCTGGCAAATGATATCAGCAATATTGAATCAGTTTTAGATGTTGACCGCGCTTTGTGGATGTTGGCGTATGACAACGCTTTGGTAAACCTAGACAGCTATCTTGGAACTTTTAAACAAAATTATTATTTGTACAAAGATGACAACGGTCGATTTAATCCGGTGGTTTGGGATTTAAACATGTCCTTTGGTGTGTTCTCACAAACCGGAACCATTGCTTTGAACACAACCACCGCCAAAAAGCAAATGACGCATTTATTACATGCATCAGATGCCGCTTGGCCACTGGTTCAGAAATTATTGGCGGTTCCTAAATACAAACGCATGTATTTGGCGCATTACAAAACCATCATGGAAGAAAATTTTGCCAACAACAGTTATCTGACTACCGCACAATCTTATCAAGCGATTATTGATGCGGCAGTTCAAGCCGACCCAAACAAACAATATACTTATGCGCAATATCAGAGCAATCTCAATACTGATGTTACAGGAGGAATGAATTCAGCACCGGGCATCACTAACTTGATGAGCGGACGCAATACTTATTTGAATACTTTGGCTGATTTTACGAATGTGCAACCCACCATTACATCCGTTGCGCCGGCGGTTGCAGAGCCTTTAATCAACAGCGATGTATTTATTACAGCCAATGTAGTCAACACGAACACCAATGGCGTTTATTTGGGTTATCGCTCTGATAAAGAATTGCCTTTTACCAAAGTACTCATGTATGACGATGGTTTACACGGAGATGGCGCAGCCGGAGATAATGTATACGGAGTTGCCATGAACATGAGCAACGCTTTCATGCAATATTATATTTATGCCGAAAACAACAATGTCGGTAAGTTTTCACCGGCCAGAGCGGAACATGAATTTTATACTTTGCATGCGGTTTATCCGACGATAAATCCGGGCGATTTGGTGGTCAATGAACTCATGGCGCAAAATACTTTGACCATTACCGATCAAGACGGTGAATTTGAAGATTGGGTTGAATTGTACAACAACACCAATACTACTTTAAGTTTAGACAATCTGTACATGACCGATACCGATACCAATTTGATTAAATGGGCTTTCCCAACAGGAACCACTATTGAACCACATGGCTATTTGACCATTTGGGCTGATGAAGACGGTTCTCAAGTAGGGCTTCATGCGAATTTTAAATTATCTTCGGTGGGCGAAAGTGTTATTTTGGCCTACGCCAACGGAACGATCATTGAAAACGTCAGCTTTGGCGCACAAACGGCTGATATGGGTTATGCGCGCATCCCAAATGGTACCGGAAACTTTGTGATTCAATCACCAACCTATAATGCCAACAACGAAGTGTTATCGGTTTCAGCCGCTGATTTCAAACAGAATTTAAGCGTTTCACCCAATCCGACCAGCGGCGTAGTCAACATTCAAAACAAAAACTACAACATTCAAAAAATTGAACTGTACAATTTGCAAGGGCAACTTTTAAAAAGCCAAGAATTCAATAATCAAACTTCTATCTCATTCGATATTTCTGAATATCCAGCAGGGGTTTATCTGATGACCATTAACAACAATACCAACCTAAAACTCATCCGCAACTAATATGAAAAAAGCTCTTTTTAGTCTAGTTATCGGGGCGCAAAGCATCCTGCTTATGGCGCAAACCAACCCGGCTATTACTCAATGGTTACAAAACACAACGGGCATTACCGGGCGTCATTATGTAGCAGGCAACTCTACTCCTATTGTCGATGCGGTGCAAGCCAATGTACAATCGGTTAAATACAATACAACCCATGCGTATATTTCAGCCACGGGAATCCCGGCCTACATTACCGGGCCTTTTCAAGACGGAAATCCATCGTTGGCCACAGCGCAAAACAAAATTTTTAAAGTATCGCTCACACCCACGCAAAACACCGGAACACCTACAGCCACAACCGGCGGTAACATTGGAATTTTTATCAACGGTGTAGCTTTGTTTGATTACAGAGATGGTGTAGCATGGAACAATACCACCAATGCACTGTGCGGCGGACCCGGAAATCCTCCGTGTCCGGGCGGACCACAAACTACCCAAGCTTGGAACCGCGATGCAGTGCTGGCAGAAAAAGCAGGCTTTGATTGTGCCAAAGCGCATCCGGCCATGGGCAATTACCACCACCATCAAAACCCGAGTGCTTTTAATTTAGATTTGAATGTGATTTCAAATGTTTGTGACGCTTATCCGTCAGATGGTTTGTACGTGATAAACCCTAATGAACATTCGCCATTGTTGGGTTTTGCTTATGATGGATTTCCGATTTATGGCGCTTATGCGTACACCAACACCGATGGAACCGGAGCCATTGCGCGGATGAAATCAAGTTATCAGCTTAAAAATCAAACCACCAGAACCAATGGTCCGGCAGTAAACACAACCTATTTCAACGGATATTTCAGAGAGGATTACGAATATGTAACTCATCCGGGAGATCCGACTTATTTAGATGAACACAACGGCCGTTTTTGCATTACACCCGAATATCCGAATGGTATTTATTGCTATTTCACTACGGTTGATGCCAACCACAACTCTGCTTATCCATATGTAGTTGGACCAACTTTTTACGGAACAGTCACCATAACTACCGTAACCACTATTCCTGGAGGAACCACAACTTATACTCCATTAGCTACAAGTAATTTTGACAAAAGTCAAGTGGTGGTAGCTCCGAATCCGGCGCAAGATTTTGTAGCCCTGCAAATTCCGATGACCACGCGTGACCTAACGGTTGATTTAATTGACTTGACCGGAAAAATCATTGAAACCAAAAAAATTCCGCAAGGCAGTACTTTGTGTGTTTTTGAAACCGATACGCTGTATAACGGAACTTATTTGCTCCGTCTGAACAACGGAAGCAATAATCAAACATATAAGGTAATTGTGAACCGATAAGTTAATTAATCTGAGAACGGAAATACTTTCGGGTATATCCAAACAAAAAAGCCCAGCGTAATGTTGGGCTTTTTTTACTATTCTTTAATAAATTTGAGTATTTGTGTTTGCTCATCTGTATCTATTTTTATCAAATAAATACCTTTTTCTAAGGATGAAACATTGATGCTTTTGGCTATCTTTTGATATGTTTTTATAGATCGCCCGTTGAGGTCATAAATAGTCACATTGTCGAGGATTTTTTGATTACTAAAAACTAGATAATCTTGGGCAGGATTTGGAAAAATTGAAATTTTACTTTCAGTATTATCAATGTTACTAATACCCAAAGCGCCTTCGGTTGCACAGTCAGTACTTACTACAGCATCGAAATTTCCGTTCAATAAAGCTTGGTTTTGAATATATACTTGCTGTTCAGCATCGCAACAGATGTATTGCAAATTTGGATTGTTGTTGAAATCAACATACTGTTCAATTTTGAAGTTTTTAAGTTTTAGTTCTGTCAAATTATTATTGGCACATGAGAGTATTTCAAGGTTCTGAAAGTTGTTTAAGTTTAATGTTGTGAGTTGGTTGTTTTCACAATAAAGATTTCTTACATAGGCAAGATTTCCGAAAAAAATATTTTGTAGTTGATTGTTCTGCACATATACATTTTCTAGATTGCGATTATTTGTTAAATCTAAGCTGGTAATATTTGTATTGCTGATGTATAAATTTATGAGCAACGGTTGGTTGGTTAAATCTATAGACGACAAACCAATATTGGTGGCTGTAGTGTAACCAATAGTAACTTCTATTAATTTGATGCAATCTGACAGGTCTAAAGTAGGCAGGTTTCCGAAATAAGTTATCTTTCTTAAGTTAATTAAATTATCCAGATTCAAGTTCAAATTTGATGCTTCATCTTTAATGATTAATTCTCTTAAATTGATGTTATTAGACAAATCTATGCTGTTGGCAAGACCTGTGTATATATTCAATTTTTTTAGATTTAAATTTCCGGAAACATCAAAATTCGTTAAGACCATTTGACCAGAAATTGCTGTTAGAGTAAGTTCTTCCAAATGAACAAGTTCAGGAAAATTAAAAGTAGAGGCTAAACTGTTGTATGAAGTTATTGTTTTTACATTGGTAAAATATTGTAAACCCTCTAGATCAGTAAATGGCAAATAAGAAAAATCGATGTGAGCGATGTTCTGCGCTTCTGAAATACTAATTTCACCATCGCTATTGGTATCGACATTGGTGGTTGTATTTCCGTTTAAATCAATAAAACTAGTGCTATTGGCTACTTCTGGAGCATCAATCAATGCGCCTTTGAATAAAGAATCTGTAAAATTTATATTTTGGGCATTACCAAAATACAAACAGCATGTGCAGCATAAAAGTAAAATTGTTCTCATAGTTTTCTAATTTTTTCTATAAATGTATCAAAAACAAATCTTTATTAACTTACTTTATAACAAATACTTACAAAGTTTAACTGCTGTTTAATCATTGAGGATTAATTACTTGAAAAGGCAGATTTTCATTAAACAAAACTTACTTCCACCACAAAGCTCAGAATTAGATTTTTTTTTAAAATTGACTTCTTAATTGCATAAAAAAAAACCGCTTCAAAAAAAGAGCGGTTTTTGGTTTGAATGAACAAGATTTTTTATCATTCCCATTTTTAAATGGCTATTTCTTCTTCTGTTGTGCTTTTTGCGCTTCGGCTTCTTCCATCATTTGTTGTAATTTTTGTTGGAATCTTCCTTGCTTTTTAGGCTCTTTGAGTTTGTTTTCTTGAATTTGTGCGTGGATTTTTTCAGGATCAACAATATAATTTTTAATCACAAACATAATTCCGATGGTAATTAAGTTAGAGATAAAGTTGTACAAACTCAATCCGGCTCCGTAGCTGTTAAAGAAAATCAACATCATCACCGGCGAAATGTAAATCATCATCTTCATGATTTTGGTCATATCCGGCATGCCTTCTTGTTGCGGAGCGGCCATTTGCTGATCGCCTGAAGTCATTTTCATGTAGAAGAAAATGGCAACAGCCGCCAAAATCGGAAACAAACTAATGTGGTCACCATAAAGCGGAATATGAAACGGCAGTTTTGCAATTTGGTCAAATGAAGACAAGTCATCGGCCCACAAGAAACTCTTCTGACGCAATTCAAAAGCCGACGGAAAAAACTGAAACGATGCATACATAAACGGCAACTGAATCAGCGCCGGAATACAACCCGCCAACGGACTCACGCCAGCTTTGTTGTATAACTTCATGGTTTCTTGTTGCTTTTTGAGCGGATCTTTTTTGAACTTTTCACTAAGTTCATTAATCTCCGGACGCAAAACTTTCATCTTGGCTTGTGACAAAAACGATTTATACGTAATGGGCGACATCGCAATTTTGATGATGATCGTAAAGATGATGATGGCAATTCCGTAAGCAATAAACGAACTTAAAAAGCCAAACAACGGAATAAAAATGAATTTATTGATCCAGCCAAAAATACCCCAACCCAGTGGAATTATCTTGTCTAAATTGCGGTCATAAGCTTTTAAAGTTGCGTAATCAGTTGGTCCGAAATACAGATTTAGGTTGTGATTAAGCTCGCCTCCGCTAAATGCTAAAGGTAAAATTGCCTTGAATTGTTTGGTATAAACGGTGTCTGTTTTTTCATCGTTGACTAAATTATCTGAATGCAATTTGGCTTTTGCAAACGGGGTTTTGGTCAATAAAATCGATGAGAAAAAATGTTGCTTAAAGGCTACAAACGAAACTTTTTCAGGGTTTTCTTCGCGGTCTTTACCTTGCCCGGTGTAATCGTCTTTTCCGTCTTCATATTCAAAGCGAATATCGGTATATCTGTTTTCATATGAAATACTTTTCTCATTGCGAAACGTTTTCATATCCCATTGCATTTCAAGTGGCTGAGAAGTATTCAAAACTTTGCTCAAACCTTGTGAGCGAATATCAAAATCAAGCATGTAATTATTAGCCTTGAGTACATATTTATATTCGAGATATGCATCGGCCGAAGCTTTTAAGCGCAAAGTCAAAATTTGGTCGTTACCCGATTTGGTAAGCGTTGGTTCAAAAAATAAATTTTGGGTCTGCAACAAGCGATTGTCTTGGGTTTTGAGCGATAAATTGAGCTGAGAATTATTGTCTTTTATAAGTGTTACCAGCTCGCCAGAACCTTTTTTGAACCGTTCTTCATTTTTTAAAACAACCTCGGTTACATATCCGCCTTTATTGGAAATTTTAACGCGAAGCAGTTTGTTCTCTAAAGTGGTTACCTCAGTATGCGCAGAAGGCAAAGTAGCTGAATAAGCAAAAGCGCCCAAAGTACTTTTTAAAGCGTTTAATTTCGATGAATCAGCAACCGCAGAAGCTGTTTCGGGGGTTGGTGCAACAACTTTCTGTGCTTGTTGTACTTGTTGCTTTTGCGCCAACTCTTTTTTGGCTTTCTCAGCGGCTAATTGTTCTGCCGATGGCTGGTTTTGATACATGATCCAGAATAAAATCCCGAACAGCAATACAAAGCCAATAATTGAGTTGAGGTCTAATTTTTTTTCTTCCATTGATATAAATAAAATTGATTATTTCTTTTTTGATTGTACCGTTGCGGCCACAAAACGAACAAACAACGGATGCGGATTGGACACAGTGCTCTTGTATTCCGGGTGGTATTGCACGCCTATAAAAAACGGATGAGAGGCAATCTCAACCACTTCAACCAAATGTGTTTCCGGATTGACCCCTGAAGCCATCAAGCCGGCTTTTTCAAGTTGCGTCAAATAATCGCTGTTGTATTCGTAGCGATGACGATGACGCTCCATGATTTGGTCAGTGTTGTAAATCTTATGCGCCAAAGTTCCCGGTTTCAACACGCATTTCCAAGCGCCCAAACGCATGGTTCCGCCTTTGTCAGTGATGCTTTTTTGCTCTTCCATCAAATCAATCACTGGGTGTGAAGTTCCGCGGTTCATCTCTGTAGAATTGGCATCTTTCAAACCCAAAACATTGCGCGCATATTCAATCACGGCCATTTGCATGCCGAGACAAATGCCCAAAAAGGGCAAATGGTTTTCACGAGCATAACGAACCGCCTCTATTTTTCCTTCTATACCGCGTTCACCAAAACCAGGAGCGACGAGAATTCCATCTAATCCGGAGAGTTTTTCGGCTACATTATCAGCCTCAATGTGTTCTGAATGCACTGAAACCACATTCACTTTTGTTTCATTGGCTGCACCTGCGTGAATAAAGGCTTCCAGAATAGATTTATACGAATCTTGCAATTCGACATATTTGCCAATCAAACCAATGTTGACGGTATGTTTCGGGTTTTGTAAACGATGTAAAAAGACGTTCCAGTTCTTGAGATCCGGCGAATTTTTTTTAGGCAGGTTGAGTTTTTTGAGCGTCACTACGTCCAATCCTTCTTCGAGCATCAAATTTGGCACTTGATAAATGGTTGAAGCATCAATGGATTGAATAACCGCCTCTCGTTTTACGTTACAAAATAAAGCCAGCTTTTGGCGCAATTCATCTGAGAGCTCATGTTCGGTGCGGCAAACCAGAATGTCGGCTTTGATTCCGCTTTCCATGAGGGTTTTGACCGAGTGTTGTGTAGGCTTGGTTTTAAGCTCACCGGCTGCCGCCAGATAAGGCACCAAAGTCAAATGAATAACTATGCTGTTGCCCTCGCCGAGTTCCCAAACCAACTGACGAACCGACTCAATATACGGCAATGATTCTATATCACCGACGGTTCCGCCAATCTCAGTAATGACAATGTCAAATTCGCCGGTGTTGCCCAGCAATTGCATGCGCTCTTTGATTTCATTGGTAATGTGCGGAACAACTTGAACTGTTTTGCCTAAGAATTCTCCGCGACGCTCTTTTTCAATGACTGAAAGATACACGCGTCCGGTGGTGACATTGTTGGCTTGTGAAGTCGGCACATTCAAAAAACGTTCATAATGTCCGAGATCAAGGTCTGTTTCAGCGCCATCATCCGTCACAAAGCATTCACCGTGTTCATACGGATTTAAAGTCCCTGGATCTACGTTGATGTACGGATCAAACTTTTGAATGGTCGTTCGATATCCACGGGCTTGTAGCAATTTAGCCAACGACGCCGCAATAATCCCTTTCCCGAGAGAAGAAGTCACGCCACCGGTAACAAAAATATACTTCGTTTGATTCATGTTGTAGTTGTAGTTGTGTTGTTGTGCGGTTTAAAAAACGTGGCAAAAATACAATTATAAATTGATTAAAAACCATGCGTTACACAGATTTATTCACAGCAAAACAAGCACTTTTAAGGCTTGCGAAAACCACTGCGCAAATCGCGAAGCATGGGTTCGAGTCCGTTGAGTTTGAGCTCATATATAAGTTGAAGTTGTTGCCCTAATTTTCCGGACGGAAAACCTTTGTTTTTGAACCAAACCACATAGAATTCGGGCAAATCAATCAGGTATTGATTTTTGTATTTACCAAAAGGCATTTGGGCATGCGCCAATTCGAGTAGTTCTTTTTGTGAATTGTCCACGGTTTACTTCCAGTTGAAAGTAATATCTTTTTCAATATCCGGATGCAAACTCAGCAAAACCGGACAATTCATGGCTACGCGCTCTAAAATGGTCCGCGTTTTTTCATCTGCATTAACTGACATATTCAAAACCACCACAATCTTAGCAATTTTGCGCGGTTCGGCTTGCATGATTTTGGTGACTTCTACCGTGCTTCCGGTTAAATCAAGATTTAAATCTTTTGACTTAATGGCCATAATAGATACCATGCACGTTCCAAGTGAATTGGCTACTAAATCAGTGGGTGAAAAAGCTTCGCCTTTGCCGTGGTTATCCGTGGGCGCATCAGACAAGATTTCTGTTCCGGATTGCAAATGCACTGAAGTGGTGCGCAATTCTCCTAGGTAAGTTATTTTTGAAGTCATTAGTTTACTTGTTTTACAGACAAATCATCTTGGTATTCCATGAGGTAAATTCCTCTGTTTTCATTTCCGTCTTTGCCTTTTTGGGCATATTGAAAACGGCTTTCAACTTGTTCAGATTTTACTTCAGAAACTGAAGCCTCAAATGATTTGTATTGAGTGATGCGCATTAATGTATCAAAGGTTACATCAAATCCGCGCACTGCAAATTGATTCGGAAATACTTTGTTTTTTTCTTTGTATTCATTTTCAAATGCCAAACCTTCAGGTGTATTGTTTTCTCGAGTAAACGACGGATACAACAATTTGAGAATCGTAAGACGCTTCATAGAAATCTCTTCAAAATCAAGCGTGTCATTTTGTTCCATAATCACCAACTGAATATTGAAGTTTGACATTTCATTGAGCAATACATTGGTGGTTCCTAAAATAAGCCCGGTGCGTTCTGAATCGAGCACCACAAAATTCTTTTTATCCTTTTCAAACAGCGATTTAAGATCATTCACATCCAGTGCTCCATTGTCTAATAAAGCCGCAAATTTGGCTTGCGGATAATGGGTCATGACAAAATCTTTATTGGCCACTTTTTTTGGATCACTGACCACAATGATATTGGCGTTGAGCGATTTCATATATTCAAAAATAGCTACTTTGCCATATTCTGTGGTAGGCATGGCTTGATATAAATTCGGATAAGGTTTGCCTACTTCTTTTGACATGGGCGAAATCACCGGCACGTTTTTATCTTTGAGTAAATCAGCTACTTTTTCGGCATATTGTTGGTAGAACGGACCAATGATGGCGTCGGCTTTGCTCAAATCATTGTTTTTAACCAAAGCTTCTACAGAGGAACCTGTTTTGCTTTCTTCAGAATCGAGAATCTTTACATCGACATTCAACCCAAGGGTTTTAGCCGAATCAATGGCCACCAAAGCGCCCGCATAAAAATCAAGCGTCATGTTTAAAAAAGCATCTTTTTTCAATCGGGTATCAATGGTTTTGAGCGTGTCACTTTGAATCTTCGCCGCATTAAAAGGCAACATCAGTACCAATTGTTTTTTGGTGGTATTGGGCAGCAAAGGCTTTTGGTTGTTGACTGTTTTTTGCACAACTGATGAAGCCGAACTCACTTTTATTTGTCCGCGACCCGGGACTTTGAGAATCATACCGGTTTTGACACCACTGCTCAAAGTAGGATTCAGTTTCAACAATTCATCTTGTGAAATATTAAAATACTGACTCAAACTATACATCGTATCGCCGTCTTTGACTTCATAGTTGGCATAACCGTTTTTGGTTAACGTACGAACGGTTTCAGTAGTAACCACTTCATCGCGAACAATTTCAGTAGTAACCGGTTTTGGTTTTTCAACCGGAGGCTTTTCAGCGATGGGCTTCTGCGTTTGTGGTTCTTCGCTTAGGCCGCTGATGATGAGTTTATATCCCATAGGCAAGCTGTTTTGAATGCCGGGGTTTCGCTGTTCTAGTTCTTCAATGGTAATACCATATTTTTTGGCAATACCAAATTTGGTTTCTTTGGCTTCAACAATGTGATAGATTTTTTTCTCAGAATTGGCATTTGAAACCACAGCTGATTCTGGTTTTGGAGCCACAACCGGTTTGGGCGGAGCTGGCACTGAAACACCTGCCTCCGGAATTTTAATGGTTTGTCCTACTTTTAATCCGGCCGCAAAAGCTTCTGTATTTAAGTTTTTTAAATCTCCAACTTGGATGTTGTAATCTCGGGCAATACTAAAGAAAGTTTCTTTGGCTTTGACTGTGTGGTTTCTGTATGAAGGCGAACTATTTTTGGACGCATTGACTATTTGTTGCGATTCGGTGTTTGCGCTTGCTTTGACTGCCGATTTTGGAATAATAATCACATCATTTTCTTTGAGGCCTTTTTGTGCATCCGGATTCAGTGTGTATATATCATGTGGGGTAACATTGTACTTAGAAGCGATTTGGGTAATGGTTTCGCCTTTGACAACGGTATGTTTTGTGAAGTTTTTATCCTGAGCAAAAACAGCAGTCGTCATCCAAGCTGTTGCTATAAAGGATATCAATATTTTTTTCATTCTGTGAATTGGTTAGGTTAAATACAGAAGGTTAATTTACTTTTTTGATGGTTAAAATTTGTCCGATTTGAAGCCCGTTTTTAAGCAAAGCTTCGTTTTGATTTTTAATATCTTCTACCGAAACATTGTATCTCTTTGATAAACTGTACAAGGTTTCTTTAGGTTCAACTTTGTGGGTAATTATTTGAGCTGCCGAATCATCGCTTGGAGATTTGGCCGTAGAAATTTCTGGCGCTTTTTCTTGACGAACTACCGGCGCATCTACAGAAGTAGATTGCTGTACATCAACCGTTTTTCCTTTCGGAATTTTAACAACTTGCCCAATTTGAAGACCTTTGGTTGCGAGTTCAGGATTGGCCTTTTTGATTTCATCAACTGAGACATTAAAATCTCTTGACAAACTGTACAAAGTTTCCTTAGCTATCACTTTATGGTTGATATCTGTTTGGGTTTCAGTGATAACAATTTTCTTGATTTCAGGTTTTCTGGTTGTAGTAGTAGCTGTCTGAACATTGTTTTCTTTTGAAGTTTCAGCATTACTTGTAATAGACTCAGACTTGATAGGCTGTGACTTACGAACTTCTTTTGGGTTAACTTCTTCTTGCTTAACCTCAGAAGTTGTAGATTGATTTTTGGCATTATTTTGCTCAATTGCAGCCTGAGCGTTAGTAACTTCAATTTCTTTTTTGGGCTGGCCTTCTTTTCTGGGAACCGGAACTTTAAGGGTCATTCCTTGACTAATTCCCTCTACGGCAAATTTGTTGAGTTTATAAATTTCTGCAGGGTCTACGAGATATTTCTTTGAAATCATGCGAACAGTTTCACCAAATTGAACCTGATGATCAATGATATCTACTTCTTGCTCTTTTTTGCGCGATTGACTGTAGCCTGAACACAAAAAAAACAAAGAAAAAATCAAAATCAATAGTCTATTCATAGCAACGTTTATATTTATTCCCATTCAATGGTAGCCGGTGGTTTTGAACTGATGTCATACACAACACGGTTAACTCCTTTGACTTTATTGATGATTTCATTGGATATTTTCATCAAAAAATCATACGGTAAATGAACCCAATCAGCGGTCATTCCATCGGTTGATTCTACTGCTCTGAGCGCCACAACTTTTTCATAGGTACGCTCATCTCCCATAACGCCAACACTTTGAACCGGCAGTAAAATCGCTCCGGCTTGCCATACTTTGTCATACAAACCCCACGATTTTAAACCATCGATAAAGACAGCGTCAACCTCTTGCAATATACGAACTTTTTCTAAAGTAATATCGCCCAAAATTCTGATGGATAGCCCCGGCCCGGGAAACGGATGCCTGCCCAATAAAGCAGTGTCAATTCCTAGTTCAGCGCCCACTCTACGCACTTCATCTTTAAATAACATGCGCAGTGGCTCAACAATGTTCAACTTCATGTAATCAGGCAATCCGCCAACATTATGATGCGATTTTATCGTGGCCGATGGACCTTTGACCGAAACCGATTCAATCACATCCGGATAAATGGTTCCTTGTGCCAACCATTGTACATTTTCTATTTTATGGGCTTCATCGTCAAAAACTTCAATGAATACGCGACCGATGGTTTTGCGTTTGGTTTCTGGATCGCTGATTCCGGCAAGAGCTTGCATGAATCTGTCAGAAGCATCTACACCTTTGACATTCAAGCCCATGTGTTGGTATTGCTCAAGCACATTTTCAAATTCATTTTTTCGAAGCAATCCATTATTAACAAAAATACAATACAGATTCGGACCTATGGCCTTGTGCAAAAGAACTGCCGCAACCGTTGAATCAACGCCACCGGACAATCCCAGTACAACTCGGTCGTTTTGCAATTTGGTCTTTAATTCAGAAACCATTTCATCAACAAAATAACCCGGTGTAAAATTTTGGGGCACTTGTGCGATACCTACCAAGAAGTTTTCAAGCAATAACGTACCGTCGGTTGAATGATATACTTCTGGATGAAACTGAATTGCGTAAGTTAACTCACCTTCAATTCTGTACGCCGCATTATCTACATCGTGCGTACTGGCTAAACGAATTCCGTTGACAGGTAATTTTTTGATGGTATCACTGTGGGACATCCAAACCTGAGAATTTGCCGAAACACCTCTGAAAAAAGCTTCGTCAGATTTGATAAAAGTCAAATTTGCACGACCGTATTCACGGATGTTAGACGGGGCTACTTCGCCTCCATTAAAATGAGCCAAATATTGAGCACCATAACAAACCGCCAATAACGGGAGCTTTCCTCTGATGTTTGACAAATCAGGATGCGGCGCATCATCAGCCCGAACCGAAAAAGGACTTCCGGATAAAATAACAGCTTTATAAGTGGTTAAATCTTCTGGAATGTGGTGATAGGGATAAATTTCACAGAAGATGTTGAGTTCACGAACCCTACGTGCGATGAGCTGGGTGTATTGTGAACCAAAATCGAGAATAAGTACGTTGTGTTGCATGGGCAAAAATACTTTTAAAAAATTAGAGTTGAAAATAGATTTTAAAAAATCTACATTTACCAAAAAAACATACCGTGAAAACTATTTTGTATGTAGGCTTAGGAGGTGCTATTGGCAGTATTTTCAGATACCTAACAGCTGTTTTTGTGAATAAGTATTATCATTCGCTTTTTCCGCTGGCCACTTTTATTACCAATATTATAGGCTGTTTTTTAATTGGCCTCTTAGTCAGTTGGCTTGAAAAAAACAACACTATTAACAGCCCGCTCAAATGGTTATTGATTTCGGGCTTTTGTGGCGGCTACACCACTTTTTCAACCTTTGCCGTTGAGAATTTTCAATTGATGCAAAACCAACAAACACTGCTCGCTTTAATGTACACAATTGGCAGTATTGTTTTGGGTGTGTTATCTGTTTGGCTGGGCATGGTGCTGGTAAAATAATGCTACTAAGAAAGCGTTAATTTGCTGCACATCCCACAAAAAAATGTAACTTCGCAGCCTTATGACCAAAGCAGATATACTAAAGGTTTCTGAGTTATTAGCAGAACCCAAAAAAATTGCCCTTATTCCGCACCGAAGCCCAGACGGAGACGCCATGGGTTCAACCTTGGCATTGTATCATTTTCTACAAAAAAGCGGGCATCAATCGGTAGTTATTACACCCAATGATTTTCCGGAGTTTTTAGCTTGGATGCCGGGCAGTGAGCATGTTTTGGTTTATGAGAACAATCGGGATTCTGTAGGTAAAATTTTGCGCGAGGTTGATTTGATTTTTACGCTCGATTTCAATGCCTTACACCGCACCGGTGAAATGGAAAAAACACTCAGTCAACTCAAAGTTCCGTTTGTCATGATTGATCATCATCAAAGCCCAGATGGTTATGCCACTGTGACCTATTCAGACACACAATTTGGTTCAACTTGTGAAATGGTTTACAACTTCATCAATTACTTAGGCAAAAAACAATTATTAGACAAAACCATCGCTACATGCATATACACCGGAATTTTAACTGACTCCGGTTCATTTAGATTTCCAAAAACCACCGGAAACACGCATAGAATTGTCGCCGATTTGATTGATTTAGGAGTTGACAACACACAAATTCCTGCCTTGCTTTTTGACAACAATTCTTATGAAAGCAGACAATTATTAGGAAGGGCTTTGAATAATTTAGTTGTTTTTCCTGAGTACAAAGCTGCCTATACTTCGCTCACACAAGCCGAATTGGATGAATTTAAATATGTCAAAGGCGACACAGAAGGCATTGTCAATTACGGATTGAGTATTAAAGGAATTCAACTCGCTGCCATTTTTATTGAACACAAAGACGAAAACATCATCAAAATATCGCTGCGTTCACAAGGAAACATTGATGTAAATCAATTGGCCAGAGAACATTTCAACGGAGGCGGTCACATCAATGCTGCCGGAGGAAAATCAACTTTATCTATGGCAAAAACCATCGAAAAATTCAAAAAAGTCATCACCCAAATAAAACATTCATGATCCAAAAAATTCAATATGTAATGCTGGCTGCAGCAACAGCAACCATTATGAGTTGTTGTTCGCAACAAAATGCGCGCAAACCTATTTCACATGCCTCCGGCACTTTCTTGAACGAATCAGTTGAACGCAACAAAAAACTGATTTCAGCCGAAGAGGCACAAATTGATTCTCTCATAAAAAACGATGCGAATACTCAATATTTAGCTTCAAAAAAAGGTTATTGGTATCGCTATGACAAGCGAAATACAATTGACACCTTACGCCCCAAAAAAGGAGACATCGCTCATTATACCTATGAAATCAAAGACCTGAAAGGCAATGTGATTTATTCAGAATTAGAACTTCGCCCTCAAAATTATCGAGTAGATCAAGAACAAAAAATCATCCGCGGATTACGCGACGGCATTAAACTCATGCGTAAAAATGAAACGGTAACTTTCTTGTTTCCGTCGCACATGGGTTATGGTTATCACGGTGACAATCGCCGCATTGGGCACAACCAGCCTTTGATTTATACAGTAACCTTGAATTCTTTTGAACCTGAAAATAAGCCCGCAACCAAAACAGTAACTGAATAATTCTATGAAAAAAATCTTCGTTTTCTTTTTTGCATTTATACTTTTTACAGCTTGCAAGAACGCTGAAAACAATTTGCCGGACGGACTTTATGCCGAAATTGAAACCAACAAAGGCACCATTATAACCCAACTTGATTTTGAAAAAACACCGGTAACCGTAGCTAATTTTATTTCTTTGGCCGAAGGTAAAAATCCTTTTGTGGCACAGCAGTTTAAAGGAAAACCTTTTTACGACGGGCTCAAATTTCACCGCGTTATTCCGAATTTTATGATACAAGGCGGAGATCCTAACGGAGACGGAACAGGTGATGCCGGCTATATGTTTAAAGACGAAATCAATGAAAACTGCTTTACTCAGGGCGGTGTTTTAGCCATGGCAAATTCAGGCCCGTCTACCAACAGCTGTCAATTTTTTATTACACATACAGCTACGCGTTGGCTTGATGGTCGTCACACAATTTTTGGCCATGTGGTAGACAATGGAATGGAAACGGTTAACAGCATTGAACCCAATGACCAAATTATGAAGGTAACCATCATCCGAAAAGGAGCCGCTGCGAAGAAATTTGATGCCGAAAAAGTTTTTGCCAACAACCTGGCCGAAGAAGCCAAAGCCCGCGAACAACAAAAAAAGATTGATGCTGAAAATCAACGTTTGTACGAAATAAAATTCAAGCCGGTGATTGATAAAAAATTGGCTGAATTTGCTGCAATACGCAAAACGGCTCAAAAAACTGCTTCGGGTTTGCAGTACAAAATCATGGCATCTTCGGGCGGAAAAAAACCCAAACCGGGTAGCGAAGTGTATATTCATTATGCCGGTTTTTTAGAAAACGGAGATTTGTTTGACACCAGCAAAGCATCGGTAGCTGAGACATTCGGAAAACTTGATTTGGCCAGAGCACAAGCCCAACAATACTTGCCGATACCGTTTACAGCCGGAAAAAGAGACGGTATGATTCCGGGGTTTATTGAGGGCATTGAAAAATTATCTTTTGGTGACAAAGCCATTTTATTTATACCTTCACATTTAGGTTACGGGCCACAGGGTGCCGGTGGTGTGATTCCACCCAATGCCAATTTGATTTTTGAAATTGAGTTGCTTGAAAAAATGCCTAATCGTTAGTTTTATCATATAAATCAATATTTAAACACAATGAAAATTAAAATTTTTGCACTTCTCTTTTTGGCTACTTTTGGTATGAATGCCCAAAAAGGAAAAAAAGCCACTCCGGCCAAAAAACCGATTGCAGCAGCCAGTAAGGCAAAACCAACACAAAATGGCGACGGTCTTTTTGTTCAATTTGAAACCGCCAAAGGCAACATTTTGGTGCGTTTAGAATATCAAAAAGCACCCATTACTGTGGCTAACTTTGTAGCGTTGGCAGAGGGAAAACAAAGCTTTGTAACCGATGAAAAACTCAAAGGCAAGCCTTTTTACGACGGTCTTAAATTTCATAGAGTAATCAAAGATTTTATGATTCAAGGGGGCGACCCAGCCGGAAACGGATCAGGTGGCCCGGGCTATAGCTTTAAAGACGAAATTGTTCCTGAATTTGTGTTTGACAAAGCCGGAATTTTAGCGATGGCCAACTCAGGACCGGCAACCAACGGAAGTCAATTTTTTATTACCCACAAGGATACGCCTTGGCTCAACGGAAAACACACTATTTTTGGTTATGTGGTAACCGGGCAAAATGTGGTTGATGCCATTGCGCAAGACGATGTGATGAAAAAAGTTACCATCATTCGCAAAGGCGCGGCTGCCAAAGCATTTGATGCTGTAAAAGTTTTTGGTGATTACTATGCCAGCAAAGCTGAAGACGACAAAAAACAAGCGGCCATTCAAGCTGAAGCCCGAGCTAAAAAAGAAGCCGCTGATGCTGAAGCTAAAAAAGCATATGACATGAAATATGCTCCGGTAAAAGCTGAAAAAGTAAAACAATTGGCTGAAATGAGAAAAACAGCCACCAAAACAGCTTCAGGTTTAGAATACGCAACTCTTAAAAAAGGCACGGATAAAAAACCGGCCGACGGAAGCAACATTTACATTCACTATGCCGGTTACCTAGAAGATGGTTCTTTGTTTGACAGCAGTTATGAAGAAGTCAATAAAACCTACGGGAAATTTGATGAAAACCGTGCCAAACAAAATGGATATCAACCGTTCCCGTTTCAAGCAGGCAGAAAAGACGGTTTGATTCCGGGGTTTTTAGAAGGTGTGAGCAATATGAACATAGGTGACAAAGCGGTTTTCTTTATTCCTTCAAACTTGGGATACGGTGAGCGCGGAGCCGGAGGCGTGATTCCACCTAATGCCAACATCATTTTTGAAGTAGAAATTTTTGATGCCTTACCGGGTACGCAAGCCGCTTCTTCTGAGAAAAAATAAATATACAAACAGCATAAAAAAAAGCACGGTATAGAGCCGTGCTTTTTTTATGCGTTTACTTAAAATTTCCAGTCAAAATCATCGGCGTTTTTAACGACAACTCCGAGTTCAACCTTGACAATTTGGTTGTATTCGGATTGCAAAATGAGCCAATGATCTTCATTAAAATGATGCTCGGCCAAATCAAATTCTTCAAGTTCCCAGTTTTTGTATTGTTTGGTTTGAAGCAGTTTCTTGATTTCATCAGCGGTTTTGCCAATTACCGTTTGCTGATACAAAACCAAATCCGGATGCGATGAAATAATATAACCCATTCTAAAACCTTCATCTTCATAAAAAGTTAGTCTGAGTTTGGGCGCGTTGTACACATAAATAATATTCTGGTCGTCATCTTCAAATTGTTTGTCAGGCTTGCCTAAAACCGCTTGAACATCTTTTTGTTTCATACCAAACAACAACGGACCAATGCCAAATTTGGGTCTGATTTCCATATTTATCTGTTTTTAATTTTTTGTTCCAGGTTTGTTTTTACCCCATTAAACCATTCGTCGCGCAAGATACTCAAAACAATACTATCGCGGCGGACATCGCTCTGATAAGTAGGCATGTTGCTGCGCAAAACACCGTCTACTTGGCAACCAATACTGCGCATGGCGGCTTTGCTTCGTTGGTTATTGTTATCGGCTCTGAATTCAACGCGCTGCATACCGAGCGTTTCAAAAGCATAGGTCAACAACAAAAGTTTGCAGTTTTTATTGAGCGCGGTTCCTTGAAAATCTTTTCCGTACCAAGTGTAGCCCAATTGTAAAGTCTGAAAATGAGGTTGAATATCGTAAAACCTTGTGGAGCCAGCATATCGATTGGTGGTTTTATCAAAAACAACAAACGGAAACTCGGTGCCTTTGGCTCTGGCCTGGATGGCTTTTCGGATGTATTTTTCTAGATTCTCTGCGCCTGAAGCCGGCTCTAACGAATACTTCCAGAGCTCGGGTTCTTGCAGCGAAAACGGCAACAAATGATCAAAATCTGAAAGCGCTAACGGGCGCAACAAGACGGTTTGATTCTCGAGAATTAAATCAGGAGGGATGAAGGTTGATTGTGACATGGCAGTTTCTTTAGCCCCGATCGCAACGGCATCCTCCCGACTCGTTCGGGAGATATAGTGAAGAGCGGGAATAGCTTCTAAAAAAAATTAATATTCAAAAATTCCGTTCGGGCTTTGGATGGTTAGTTTTTTTACATCGGATGCCTCTACTCTACCCACAATTTGCGCGGCAATACCAAACGATTCTGAAATAGCAATCAAATCAGCAGCGATGTCTTTGGACACATAGAATTCAAGGCGATGTCCGCAATTGAATACTTGATACATTTCTTTCCAAGAGGTTTGCGATTGCTCTTGAATCAGTGCAAACAAAGGCGGAACCGCAAATAGATGATCTTTGATGATGTGCAGATTTTCAATAAAATGCAATATTTTGGTTTGACCGCCACCGCTGCAATGCACCATACCGTGAATGTCGGTCGGGTGATATTTTTCGAGGATTTTTTTGACCACCGGAGCGTAAGTTCTTGTGGGCGACAAAACCAGTTTTCCGGCATTGAGCGGTGAACCCTTGACGGCATCAGTGAGCTGAATATTCCCCGAATATACAAGTTCTTTGGGCACTTGGGCATCATAACTTTCGGGGTATTTCTGGGCCAATGAATGATGAAAAACATCGTGTCGGGCGGATGTTAATCCGTTGCTGCCCATGCCGCCATTGTACTCACTTTCATAAGTAGCTTGCCCATAAGAAGCCAATCCGACAATGACATCACCGGCCTGAATGCGCGCGTTGTCAATAACCTCAGAGCGTTTCATGCGCGCCGTTACGGTAGAATCAACAATGATGGTGCGCACCAAATCGCCTACATCTGCGGTTTCGCCACCGGTAGAAAAAATCTCTACACCGTGTTTTTTGAGTTCGGCAATGAGTTCTTCGGTTCCGGAAATAATGGCTTGAATAACTTCGCCCGGAATGAGGTTTTTATTGCGTCCGATGGTAGACGAAAGCATGATTTTGCTCGTGGCTCCTACGCAAAGCAAATCGTCGATGTTCATGATCAGCGCGTCTTGAGCGATGCCTTTCCAGACGGATAAATCACCGGTTTCTTTCCAATACATATAAGCCAAGGATGATTTGGTTCCGGCGCCATCGGCATGCATGACCAAACAATAATCATCATCGCCAGTTAAAGTATCGGGCACTATTTTGCAGAATGCTTTAGGAAACAAACCTTTGTCGAGGTTTTTGATGGCGTTGTGTACATCGTCTTTGGTAGCCGAAACGCCGCGCAAATCATAGCGCTTTGAAGTTTCTGAATTCATGGTTGTGTTGTTGTGTGGCGCAAAGATAACCAAGCTTTTGCTGCGGGTCAATGTTCGAGGATTAAAATTTCAACACGGCGGTTGGCATCTTCTTCTTGTGGTGTTTTTTCGGGAATCGCATAGATGGGTTTACTGGTTCCGAAACCTTTGTAGGACAAGCGTTTTCTGCTGATTTTTTGTCGGACCAAATAGTTGTACACCGCTTGGGCTCGGCGCGTAGACAAATCATTGATATCATATACCAATTGACAACAAATGTGGCCTTGAATTTCAATTTTGAGCGACGGATGTTCTTCTAAAGCGCACAATAAATCTTGTAAAACGGGCATTGATTGCGGCAGAATGCGCGCGGTCATGTTGGCAAAATAAATGCGTGAAAGCTGAATTTTATCGCCCACTTGGGCTTGGCTGATTTGCTCACTCAGATCAGAATCTTTAGGTTTTGGTGGTTTTTGTGTGTAGTTGATGATGACTTTTCGGTTTTCAGACTGCACTTTTGACTGCGGAAAATCTTCGCCAAAACCTTTGATTTCGTAGCCTTGTTGCGCTGAAATATTTTTCTCTTGAAGATAAGCCAAAACAGTTTTGACGCGTTTGATGGACAGTGAATCGTTGTAAAGGTTGCTGCCTTTCCAGTCACAAAATCCGTAAATTTTGGAGACTTCTATGTTTGGATTTTCGGTTAACCATTTTTGTAGTTGCGTTTGTGCCGTTGGGTTTAAATCGTAGCGGTCAAAGTCAAAAAAAAGCGTGAGCTCCTGCCCTTGCAGTGCCGCAGACAAAAACATCAAACATACGGCCAACACTTTTTTCATAACACAAACTTATCGAGCGGTGATTTCAATTTCAACACGGCGGTTGGCCGCGCGCTGGGTTTCGTCTTTTTCGGGAATTGGATAAATGGGTTGACTGCTGCCAAAACCTTTATAGGTAAGCCTTTCTGGGTTGATGCCTTGACCGACCAAAAAGTTTTTGATGGCTTTGGCACGTTGGGTTGATAAATCATTTCGATCAACCGGCATACAACACAAATGCCCTTGAATTTGGACTTTCATATTTGGGTTTTTCTGCAAAACGAGCAGCAATTCATACATTTTAGAACGCGATTCAGGAACCACAATATAGGTGTTGATGACAAAATTCAGGTTGTCAATCTTGAGTTTCTCACCGGTTTGCGCCTCGCCGAGTTTCTTCATAAAAGCAACGTCGAGCTTGTATTCATGAACAGAACCATCGGGGTTGGTGAATTGCATATGCTCGGGATAATGTATCACTTCGCGCAATTCTGAAACCGGCTCTTTGGGTTTGATGCCGAGTATTTCATTCTCACGCGGCAAATCTTTTTCAAGCAAATAATAAATGGTCACTTTTCTGTTTTGGGCTTTGTTGGCCGATTGTGCGAAGTTTTCGCCGAAGCTGCGCGTTTTGAAATCGTCTCGAATTTTGATGCGATTCTGAATCTTGTTGTAAATGTAAGCAACGCGTTTTTGTGCGAGTGTATCGTTGTATCCGGAAGTTCCGTCTTCATCGGTAAAACCGTGAATAGCGAGGATTTTTCCGGTAGAATTAGATGCAATCCATTGTTCTAAAGATTGGGTTTGCGTGGTAGTGAGCTCAGACTTATTGCTGTCAAAATAAACCGAGAAGTTTTCTTGGGCAAAAAGTGATGAAATATTCAAAACCAAACAAAATAAAAGAAAGACAAGCTTTTTCATGCCGTAGAAACTGATGACCCAAAAATAAATAATAATTACCTGAACAAACGTTTAATTAGCCCTTAAATTACTTTATGATGGGATACAAATAAAAATCCCGCCATATAAGCGGGATTTTTTTTCTAATTCAAAATGACTATCGAGTAAACAATAACTCTCTGTATTTGGTCAGTGTCCACATTTCATCGTCCACCAGCAACTCGAGTTTGTCGCAATGGTCGCGGATAACATCAAAATACGGTTTTACTTTGTCGCAATAAGCATCAGCCATTTTCTCAACAGAAGTTAAGTTGTTGGCTTTTTTGCGTTCTTCAATCATCGCATCTACATTGGTATTGATGCCTTCAATATGCAATGAAATTTCTTTGATGAGGGAGATTTGTTCTTTGGCAATTTTCTCAAAATCTTTACCGAAGATTTCTTTGAGACCGCGCACATTTTCTATCAAAGTATTTTGATAACGAATGGCTGTTGGAATCACGTGGTTTCTGGCAATATCACCTAAAATTCTACCTTCAATTTGGATTTTTTTGGTGTATTCTTCTAGCTCAATTTCATAACGCGCTTCCACCTCAACATGGTTCATGATGCCCAATTCTTCAAAAAGCTTTACAGCTTCTTTCGAAACTTTGGCTTTCAAAGCTTTTGGGGTCGTTTTGTGGTTGCTGAGTCCGCGTTTTTTGGCTTCTTTTTCCCAGGCATCGCTGTATCCATCACCTTCAAACAAGATGTTTTTGGTTTCTTTAATGTATTCGCGCAAGATGTTGAAAATGGCTTCGTCTTTTTTGAGGCCTTTTTGCTCAATCAGCGCATCTACCTCAACCTTGAAATCTTTTAATTGTTTGGCAACAATCGCATTCAAAGTAGTCATTGATGTGGCGCAGTTAGCCGATGATCCTACCGCACGGAACTCAAATTTATTTCCGGTAAACGCAAAAGGCGAAGTACGGTTACGATCAGTATTATCGAGCAATACATCTGGAATTTTACCAACCACATTGAGTTTTAAATCGGTTTTTTCTTCTGGCGAAAGTTTCCCGTTGGTTACGCCTTCAAGTTCTGCCAATACTTTGGTCAATTGTTGTCCGATGAATACTGAAATAATGGCCGGTGGTGCTTCATTCGCACCCAAACGATGGTCATTACTGGCCGATGCGATGGACGCACGAAGTAATTCTTCATAACGATAAACCGCTTTGATGGTATTGATGAAGAAAGTCAAAAACTGCAAGTTGCTCATCGGTGTTTTACCCGGAGCCAACAAGTTAACCCCTGTATCTGTGGCCAATGACCAGTTGTTGTGTTTTCCGGAACCATTGACACCTTTGAACGGTTTTTCGTGCAACAAAACTTTGAAATCATGACGCTCAGCTACCTTTGACATTACATCCATCAACAATGAATTGTGGTCAACGGCTAAGTTGGTTTCTTCAAAAATAGGTGCGAGCTCAAACTGATTGGGCGCGACTTCGTTGTGACGGGTTTTTACCGGAATTCCGAGCAACATACACTCGTTTTCTAAATCGCGCATATAATTCAAAACGCGTGTTGGAATCGACCCAAAATAATGGTCTTCTAATTGTTGTCCTTTGGCCGATGTGTGCCCGAGCAAAGTTCTTCCGGTCATATTAATATCCGGACGTGAAGCTGCTAAAGCTGCATCAATCAAAAAGTACTCTTGTTCCCAACCCAAAGTCGGAGTAACTTTCTTAACGTTTTTATCAAAATATTTAGCTACTTCTGTGGCTGCCTCATCAATAGAGGTTAAAGCGCGCAACAATGGTGTTTTGTTGTCTAAGGCTTCCCCGGTATACGATACGAAAACCGTAGGAATACACAAAGTGGTTCCATAGATAAAAGCCGGAGAGGTAGGATCCCAGGCGGTATAACCACGCGCTTCAAAAGTGTTGCGGATTCCTCCGTTCGGAAATGAAGAAGCATCAGGTTCTTGTTGTACCAGTTGTCCGCCGCCAAATTTTTCTACCGGATCACTTCCGTCAAATGAAGTTTCAAAAAAGGCGTCATGCTTTTCAGCAGTAGCTCCGGTTAATGGTTGAAACCAGTGGGTATAATGGGTTACGCCTTTGGTAAGCGCCCACTCTTTCATACCCATAGCAATATAATCAGCCAACTTGCGGTCAATTTTTGTTCCGTGCTGGACAGCGCTTTTAACAGCCTTGTATGCTTCCGGAGTGAGGAATTGTCGCATGGCTTTGTCGTTAAAAACATTGGAACCAAAAATCGCCGACTTTTTGTCGAGTTCTTCTACTTTAACCGGTTTTCTGTTTCCGGCTGTGTGTAGTGCTTGAAAACGTAGTGTTGACATAAAATTTGTTTTAAAAAGGTTAAACCCTGTTGTTTGTGATGCAAATTTATAAAAAAAGTTATCCGAAATAATTTATACCCCTATTTTTTATAGGGTATTTTTAAAAATTAGATAAAATGTTGGTTTTTACAGACCAAAAACATATACCTGCAAAAGTTGCCGATGAAATACACATCATTTATATTTGCCAACAACCCAACAAACTCTAAAATGACTGTCTGGATTCTATTTTTACTGGGCGTTATGGCCATTCTTGCGCTCGATTTAGGCGTATTCAACAAAACTCCGCACATTATCAGCGCAAAAGAAGCTGCAAAATGGACTACGGTTTGGGTATCGCTTTCGTTTGTTTTTTCAGGTGTTGTCTATTTATTATACCAACACCAATATATTGACAACCCTGACCATCTTTCGCCTACAGGTGCTTGGATGAAGTTTATCTCGGGATACTTAATTGAATTGTCGTTGAGTATTGACAACATTTTTGTCATGGCAGTCATCTTTAGTTCTTTTAAAATTGCACAGAAATACCAACACAGAATTTTGTTTTGGGGCATATTGGGCGCCATTGTCTTTAGAGGTTTGATGATTTTTTTCGGAGTTATTCTGATTCGCCAATTTAGCTGGACCACTTATTTATTTGGAGGATTCTTATTATTCACAGCCGGAAAAATGCTTTTTTCTACACAAAACGAAGATACATTTGAACCCAAAGAATCATGGGTATACAAATTATTAGGAAAAGTGATGCCCATTTCAAGCAGAACTGACCATGAACATTTTCTCATAAAAAAAGAAAATAAAATCTACGCTACACCTTTATTGGTAGCGCTCATCATCATTGAAGTAATGGATGTTTTGTTTGCCTTAGACAGTGTACCAGCTATCTTGGCCATCACCTCTGACCCGTTTTTGGTTTTTAGCTCAAATATCTTTGCTATTCTGGGTTTGCGATCAATGTATTTTTTCTTGGCGCATATGCTTGAAAAATTTGCGCATCTTGAATATAGCCTCATTGCTATTTTGAGCTTTGTAGGTTTAAAAATGCTGTTACATGATTTTATTGAAATTCCCGAGTGGGCTTCATTGAGCTTTATTGCGGTTGCTTTGCTTATTGGCATTTGGGTTTCGCTCAAAAGCAACCCTGAAAATAAGGCATAAAAAAACCGCCCGTAAAGGCGGCTGGCATTAGCAAAAGTTAATTAGGGTAAAACTTTTACTTTTTGGTCGTCAATTTTATATGTCTTGATTAAGGTTTGATAATCCATATCGTACAGATCTACTGAACTCTTATTACTTAAATAACCCGGAATAATCACAATTCTAAAAGTTTGATTGTTCAAGTAATTGGGTGTCGTAGCAATATTATAATTTCCTCCGGCATAAATCGTAAAATCAACTCTGCTGAAATCATAATCGTAATCCAATTCACCTTGATTTAAATAAAGTGTTCTTGGAATTGGTTGCCAAATAGGCGTTTGTGAATTAATGGTTCCTGACAACCTGTATATAATAATGTTATCAGAAAGCAATATTTGCGGATTCAATTCACGATAAATGGTGTATTCGTTATTAACATCCAGTGAGAAGTTTACATTTCTAAGCTCAAAAACTTCACTTTCGGCTGAATATCCATCATTGCCTTGCGGACCTTGCGGGCCTTCCGGACCTTCACAACTATTCAATATCAAAGAACAAACACTTGCTAAGAGTAAAACTATTTTTTTCATGACTTTGGTTTTTATGGTTACGCGCGGCATTTTTCAAAAACCAAACCAAAAAAACAATTACAGACCTAAATGTTTAATTTTGACAAATCATTAACAAATTTTCTTCTGTCGTGCATCAACCTAAATTCACCGCTTTACATAACAAAATTCAAGAATTGATCGATGCAATTGCACATCAAAATAACAACGATGCATTTTTAAAAATAGCCGAAGCAGAAGAACTTATAGATTCTCTACTGGACTTTTCAGATACAGATTCCGATATTGTTGAAATCAGTAAATATCAAATCCTTCTCAAACAACTCAGTCAAAAAATCCGATAAATTAACCCCGATTTTTTTTTAAATAACTGTTTCATTGACTTTAACGTTGGTTCAACGGCTTATTTTGAGCTGAATTATTTTTTTTTAAAACTATCCTTTTTTAACTTAACGACAGTTTAGTTAAACACATGGATTCATAAAAAAACTATTCATCATGCTTGCAAATAAAGGAATCATCGAAAACGAATTGCTCCAAAAACGCAATCATTTTAAAACAGAAGCTGCTATTTTAGAAGAAGTTTCCAGAATTTTAAACCAAAATGAACATGCTCGTGATGCCATTAAAGAAACGCTTCACGCAAAAAGTTCAACAGATTCAAATGATTTTAACCCTGATTTACTACAAACTGACAAGATATACCACCTTACGCAAATTCGCTCGGTTTGCATTAACTATCGCCTTCGGTTTTTAGACAGCAGTCAGTTCAAAGACGGAATGCCTGAAGAAGCCATTTCTAAAATCAACGCTCTAGAAAAACTGCATGAGACCAAATTAGAAGGCTTTAAAATCATGGCGCCAAGCAAAGCTTTTGAGCTAAAAAACGCTGATGATCCGCTGTTATTTGCACCCATCGGGAATGACTATTATTACTTAATTCATCAATGGGGTAATGAAATCAATCCGCTCAGAAAATGGTTGGTGAAACCCTTTGAGAATCTCATGAATTTTACATGGTTTTGTTTGATATTGAGCTTGATTATAACTTGGCTCACACCTGAAAATAATTTGAGCAAATCAATTCCAATGGCGCGCACCATCATCTTTTTGTTTGCCTTCAAATCAGTCATTGCCGTGCTGATGTACGCGTTTTTTATGATGGGCAAAAATTTCAACAATGCCATTTGGTCAAGACCATTTTACAACAATTAAAAAGCCGATAACTGAATTAGCTATCGGCTTTTTTAAAATTTTGTTGTTTGCAGTAATTACATATTTCTTCTGTACTGACCGCCTACTTCAAACAAAGCTTTGGTGATTTGTCCGAGGGAACAAACTTTAGCAGCTTCCATAATACACTCAAAAATATTTCGGTTGTTGATGGCTGAATCTTGAATTTTAGCCAATTGTTCTGTGACTTTTTCTGCTTGAAATTGATGCAATGCTTCAAGCATCGTAATCTGATATTGCTTCTCTTCTTCAGTTGCGCGAATTACTTCCGCCGGAATGACCGTTGGGGAACCTTTTGAACTCAAAAATGTATTCACCCCAATAATCGGGAATTCACCGGTATGCTTGAGCATTTCATAATACAAACTCTCTTCTTGAATTTTTGAACGCTGATACATGGTTTCCATGGCGCCAAGTACTCCGCCTCTTTCGGTAATTCGATCAAACTCGGCTAAGACTGCTTCTTCAACCAAATCAGTCAATTCTTCAATGATAAACGATCCTTGAATTGGGTTTTCATTTTTGGCCAAACCTAACTCTTTATTAATAATGAGCTGAATAGCCATCGCCCGACGCACTGATTCTTCGGTTGGCGTGGTAATCGCCTCATCATAAGCATTGGTATGCAATGAGTTACAGTTGTCATAAATAGCATACAAAGCTTGAAGCGTCGTTCTGATGTCATTGAAGTCAATTTCTTGCGCATGCAGCGAACGCCCCGAAGTCTGAATGTGGTATTTGAGCATTTGTGCTCTTTCATTGGCGCCGTATTTATTCTTGAGCGCTTTGGCCCATATTTTACGAGCTACACGACCAATCACGGCATATTCAGGGTCAATTCCGTTAGAGAAAAAGAACGACAAATTCGGTCCAAAATCATTGATGTTCATACCGCGACTCAAGTAATACTCAACATAAGTAAAACCGTTGGCCAAGGTAAACGCCAATTGCGTGATCGGATTGGCTCCGGCCTCGGCAATATGATAACCCGAAATAGAAACCGAGTAAAAATTACGGACGTTTTTCTGAATGAAGTATTCTTGAACATCGCCCATCAATCTCAAGGCAAATTCAGTCGAAAAAATACAGGTGTTTTGCGCCTGATCTTCTTTTAAAATATCGGCCTGAACTGTTCCGCGCACTTGCGAAAGTGTTTTGGCTTTGATTTCGTTATAAACATCGGCCGGCAAAACCTGATCGCCGGTTACCCCCAAAAGCATCAAGCCCAAACCATTGTTTCCTTGTGGTAATTCGCCTTGGTATTTCGGACGAGGAATTCCTTTGCGTTTATAGATTTCATTGATTTTCTCTTCAATTTCAACCTGAAGATTGTTTTCAATAATGTATTTTTCGCAGTTCTGATCAATAGCCGCATTCATAAAGAAACCGAGCAACATCGGCGCCGGACCGTTGATGGTCATAGAAACCGAAGTCATCGGATGGCTCAAATCAAAACCGGAATACAACTTTTTAGCATCGTCTAAACAACAAATTGAAACCCCGGCATTTCCGATTTTTCCGTAGATATCCGGACGCAAATCAGGGTCGTTTCCGTAGAGCGTTACCGAATCAAAAGCGGTAGACAGACGCTTGGCCGGCATGCCTAATGAAACATAATGAAAACGACGATTGGTTCTTTCCGGCCCGCCTTCACCGGCAAACATACGCGTCGGATCTTCGCCTTCGCGCTTAAACGGATACAAACCGGAAGTAAAAGGAAACTCGCCCGGCACGTTTTCTTGCAAAACCCATTGTAAAATGTCGCCCCAAGCTTGATATTTCGGCAAAGCTACTTTCGGAATTTGCGAATGCGATAAACTCTCGGTATGGGTTTGGATCTTGATTTCTTTGTCGCGGACTTTAAAACTGTACACCGGATTTTTATACATCAAAACTTTGGCATTCCAGTTCAAAATAACTTCCCAGTTGTACGGATCTAAATCCATTCTGATCTTATCAAATTGTTGCAAGAGCAATTCTAGAAACACCTTGTTGTCTTCGGTTCTGTTGAGCGAACTTGCGTCAATTCCGGACTTATCAATCGCGATGGTTTGTTTATTGACCGTTTCAAGAGTTTTATAAACTCCGTATAATTTCTGAGCCACATCCACCTGAGATTTTGCCTTGGCGTCATAAGCACGGTTGTTCTCGGCAATTTCAGACAAATAGCGCGTGCGGTGCGGCGGAATCACAAAGATTTTCTCGCTCATCTCGCGGGTAATTTCAAAGGTTGATTTTAAATCAGCACCTGTACGCTCTACCACTTGATCCATGATTTTTTTGTAGAGCGTATTCATGCCCGGATCGTTGAACTGCGAGGCAATCGTGCCAATCACTGGCATATCATCGGGGTTTTGATCCCACAAATTATGGTTGCGTTGGTATTGTTTTTTCACATCGCGAATGGCATCGAGTGCACCGCGTTTGTCAAATTTGTTGATGGCCACCAAATCGGCAAAATCGAGCATGTCAATTTTTTCCAACTGAGTAGCGGCACCAAATTCTGGCGTCATCACATAAAGCGAAACATCGGAATGATCTAAAATTTCGGTATCAGACTGACCAATACCCGAAGTTTCTAAAATAATCAAATCATAGTTAGCGGCTTTGAGCACCTGAATGGCTTCAGCCACATATTTTGACAAAGCCAAATTTGATTGACGCGTAGCCAACGAACGCATATACACCCGCGGATTGTTGATGGCATTCATGCGGATTCTGTCGCCCAGCAAGGCACCGCCGGTTTTTCTTTTGGATGGATCCACCGAAATCAGCCCGATGGTTTTCTCCGGGAAATCTATCAAAAATCTGCGCACGAGCTCATCTACCAAGGATGATTTTCCGGCGCCACCCGTACCTGTAATTCCAAGCACTGGCGTTTTACAATCGATATTTTTGGTGTGAATAGAATCTAGGGTTGGTTTGGCCGCTTCCGGAAAATTCTCAGCCGATGATATAATCCGCGCAATGGCTTTCGGATTTTTACTCGGCAATTCATTGATTTCGCCATTGAGATGGTCGCCCACCGGAAAATCAGCTCGTTGCACCAAATCATTGATCATACCTTGTAAACCCATAGCGCGCCCGTCATCGGGTGAATAGATGCGTTCGATTCCGTAGGATTGCAATTCTTCAATTTCTGAAGGAAGAATTACCCCGCCGCCGCCGCCGAAGATTTTAATGTGACCCGCTCCTTTTTCTTGAAGCAAATCATACATATATTTAAAATACTCGTTGTGCCCGCCTTGGTAGGATGTCATCGCAATCGCATTGGCATCTTCTTGAATAGCTGTATTGACCACTTCTTCAACGCTGCGGTCGTGACCCAGGTGAATGACTTCGACACCGGTGGCTTGAATAATACGGCGCATGATGTTGATGGCAGCATCGTGACCATCAAAAAGCGAAGCAGCTGTGACGATTCTTACTTTATTTACGGGAATATACGGTTGGGCTTGTTCCATTGTTAACAGATTCTGTTTTTAAAGCGTGCAATTTACAGAATTTTCAAAAATTTTCGGGCCGAGATTTTAAAAAGATAAAAACAATGTAAAATGAGTTGATTGCCATATTTATTGCTGATTAAAAAGACAAAAAACACTAATCTTGCACATCTTTCGTTAGCCTTTAAATTGATTTAAACACGCAACATGAAAAAACTGATACTTTTACTATTCTTATTACCCCTTTCAGCACAAGCACAATGGCAAGATGTGCTCAACCAAGTCAAAGATCAATTGGGCAAATTATCGACACAAAATTCAAGTGTTGACATTGCGGGCGGTCTCAAAGAAGCGCTCAACAACGGCATCAGCAAACAAGTGAGCAAACTTACCGCAACTGATGGTTTCTACAAAAATCCGTTGGTAAAGATTACACTACCGGATGAAATGCAAAAAGTCGATAAAACGCTGCGTAAAATCGGGCTCAAAAAACTCGCGGATGACGGTATTAAATCACTCAATCGCGCCGCAGAAGATGCTGTAAAAGAAGCGACTCCTATATTTGTCGCTGCGGTTAAAAACATGAGTTTTAACGATGCCAAATCAATTTTGATGGGCAACCCATCAGCGGCAACTGATTATTTAAAAGGAACCACTACGACTGATTTGTACGCAAAGTTTAGCCCGATCATTCAGCAATCTATCGGCAAAGTGGGTGCTGATAAAATCTGGACCAACATCATCAAAAAATACAACAACCTTCCGGACACAAGCAAAGTCAATCCCGATTTAACTGATTATGTCACCCAACGCGCACTCGAAGGCGTTTTTAAAATGATTGCCCTAGAAGAAAAAGACATCCGAACCAATTTGCAAGCGCGCAGCAGCGATTTGCTCAAAAAGGTTTTCGCGCTTCAGGACCGCAAATAAATCTTAACAGAATTTCAACAAATATATAACAGCGGTTTAACTAGAAGATTGGCAAAAAGCCCGCACCTTTGTAATGTAATAAAGGTTTTTATTATTTGGTTTAGAGTTAGTTTAGTAAAGAAGCCGCAGACGCCCATCTGCGGTTTTTTTTATGCCAAACGTTCGTGAAGTTTTTTAAAGTAAGCCAGAGCTTTGAGCAATCGGCTTCCGTACCAAGAAAACATTTCACCATCTACAAATACGGTTTTGGCATGATGGGTAAAACGACCGATTTCAAAAGCGTCTTCATCTTTAAACGGATACGGTTCTGACGACAGAAAAACTACTTCAGGATCACCTTCTAACCGCATTTTTTTGATTTCAACTTCAGGATATCTGCCGGGTTTTGAAGCATAAATATTCTCAAAATTATTGAGCGATAGTAAGTTGTTGATATAAGTATCGCTTCCGGCCACCATGTGTGGATTTTTCCAAATAAAATAAGCTGCTTTGCGAACAGGTACATCTTGTACAGACTTTGTAAAATCGGTCAGTGCAAACTGAATTTTATCACTCCACTTTTGCGCCTCTGTTCGGCAGTTGAACAATTGTCCGAAATCAGAAATCATTCTGAAATTATCTTCAATGGTTTTGATGTCAGTCACCCAAACAGGACAAATAGTTTTGAGTTGCTCGACGATTTCAGGGGTGTTTTCTTCTTTGTTGGCGATGACAATATCTGGTTTGAGCAACCGAATTTTCTCGAGATGCACTTTTTTGGTTCCGCCGATGATTTTTTTGGTCGATTTAAAATGATACGGATGCACACAAAATTTGGTGATGCCCACGATGGAATTTTCTAAACCCAAATCATACAACAATTCGGTTTGCGACGGAACCAATGAAACTATTTTTTGGGGCGTTTGTTCAAAGCAATGCTCTTGCCCGATTTGATCTGTGAGCGTTTTCAAAATTACAAGTTGTATTGATTGAGAATACTTTGCATTTCTTGCTGAATAACAAGTGCTTCAGCTCTGGCTTTTTGCGCAAAATCAGCTTGGTTTGATGCGTAAATAATGCCGCGAGATGAGTTAATCAATAAGCCAACTTGAGCGTTTAATCCGTGTAGACAGACTTCTGCCAAACTGCCGCCTTGGGCTCCGATTCCGGGAACCAATAAAAAGCTATTGGGAATAATTTTTCTGATTTCAGTAAAATATTCTGCCTTGGTGGCGCCAACCACATACATCAATCGGTGGGCATTTTGCCATGTTTTGGAAGTTTCTAAAACCTGTTGATACAAAGGTTTTCCTTGGGTAGTCAAAGTCTGAAAATCAAAAGCGCCCGCGTTTGAGGTGAGCGCCAACAGAATGGTGTGTTTGTCTTCAAATGCCAAAAACGGCTCTACAGAATCTTGCCCCATATAAGGCGCCACAGTCACCGAATCAAACTGCATATCTTGAAAAAATGCCTGAGCATAACGTGTAGAAGTATTGCCAATGTCGCCACGTTTGGCATCAGCAATAGTAAAAATATCCGGATGATTTTGGTTGAGATAGTCAATGGTTTTTTGTAGCGATTGCCAGCCTTTTAAACCATAAGCTTCATAAAAAGCCGTGTTGGGTTTGTAAGCCACGGCCAAATCATGCGTGGCCTGAATAATGGCTTTGTTGAATTCAAAAATTGGATCTTCAGTAAGCAATAAATGCGGCGGAATTTTGTCTAAATCAACATCAAGACCAATGCACAGAAAGGATTTTTTTTGACTAATTTGATGTGTGAGTTGTTGGGTAGTCATGCGTAGTTGTTGGTTTAAAAGTGTAGAAAGTTTAAAATGTTTAGCCTTTGTTGATTCATATTTAAATTATCTTTTCTCTTTTGTTTTACAGTCAAAAAAATCCAACTTCTGGCAATGGTTTTTTCTGCGAAGAACCAAGTTTCATTTGTACGGCGCCCCTAGCCCGGATGGCAGCGGATAGCCCGCAGCGCAGCGAGGACTATGAGCGAACAGCCGGATTAGCTTCTAAAAAAAAGCCACACCTAAAAGGCATGGCTGATGTTTTAAATTACTTCGCTGGCTTCTTTGAGCTTCTCAGTATTGTTGACGAGTTGCAACTCATCTATGAGCTTTTGAATTCCGCCATTCATGACACCGTCTAAATCATACAAAGTGAGCCCGATGCGGTGATCGGTAACGCGACCTTGCGGATAATTATAGGTGCGAATTTTGGCCGAACGGTCGCCCGAACTTACTTGTGAAGAACGCTTTTTGGCATCTTCTTCTTGTTTTTTGGCCAATTCCATTTCGTATAAACGCGAACGCAATACTTGCATGGCTTTGTCTTTGTTTTTATGCTGTGATTTCTCGTCTTGACATTGCGCCACAAGCCCGGTGGGAATGTGCGTTAATCGCACCGCTGATTTAGTGGTGTTCACTGATTGTCCGCCTGGCCCGGAAGAACAGAAAAAGTCAATGCGCACGTCGTTCATATCCACTTGTACGTCAAATTCTTCGGCCTCTGGCAATACCATAACCGTGGCTGCCGAAGTGTGGATACGACCTTGGGTTTCGGTTTGCGGAACGCGCTGTACGCGGTGCACTCCGGCTTCAAACTTGAGGGTTCCGTAAACATCTTCACCGGTGACTTCAAAAATGATTTCTTTGAATCCGCCCGAGGTTCCTTCATTGAGGTCAACTATAGAAGTTCTCCAGCCTTTTGCTTCACAGTATTTGGTATACATCCGATACAAATCTCCGGCAAAAATACTGGCCTCGTCCCCACCAGTTCCGGCACGTACCTCGACCATAACGTTTTTGGCATCTTCAGGATCTTTTGGGATGAGCATGAATTTGATTTCTTCTTCAAGCAAAGGCAAACGATCTTTGGCTTCTTCGAGTTGCATTTTGGCCATTTCAACCATTTCAGCATCAGAACCGTCTGAAATAATTTCGTTGGCCTCGTCAATATTACCCATCAAATTCACGTATTCATCGCGCTTTTCTGATAAGGCTTTGAGGTCTTTATATTCTTTATTGAGTTGCACATAGCGCTTTTGATCGGCAATGACATCAGGCTGAATAATCAAGTCTGAAATTTCGTCAAAACGCTGTTTTATAATTTGGAGTCTGTCTAACATGAGTCCATCAATTTTGGTGTGCAAATGTACATAAAAAGAATATAGTTTTTCAAGGTAGATAAGGCGTTTTTTAATGATTAATATTAGTTAGCTTTTGCACATTAAAAATAAAAAATCAATAAGCTTTTTCATAAATAGGTAGCGTTTAAAATATTTTTTTTGTTAATATTGCGATAAACCACTTTACGAAACCACCTTAGCGCATCACTCATGAAAAAAACTACTTTTATTATTTTAATAGCCTCTCTATGGGCGGGATGCCAGAAAGCTCAAGAGCCCCAGATGCTTGCTCAAAGCGAGTGGCTCCTTGGCAACTGGGAAAACAAAGCCCCCGAAGGCCATTTCTTGGAACAATGGAACAAAGCAGATAACGAAGCATTCAACGGAAAAAGTTTTTTTATTGTCAATAAAGACACCCTTTTTAGTGAAAATATTGAACTTACCCAAAAAGACGGAGCAGTGTTTTATACCGCTACTGTGAAAGGTCAAAACAACAACCAACCAGTGGCGTTTAAGTTAACATCGAGCAAACCCGGAGAATTGGTTTTTGAAAACCCCAAGCACGATTACCCGCAAAGAATTGTCTATCGAAAAATTAACGATGATAGTTTGGTGGCGATTATTTCAGGAACACAACAGGGCAAAAAAAGTTTGGAGCAATTTCCGCTGAAACGCGCAAAATAAAAAAGCCCGCACATTAAGCGGGCTTTTGGGTTATTTTTTTAGCGGTGTGTTGGCTAAAATTTCTAAGAAAAACTTCCAGAATTTTTGCGACGATGAAATGCTTGCGCGCTCATCCGGACTATGCGCTCCGTGAATGGTCGGGCCAAAGGATATCATATCCATTACGGGATAATGGGTTCCGAGAATACCGCATTCTAAACCGGCGTGACAAGCCACCACTTTGGGTTTTTGGCCATTTTGTTTTTCGTAGATGGATACCAAAACCTCCAGAATTTCTGAATTTACATTAGGCGTCCAACCCGGATACGAACCCGAAAATTCAACTTCACATCCGCACAATTCAAAAGCTGATCTAAGCGCGTTGGCCAAATCAAACTTGGATGATTCAACTGAAGATCGCGTCAAACACCCAATGGTGATTTCTCCGTCATTGATAATAACACGAGCGATATTATTCGAAGTTTCAACCAAATCAGCCATGTCGGCACTCATCCTGTAAACCCCGTTGTGGGCAGCGTATAAAGCGCGAATGATTCCTTCTTGAACACCTAAATCCATCACGTGCGAAGGCACATCTGATTGGGAAATTTCAATGGTTAAATTGGGTTCGGTGGTTTTGAATTCGGCTTTAATATCGTTGATGATTTCTTGCATTTCAAAGGCAAAAACTTCGTCGTACATCTGAGCCACAATGACATGAGCAACACTTTCACGCGGAATGGCATTGCGCAAACTTCCGCCATTGATTTCAGCTATTTGCAAACCGAAGTTTTCAAATCCGTCAAACAACAAACGGTTCATGATTTTATTGGCATTGCCCAAACCTTTGTGGATGTCCATTCCTGAATGTCCGCCGTTGAGCCCTTTGACCGTAATCTTATAACCCACAGAACCGTCGGGTGTTTCTTCTGGATGATAGCTTCGGGTAGCGGTTACATCTACTCCGCCGGCACAACCAATGTCAATTTCATCGTCTTCTTCAGTATCAAGGTTGAGCAAAATTTCGCCTTTGAGAATGCCGCCTTTTAAATGGAGCGCTCCGGTCATTCCGGTTTCTTCATCAATGGTAAACAACGCATCAATAGCCGGATGCGGAATATCTTTACTTTCAAGAACGGCCATAATGGCTGCAACGCCCAGACCATTGTCGGCTCCGAGTGTGGTTCCTTTGGCGCGCACCCAATCGCCGTCAACGTACATATCAATACCTTGGGTTAAGAAATCAAAATCGGTATCGTTGTTTTTTTGATGCACCATATCCAAATGGCCTTGTAAAACAACTGTTTTTCGGTTTTCCATGCCCGGAGTAGCCGGTTTGCGGATAATGACATTGCGGATTTCGTCTTCAAAAGTTTCTAAACCCAAACTTTGTCCGAAGTTTTTCATGAATTCAATCACGCGTTCTTCTTTTTTAGAGGGCCGCGGAACAGCATTCAAATCGGCAAATTTGTTCCAAAGTACTTTTGGCTCGAGGTTTCTGATTTCTTGACTCATATAGAGAAATTTTGTTTTTTTGATTTGTGTTGCCAAAGTTAACTTTTTAAGACAAAAAACAGAAGCTTCAAAAAAGTTTATTTGTGCTATTTTTACAGCCAACAAATGAGATTTAAACGCTACCACATACTGCCTTTATTTTTGTTGCTTCAATTTATTTTTTGGCAAGCAATGGCTTTTTCTCCGGATTGGATTGAACACTCCTACAGTCAAATTTGGTATGAACCATTGGCTTTATTTTGGCGCAAATTTCTCGGGAAAATATCATTTTCAGTAGGTGATGTTTTGTATACAATCGTGATTTCAAGATTGCTTTATTGGTTCTGGCAAAAACGAAAAACCTGGAAAACTAAACGAACTGAAAATCTCTGGAAATTAATAGGTTTTGTGTCGGTATTTTATTTTTTATTTCATCTGAATTGGGCCGGAAACTACTACCGAATGCCGCTGTTTGACCGCATGAATATTCACCGCGAATATACCGATACAGACTTGCTTAGGTTTACCCAAAAACTCATTGCCAAAACCAACCAAGTACAGTTGAGTATTACACACAATCCGAATCAGAAAGTAGTTTATCCGCATACACAGCAGGAAACTTTTTTGTTGAATCTGAATGGATACACGCATTTAGCAGAGCAATATTCGTTTTTGAAATATGATGAACCTAGTGTGAAACCCTCTTTGTTTAGCATTCCGCTGAGCTATATGGGTTTTGCAGGTTATTTGAATCCGTTTACCGGTGAAGCCCAAGTGAATGATTTATTGCCCATGTACTCGTTTCCGGCTACTGCGGCCCACGAAATGGCGCATCAAATTGGTTATGCCAGTGAAAGTGAATGCAACTTTATTGGCTTTTTGGCTTCGATCAAAAACGATGATCCTTATATTCAGTATTCAGGTTATACTTTTGCACTGCGATATTGTTTGCATCAGTGGGAAATGCGCAATCCGGCTTTGCTCAAACAACTCAAGAAAACCATTCATTTGGGCGTTTTGAAAAATTACAAAGAAAGCCAAGTGTTTTGGGAACAATACGAAACCTTCATTGAGACTGGTTTTAAAATTTTCTACGATCAATTCTTGAAACTCAACCACCAAGACGACGGGCTCGACAGCTACAGCAAGTTTGTCAATTTGATGGTGAATTATTATCAGAAAAGAGCATTATAATTTATCTAGTAACCATAGGTATATTGAGGTGTTTGATTGATTAAAGATTCCTAAACTTCTAAACTCTCTTAAACTTCTTAAACCTCTTTAAACTTCCTAAACTTCTAAACTCTCCTAAACTTCTTAAACCTCTTTAAACTTCCTAAACTTTCCTAAACTTTGCCTATCAATATTTCAAGCCTCGTTTTGAAACCATACCGCCTTTGGTATCGCGCACACTGCTGATGATAAGAAAAGCGCGCGCATCGAGTTTTTCAATTTCGGTTTTGAGGCGATTGAGCTCTAAACGCGTCACCACTGTATAAACAATTTCAATATTGCTGCTTTCGCCGTTTTTGCCGTAACCGCTTTGCCCTTTGTAGGTAGTAACCCCATGACCTAGTTTTTCAATAATGAGTTTTTTGATGTGGTCGCTTTTGGTAGATACTATGGTAATGCCCATATATTCTTCAATCCCGTCAATGATAAAATCAAGCGTTTTAGACGCCGCCAAATAAGTAATCATCGAATACATAGCAATTTCAACCGACAAAAAATAAGCCGCCGCCGAAAAAATCATCACATTGATGACAATGATGATATCGCCAATGGTGGTTCCGAATTTGCGACTCAGATAAATGGCCAAAACTTCGGTTCCGTCTATCACTGCTCCGCCACGTACCGATAAACCAATCCCGGCGCCGAGGAAAAAACCGCCAAAAATAGCCACCAATAAATTGTCTTTTGTGACATCCGGAAACGGCACGGTACCCACCACCAAAGCCAAGCCCAGAATAGCCAAAGTAGTTTTGATAGCAAAGGCTTTTCCGATGATTTTATAACCCAATAAAACAAAAGGCGCATTGATACAAATAATGAGCACCGGAAGCGGAATGGGCGTTAAAATAGAAGTCAACAACGAAATGCCGGTTGCGCCGCCATCAATGAAGTGGTTGGTCAACAAAAAACCTTTAAAACCCAAAGCGGCCGAGAAAATTCCGGTCGTGATGAGCAAAAAGTCTTTGGTGTGGCGGATGATTTTATTTTTTTGACTTCGTTTCATAAGGTGGTTAAAATGTTTGATGCTAAACTTCGTCAGAGGTAAAAGTTACAAAACTTTTCTTTTTGTACGGCCGAATAATGAGGCGGCCTTCGCGATCAAAACGAATGTAATTGTACACCCAGTTCAAAAACACAACTGCCCTATTCTTGAATCCGATGAGGGAGAACAAATGCACAAACATCCATACAAACCAAGCCAAAACACCGCTAAAGTGATACCGAGGCAAATCAACCACAGCCTTGTTGCGGCCAATGGTTGCCATAGAGCCTTTATCGTTGTACACAAAAGGTTTCATAAGTTGGCCTTTGATTTTTTTGACCAGATTTTCGCCCAATAAATCTCCTTGTTGCAAAGCCGGTTGCGCCATCATTGGATGACCGTTGGGATAGGCTGCAGTTTCCATTTGGGCAATGTCACCCAGAGCAAAAATATTTTCATAACCCATAACCTGGTTGTATGGGTTGACCCGCAAACGTTTGGAACGCTCGGTCCAAGCTTGTTCATTGAGGCCCGGAATGGCAGCGCCTTGCACACCCGCCGTCCAGATCACCGTGGCGGTTTCAAAACTCAGCGGTGTGTTGGTGGTGATTAATTTGCCGTCATAACTGAGCACGCGCACATTTTTGTGGACTTTGACGCCTAAATCAATCAAGAATTTTTCAGCCTCGGCTGATGATTTTTCGCTCATGGTATTGAGAATTCTATCATCGCTTTGAATGAGGTTGATTTGCATATTGGCAATGTTCAAATCAGGGTAATCTTTGGGCAAGATGGCTTTTTTCATTTCGGCGAGCGCGCCGGCGAGTTCAACTCCGGTAGGACCACCACCCACCAAACAAAAATTCATATAGGCATTGCGCTCTTGTTCATCGTTGACCAGCAAGGCTTGCTCAAAATTTTCGAGGATAAAACTGCGAATGTTGAGCGATTGCGGAATGGTTTTCATCGACATGCTGTTGCGCTCGATTTCTTTGTTGCCAAAAAAATTGGTTTTAGAACCGTTGGCAAAAACAAGGTAATCATAACGCAATTCGCCAATGTCTGACTTGACGATTTGATTTTTTGGGTCAATTTCATTGACGCGGCCCAACCGAAAATAAAACTCGGGGAATTCTTGAATGATTTTGCGAATCGGATAAGCAATCGAGCCTGCCTCTAGCCCACCAGTGGCCACTTGATACAAAAGCGGCTGAAAAGTGTGGTAATTATTTTTGTCGATTAAAACAACTTGTACCGATTTGTTTTTGAGTTTTTTGGCCAGTGAAATACCGGCAAAACCGCCACCGATGATGACAATTCTGGGGAGCGATGTTTCTGGGATGTTCATATACTATGGAGTTGTGTGGTTGATGTTGTGTCAAGGCCGCGTGAGCGATCGCAGCAAAAAGCCCGCAGCGCAGCGAGGACTTGACGCGAAGAGCGCGACCCGCAGGGGCACGCCCAAAACGCACGTAAAGATAAACAATCTGCACTCGAAAATAGGTTCTTTTGTGTTAGGGAAATGATAAATTCAACTGTTTCTTGGGCATTCATTGACGGTTGTAACGATGTTTTTGGGTTGTGAGAAAAATGAAGTAATTTGTAACAAATTTCCGGCACGGATTACTAAGCAAGCATGAATCAGGAATTGGAGCAAGCATTTGTCAAGCAACTCAAAGAGAACCAGAATATCATTCATAAGATATGCAGGTTGTATACTTCGGGCGAAGATGCGCACAATGATTTGTTTCAGGAAATCACGATTCAGCTCTGGAAAGCCTACCCTAAATTCAGAGGTGAGAGCAAGTTTTCAACTTGGGCCTATCGGGTGGCTTTGAATACGGCCATTACCTTGTATCGAAAAAGCACACGCTCTGTGCAAACTTCTTCATTTGACATGGGCAATTTGTTTGTGAAACAAGAAGAATACAACTACGAAGAAGAAGAACAAATTAAACTGATGTATCAGGCGGTACATCAGCTCAACGACATTGAAAAAGCATTGGTTTTTATGTATTTAGAAGACAAGGATTATGAAGAAATTTCAGAAACCTTGGGCATCAGTCAGGTGAATGCACGCGTGAAGATGAACCGAATTAAAACCAAATTGAGAAAAATATTAAACCCCTAATCTTATGGATGAATTAGAAGTTTTAAAAAAAGCATGGAAGCAAGACCAGCATGTATTCAGCCAAGTATCTGAACAGGATATTTACAGAATGTTGCACCAAAAGTCTTCTTCGATCGTGAAGTGGATTCTGATTATCAGTATACTTGAATTTGTGTTTTGGAACATCATTGCTTTTGGTTTTAATGATGAGCAATACCAAAACAAACTCAAGGACTACGGCATAGAACAAATTATGTTGGTGGTAAACTGTGTGAATTATGCGGTTTTGGTGGGCTTTATTTATGTTTTTTATAAAAACTATCGATCCATCAGTATACTCGATTCAACCAAAACCTTGATGAAGAGCATCTTGCGCACCCGCAAAACGGTTCAGAATTATATTTGGTACAACTTGTTTATCATTACACTCACGGTGGTGATTTCAATTGTGATGATGTTTCAGCACAATGCTGATGTAGCCTCGCTGATGCAAAAAGAAATTGCTGCGGGTCATCAAACGCTGTTTATTGTGGTTTGTGTATTGATTTCGTTGGTATTTATCGGACTTATTATTTGTGTCTTTTGGCTGTTTTACCGCTTGCTGTACGGAATTTTACTCAAGAAATTGTACGCCAATTACCATGAACTCAAAAAGATTGAACTGTAATTTAGTATGCTCGTTGTTTGTTTAAATCGTCTTGTACTTTGACTTCTTCGGCTGAAATGACTTTGAGCAAGGATGGATGTTGCTCTATGGCATATTGAACTTTCTCTACAATTTGCTCAATGGTTTCATTTTCATAGTCAATTTGCAAAGGTTCTTTGATGATGAACGATTGGAGAATTCCTTTCTTTTTTAAACGCAATCCTTTTTTGTCAAACGAACGACGGAATCCGTCAATGACAATAGGAACCACAATGGGTTTGTGTTGTTTGATGATGTGCGCCGTTCCTTTGCGCACCGGTTTAAACGATTTGGTGGTGCCTTGCGGAAACGTAATCACCCAACCATCGTTGAGCGCGAGTTTGATGTTTTCAGTATCGTTGAGATTTACTTCGCGTTGCACGTCTTGCCCTTTGGCACGCCAAGTGCGCTCTACTGTAATAGCACCCACATAGGCAAGAATACGCGGCAACAAACCATCAGTCATGGTTTCTTTGGCGGCTACATAATAAATATTGAGTTTCGGGTGCCACAAATAACCCACATTGCGAATGCTGTCAACGCGTCCGCTTAAACTAGCATTGAAAACGTGAAACATGGCCACCACATCAGCAAAATAAGTTTGGTGGTTAGAGATAAAAAGCACGTTGGTATCAGGTAAATTCTTGATGATTTCTGAGCCTTCAATCTGCAAATCATTAAACCCACGATAGCGTTTGTGCGTGAGTACTCCAAAAAAGAAAATCAGCCAACGCTTGATGAATAGTATATGTCCGAAAGGATTTCGCTTGAACAATCCCATAGTTGATTCTTAAAAAAGCCTGTCAAATGTACAAATTCAAGCCCACATCACGACAAGTTTCTGAGGGTTTCTTTGAGTTCGCTGAGCATCATGGCTGTAGCACCCCAAACAAAATGGCCCTGTAACTTAAACGACGGAACATCAATAGATTTTGAATAAGAAGTATCCATGTTTTGAACAATTACATTTTCATCGCTTAAAAATTCCATCAGCGGAAGTTCAATAATATGGGCAACTTCAGCCGGATCCGGTTGAAAAATAAGTTCAGAATTACTGTAGCCCAAAAAAGGATATACCATAAAATTACTCGGCGGAATATACACTTCTGTAAACGGACGAATGAGTTCAATTTGAGTCGGCAATATGCCAATTTCTTCGTGGGTTTCGCGCAAAGCTGTCTGGGTAAAATCAGCATCGGCCAACTCAATTTTTCCGCCTGGAAAAGCAATTTGCGATGAGTGCACGCCCGGATATGCATTGCGCTGAATAAGCACCAAATGCGCCATTTGATTTTTGGGATACACCAACATCATCACGGCAGCTTGTTTGGGCTGTATCTTGGCAAAATCAATTTTGTGCATCAAACCACGCCGCTCGGGTGGCATCATGAGTTCATGAGCGGCTTCGGCTAAAAGTGATGCCTTTTTTATGGAATCAATATGATGTATAAACGTTTGAAAATTCATGACAAACCGTATTTTTGCGGTCAGCCACGAAGGTACAAAAACTAATGTGCACGATCAATCATGTATTCAAAAGAAGAAACACAACGCCTCAAACACGAATTCTGGGTAGCTTTTGCCGAAGCTTATCCCAGAAAATGGCTGTTGTACGACACCAAAATCAAAGACTTTTCATTCAAGTTTTTTGTCGACAACAAAAAGGCACAAGTGCTCATTGATATTGAACACCGAAATGACGATTTGCGCAAAATTTACTTTGAAAAAATAGAATCGCTCAAAACCATTCTTGAAGAAGAATATGTAGCTGACTTAATTTTTGAGCGCCATTTTTATCTTGAAAACGGTAAAACCATCAGCCGCATTTGGGTTGAAAAAACAGACGTTAGCATGAACAACCGCCAACATTGGGAGGCCATATTTGATTTCTTCAACGAGAAAATGTCGGCGTTGGAATACTTCTTTTACGAATACCAAGACTACATCAAAGATTTAGAAACCAATACATAGTGGGTTCCGGTTTGTGGTATCAATCAACTTCCTTTTTACTTTGTAAGTATGTACATGGATCATTGTAATGTATTTACTTCTCAAAAAGATTGATTTCAACAACTTTTAAATTTCCTAAAGTTTGCTAAAAAAAATTATATTTAGGAAATTTTAAACTCCATGAAAAAAACACTTTCTTTTTTGTTGTTAATGGTGATACAAACGGCCCTGTCACAACGCGATTACACTTTTATTTATCAGACTGATTCAATCATTAAAGCCGGAACCGTTTTACACGATAATCAGAAATATAGCGATGCTATTAAAGAATATGAAAAAATTTCAAAATCTGATCCGCAATATGCTAGTGCCCAATATGAGATTGCTTTGAGCTTATATCAACTGGATGACAAACAAAAAGTCGGCACCTTTTTAAAAGAATGCTTTGAAAAAAAATTAGCTGTAAAAGAACCCTCTTTATATGTTTTGTACGGAAGTTTTTTGAGTGATCAAAAAGAGTATGATCAAGCTGAAAAGATTTTTAAAGAAGCGATGACTGTTACACCAAACAATTCTATACTGCTATATAATTATGCCATTCTAAAACTGCGCAACAAAGACAATCAAGGGGCTATTGATTTATTAAAAAAAACATTAACGATTGACCCTAATTATTCTTCAGCCCATTATTTCTTAGGCATTATGGCTTTTGAAAGTGGTAGAATTACAGAAGGCTCAATGGCTCTTTTGAGTTATCTGGTCAACGAACCCACCGGCAGATATGCCGAAAAATGTATTGAATATCTCAATGTAAAAATGGGCGAAAACTATTTGCAAAAAGATGCCTTGGTATATAGCAATTCCGGTGATAATTTTACAGAAATCGATGAAATCTTGCGCAATCAGTTACCGCTCAAAAAAGCATACAAAGTGAATTCAGATTTTGATGACGACCCCATGATGAGACAACTTCAGGCTATTTGTGAATACAGTTTGGAACACAAAATGGGCGATGGCTTCTTTGAAAATGCCTATATCCCCTGGATCAAAAAAGTCATGCAAGACCATAAGTTTGAAGCCATGTCTTATTACATCCTTTTGAGTAAGGAACAACAAATCGGAAAAAAATTAACCAACAAAAAGAAAGATATTTTGTCATTTGCAGATTATCTGACCAAAGGTTTTTGGAACTATTTTGCCCTTAGAAAAGTAGAGCATTTTGGTAAAATTGAATCTGTAATGATTTCTATCAAAAACGGAAGACCTTATGGAGTTGGCGCAGTTATCAACGACAAAAGAGAAGGAAAATTCAAAACACTGGACCGATATGGTCGCGTAATTGCTGAATTGAATTATAAAAACGGGGAACTTGATGGAATTCAAAAATTTTATTACGAAGACGGTCAACTCAAAACAGAAAACGAATTCAAAGACGGAAAACTCAACGGCATCCGAAAAGATTATTACACCAATGGAATGCCTAGTCTGGAACAACGATTTAAAAATGATCAACTCAACGGAATTTCAACCTCTTATTTTGTAAATGGCGGTAAAAATTGTGAGGTGAATTTTACCGATGACGAAAGAGACGGTAAATTGGTTTGTACCTATCAAAACGGCTCTCTGAAAACGGAAGAAACCTATGTAAAAGGAAAACTCAACGGAACACACATCAGCTATAATGAAGTTGGAGATGTTGTTGAAAAATACAACGCTGTCAACAATCTAATTGAAGGAAATTATGTTAGTTATTACGACGGAAAAATCATCAAAGAAGAAGCTGTTTATGTCAACGGAAAAATCAATGGCCATTTTAAAAGCTACTTTCCAAATCAGTCTTTAGATGAAGATAAAACTTATGTAGATGGAAACATCAAACTCGTTTTGGGTTATTTAGCATCCGGAAAACTAGTTTCTGAAACACAATACGACGAGAATGGCAGAATTGTAATTGATATTTATTACGATGCCTACGGCAACAAATTTTTTGAAGAAAAATATGACAAAGGTGAAATCAAATCAGGATTACAGTACAGCAAAGTAAAACCAAAACCAACTGTAGTATCCTTATCAAAAAAACCTTACACCATTGCCAGTTTTGAAGGAAAACCTCTGATTACCGGTGAATATACATCGGGTAACAAAAACAGCGATTGGAAATTTTATTATTCATCCGGCAATGTAAAAACAAAACAAAGCTATACAGCCGGCGTGCTAAACGGATTAAGCACAAAATACAATTTTAATACTACTCTGAATCAAATTGGTTACTACAAGGACGGAAAATTAAATGGTGTTTATGAAGATTATGACGATGGAATTCTTGAAGGCGTTTACCATTTTGTAAATGATGAAAGAAACGGACCATCAACCTATTATGCTGCTGACGGAAGTGTTTTATTGGAAACCTTTTATGAAGACGGCGACGAAAATCACGACAAAGTTTACTACCGATTTGACGGCTCCATCAGAGATAAATCAAAAATGATCAACGGCTACCAAAGCACAAGCGAAAAGTATGATAAAAATGGAAAACTCGAGAGCTCAGTCAATTTCAAAAATAAAAATGAAACGCTAAAACTAACCCGAAACAATGGCGTTATTATTCAATCAATGCAATTGGTCAACGGCGAATTAAATGGTAAATATACCCAGACTGATAAATTTAACAATTTGCTCATAGACGAAGAATATGTAAACAACATGAATGTGAAAACATATAAATCGTACAGTCCGGCGGGTACCTTACAAATAGAACAAAATTACTATTGCGGAAAACTTCACGGCCTTCAGAAATGGTTTGATTTGTTGGGTAATCTGCGCAGCGAAGAAGAATGTCTTTTTGGCGAACAATACGGAAAAGACCGCCGTTATTACCAAAACAAAAAAATCTTTTGCGAAGAAAATTACATTGATGATTTACGCTACGGAGAAACCACTTATTTCAATTTAAAAGGCGAGCCCATTTTAAAATTAGGTTACATCAACAATTCATTACAATATTACATTAAGCTCGGAAAATCAGGAGCTGTTGATGATAAAATAGAGATTGCTGACGAAACCGCTCAAATACAATCGGTTTATCCAAACGGTAAAATAGCCATGTCATTGAATATTGATAAAGGAAACTTTGAAGGAAAAGTGAATATTAATTCAGCAGAAGGAAACCCAGTTTTTGAATCAACTTATTTACACGATTTAAACAACGGTGAAAGAATAGAATATTACGAAAACGGAAAAGTTTATAAGAAAGAACACATTATAAATGGCAACTTAGAAGGCACTCAAGAGTACTTTGCAGAAGATGGAAAACTGCTTGTATCGGCTCAATACAAGAGCAATAAAAAACACGGCGAAACTGTAATTTTCACAAAAACCGGCAAAACAATCAAGAAATATGACACAGACGAATTGGTTGAAATTAAGTAAGCACATACTTTTTTTGTGCTTGCTATTCATCGCCATTTCGGTAAAAGCACAAGAGCGATTTGAAGACATCAAAAAATTGTATCCTGATTACAACGAGTTGATTGTTAGTGATTTATTACAGTATGATTTTTCTATTGAAAATAAAAAACTCAAAGTAATTCAAGACAACCATTATGAGTCAATGATACTCTCTGAGCATGGCATACAAAACAATCAAGAATCATTTACTTATTCTGAGTTGGTTAAGCTCAACAGTTATGATGCCTATTCCGTAATTGACAACAACGGTCGTGAGAAAAAAATTAAAGTAACACAAACCAACGAAAATCCATACCACAGCAACAATATCTTTCATTACGACATCAAAGAAAGGCAGTTGATTTTTCCGAATCTGGCCGTTGGAGCCAAAAAAGTATTTGACTATCAGGTTGAGTTTAAAGACCCGTATTTACTGCACAAATTTTTGTTTCAGAAATCAATGCTTCCATGCAGAAACGCCACTATTGAAGTCAAAGCAGACAAAAACATTGAAATTGGTTATAAAATTTTTAATGATCCCAACCACAATATTGTTTTTACACAAACAGAAAAAAAAGGAAGAATCCTTTATTCTTGGACATTAAAAGATGCCAAACCTATTCGTATTGATGATAATTCTCCAGGATATTTACACGAATTACCTCATATTGATGTTTACATTAAAAGTTATAAAATTGATGACCGAGAAGTCAAGGTTTTAGGAGATGTTTCTCAGCTGTACAATTATTACAGTGAATTTGTCAAAAATCTCAACAAAACGGAACACAAAGAGCTCAAAGAATTAAGTTTGAAATTGACTGAAAATCAACCCGACGAGATCAGTAAAGTAAAAAGTATTTTTTATTGGGTAAAAGACAACATCAGTTACATTGCATTTGAAAACGGTTATGAAGGATTTATTCCTCGTGAAGCAAGTGTGGTTTATGAACGTAAATTTGGCGATTGTAAAGATATGTCAAGCCTTATTACTGCCATGGCAAATTATGCAGGCATTAAAAATGTTTCAATTTCATGGATTGGCACTCGAGAAATTCCCTATTCGTACAATGAACTCGCTACTCCATCGGTTGATAATCATATGATTGCTGTATATAAAAACAACGATCGCTATTATTTCTTAGACGCCACCAATAAGTATACACGTTTTGGAATCCCAACGGCTTTTATTCAAGGAAAACAAGCTTTGGTATACGGAAAAGACCAATACAAAATTGTTGATGTCCCGATAACTTCTGCAGAAGACAACGCAGCATTGGATGAAGCTGAATTTAAAATCGATGGTGATAAACTCATCGGAACAGGTAAACTGTCTTTGATGGGCTATAACCGAAGTATAATTCTTGACCAACTGAACTATGCCAGCGGAAATGAACGTTTAGATTTTATGACTCAATTACTGCTCAAAGGCAACAACAAATACAGACTTATCAACTATACTGAAGAAAATCTTGAAGATCGCGACCAACCTTACATCATTCATTCAAAATTTGATATTGACAATTACTTGGTTCGCGTTGATAAAGATATCTTTTTAGGATTGTGTGTTGACAAACGTTTTGTAGAACTTTTGCTCGATGATGACCGTCAGTGGAAATTTGATTTAGATTTTGTAGCCAATTCAACTTCTTCTTATACACTCGAAATACCCAAAGGTTATACTATCAAATATTTACCAGAAAATTTCACCATTGATAACAACTTATTTTTTGTCCATACAACATACAAAACAAAAGACAATAAAGTCAATGTAACCATAGAGATTCATTCCAAAAAAATAGTCATAGAAAAATCAGACTTTACACTTTGGAATAATACCATCAAGAAAATGAAGCGCAACTTCAGCGAAACTTTAATCCTTACTCAAAAATAATGAAACCCAAAAAAAACAACTGGTGGAGCCTTTTTTTGCTCATCGCTTCTGTAACTCAACTATCAGCGCAAGATTATACTTTTAAAAATTATGATTGGGATGAAAAAGATGTTTCAATCAATGTTCCTGAACAGTATAAAAATGAAAACGAAACCATCTTAAGCCGCATTGTGAAAATAGAGTTGGTTTCGCAAAAAAATGCAGCAGTTCAATATTATCTGCTCCACGACAGAATCTACATCAATGCTGATGATGCCATTGAGCGCAACAACAAAGTATATATTTCATTGGATGGTGATGAAAACTTAGTCAGCACCAAAGTAAGGGTGATTTTAAAAAACGGAAAAACAATTGTCTTGAATCAAAAAGATATCAAAGAAGAAGTTGATCAAGAAAAAGGAATCCGTTATCATTATTTTGCCGTTAATGGATTAGAAAAAGGTGCGGTGATTGAGAAAATAACAATTAAAGAGCAAATTCCGCAAGTTAATGGTTGCTCTCATAGACTACAAGATAGATATCCAATTGCTCAGATGGATTTTCAATTAATTTATCCGAATCATTTGGTTTTTAAAACAAAATCACTCAACGGTTTGAGTGAGCCCATTATGAGTCATGATACCATAAACAAAAGAATCACGCTTCAAATCAAAGAGCAAAATATTGCGGCACTCAACGATGATGAAAAATATTCTAACTGGAACAGTCAAGTGCGAATGTTTCGATATAAATTAGATGAGAACAGATATTCTGGTGCCAAAAACATGTTCAACTTTAAAGCATTTGCAACCAATACTTTTGACAGATTTAATACAGAATTAGACAAAAAAGAATCAAAAGCAATTGCTGACTTTTGCGGAACCATTACAAAATCTAATGATGTTCAGGAACAAATTTGGAATATTGAAAACAAGATCAAAAAAAATATTGTGTACAATCAATACCAAAATTCTAATCCCGGAATCATAGAAACACTCAAAACCAAACAAGGAAATCTAATTGATATGATTAGAATTTATTTGGCAGTTTTTAAATATTTTAACATTGAAAACAACATGGTCTACACTTCTGACCGATACAAGATTCCATTTCAAGAAGATTTTGAAAGTTATGAAAACCTGAGCGAAGTGCTTTTTTATTTTCCGCCCATTAAAAAGTACCTATCCCCTACAGATCTTGAGTATAGAATTCCCTACTTTCCATCAGGATTGGCCAATAATCGCGGATTATTTATTAAAAGCCGCATGTTTGGTGGAGTATCTATGGGTGTAGGAGAGATAAACTTTATTGAAATTCCGGGTATTGAATACACCCACGACCATATGGATATCACCGTTGATTTCACACAGGATATTGAAAATCCATCTATTACGGAACAACTCTCTTTCGGGGGTTACGCAGCAATAACGATGCAACCCATCAAAGATTTTGTTCCTACAGACCAATACAAAATCATCCTCAAAAGCATTGCCGAGAATTATTCAACTCAAAAAGAATTCAAAACGCTCAAGGCCGGAAACGACGGTACTGATTATATTGGAAAAAAACCATTTCTCTTAGATTTTAATTTTGACGGAGCAGATTTAGTCAAAAAAGCCGGACCTACTTACATTTTCTCGGTAGGACTCATCATTGGTAAACAAAATGAGCTGTATCAAGAAAACAAACGCATGATGCCCGTTGAAATTAATTATCCACACGCCTACACAAGAAAAATTCACATTCTGCTACCACCGGGCGTAACAGTTAAAAATCTTGAAAAATTAGCAATGGATTACAAAACAGTGGTCAACGGAACAACCCAAGCAGCTTTTACCAGCAAATATGCGCAAACCGCAAATGAGATACTGATTGAAAATGAAGAATACTACAAGTCGGTCACCTACCCCCTTGAACAGTTTGAGCAATACAGATCCGTCATAAACGCTGCTGCAGACTTCAATAAAATAGTCCTTGTATTGAACAAATAACGCCACCTAAAAACTTTCATAAAAAACAGTTTTATACACAGGGCGTGCCGGCTTTTCCAACTTTTAGTTATCAGAAAGTGCGCGCGCGCCGTCAGGCTGTGCGCTAAAGTCCTCGCCGCTCCGTTACACTGCGCGGCTGTGGGCTATCGCTGCCACCTGCCTAATGGCAGGCAGGTCCCGCACACGAATAGTTTTAACTTTGAATTAATCTTTAATACAGCGAACAGAAAATGCAACAGTCTTCGCATGAGGACTAGAATCACATCTATTAGTACTATATCCTAAGACTCGATACCAAGCAACTGTTGTGGTACTTTCAGAAGAACTCCACCAACATCCATTGTTCAAAACAGAATAAAAAGATCCTAAATTATCGCGATATCCACCGGGAAGTCCAGAAAAGCCACTAGTGTTATTTGCTCCCGTATTTGGACTTGTCCATATTGTAATACTTTTCATTTTTCCACCGGCATTCATATCTGAGCCTAGAAAACCAACTAAGTTATTCCATTCAGTATTATTGGGTACATGGTATCCTTGTGGCGCTAATCCTCTCGGGTCATTCACTGCATACCAATTATAAAGCTTTCCGTAAATCATACCGTTGGCAGAATTGTTTGCATAATAACACCAAGCGCCTGTGGTTAAGCTGGCCCATTGCGTAGGATCAGTCACCTGTGGAATCGGATCACCGTTTCTGTAGCGACTCACATTTAAATTCTTGGTCATCCAAATTTGATTCCCGATTTGAACTTCTCCGGCCAGAACCGGTACTGAAGGTCTGGAAGCTGGCTGGGTTTGAGATTTATTATCTTCTTGCTGTGAACAAGAAATCACTACGATAACTAAACAGAAGATTAAGGTTGCTGAGAAGTATTTTTTCATGGCTTGTTT
>JAIXSK010000031.1 GCA_027484725.1 Flavobacterium sp. | reverse complement strand
TTAATTCGTAATTTGTAATTCGTCATCGGCTGAGTGCCTGAGCGGAATGATTAACGATTAACGATTGTTGATTGTTGATTGTTGATTTTTGAAGTAATAGCATTCGTGAAACCGACAATCCCTTCTGTCCTAAAGCGCAGCGAAAAAAAAACGGGTTAAAAATCAAAATCCCAACAGCTTGTTGCAGTCTGTTGGGATTTTAATTTATCAGTCATTAGATAATTTAGAGTTATCTCTGTATCCGGGTAAATCTATGTACCAATCTTTATAGAGCGTTCCTTTGCTTTCTGCCCATTGGTTGAACTTAAAATAAGCTTTTGTGATATCTTGTTTTTCTAACGGATAAGCAAATCGTACCGGAATATTAATGGCCCAAGGTAAATTTTTATCAGACATATAGTATTTCTGAACTGCCAAATTCGAGTTGTCATCACCGGTACCAAATATTGTTGTGTCGGCCAAATCAGTGGGGGCGTTTCCTGCCAAATGCACTTCTTTGCCGCGATTGCCACCTACAACAATAAACGGATTATAAGGGGCTGTGCCCAAATTGCTGAACAACATCGGCGTTGTAAATTCTATTTTGACCTTCACGGTTTTAGAACTGGTCAAATTCAGTATTCTGAGCGGGTCATCAAAAACAGGAATCACTGCTTTAGATTGATTTGCCTCTGTTCCGTTAGCATTTAAAGTAAATACGTTGTTGGTTAAGCTTTGTCCAGTGACCGATTTTACATTCCCCGGACTGGTGTTTAATTGCAAAGAAAAAGCATTTTTGAACGAGGCTGAATTTGCTCGAACGGTTAAATCTGCAATGACTTCTACAATTTTATTGTCGCCATTGGTTACTTGATTAAAATTATAATCTACCACTAAGTCGTTGAAATCATAATCTGCTTTGTAGGGCCACAAATCTTCATAGGCCAGTGTTCCTACACTATTTTTAGACGGATAATAATTGTTGAACGCTTTGGTCGGATCTGTCGGATACTCATCTAGTGAATCACCTACGCCATCGCCATCTGTATCTGTTGGGGTGTCTATGGGTCTAATTTTATCTGTTTTAACAGCGGTGAAGGGGGTAACCGTAGAGTAAAAAATGGCGTCGTTAAAATCTTCGTCTGAACCACTCTCACGGTTAATATCTTCAAAACCAATTAATAAAAGTTCACGTTGGGTGTCTTTTAAAACTACGTTGTGTTTTTTCTTATCGATATTGATTTCAGGATTAAAGCGTTTGTCAGAATAGAATTTTCCGTTGCCAGCGCCAATTGAATTGGTAGTAGCATTAAAACTGTTGGCAATAAAAAACCACGCTACAGAGGTTCCTGCCGGAAAAACCGTAGTGTACTGATTGGTGGCAGGATCTAAATAAAGCAATTGCACTTTATTTCCTGAACTTAATGACCCACCCGAGCCGTTATAAGAAACATTAGGAAAAATAATGGTGGGGTCTGTAATGGTACTCGGGCTTGTAGGAGGAGTGCCGTTGGGGTGCGTATAGTAGCCCAGTGCATTTCTGTATCCGGCACCTTCGTGAACAAAGGTCACCCAAACTTCTGCATCTTCTACAAGTTCAATGTTTCCGTCATCAGGAGCACTCAAATATTCAGGATGCGATGTTGGAAGCTTTATAAATTCAGGCAAAGATGCATTGACATCGGCTAAAAAAGCATCAGAGATAACATCATTGGGGTTAAACAGATAACCCGGTTTTCCTTGGTTGTCCCATGAACCCAGCACATAGTAACCGCTCATTTTTACCGGATTAGGTAAGCTGGCAGAGGTTCTTAAGGCAACATTAGACTTGTTATTTGTTTGTGTGGGGCTTCCTCCAACAACCACATTCATATGGGCTGCATCTATTTTTACCTGCTTGAGTAAAGGAAAACCAATGTGATTGACCAGAATACTCAAGCTGTCAACAGAAGTTTGAGGCGCAAGGGCGCAGTCTATGGTTCCGGCATTTGAACTGATTCCTGTAAACACTAAAAAATCTGCGCTGTTGTCTTTAAGTAAACCTTGGGGCGTTAAGGGGTTTTGCGTATAAATTTTTACGGGCACTCCTGCCATTGGTTGGTTTTCTGAATTTAAGGTCAAAACAGAAACCTTAATTTCTTGGGTGGTTTTGTAATCAAAATTAGCATCGATGGGTTGGCTGCTATTTTCTTCGTCCCGGGTGCAAGAAAATAGTAAAATACTGAAAATTGAAAATAAAATGAGGCTGGTTTTGTAACTTATTGTTTTCACCATAATAAAGAATTAATTGTTTAAGCTATTAAGGGCCAAAATTAATTTTTGAGTAAAATTCAAAATAAAGATTTAGATGAGTATTGTATTTGGGTCGACAGAGGTTGTTTATCTGTAGTTGAACTGTTTTTAAAGAATTGATATTGCGCCGGAAGCAGTTTCTTTAAATACTGTGAGAAAAGCGGTTGGGTGGAATGATTAACGATTAGCGATTGCTGATTGTTGATTGTTGATTTTTGAAGCAGCAGTGTAACCGACAAGCCCGCTACAGGTTTAAAAAGTTTAGAAGGTTTAAGAAGTTTAGTTGAGGTATTTGTGTCACTTATTGTTTGTTTGTCCCATTGCTCCCGCGCGAATCTTTCGCGTGGTTGGTTTATGTTTATCTAAATTTTATATAAAGTAACTATATTATTGTTCCTGCTGCTCGACTTAAACCACGCGAGAGATTTGTGCGGGAGCGGGGGGAAATGATTAACGATTGCTGATTGTTGATTTTTGAACTAATAGAATTTGTGCAACCGAACAGTTTGCCTGCGGCTGGGTCAACATTTAACATTCAGCATTTAACATACAACATAAAAACCATCCCTTTGCTGGCGCAAGCTTCTTGCTCTTGCCTTGCTTTAAATGCATTGATAAAAAAGTAGGTTTTCTTTTTAAAATATAAGTCTTTGGTTATCAGTTGTTTTATTCTTTTGTGATAATGTTCATATGTTTTTAAAAATATTGTTTTAGTCTATTGGAGAACATCACCCAATTAGGTAAATTGCAGTATAAAAGAAATTAAATGCATAATTTGAAATTTTCTGGTCATGATACCTTTCATTGTAGGCAGCAGTGGTTATTGAAAGGGGTTGAACTTATTGATAATAAGGGTTTTAATGGGTTTCATAATCTTGAGGAATCAATCTTGGATTTAGGGGTTGGAAAAAATATGGTTCAAGCTATACAGTATTGGCTGAGGGCTTTTAGTCTTGTAGGTACAAATAAACAATTAACTGAAATAGCAAATTTGCTCTTCATTGAAAATGGGGGGGTTGATAAATACTTGGAGGATGAAGGTACTTTGTGGCTTTTGCAGTATCTACTTTGTAAAAATGAAGAGGCGAGCATCTTTAAATTGATATTTGTTGATTATGCAAGGGAAAGAATCAGTACCGAATTTGATGAGCGACAAATTTTGAATTTTATTAAAAGTAAGATTGCTGAAAGCAGTAATAGAGAAACAAGTGAAACTACACTAGTTTCTGATTTTAAGGTTTTTATTCAAAGCTATTTTTCGGGTATCCGAACTTCTAAATCTCTTGAAGATGATTTTAATTCCCCTTTGATAGAATTGGGCTTGATTTCCGCTATTCACAGAGACGGAGGTTTGGTTACCTACAAGTTAAATAAAGTGGATCGTGTTGATTTTCCGGTTGAGATTTTTGGTTATTGTTTGATTGATAAGTTCGGAAACAATGCCGCTGTTAGTTTTAAAGAAATGAGAGAGTCTTTGGGTTCCTTTTTTGTTTTGACTAATGAAGGTCTTGAAATTCTTATTGAAAGATTGCGTTCGCAATATCCTGAGTTTATTTACCATGATGATGCCGGGACGCGACAAGTTCAAATTAAGGTTGATGACGAAGGGTTTAAATTAAGATTATTGCAAAATTATTATGGGGTTTAATATATCCACCAATATCCTACGTGACCAGAGTAAGGATTTAAACTATGTAGTAACTCCAAATGCTACTAAGATATTTGAAAGAATATTTAATGGAGAAAACAGTGGCAGTAAGTCGTTTACTATTATTGGTAATTACGGTACCGGGAAGTCGACTTTTTTGTGGGCTTTGGAAAAAAACCTTCTTAAGAAAAAAATTTATTTCAGTACTAAAACCAATGACAAGTATCAGTCTTATCAGATTTTAAAACTGATAGGTGACGTAACGAGTTTGACTTTTGCTTTCCAAAAGACTTTGGGACTAGAATCAACTGCTACGTCAAGAGATATTATAGATGAGCTAGAGCGTCGAAGACTTGCTGCAGAGAAGAAGAAAAACGGTTTTGTTATTTTAATTGATGAGTTTGGGAAATTCTTGGAGCACATCAACAAAAATAAGAAGAGCAACGATTTGTATTTGTTACAGTTGGTGTCGGAATGGGCTAATGATGCCGATAAGAACGCTTATTTTATCATCACATTACATCAAAACTTTATTTCTTATTCTTCTTCATTAGATTTGGTTGACCGACAAGAATGGGAAAAAATTAAAGGGCGATTTGTTGAATTGTTGTTTAATGAGCCCATAGAACAATTGCTTTTTTTTGCCAGTAAGCAGCTTGAAAGCATTAGTATTCCCACGAATTTAAAGAAAGATTTCGGACTATTAAATGAGGCTATTTCCAAATCACATTTGGTTGCGTTTACTCAAAATAATAGTAACAGTTTAACCGAAAAGTTATATCCCTTGGATTGGCTTTCCGCCAATTTATTGGTTCAGGCGTTACAGCGCTACGGACAAAATGAAAGGTCTTTGTTTACCTTTTTGAATGAGTTTGAAGCCTTGCAAGAGAAGCGAGATAATCCTTATTTTAACGTAGAGGCTGTTTATGATTATTTGATACAAACGTTATCGAGTGACATTCAAAATTACAGCAATCCGCATCGACCACAATGGCTTTCATCGATTAGGGCTTTGGAGCGTGCAGAGTTGTACTTTTCGAATGATTATGCATTGGCTGCGACCATTATTAAAACCATTTGTTTGGTAAGTATCTTTGGTAAAGCCGGAGGAAAGTTTGACCAAGAGTTTGCTTCACTTTATTTGTCATTAACGACATCGCACTCCGGTAAGGAAGTTCGAAATGCTATAGATAAGCTTGAAAAATCGGGAATTATCCGATTTTATAAGCACAGTCATAAGCTGAACTTTTTAGAGGGTACTGATATTGATATAGAGCAGGAGCTGACTAATGTAACGAAAGAGATTGATGCTAATTTTTCTATTTCGGATGAGTTAGGCAAATTGATAACTTTTCCGGTTGAAAATGCGAAAAGACATTCTTTTTTGAAAGGTACTCCTCGCTATTTTGAGTATAGGATATTACATGATTTGAATGATATTCGTTATGCTGAGGGAGCTATAGACGGTTATATTAATTTGATTTTTAATTCCAAAATCAAGGGTAAAGACGTTAAGAAGATTTCTTTGGATTCGGGAAGTAATGTTTTTGTGCTTTACAAGAATTCGGATGCCATTTATGATGAAATATTTACTATCAATAAGTATAAGCTATTATTGGATAAATTTGTCAGGGATGTAAATGCCAGTAAATTGCTTGCAGAGGAGTTGCAACATCATGTGAATAAATTGCATTGGTTTGTATTGCAAAATTTGTATGATGACAGTAAAGAGAATGTATGGTTTTACGCCGGGGAGTCGAAGACCATACAATCTAGAAAGCAACTGAATACCTTATTGTCTGAAATTTGCGATACTGAGTTCAACCAAGCACCTACCTTAAAAAATGAGTTATTTAACCGTGAAAATTTGAGTCCTCAAATTAATACTGCCCGCAAATTTTTAATGCGCAAGGTATTGGAGTTTGAAGCAAACCCATTATTGGGTTTTGAGGCTGCTAAATTTCCACCTGAGAAGTCTATTTATTTAAGTTTGTTAAAGCATACCGGAATTCATCGAGCTATAGATGGTGCCTATCAATATGCTGAACCCACAGAAGCTAGTTTTGCTCCTTTGTGGGACGCTTGTAATACTTTTTTAAATTCGGCTAGGTCTTCGAAAAGGAATTTGGGAGAGCTTTATGCCATTCTTAAGGCCAAACCTTTCAAGTTGAAAAAAGGTTTTGTAGAGTTTTGGATTCCTTTATTTTTGATTCTGAAGAAAGAGGATTATGCACTGTTTCATGAAACCAATGGTTTTGTGCCTTACATCTCAGAGGATGTTTTGGATTTGATTCACAAATCGCCTCAGAACTATTCGATAAAGAGTTATGATGTGACCGGATTGAATGTTAATTTATTAGAAGGTTATAAGGAGTTGGTTAATGTTAGCGATAGCGGAAGAGGTACTCAGAGTACTTTTTTATCCATCTTTGGTAACTTTTTACGATTTTACAGAGGGTTAAACGATTATTCGATTCATACGAAAAAATTATCTGATAAGGCTATCAAATTGAGGGAAGCTATTAAGACGGCTAAAGACCCTGAAGATGCTTTGTTTAATCAGTTTCCTGCAGCTTTAGGCTTTTACAGTCTTTCTATAAAAGATGATGAGGAAGTATTGAAAAACTACACATTGCACATACAGGATGCTATACGCGAATTGCGCAGTTGTTATGACGACTTATTAGACCGTATAGAACAGCATATTCTTGAGACGATTGATTGCGTAGGGTATGATTTTACTTCTTATAAAAGAAAAATTATTGAAAAGCTCGGCAGTATCAATCCGAATTTATTGAGTTCTGAGCAAGGCATTTTTTTTAAGAGGGTATTCTCGCCTTTGGATGACAGGGTTTCTTGGTTAAAATCTATAGCCGATGTTGCCTTAGGCAAATCTATTGATAAGATGATTGATGAGGAAGAGGTTTTGTTGATGAACAATATTAGGGCCTTTATGACTGGTTTGATTAAATCGGCCTCAATACACGAATTTAACAAACTCAGCAGTGATAAATTGGTATCGTTTGAGTTTGTTTCCGAGCGAGGTGATTTGATTACAGAGCGAATTGTAATTGATACTAAGGTTAACGGTGTTTATTCGGGTGTAAAAAAGGAATTCACTGAAAAATTGATTAGTTTAGACAGTGATAAGCGAAAGCAATTGCTTTTTGAATTGTTGTCGTTAGAAATGCATAGTAAAGATGAGTAACGTAAAGCATGTTTTAGGTATATCGGGAGGAAAGGATAGTGCTGCTTTGGCTATTTATATGAGTCAGCGTCATCCTGATATTGACGTAGAGTATTATACTTGTGACACTGGTAAGGAGTTGACAGAGACCTATGATTTGATTGGAAAGTTGAATTCGGTACTGGGTAAAAACATCAAGTTATATCAATCGATAGACGAGGTGAACTCGCCTGAGAAGAACCCTTTTGATCATTTTTTGGCCATGTATGGTGGTTATTTGCCTTCAGCGACTTCGCGTTGGTGTACCGGTAAAATGAAGTTGGAACCTTTTGAGAATGAGATAGGTGATACCCCAACCATTTCCTATGTAGGTATTAGAGGAGATGAAAATCGGGAAGGCTATATTTCTAAGCGCGAGAACATACAGTCTATTTTTCCCTTCCGAAAAAATATTTGGAGTGAAGATGTGGTTAAAAAGTTCTTAGCAAATACCAATGTGGAATTTATTACTGAACAATATAAAGCATTGAATCCTATTAATTTGGACTTGATATTAGGTTATGTTTCACAGCCTATTTCTATGCGTTTTACTTTGAAGCAAAAATTGAATGCTTTGTTAGATGCCGATGTGAAATTATTTAACTGTGTGGTTTTTGCTTGGCTTAAAACGACCGATTACCCGGTTGGTAAATTAGAGTCTTTTTCCTTATTGGATAATGATGAAAATTTGGGGATTGATGACATTTTTAGGATATTAGATGAGAGTGGTGTGGGCATACCTGCTTACTACAAGCCTATTGAATACACTGTTGAGATAAACGGAGAAATTAAACACGGAACTTACTCAAGAAGTCGTTCAGGTTGTTTTTTTTGTTTTTATCAGCAAAAAATAGAGTGGGTTTGGTTGTTAGAACAACACCCTGAACTTTTTGAAGCTGCCATTACTTATGAAAAAGAGGGTTATACTTGGATGGATGAGCCTTTGGTTGATTTGAAAAAACCTGAGCGTGTTGCTGCCATTAAGCGAGAACATTATATTAGAATAAACCGAAACAAACAAAATGCTAAGACTACTACCAGTTGGCAAGATGAAATTTTGCAGTCAGAAGGGGAGGGTTGTGCGAGTTGTTTTATATAATTTAGTAAATGGGAGACGCATTAAAATCAGTTAAGGAATTTATTTGGGATATAGTTGGATACCTTATTCCAGGTTTTTTATTGATTATAGTTTTGAATTTAATATTAATACCAAAAATAGGAATTGAAAATAAGTTTTTATTTGATTGGAAAGCAGTAGAAAATTACGTGATAATTGTAATTTCATATGTTTTTGGATATGTCATATACAGTGTAACTATTTTCAAAATCAAAGTTCAGAATTATATTATTGATGTTATAGTAAATGCTTGTGATTGGTTGGATAATTCATGGTTTGAATTTATTGTTTCTAACAAATTAGCTAAGTATTTGATTAATTTAATAAAGTCAAAGCACAGTGAATCATGGAAAAAAAATGCAACTGACTCTTCAACGTTCAAGGCTGCAAAGGACTTTTTAAAAAATAATAATTATTCTGAAGTGGATGGAATGAAATTTAATGAGATTAGAAATATTTTAATGTCAAGAAATCCAGATATGGACCAAAAAGTTTATACGTTTATGTTTCGTTCATCATTATTTGATCACATTTCTACAATTTCTATTATTATTTGTTTCCTAGCTTTAGTGCAATTATTTGTTGAGTTTAAATTTCTTAAAACAGACTTTATATTTAAAGTCTTTTATTGTATAGTAATTTTAATCATTCCATTGTTAGGAAATAGTAAAAGGATATTTTATTCTATTGCTCAAAGGCTCCCTATTTCAAATCTAAAATAATAATGAAAACTAAAGTATATTTGGCCGGAGGATTTAAAGGCGGTTGGCATAATATTGTCATTGAAAAGTTAGGTGCAGATTTTATCTGTTTTAATCCACAAAAACATGATTTAAATGATGTTGAGAAATATACTTCTTGGGATTTATACCACGTTGAAAAATGCGATATTCTTTTCGGTTACATGTCTAAAGACAATCCATCAGGTTATGGTTTGGCTTTAGAAATTGGTTATGCTAAAGCAATGAATAAACTTATTATACTTATTGATGAACGCTCTGAGCATGATGCAATTTTTAAAAGATATTTTTCAATTTGTCAAGAATCTGCAAATGTTTCCTTTGAAACTTTAGATGAAGCAATATCCTATGTTAAAAGTTTCGTTATTTAAATAGAGTGTAGTAAAAGGATTTCCCTTCTTTTCTAAATTCTATTTTCCCTTCTAAACGTAAGTGCATTAGTTTACAATCACTTATTTTTAAAAGTGCTTTGGTTTCTTTGGAGGTGTACCATTTTTTATTCTCCATGGTAATGAATCACTTCGCTACGGTTGCCCGGTATGTTCCAAGTGAAGTTTTCGTCAAATTCACAAATCCAGGTATAAAGTATATTTACAATTTGTTCGCGTTTGATTTCCCAACTTCTTGGTGTTGGTACTGTAGTGGTTGTTTTTTGGATCCAATCAACCACACCACCGTATCGCAATGATTTCGTTTCTTGTGTTTTTATATGTTTTTTTAACGCTACAATAAAGGGATGCGAATTGAATTTGTCTTTTAATTGTAGTTTAAACATGATATAATCTTGATATGTATCGATATCATAAAGTGCTATGTCATGAGCCGCACAGTTTTGTTCGATGCTACCATATTCCTCAAAACGTTGCGCTACATCATACAAGTCGTCAGGAGATAAACTCATAGGTAATTGTGATAGTAGAAAGCTGTTTGAAGCTGTGGTACTTTCTTCAACAGTCGGGTAGATGATTTGATTAGGAGGAATTGTATTTACAATATTTTTGATTTGATTAAAATAGTCATCATCAACCAAAAAACTTGATTTTAAAATACTATTTAAGTAAATTTTATCTTCTAATGACAAGTGATTGTATTCCGCAGCCAATTCGTAATTGAAGTTTTTGCTTTCTCCAACCCCTTTGTTAGTATAGTTGGCTGATCCCAACAGTATTTTATCATTGAAATTCCAAGCGGTCTTTAAATGTATCCTGGTATTGCGAAACAGTTGTATGTTGTTGTCTTTACAATAGCTGTATAAATCTAAATCTGATATCCCTTTTGCCAAATCTTCTATTTCCCAACGAACAACGATTTGTTTGATATTGTTTTTAGAATTCAGCTTTTTGACAATATCAGTTTTTATATAAGCCGAAAATAGAATTATCGTTTCTTCTTTTTCGAAGAAATTACTGGTTTTAGAAAATAGATTTATACCGCTTTTATGTAGCATATTTACTCTTCTATATCCATAAAATCACGGGCAACTTTTCCCCACTCGCGTCTAAACTGCTGAGCACGTTCCTTAAATTGACCGATTTGTTCATCTTCATATCTAGCCCAAGACAGTAACAACAGTTTAATACCTAATGATGCCTTTTTGAGTCTTTCCTCTAAAGACATTTCACGACTCAATTCGTTATCATCTATTATTTCAATTAGGTTTTTATATCCCGGGTGTGTGGTGTTTAATTGTACAAGGACTTTGTCATATTTTACATTAACAGAGAATAAAGCATCTGAATCTAATGATGCACTACTTAATACGTATTTATCACCAAATTTTATCAAGTTATCAATCTCTTGCTCAGTTAATCCTTCATTTTTCAGTTCTTCTGTTACCTTTTCAAGGTTTTGGTCTTTAATGTGAGGGTTGTTGTCGCTCACGGCTACTTTTCCTTCACTTTCTCTTTTCTCAGACGCATCTGTGGCAATACTTTCCGGAGTATCGACTCCTGAAGTAATGTGTCTAGTACGTTCCTGGCCGGAACCTTCTTTTTGACTTTGAATTAACCCTCTTATCGTAGATAATTTTGAGTTGATATCTAATATAATATCGACTAGCAGTTTTTTTGGATCCTCTTCATCAAATTCTTCATTAATTTCTGCCTTCGATATGATATTATCTTCAACACTTTTAACAATGGAAGCTACCTCGGTAAAATTAGAGGCATATTGTTTATTATTAGTAACTCCAAAAACCTCATCTAATTCCGGTTCAAATTCAACTTCACAACCCCACCATCTTTCTCTGGTATTATGACCTATTATCAATGATTTGTCTAATAATAGTTCTCTGTTAGCTCTAAGAATGGAAATACCAATATTTGTTTTTGCATGCTTTCCATAAGGTAAATCCCCAGCATTTCTTACATCAGCACGAGCTTCCGGTTTTGAATATGAAAATCTGACTTTAACCTTTGATTCAACATCTCCAAATTTTATGGGATATTCAAAATCATCCCCATACTTTTGAAACATAGGTTTGCCATCAAAAGGTTTAGGACATGAGGTATTGGACATTAAGTATAAAGGATCATTCGGTTTTGATAATAAATCGATAGTCGTTTTATTATAATTTGAAACATTGTAAGCTAGAAAACGAATTTCTACTTTTTTTGAGTTTATAAAGTATCTGTACATTCTACCAATCAAATCTTCTGAATGTTTAAAGATACTCCCTGCGGTTTTCCAATTGCATCTATCCAGAATTGACCATAATACTAATGTGCCACTTTTTGAACCATCGATGATTCTGCTCATTTTGATGTATTCTGAAGGAATTTGTTTGATTACAGGTTTAGGAACGTCAGTCATCTGACCATTTTCTATCTCATTTACATCCAGATAACTGTAAAGAGCATTTTCGGGCCCGTTTTGCCAAGTCCAAACTTCTACTTTTTTTGCTTGTGAAATGGAAGAAGAGGGGAGTCCCATACCGAATTTACCCATTCCCTTTTGGTTTTCAGGCCCTAAATTAGTTCCGTTTCCGAACTGTAATGCTCTATACAAGATATCTTCATTCATACCAGAACCGTTGTCCACTACAGCAATTTGCTGAATTTGAGAACGGACACGTTGGCTTAGTTGAATGTCTTGCTCTAAGCAAATAAGTTCTACATTTTTTGATTTGTGTTGGATAGAATTGTCCATTAATTCTGCAATGGCAGATGCAGCATTTTTATAACCGTTGTCTCTTAATGAACGTATTGCTAAATTAGGAGGTATAATCATATGTCTTAACTTTTAATATTTTTAATAATCTTTTACCAAACATCTTCCCAGTTGAAAAAGGCCTCTGATACCTTATCAAAACCTGGTAAATTGGTGTCGACCACAGTAACAATTTCTGCTTCTTCATTGCCTCCTGCTTTTGGTCCTCTAATAACTCTACCCACCATTTGACTGTATAAAACCAAGGAATCAGTTGGGCGGGTAATTACGGCACAACTTGTTTTTGGAGCGTCAAATCCTGTTGTTAAAACCCCGTAGTTGCAAAGAATAACAGGATGTTCTACATCAGATTTGAATTTTTTAATTGCATTTTTCCTTGCTTGGTTATCCGTATCTGAAGCAATGGAATATACTTCAAAGCCTAATGCCGAAATTGCCAACGCTAAAGCATTTGAATGTTTTACACTCATAGCAAAAACGATAATGCGTTTGTGCTTATTTGTTAATGCTTTTATTTTTGAGCAAATTAAGATGTTACGAGCATTGTCTAATGACAATTTATCCAGAAAGCTTTTGGATAATTGCAGCTCTTCTTTTAAATACTCTAAATCACCTTTAGTAGGAGTTATACCTCCGTTATAAAACAAGGTTGTGTTTGTGGTTTTGGCAAGGTATCCCTGTTCCACTAAATAGTCCACAGGATTTGTATACCCATCTATTTCAAGTGCTACTTTTTGTTTGTCAAAATAAGTACTAAGCTTGTTATCTTCCTCCGGATTGTTCCAAGTTCTACCCGGTGTAGCCGAAAGGCCTAATAGTTTTGCTTCGTTGAATAATAGAATATCGATAGCTAATTGGTATTTTGGTGCTATTGACATGTGGGCTTCATCCATTACAACTAGACCACATTCATTAGATAGATTTGTAGCTATTTCTGAGCGTAATGAATAGAGATTAATAAAAGTTTGTAAACTGAAAATTACGAAAGCATTGTTTTTTGTGGGGTTGTATTGATTGCCGCCCCAAATATTTTGTTTGGTAATTTCTCTGTTTCCCAATTTAGTCCAAGCTTTATCAAATTCATCTGATGCTTGTTTGCATAGTTCCTCAGTATTAGCAAACCATATTACAGATTTCTCCAAGTTATTTCTGAGGTATTCACAAATTATATTCATACTGGTTCTGGTTTTACCAGAACCAGTTGGCATGTGTAATAGTACTTTTGGTTTGTTTTGTTTGTATATAATTTCTTTGATCTTGTTTAATGCCTTGATTTGGTGGATAAACATTCCATAATCAGGTATTAAATTGCTAGCATTTTCAACTGTCTCTTTTACCAGAGGTTCGTATTCCAGTTCATAGTAATTGCACAATATCTTTTTTTGGGCATCATTTAAGTTTACTCTTTCCAATTCCAACCAAGGGTTAGATTCGTTCACTTTTAGTTTTATTTCTCTACAGATTGCGATTGCCTCTTCTTTTGGAATTTTTGGCACAATTTTTTTGAAAACAGTATTTTCTGTGAGCAAACCTTCGTAGCCATAGATATTTACCAAGGTTTCTCTTAACCTAGGAATAGTAACAGTTACACTACTTAATCCATTGATTATGGTTAATGAATCTCCGAGAATATCTTGTAGGCATCCTTCGTCTATTCTTGCTATTAGGTTTTCGATTTTCATTTTAAAAACTAATTCTTATTATTTTGTTAGGCTCCTCGAAAATCTCTTTGTAAACATGTGACGCTTCAATGAGTGCAGCATTGCAGGCAGAACCATTTGAGGCAACAAAATGGTCGCTGTTTTTTATTAAAAATTTATCGGCCTCTTCATTATTTAATTGAATGCAAGAAATGTGGGGCACTCTGTTGCCATTTTTAAAGCATACTATACCGATTCCTTTTTTCTCAATATCTTTTTCGAATTTATCCCGAAGCTCTAAAGTCTCTTTTCTTCTTTTTTCAAATTCTTCAACAGCTAATTCACATGCTTTACCGAGACCTACGATGAGAGGTGTGTTGTAGGTTCCTGCTCTTAGACCGTTTTCTTGACCTCCACCGTGGATGAGTGGTGTTAGTTGAATATCCTTTTTTTTGTAGAGTACTCCGATGCCTTTTGGTCCGTTTATTTTGTGTCCGCTAAAGCATAGCATGTCTATGTTGTCATTGGCCACATCAACTTTTATTTTGCCTATTGCTTGGGTTGCATCACTGAAAAAGGCAATATTATTTTCACGTGCTATTTTACCAATAGCTGTAATGGGTTGTATGACTCCTGTTTCGTTATTAGCATACATTATTGCTATTAGGATGGTTTCCGGACGTATTGCCTTTTGCAACTTTTGGAGTGATATCAAACCTTCCTTGTTCACGCTTAAATAGGTTACTTCAATACCACGTTCCTCTAAATATTCGCAAGTGGCTAATACTGCTTTGTGTTCTGTTTTAACGGTGATAATGTGGTTACCTTTGTGAAAATTAGCTTCGACATAGCCTTTTAGGGCTAAGTTAATTGCTTCGGTTGCCCCTGAGGTAAATATTATTTCGGTAGGCCTTGCATTTATGATGTTAGCCGTTTGTTCACGGGCTTTATCGATTGCCTTTTTTGCTTGTTCTCCGAATACATGATTGCTTGATGCATTGCCATAGATCTCTGTGAAATAGGGGATCATCGCATCTAGCACCCTTTGATCTACTTTTGTTGATGCTGCATTATCTAAATAAATTATTTTTTCCATTGTAATTCTCATCTCCCCAAACCTACCAAAAATTCCCCACTCAAGCAACTACCCTAATGGCTTATTGCAGGGCTTTCTACCGCCACTTTTTCATACCCATATTGCCCGTCTAAGGCCGTCATAAAATATTCGGTAAACAAATAGTGTTCGCCTATATAGGCTTTGCAGTTGGGGCAGGTGTTGCCGGGTTGGGTGGTTTGTTTTTTGCGCGAGAATTGCGGTTGTATCACGGCTCCGTGACTTGTGGCCAGGCCAATGATATGCGGGCTAAAGGCTTCGGGGCCATAAAAATGTTGGGGGGTTGCGCCCTTGAGCATGGCTACCTTTACGGGTTTAAAACAGCTCCAGCAGTGCGCTTGCACCAAATAGAGGTGGAGTATGGGGGTGTTGTTCATACAGGCAATAAATTGTTTGGGTCAATATTAAGGGTTTTACCCGAAGTTTTATTAGGGAAAACCCTAATGGTTCGGGGGGATTTTACGGAAGGGATACGGCTGCGCTTTGGGACCGCTGCGCTTTGGGACCGCTTCGCTGTAAGACCGCTGCGCTTTAGGATCGCTACGCTGTAAGACCGCTACGCTTTGGGACCGCTGCGCTTTAGGATCGCTGCGCTGTAAGAATTACGAATTACGAATTACGAATTAAGAATGATGCTTCAAACTAAACTTCTAAACCTTTTACCCTTTTTAAACCTCTATTAAACGGCTGTTGCAAAATTCAAAAATCAACAATCGTTAATCAACAATCGTTAATCATTCCGCTCAGCATCTCAGGCACTCAGGCACTCAGCCGATTACGAATTACGAATGATGCTTCAAACTAAACTTCTAAACCTTCTAAACTTTTTTAAACCTCTATTGGGTTCTCGGTTACACGGTTGTTTCAAAAATCATTCTGGAAAACAGAACCAACCATGATACACGCCTCATTCGCGGAGCGCAGCCCCCGGCGTTGCAAAAAAAACGTACATAAAAAGAGGCTTTCATAACCGTTAAAAAACAGGTCGCTGATGAGTCAGCAACATGCATTGAAAGTAAATACAGAGAAACGCCGTCAACACTCAGCGCCACGCTCTATAGCTGTTTTAGGTTTGAAGGCCCTTTTTATAGCTTTTTTTGGGTGGCCGGATGATTTTTTTGTTACTTTTTTACCTCACTAAACTATAATTTACATAGGGGTTCGGTGAATCTCGTTTGGCAAGATTTATCGTTTTATTAATAATTGCTATAACTCGATTTGGTTAGTCAAAAAAGTAAAAACATTCAAAAAAAAGAAGGTATCAGTTGAACACGCTGCATTCGTGAAGCATAGCCGCTCAGGCACTCAGCCGATTACGAATTAAGAATAATGCTTCAAACTAAACTTCTTAAACTTTCTACACTTTTTAAACCTGTAGTGGGTTGTGGGTTAAACGGCTATTTCAAAAATCAAAATTTATTCCGCTGCGCTCCATACAATTCGCCTACGGCTCGGGTCAACAATCGTTAATCATTATAGACTGCTGCGCTTTGGGACAGAAGGGATGGTTCATGTTGTATGTTAATGTTGCATGAGTGGCTCGGGAAGGTTTTGGACAGAATTGGCTATTACTGCAAATAGGTTAAATGTTTTTAAAAGTAAATCTTTTGATGAATTGATAATTTTCAAGAAAATCTTTAAAAGTAATTGACATCACTGCTTGGTTTTTTTCAATGGCATTATGAAGGGCAAGCATATTTGCTTTAATATTACTGATGGTATACGAACTGTACTGAGGTGTTGAAATTAAGTTTTAAAATTCTTTGAGGTAAATTTTATACGGACCTATTGATAAAGCCAATATAAAGATTAAAGCATTTGTTTTTGTTTGGCTGTTGTTTGCTTGTAAATTGAAATCTTCATGGGTTTTTACAATTCGGTATATATTGACAAATCGTTTGATGGAACGGGGGGGGGTGGTATTTTTTTGGGGTTTGTTTCAAGCCAGAAAACGGTAGTGTTTATTTGCCTTTGACGGCCTTGATTAAATCGGCAAAAACGGATGAATTCTCAAGTTCGCTGATATCGTATTTATCCGGAGTAAATAAATCCATTGATTTATCAAGTTCTAGTTTTTTACCAAATTGGTCAAACTCAATGGCATCGGCACGTGCATTGTAAAAAGCGGCCACGCGTAATAGATATTTAAAAACCCGGAACAGTATCTGAATCAAGAATATCAAAAATACGGTTGAAGCTATTTGTGTGCTCCAAGATTCATGGCCGGTTTGGGCCGGTTGTGCAGTAGACGAAGCATTACTCATGAAGTAAAAACTATAAGCAATAATGCCCAGTATCATTAAAAACAAAATAATGGCGATGTTGTTAAATAACGCTGCTCTGAGCCTTATTTTTTCGGTGAGCTCTTGAGGATTTTTGTTCTGAATGTATTCTTGGTTGTCATAAAGAATTTGTTTGAAATCAAAGAGCAGTGCAATCCATATGAACATTCCGATTAAGAGCCAAAACTGGCTATTGCTACTCCATTTCGTCATTGACTCTCTATGTTCAATGAAAAAATAAATATATGTCAAAACCAGTAACCAGACCCTAAAACAGTAGTAGCCAATTTTTATTTTGGTTTCGTTTTTATCTCTTTCGGGTTTGGTTACTTGATCGGTTGTATTTTGGTTTTCGGGCTTCATAATGCGTGTGTTTTTTTGCAAATGGTTTGGTGCGGGTCAACGTTATTACAAGTTAATTAGGTTATGAACCGCTGGCAGTGATGCCCACCGGCGAGAGTAATTGTAAACGCCCTTGGGCATCTTTTTGTCGGGTAGGAATCACGTTGCGATCAAGTTTGCCTTGGATGGTATAAAACGCATCTTCATACCAAGCTTCGCTATAGAAATACCAAGAGTGTGAATGGGTTCCTTCTTCGACCTCGAGTTCGTCTTTTTGTTGGTTGTAATAAGTGCCGCAGTCAACATCAACGGCTTTTGCGGGTGCCTCATTGGGCAAACCGACACGTCCGACACGGTTTTTAAATCCGGCTCTTTTGATGTTTGAGAGTGCCAAGGCCGCATCATACGGATTAAAATAATTGGTGAGTCGGTTGCAATGACGGTAAATAGAAATACCGCGTTCATCGCTCATGGAATCACTTGAGACATCTCCTGAAATCAACAAAATTTGTGAGACTGTCCAATTGACATCGGCGGTTTGACTGGTAGTATCAGCATCAGCAAAGGCCTCACTAATGACATAGGCTCCGGTTGAGTGCCCCAACAAATGGATATTGATGGTGCAGTTTTTACTTTGTTGTGAAGCCAAGATTCTGATGCATGAATTGACCAGTTCCAAGGCCGTTTTTTTGGCATCATGACGGTCTTCTAAATACATGAGTGTGTTGCTGCCGCTGGGCCATGCAAAAGAGATAATCTCACCGGTATAGCCTACATTTTTGAATCCTTCTTTTAGTTTTCGATGACGTTTCATCATCACATCCATCGGGTTGTTATAGCCGTGAATAAAGAAAATAATTTCTTGCTGCTCACTGTGAATAATCTCACGTAAAAAGGCACTCATAGACAAGCTGTGGCGTGTGTATGAAATTTCAGTTTCGTTTTCGGGAACTGCCAAATAGCTTGTTTTTCCGGGTTCGTCGCCAAAGGCATCTCCTTTTTTGTTGCGGACGCATATGATGTAATCGCTCATAGGTTATCAATTTTAAAGTTGCTTTTTATAAGGTTCTCACAATATCATCTGAGCTCAAAAAGAAGTAATTGTTATAGACATCGCTTCTGATGCGCTTTTGGATGCGTCTTTCGTCTGCCCCATTCAAAATGGCTACGATATCTTCAACTTCTTGACTGCTGGTTAAATAGCCCCAATGGTCAATGACATTCTGTTTGAGTTTGCCTAGAAAACCGCTTTGGGCCAGATCGTATTGAATTCCGGTAACATCTACAATAAAGGTAGATTGCGATAATTCTCGGATGTTCGACGGTCCGGCTTTTCCGAGGCGTTTTGAAAGGTTTTTGGTGGTGGTTGATATAGTCAGTGCATCGTCGCCTTTGTGTATATACATCGTGGTTCGTTGCGCTAGTTTGTGCAACTTAGTAAAGGGTTGGCCTGTTTCAAACGAATCTGCCGAGACATCTGAGTGCAGCAAAATGATTTCGCCCACAAAAGGCACGATGTATTTTTCATTCAAACTGCCCATCATTTGTTTTAAGACTTGGTTGCCCATTGAGTGCGCCATGATGTGGATTTTTTGCTTGCAGTTTTCTTGCTCATATTTTCGGAACATTGTATAAAAAAACTTGTTGAGCTTGATATAAATTCTGGCCAAGCTTTGACCGGTAATAATGGAGTCTTCTTTGTCGCTCCAATAGGTAAGTGCCATTGAATTTGAAGTGGGCCAACTCAGATAAATCAAATGCTCAACGTTTGAGTTTTTGCCCAGATATAGTTTTTTGAGCTGCAAAATATGGTCAAGTTCATCTTCGTGTGTGGTGGCATAACCGTGTATAAAAAACAATACATCTGATTTGCCTCCGTTTTTCATAGAGTTATACAAATCGTAAAACATCAGTTCGGTTCCGCCCAAGGCGGAGGGTGCCAAGGTTCCGTTGAGTACTTGTATGACCCTGTCATAGTTGGGGTCATCGATGTCATTGAGTAAGGTGTAGTCAATTTTTTTTCCGGTGCTGTTGACACTGCATTGCGCAATTCTAAAATTTGACAAGGCGGTTTCAGTACCATCATTGCTAAAGACTTCTTTTTTTTGTGTGTTAGTAACAACCTTTCGGTTGCTGATGATGTAGATGCTCATGATGATGTTTTTGGTTTTAAGGTTAGATATTTTTTAGCGGTTCTATAGTGGCAATTTAATTTTATTTGAGTTGCCCGTTGAGTTCTGATTTTGCCTGCTCGGGCATACGCCAACTGTATTCTTTGAGCAGGGTGGTATAGGTTTTTTTCCAAACCTCCGGATCTTTTGAGCCAAGCGTTTTTTGGTTTTTCTGTAAGTATTGGGCAATATCGTACACCATATGATAGCCGTTGTAGGCATTCTCACTTTGGGTAAACCTATCGATGGCAGTAACAACGTCTTTTTGCAATAAGGCATCAAAACCTTGTCGCTCATATAATTTAGCTGCGTTGGGGTCACTTTGGTCTTTTGAGGTAACCACAAAATTGGTTTGGCCTGCTTTGATTTCGGTTGACTTTAGGTTTGCTTTTTCATGTTTCAAAGATTTTGATAATGCCTGAATCACAGCTGCTAAAGCATCTTCTTGTGCAGCATCTCCGTCATATCGTGGGACGTTTTTAGGATTGACATGGTCTATATATTGTTTTATGTATTTTGAAACCGTATCGTTGTAGAGCAAATGCGCCTCAGACAACAAGCTGAGCATTTCATATCGATCCTTAAATGAATTGGGCTCTAAGGCTTTGATGACCAGTGCTGTATCATATTTTTGACGTTCTAAATCGAGTTCTGATTTACCGGCAATATAAGCCCCGCCTGAGGCTCCGAGGATGGTAAAAATACCGGCAATGATGGTGGTTTTAAGTCCTTCTGTCATTGTTTTTATTTGTTAAAATCCCATACTTTAAGGTTCCACAACGGAATATCTACTACCAACCCTAGATGAACTCTGTAGGCATCTGAGGCAGTAATTTCAGGTTTTGATTTGATCTGTGAGGTTTCATACAGAGCCGGTACATATTGAATGCCTCCCATCAGGGTGAGCGGAGTTTTCGGAATATTGATGCCCAACTGAACACCCGGTGCAAAAATATTGGACAGTCTTACTTTAAAGTCTGACGGAAGCGCGGTTTGATCGCCTTCTTTCAGATAAAAGTTAACCAAAGCCCCCAAATCAATTACCTGTGCTGATAATGAAAGCCCCCAGCCACTTTTAGAGCCTTTGTTGAGCGAGACGCCAACCGGCGCATACAAGCCAAAGGTTTTATAGCTTTTTTGGACTCTGGTTGAATCAACAATAGTATTGGACGTATCGTAGACATACTTTTGCTCATGTGTGTATACTTTGCCATAATAAGCGCCAACATACGCATTGATTGATACGCTCCAATTGGAGTTTCGTTTGATGGCTGAACTTCCGGCAGGTAGCACAGAGGCTTCGATGGCTTTTTTCACTTCATCCGAAGATTGTGCATTGGCTACCGTAGAAATCAAGGTTCCGTATTTGATCATTGACTGGGCCACGGGTTTTTCAAATGCCGGTTCTTTTTTGTTGTTGAGCAATTGGGTGGCATCATAAACCGCAGCCGAATATTTTTTGGTTGCCAGGTGGTAGGCAATGTCAACGGCAGGGTTGAGGTATTGTTCAATTTTTGAAAGCTCACTGCTGAAGTCGCAGATGTTATCTTTGACAAATTTATTCTGAACAATAGGTTTTAAAGATGTGGTAAAAACACGGTAATAATTATAGAGTGATTGCACATCGGTTTCGACCGATTTTTCGCTGGCCAACATCATTTTGGCTACGGCATTGTTGGCCGAGTTGAACCCGGTATGGATGTTCTTAATCAGTGTTTTAAGCTGGTCTATTTTGTCTGCACCTGTTGTGAGTATTTCTTCGAGTTTTAACTCTTGGCTACTTGACTTGTAAAATCTAATTTTGTTTTCGTCTTCTTTGATTTGTTCAGTAGCCAACAGCAGTCCTAAATAGGCTTCGATTCCGTTGGGCGTTTTGAGTAAGGTATTGAGTTCGGCGGTTGTAACCCAAACTTTTTTCTCATCTTTACTAATCAGACTTTGCGAAATCAGGTTTGATAACTCAATGGTTGAGGCCAAATTATAACTGCTAAAATCGGAGTTATCTTTGGATATTTGTTTGACCGCTAACAAATCATCCGATGCTGAAATATTTTGGATTAAATCGGCCGGATTGGTGCTCTGAACAGCTTCTTTAACGGTATACATTCCTAAGACGACCCATCGGCCAGCCACTTTTTGAGTTAAGAAGTTTTGAAGGCGATCCATTCTGACTTGGCAATTCACGAGTTTGCCATCAAGGCTTTCATCGCAATCGGCTCGGGTAAGGTTTTTGATTTCGTACAAATTTTCGGGTAGGTTTTGCACATCGGTTTCAAAGGCTTCTTTGAGCACCTGAATCATTGAACTGTACGAATAGGTTTCGATGGTGTTTAAAAACGCATGGGTGGTCGGAAATACTTTTTTGAGCTCAGGGTATTCTTTGATTTTGTCTTTCATTTTCCTAAAAAAGGCTTCATTGAGTTCTTCTTTGGCTCTTTCGGCCAGAAATCGCGCTAAGCCAGCAGCAAAATAGGTAACGTCGGTGTTGCCAATTGAATTTATTAAAGAGCCTGAAGGATCTGTTGTACGAGCATTCGCTAATGAATCAGCAATATGATATATTTTTTTTAGGTATGGATTTTCTATTGCATCGCTATACTTGTAACTATTTAAAATTTTCAGTTTTATCAAAGGTTTTGTATCCTCTGATGCCAATTCCAAGGCGTCATAATACATATAGCCCGCTTGATATTCATCATCCGATTCGTCTTTATCCTTGCCTTTCTTTGAAATATCTGAGTATTCGAATGAATACGATTTGCCTTCAATTTCTATTGAGACTGAGTTATTGGGAAGACTGGTGTCGCCCAAAGTATTGCATACTACTTTTTTTTCATTGACTTCAAAGATGATTTTGTAGTACCCGTTATCATGTTCTCCGGTTTTGATATCAATACCAAATTTTTTATTTGAACCCGGAATTACATCTTTCCCGTTTTTCCATTTAATTTCTTTTAACTTAAAATCAGCTTCTTTAAATAGTACCGTAAACGGAAACTTGAGGTTTGATATTTCTCCTTTTTCAACTGATAGTGAATTTTTATCAAGTTTCATGTAGATTTCTTGATTCTGACTAAAGGCCAGATTGACTAAGAATAATAAAATTCCAATAATTATATTTTTCATATTATATGAGTTTAAAATTGTATAGTTCGAACAGATCTTTCAGCGGGAGTACAAATGAGAATTTTCCGTTGCCGCCCACTAAAATCCCAATGAGTTTTTGAGTTTTGTTGCAATAAACACAACTACCGGAATCACCGCGCATCGAAACTTCTTTTGATTCATCTCGGATGTTGGTATTACCCAGCAATATAACATTCAGAAAACGCCTATTCTCGCCATTGTACATGATATCGAAAGGCGTGTTTATATCAAGGATATAGGCATCTCTGACATTCGAGCCAATTCTTTTATCATTTTTCCGGGAAGCGATGGTTACATTGGGTCTTTTAGGAGCAACATCATCAACGGTTAATTCTTTGAATCCATTTTTAAACGAAATGTAATTGTTTAATAACCCACTGTTTGAATCGAGTTTTACGATGGCTAAATCTTGTGTGAAATGCATTCTTTGATAAAATAGAGAACCTATTTTTTGACCATTTAGAAGTACATCTTTTTGGTCATCTCCATAAACAAACCCTCCCATGCTTTTAAACTTTCCTTTGGTGAAATTATGTCCAGCGGTGGCTAAAAATTTATAATCTGGATTGTCTGAATTGGTAAGTAGCGTGCAAAATGAACCATAACCTTTTGGGTTTGAGGCATCGCTGATTTCGTCATAAGCTTGACCTAAATGTATTTTAGCAGCCGGTGCATTTGAAACAATTTCAGTCTTTACTTTGATTTTTGTTGATTCATTTATTTCGGCCATGACATATTCGGGAAGGCCTTTTTGGTTATTATCTTCAAGATACAGAATCACACAGCTTTCACCGTCGGATAAGGTGTCGCTTATTGAGGTGATATTTGGAAATTTGGTTTGTAAATTGGTTTCATTTTGAACTTTGGCAATCTGTGCAATCACCAGCGGGCTGATATCGGGTTTGGGTTTTTCTTCGGGTGTATTACTATGACTAGGTTTATTATTTTGCTCTATCGCTTGAGCTAATTTTCCGGCATTTTCAAAATACGATTGTGTGGCTTTGGCTCCGAACAAAAAGGCAATTACTCCCATCCAATAGCCATCTAATCCGATTTGGTTTAAAGAAGTTTTGTCCCAACCAATTTTGAGCAACAACATACAAATCACATTGGCAAACATAAATACAATGATGCGCATGGTGCTGATTTCTTTGGTTTGTCCCTTGAGCATATCCGGAAAAGCAAATGAAACCCCCAGCATAATTGTAAAAAAAGCCAATGGGACTTCATTGGAATCGGCATGTTCATCGAGATCAAGAGCTTTGAAAATTTCAATAAAGCCGGTGGGTAACAAAAAGGAAGCAAAATAGACAATGCCCAAGATAATGAGTATCAGACCAAACAATTGAATTAAAGTCAATTTGCCTTCATTTTTTAAAATCCAATCTCTTGAAGGGCTTGCTTCAGCATCTTTAGCTTTTAAAAAGCGTAGCCATCCTGTCATTTTTTTCATGTCTATCATTTTTAATTACTTAGCTATATTTATCATTCTGCCCGCAAAATTTTGCAGCTTTATATGTATTTATTGAATCATTCCTTGACGATAATTTTTATTGATCGCGGTTTATACTTTCTTCGTAAAATTTGTTTTATAGTCTAGGTAGGCATATTCTGGGCTGGTGATGCTGTTTTTTTCAAATACCTACCCGCCAAAAAAGTTACTACAGGAGCAATGATGCTGCCCACCGCCCATTGTGGGTTGCGGTTCATTTCATCCCAGACGCGCGCCCAAAAGGCTTGTTTTAATTTGACTTTGATGGCGTAAACCTTTCTGATTTGGTTTTGGACGGTTTGATGTTCTTGATTAAGCGGTGTAATCATCAACAGCAGTTGTGCTTGCCCTTGTGTATTGGCTTTTGGGGTAACGCTCCAATTCCATTCAAAGGTTGCCTGACTATATTGATGGGTTTGGTCATCAAAAATTTTCTTTTTGATGCTGTCGCTTTCGTGCGAATTGTTGACGATTTTAAATTTATTGGCCGGATCAATTAGTTCAACCTTTAAGTAATAACCTAAATTGACCTTTCTGCTGATCAAATCATTAATTTGTAGTGGTTTTTGGTTGTTTTCGACCCTTGATTGATTGATGCTTTTGAGCAGCTCAGTTTTGATTTCTTGATCATTAAACAACGGACTAAGCATGGCGCGCACCTCTGAGGTAGTTTCTTCGCGCATTTCTCGGTCACAAAAAAAAGCGATGTTGCTTAATATGTGTTCTGGATAATTAATCTGAGTTTGATTCTTAATGACGCTTTTGGTCACGGTTCTGGTTTTATAAACCACATTTGGCGCTCCTTGATTTGTGGGTGTTCCGCTGGCTGGTGCTATATCGTTGAGTGCTTCTAAATATTTTTTCTCTAAGTTTATTTTTTCGGTGTTTAAATTCTCATAACGCTCGTTTGCTTCAGACATCGCTTGCATATATGCTTCGTTTGATTGTTGCATTGAAGCTAATGCTTGGTCTCGTTGGGTTTGCAAATCTTTATTTTCCTTAATTAACTCATCTTTTGATTTATGCGCTGTTGCCTTCTTCTTTTTAGACACACAGCCAATGCTGAGCAATAAAATAAGGATACCGATAAAGATTTTATTTGTTTTCTGCATGGCCGTTTGTTGAATATTACAAACAAACCACACTTTAAAAAGGAAGAACCCGCCGTGATTTGTTTTAATTAATTTAAAATGAACACTTTGGGGTAAATCAATATTAGTCAATATAATTTGTTAAAGATTAGGGTTTCCCCTAATTGCGCTGAGGATTTTTCCCTCAGAATAAACCTATGTTTTTGGCCCTGTGTTGTGTTTTGTGGGTTTAGCTGTATGGGCCGGGTGGTGTTGGGTTTTTATTGTAGGGATGTTTTGAGCTAATTTTCAGAAAATCAATAAAATAAACCCAAATGATTCTGATTATCGGCCATAAAGCGCGTTCTTTACACAAAATCATATATATGGAGAAAATTAATTTTAATATAGCCGTACTCATTGACGGCGACAATGCACAACCCAAACTGCTTGGCGCCATGCTTGAAGAGGTTTCTAAATACGGCAAAGCTACCATTCGACGCATTTACGGTGATTGGACTTTGGCGCAAATGAACGGCTGGAAAGAGCTCATCAATCAATATTCGTTTAGTCCGGTGCAGAAATTTGCTTATACTAGTGGCAAAAACTCAACCGACGGGGCTTTGATCATTGATGCCATGGACATTTTGCACAGTAAGAACATTGATGGCTTTTGCATTATTTCAAGCGACAGTGATTATACCGGTATTGCCAAACGCATTCGCGAAGAAGGTGTTTTTATGATGGGTATTGGCCAGAAAAAAACACCGGTGGCTTTTGTTCAGTCTTGTGAGATATTTACTTTTAGCGAGAACATTCTTAAAGATGCAGCGCTCATTACAGAGGCTGATCGGGTAGAGGATGCCGTGGTTTTGGAACCTGAAAAACTAGATCGGGCCTTTATTGACAAAGCCTTTGATATTTCATCTACAGAGGGCGAAGAGGAAGTGTACATCTCAAAATTAGGACTCACCCTTAGAAAAATTGATCCTAGTTTTGATCCGAGGGCGTATGGTTTTAAGAATTTAAGTCAGTTATTCAGAAGTTTGCCTCAATACAAAGTCATGCACAACAAACAAAATCCGGTAGTTAAACGCCAACAGGACAGTCAGAAAGCCCCTATAACAGCGGTTAAAAAGACAAGGTTAAAAAAATAATCACATATTTATTTCAAAAAATACTAATAATCAATAAATTAAATATATATTTGGGCTTTAATATTTTTCAATAATGACTGAAGGTACCATCAAATTTTTCAACGAAGCAAAAGGCTTCGGATTCATTGTTCCGGCTGACGGAGGAAGTGAAGTATTCGTTCATGTTACAGGACTTAACGGTCCGGTTCGTGAAAATGACAAAGTATCCTATACCGTAGAACAAGGTAAAAAAGGATTAAATGCAGTAAACGTAAGCGTAATCTAAGATATTATTTTATACTACTGTGCACAGAATGCTTCACTTGAAAAAGTGGAGCATTTTTTTGTCTAAAATACGCTCAAAAAGCTTGGTTTTTGAATGATTTCTCGATACAGAAAACAAGCAAACACCCTTTTACCTTTTGCTATGCGCTTGCTCTATATCAAATAAAGATTTTTCAAGCGTAAAATTATGTACTTCGCCACAACCAGGCGATGCTTGTTCTACCATAAATCTGTACCGATTTTTTATTTTGGGCTGTATTTTTTGGTCAATGATTTCAGATTTTTCCCCGCTTGTAAAGAAGAAATAAAAGATAAATTAATTTGTTTGCAGTCAAATTTTTACTTGAGTTCTTGCAACAAACCATCAATTTGTTGGTTGAGTTTTTTGATTCGGGAATCATACCGATCTGTGTTTTCTGAGACAGTTTGATACAATAATTGGTAGCTTTCAATTCTGAGTTTACAATAGGTTGTTATTTTCAGATTGCGCTCTTGCAATTCATCAGGTAAATCAAGTTTATCCAATTCATTGACAATGTTTAAGTTTTCGTTCCAATAGTATAAGCCACGGTCTTTTATTTCATAAAGCAAAGATTCTTTGGGCAAGTAATTTGCTTTGTTGTATAGTTCAAGTGCCAACTTTTCATTCTCGGCAAAATCAATCATTTTGGCTTCATAAATCCCCATATTGTTGGTAATACCTTGCCCTATGATCAAGCATATGATGCCAAATCCGAGTGATAATAAACTGACCATTTTTATTTTTTGCTTAGCTTCTTCTTGGCCTAAACTAAAAGTATTGTACATAAAACCAATCACAATTCCGGCCAATAATCCGCCTATATGGGCCGCATTGTCAATTCCGGATTTCAACCCCATGATTAAATTGTAAGCCACAAAAAAACCAATACTGCCCAATAAAGTTTTTCGAGAGGCTTGATCAAATAAATCAGTACTCAGCAACATCAGAAAAACACCGTACAAACCAAAAATAGCGCCCGATGCGCCTGCGCTTACTATTAGTTCATGCCACCACAAACTAATCATGCTGGCCATGATTCCTGAGAGTATATAAGCCCCCAAGAACCTTATTTTGCCTAGGTGAGGCTCAAGCAATAAACCAATATACATGAGCGCAACCATATTCATGATCAGATGTATTAATCCAATATGCAAGAAAAAGCAGCTGAATAGTCGCCACCATGCTCCTTCAAGCGTAATCGGACTAAAGTTGGCGCCCCAGCGAATCAAATCTTCAGTAGATGGATTCATAAAGTCAACCCCGCAAATAACCATGATGATGTAAATCAACACATTTAAATTGATGAGTATGGGCGTGATAAAATAGTCTTCTTGGGGTTTGAATACACTCAAGAAATTCGAAATTTTTTGGGTAGGGTTTTGTGAAGCCGGTGCCAAAACATCCAGACCATTGGGCTCTAAGTTGGCTGACAATTCAAGATATTTTTCATGCAGTTCTTCTTTGGTGAGGCTTTCTGCAAGCTGCTGGTATAGGTTGATTGTAGCGGTCACAGTTTTTTTATTCTTGCCCCAGTCATAGGTTCCATTTGCTGAACTGCTCTGAATGGTTAGGCTGTTGTATTCAATGATGAACCGAATCTCGGCATTCCACGACAGCATGCTTTGTTGGGTCAGGGCAATTAATCCATCGGCGCTTTGAAATATAATTCTATAACCTGCTTTTTGTGCGGTTTCATAACACAAAACCAATATTTCTTGTGGGCTAAAACCTTCCGTGGTTAATTTTTCTACATGTTTGGGTTGAAAAAGAAAAGACATTTGAATAAAAAATTGAATTGGAAAATAAATCGGCTGTTATAACGAAAATAATAAATACCCTTTATAAAAAACAAAAACAAACCACTAAGTTGAACCCAAGAGCGATATAATTAATTCAGGGAAGTGTTTTACAGACTGGAGCAATCTTAAACACAGCGTGTCCCAAATCTAACCATCCCTTCAGTCCTAAAGCGCAGCGGTCTCTAGCACAGCGTGTCTCAAGGCGCAGCCGTGTCTGTAGCACAGCGTGTCTTAAGGCGCAGCCGTGTCTGTAGCAAAGCGTGTCTTAAGGCGCAGCCGTGTCTGTAGCAAAGCGTATCTGTAGCACAGCGTGTCTTAAGGCGCAGCCGTGTCTGTAGCACAGCGTGTCTATAGCACAGCGTGTCTATAGCACAGCGTGTCTGTAGCACAGCGTGTCTCAAGGCGTAGCCATGTCTCTAAACCTCTTCTCCAAAGGTTAATAAATTCATATCGGGGTCTAAAACAGAGAATTCTTTTACCCCCCAAGGTTTTACAGCAAGTGCTCCGTTGGGATGAATCGGGACATTTTTCGCCGTCCAATGTTTGTAAAGTGCTTCTATATCTTGTACGCGTATGTATACTTGACCGTCGTTTTGCTCAGGAATTAAGTCAGGATAAGCAAAAAAATGCAGTTCAATTTGGTCTTTGCCCAACATGAGATAATCCGGATAATCGCCACTTGCTAAATTTCGGAAACCCAAGATTTGGGTATAAAACGCCAGCGTTGTGGTTTTGTGACGCATGGGGAGTTTGGGAATAATAGTATTTAATTTCATTTTTAATGTTTTTGATTTCAAATCAGATAGATTTACTGGTTTAACATGCTGAAGACAGAAATTATTGATTTGTTTTTTTAAAAATACAATGTAAATTTTAGGTTTAAACCACACAGGGGCTTTTTTTCTGATATTCAACAATTTATTGCAGCTTTTTTTTTGACAGGTGAATTTTTTTAATAACTTAGTCCAATAAAGTTACTTCCACCACATTTTTACCCCCCTTATCTGAGCGATTAGTTTTTGCTTTTAAAATATACATGCAGTAAGATGAATTTGTTTTCATTTTATTACTGCTGGTTGTTGCTTTTACATTCTAGATTTTATGCCCATGATGAAGTTTTCACTCAAGAACCATCTGATTAAATCAAATCCTCATGCAATTCGTTGGAGGAGTTTATTAAAAACCCATGCTCTTTTTTTTGCGATTGGTTTTATACTTCATCTACTATTAGATTGGCTGCCGATTGCATTTTATAATTTTAAAGAGATCGCCATACACGACATTGATTTTTCAGATTTGTATTATCAGAGTAAAGAGGAACAAGAATATAGTTTAGAAGATATTGTTCTGGTTAATTCAGGATCAATTCAAGGCGCAACCATTGCCCAGAAGCGAGCGCAAATGACTCAGCTGCTTCAAATCATCTCGGGTTTTGCCCCTAAAAAAATCGGTCTTGACATTGAATATATAGCAAGTTCAAATGATTCTATAGACCAAAAGTTAGAGCAAGTAATCAATAAAAACAAGGTTGTTGTAGCAGTTTCAAAACAATTTAAATCTTTATTTGCCAATTCCTGTCTGGGTTATGTTAATTTTCCCGGCGAATCTAATACCACCATCCGGAATTATTACAATTATGGAATTATAGAGCATGAATCTGCTGAAAAAAACTTCTCAGATACGATACCTTCATTCGCATCTTTTTTTGTAGATAAGCCAAAAAATCTCAGAGGTCAAGACCAAGAATATTATTTAAAATACTATTGTAAAGACAGAGGTTTTTACGATTTAAACAGAAAAAATATTGAACAAGAAACTTTGTTTGCTTTTAAAGCTATAGAGGCTAATCAGTTACTGGATAAAAGGGTGCAATTATCAAATCTGAAAAGTGTTTTTGAGCATAAGATTGTTTTGATAGGTCATTTGGGTCAGGGAACTATGAACAATCTGGAAGACATCACCGATAAGCACAAAACACCAACTGATTTTGAAATTATTAGTAAGTCTAAAATAATGCCCGGATTGGTGATACATGCCAATGCCATCAAGCAATTGCAGTTGGATGAGCATGTAGTTGATTTAAGTTCAGCCTATTCAGGGCTATACTTATGGGCTATACTTTATGTAGTTTCTCTGTACTTTTTTATTGTTTTCTTTTGGATTCGAAACCGCTTTAAAATATTCTTTGGACTTTTTCTTGAGTTGACTATCCTGGTTTTTAGTGTACTGTTTTTACAATATTGTTCAATAATTCTTCTCAAAGCCAACTTCCATTTAAATTCACTCTATATAGCTGTGATGATGATCTTTTTGGTTGAACTCAAATCATTTTTTATGGAGTATTACGATGAAGCAATTGAAAATGAACATCTAAAACATTAATAATTTAAATGACCCATTAAGTTTGTTATGAAGCGTTTATACATTTTTATGTTTGTTTTATTGGGAATAATGCATGCAAACAGCCAAGAAATATCAATTGTGGTTTTTGAAGGAACTGTAACCTTTTCTAAGGATGTTGTGTTGCGACACAGAATCAAGTACTCTATATCGCCAGAGGTGATTCTGAGCTTCTCTCCCAAGTCAAATTTTGTTATTTTTTCGAGCAACAAGATTTTTGAAAAAAAACAGACTCTAGGAGCAAGTATGGATTATCGGACCATTATTGAAAATATGCGGGTCAAGATGACTCAGAATTTTATGAACTTGATGAACACCTATCAAAAATTACATGAAATTGAATCTGATGCAAAAGGCTCTGTAATTGGTGCTTCCAGAGGATTGAATGATAAAAAAGGTGTTCCGTTGACCCAAACAGAATCTCCTTTTTATCCGGTTGATTCAGCGCAAGTGGTCAACCCTGTTTTAGAATTGAAGTGGAAACTCAATAATGCCGTAATGAATGGCAGACTTATGGTCATACATCAAAAAACTGCAGACACCTTATACAATCAGCCCGCTGCTACAGTTGGCAAGGCAACGCTAAATTTGAATCAAGCAGGTACTTACGATTGGTTTATTTACTCAAAATCAGACAAGAAAAAAAGAATCAATCAAACCTTTACAAAACTCACCGATCAAGAATACAAAACTTATCAGATCAGATTGAGCAATTTTACCAATGAAATTAAAAGTTTTGACCATGAGCTCCAAGAAATTTTAATAGCTGAATTTAAAAGTGCTAACCATATCCTCGAGTAATACAAACCAAGCAACACCCTATATGAAAAATTATTTATTGACTCTTGTCACCAGTTTATTATCCTCAATGATTTATGCCCAAGTTGATGATATTCCGATTGTTTTCTCAAAAGAAGGTTTTATTGAAGCCATTGATATGGATCAGAAACTAATTCAAATTAATTTTTTTAGAGGTGATAAAAACTTAGGAGACGAAGATCAGCTTAAAAGTCAAGTTTTTTTGGTAGATCATTGCGAGTTTGTCCGCGATAAAAATGACAAAAAAAATACACTCTCAATACTTGATTTGCGCAGCAATGAAAAAGTTAAAGTCGATGGGCAGTGGTTTCAAGAAAAAGATGAATATAAGATTCAGAAAATCACTCTTTTTTCTAAAACTGAAGAAAGTGGATTTGAGGGCAGAGTTGACTTAATTAGTGGCGATTTTGCTTATGTAGATGGTAAGAAAGTGAAATTGGCAGACGGGAAACAAATTGTCGGAGATGATGATGCTGGTTACAAAGGCCAAAAGATGAAATCATTCAATGAAATCAAACAAGGAATTTACGCCGAGGTATCAGGAAAATATGATAACTCAGGATATTTTCTGGCCAATAAGGTTATTATTTCGCCGGATATTGAAACTTCATATGATCGGGAAGCTTTTAAATCAGACATGTCTACTTACAATGAAATTTATCCGTTGTGGACTGATCCCAAAAAACGAAAAAGTCTTTTTGGACGAAATATTGTTGGTTTGGGCAAAATTACAAACAATGAAGCTATTCAAGAATATGTGAATCAAATAGGGCAGAAGCTTATTCCTTCGCATATTAAAAAAGGCAAGATAGACTTTATTTTCATTGTAGTTGATAACCCTGATTTACTGGCTTATGTGAAGCCCAATGGTTTGTCATTTATCTGTACCGGATTGTTGTTTAACCTAGAAAATGAAGCTCAATTGGCACATGTTTTAGGTCATGAGATTGCCCATGCAATATATGAGCATCAAGCCGGAGAGGCTGTTTTAAAAAAGAAGAAAGAACAAAAAACCGGTTTATTGCAAAGAGTTGTGAGTGTTGGTACAACCGCTTACAATAAAACAACCGACATCATCAATGGCAGAGATAAAAAATTAGAAACCGATAAACAAAAAGATACAGAATTGGAACGAAAAGTTGATAGAGATAAAAATCAACAAATATTAAAAGAAAATACCGTTAATACGGCGTCACTTTTTTATGATAAAAATTCGTCAGATTATTCTATAGACCAAGAATACCAAGCTGATAGAGTTGGTTTGTGTTTGGCTGTCTTGGCCAATTATGATCCTAGAGAAGCCCCCATAGTTTGGAGAAACATCTATGAAAAATACGGTGTGGTTACTACTAATAATGAAAATGGAATCATCCTTGACAAACAAGTTGAAGCACTCAGAAAAGAAGATATTGAAAACAGGGAAGTCCAATATAACACGCAAGGATTACTCAATCAAGCTGCAACCGGTATTATGAAAATAAAACAAGAGTCATACAAAATCAAAAGTGTCAAAACACATCCCGATGAGGTAAAAAGATTCAAAGCTTTAAATAATTTGGTTGCGCTTTACTGGAATAGCCCCAGTTTGTTAGACGGCACAGAGAAAAATGAAGACGCCTATAGAAAAGCATTAAAAAACTTAGCTAAAACTTCCAAAAATCAAACTGATAAAACTACTGTAAAAGAGTCATCAAATCCTCAAAAAAAGAAAAAATAGATTACTTTCCGATACAGAAATTCGCAAATATATTTCCCAGTAATTCATCATTGCTCACTTGTCCGGTAATCAGGCCAAAGTGGTACAAAGCCTCCCGAATGTCAATAGCCATGAGGTCTGATGATAAGCCGGTCTGCAATCCGAACTTTACTTTTTGAATTTCTTCCAGTGCTTTGATCAGTGCATCATAGTGCCGGGCATTGGTAATGATGGTTTCATTGTTGCGCAAAGCTCCGGTGTTTACCAACGAGAGCAATTGTTTTTTGAGGGCTTCCAAACCATCACCGCTTTGGGCTGAAATGATTAAAGCATGCGCGATTTGTTTTTCAATGGCTTGTATCACTTCAGGAGTCATCAAGTCACGTTTGTTAAAAATGGGCAAGAGTAATTTTTGGGGATACTGATTTTTGATTTTCTCCAGTTCAAGTTCAATACTCTGAAGTTCAGCAACATCTTTAATCTGCGGACTTAAATACAACACCACTTGGGCTTGCTCTATTTTTTCAAAGGTTTTTTTAATACCGATGCTTTCTACCACATCTTGCGTTTGCCGAATTCCGGCGGTATCAATAAACCGAAAGGCAATGCCTTCAATCACCAATTGGTCTTCTATGGTGTCGCGCGTGGTACCGGCTATGTCTGATACAATGGCGCGCTCTTCATTGAGCAAGGCATTGAGCAAGGTTGATTTGCCCACATTGGGCTCGCCCACAATGGCCACTGGAATTCCGTTTTTAATCACATTGCCCACCGCAAACGAATCAATAAGCCGTTTAAGCACCTGTTCAATTCGTTCAATGAGTTGTGTAAAGGCAGTGCGATCAGCAAATTCAACGTCTTCTTCGGCAAAGTCAAGTTCGAGCTCTATGAGCGAAGCAAAATTAAGTAGCTCGGTGCGCAATTGTGCAATTTCATTTGAGAAACCGCCGCGCATTTGTTGCATGGCTATTTGATGTGCCGCCTCATTGTCTGAAGCAATCAAATCAGCCACAGCCTCGGCTTGTGATAAGTCAAGTTTTCCGTTTAAAAAAGCGCGCAGAGTAAACTCACCGGCCGCGGCCATACGGCATCCTTTGCGCAAAAGCAATTGTATGATTTGTTGTTGAATGTAGGTTGATCCGTGGCATGAAATCTCTACGGTATTTTCGCCGGTGTATGAGTGGGGGCCTTTAAAAACAGAAACCAAGGCTTGGTCAATGGTTTTGGAATCGTCCATGATATGACCCAAATGCAGCGTGTGTGACTTTTGTTTGCTCAGGTCTTTGTTGCCAACCGAGCTGAACACACCGGCACAAATGTTTATTGACTCAACCCCTGAAACACGGATCACGGCAATAGCACCGGCGCCCGGAGGAGTAGCCAAAGCAACAATGGTATCTTGATGCATCATAAGTATTTATTTCGGGCAAAAGTAGCTAAAAATATGCTTGTATGCCCATCGGTGGTATGGGTTGTTCAATTTCAGTAAAGTGATAAAAGTCATGGTTTTATAGATGTATTATGGCCTAACTTTGAGGGAACAACTAAAAGAACAACACTCATGAAACGTATTTTATTTCCAACCGATTTTTCGCAGACATCGCTCAATGCTTATGTTTATGCGCTTAAACTCGCCCACAGTCTTAAAGCCGAGTTGATTACTTTGCATACCTATGACTATCCACAAACTGATTATATGGGCGCTCCGGTTTTTATACCGGCTATATATGAGGTGACTGATTTAACCGAGTTTGAAAACTACAAAGGACACGTGCCGCTCTTGCGCGATATAGCAGTACAAAACCGACTTGAAGAGGTCAAGGTAAGCCATGTTTTGCAATACGGCGAATTGGTACCGACCCTTACAGAAATGCATCAAAAAGCCCCTTTTGATTATATTGTCATGGGAACCAAAGGTGCCACGGGTTGGGCCGAAACCTTTTTGGGCTCGGTTACGCGACGTGTTATCAACGATGCACCGGTGCCGGTTTTTGTGATTCCCGAGCATGCACATTTTAGTCCGTTTAGAAAGTTTTTGTTTATTACAGGCTATGCACCCGAAGAAATTCCAGTGTTTAAAAAAGTTTTGACTTTGGCCTCTATTTATCACGCACAAGTGGATTGTTTGTATGTCAAACCTGACCAAACCAGTGCCGACAACATGAAATTGCACGATTGGAAAATCATGTTTGACGAACCTTATGTTCGTTTTCACCGATTGCACAGTCGCGACATTGAAGGCAGCGTGCTTGATTTTATTCAATTGCACCATGTTGATGTGCTGGCGATGACCACGCACCACCGAAATTTCTTTGAGCGTCTGTTTCAGACCAGTTTGTCTGAGAAGTTTGTTTATCACGCCCAATTGCCCATGTTTACCGTTACGGTTTAGGTCAAAAAAAAGCGCCCGATTCTTTTGAGTCGGGCGCTTTTGTCTTGCGTCAATAACCCAAGACATACAAATACCTATTTAGTAGGGTACTTATTGTTTTTTAATATCAGCCGGATTTACCGCTACTTGAACTCCTGGGAGTTTTACCGGAGCACCCAATTGTGCCAAGAAGCTTCCTTGTACTTCTCCGGTTTTATAAGTAGTGAAACCAATTCTGTATAAGCCCATCACCAATGATTTGGCTGGGTTTGAAGTGTCGCTGGTGATTCTCATCAAAGAGTTGTATTTGCTTCCGGATGGTTGTGCCGGCATTTCGCTGGAATCATCATTGCTGTCAATTTTGGTCCATGAAGCGGTTTTGGCTTTGGCTGCAACGTCTTCAATTTTCATGATGCCTTCAGCTCTTTCTAAAGTAATCCATGTATCAAAGAAGTTTTTTGTATCGGCAGCATTGGCAGCATAATCTTTTGATTGGTAATCTTTTTCACCCGGTTTAACGCTGTCCGGCACCGGTGAAATCATGCGCACACCAATTTCAGGCGCTGCAATCGGAACCCAAACATAGATGTAGTACATTTTTTTTCCGCCTTTTACTTCATCAGGTTGCGCGCCCGGTTTGATGTATCCGAAATAACTGGTTAAATCAGTATAGGGAACTCTAATTTCTTTGCCCATAACAGATTTTTTACCCATGTCAGCACCAAATTTGTCTAATTTCTGAGCGGTAGCACTCATTCCAAAAGCAAGGCACAACAAGCCTGCAAGTACATTTTTTTTCATGTTAATTTGTTTTTAATTGTAAAGCGTGAAAAGTACTAAAAAAAAAGAAATATTGAAGCATTAATAGATAATTGTAGTAGTTTATTGAGTAGATGATATAAAAAAAGCCGTAACTCAACAACTGAGCTCCGGCTTTTAAAAATTGGGTCTTATAAATTTTAGCTGTTCAGCATGACCGGCATCACGAGCATAGTAACCGTTTCACCTTCATCTAAACCATCTACCGGAGTTAAAATACCCGCTCTGTTGGGCAATGACATTTCCAGCATGATCATGTCTGATTGTAAATTGGTCAACATTTCTGTCAAGAATCTTGAATTGAAACCAATTTGAATATCGTCTCCTTGGTAATCACAAGTCAAACGCTCTTCGGCTTTGTTTGAGTAATCAATATCTTCAGCTGAAATGTTGAGTTCAGCACCAGCTATTTTGAGTCTGATTTGGTGGGTGGTTTTGTTAGAAAAAATAGCCACACGTCGCACCGAACTCAAAAACTGACTGCGGTCAATGAGCAATTTATTCGGATTTTCTTTTGGAATAACGGCTTCGTAATTCGGGTATTTTCCGTCAATTAAGCGACACATCAAAACATAATTGTCAAAAGAGAAGGTTGCGTTAGAGTCATTGTATTCAATTTTGATTTCAGCATCTGAGCCGCCCAAAATACTCTTAAGGATGTTCAAAGGTTTTTTGGGCATGATGAAATCAGCCACTTGCGATGATTTGACATCAGCGCGGGCGTATTTGACCAATTTATGAGCATCGGTAGCTACAAAGATCAATCCTTCGGGTGAAAATTGAAAGAACACCCCTGACATTACCGGACGCAAATCATCGTTACCAGCGGCAAATATGGTTTTGCTGATGGCGGTGGCCAAAACATCTGCCGGCACCAAAGTAGTTGATGGATTGTCTAAGCTCACTGATTTAGGAAATTCCTCGCCCGGCGCATAAGCCAAAGCATATTTACCTGAGTTAGAACTGATTTCAATAGTACTGTTTTCTTCAACAGTAAAAGTCAAAGGCTGCTCTGGGAAAGTTTTCAAGATTTCCAAAAGCAATTTGGCCGGAACCGCAACGCTTCCTTGACTGGTCGAGTCAATCTCTAGGGTTGCTGACATAGTGGTTTCAAGGTCTGAAGCCGAAACCGTCAGTGTTTTTCCGTCTAGCTCAAATAAGAAGTTATCTAAAATAGGAAGCGTGTTGCTGCTATTAATAACACTACCCAAGACTTGTAATTGTTTTAGTAAGTACGAACTCGATACAATAAATTTCATTTCCTCTTAAATTTTAATGGATGCCTATTTCATCCGGTGTACAAATATATCTTAAACTACCAAATATCAAAAAGATTTTTATCAACACTAACGGGCGTATTTCTGGCGGCGCAAGCGCGTAAATATCAGGGCAAAAACCAACAAAACCATCAGCGGAACGCCCACAGTTATCCATTGGGTAAAGCTATATTGGGCATATACTTTCTCTTGATCAAGCAACGGAAGACTGACTTCTTTGCTGCGAATGTTGATAAGTCCGTTGTCATCAAGTAAGTAATTAACGCAGTTCATCAAGAATTCTTTGTTGCCATAGAGCTTGTTGGTCCATTTGTCATAACCCAATTCCAGCGGCTGAAAATTCTTGTCGAGTTGGTTGCGGATGACATCGCCATCAGAAACCACAATCATCTTGTTTTTTATGCCTATGGTTTTGAATGTTTTCTCGTCAAAAGGCAACACCCTGTTTTGGTACATCGAGTGAAATGAACCCTCTAAAAGTACTGCCAGCGGAATGTTTCCATTGCCTTTAAATTCTGCTTGTTCCGGACGCTCGGTAACCATATCGAGTTTTACTTCTACGGGTGCGCCAACAAGTTTTGAGTAGGGTGATGATTGCAGCAAAACGGTTTTTTTAACGTCGTTTTTGAGTACCTCAAGGCCACTGGCAAAATCAAATTTGATTCCATCTAAATTGCTTACAATCGGGTTTTTGGACGAAGGGAATACCAAGGGCGCATAAAACCAAGGATATTGGGTGTATTGTGTGGCACTGCCTTTTTCACCGGTGGCCAGTGCAATAGGAGCCGCCATAACGTCTTTGACCAAGGTAGGGGTGATGCGCACACCGTATTTAAAAAACATATCATTGAGGTTCAAATCTCTCGGAAAGGCCAGGCTAGCTCCGCTGTCATTGTACAGGCTGTCCATTTCTATGTTGACTTGATCTACCAACCACAAGGTTTTTCCACCGTTGATGATGAACTGATCTAGGACCAATTTTTCTTCATCGGTAAATTTTTCAGTAGGTTGGGCAATAACCGCTAAGTCATATTTTTTGAGGTAAGCAAGACTTTCGTTTGGTTTTTTGGCCACGGAATCTAAGGTAAAAGTCCCTATGAAATAGTTTTCGCGCACTTGTTTGATAAAGTCGGCCATGAGCAAATCATGCATTTCGCCATTGCCTTTGAGGACGGCTATTTTTTTGCTTTTGGCCGTAAGCACAGTGTTGAAAGCATTGGCAAAGGCGTATTCAAGGTGCTGTACTGAACTCACTACTTTTTCTGCGGTGCTTGCGCCCATGATGTTTTTGAGCAACGGGATTTTGGTGCTCTTGCCTTTATAAGTGGCAATGGCCCACGGAAAGACTATTTCTTGCGATTGTTTTCCGCGGTCATTGACGGTGACGTTCACCGGGGTGAGGCCGCGTTGCATGAATGATTGCACCAAGGTATCTTTTTGGGTTTCATCTTCCAGCGGATTGATGAACTGAAAAGTAATATTGCTGTTGCGGGCTTTGAATTCTTCAAGGATTTGTTGGGTTTCGGTTTGGAGTTTTTTAAATTCCCCGGGGAATTGCCCTTTGAGAAACACATCAACGATGAGGGGTTCTTTGGCTTGAGCAACAATTTCAAGCGAGGTTTTTGATAGGGTGTAGCGATGATCGCGCGTGAGGTCAAACCGATAGAACAAACGCGAACCGATTAAGTTGATGGCCACCAATACCAACAACAAGAGTAAAACTTTTTTGAGGTTGTTTTTGTTTTGCATGGCTTAGTTTTTAATCGATTTGAGTTGATGTACCGTAAACGACAAAAAAGCAATGCTCAAACTCACAAAATACAAAACATCGCGCGTATCAATTACACCGCGTCCCATACTTTTGAAGTGGCTGTTCATGCCCAATGCTGCAATGACTCCTTCGGCAGAAGGGAAAAATCCGGCCAATCCGTCAAAGGCAAAATAGAACAAAAAACACAGAAAAACCGAACTGATAAAAGCCACAATTTGATTTTCGGTCATGGCTGATGTAAAAACGCCTATTGCGGTGTATCCGCCCATTAAAAACAACAAACCAAAATAAGAGCCCAGTGTACTGCCCAGGTCAATATTTCCTGTAGGCATGCCCAAAGACCAAAGCGCGTAAACGTAAGTCAAGGTAGGGAGCACGGCCAAGACAATCAAGAGCAAGGCACCTAAAAATTTACCGGTCACGATTTGCCACAAAGACAGTGGTTTGGTTAACAATAATTCAAGTGTTCCTTGTTTTTTTTCATCTGAAAAACTGCGCATGGTTACCGCCGGAATCAAGAAGATCAAAATCCAAGGTGCAATGGTAAAAAACGGAGTCATGTCAGCAAACCCGCTGTTGAGGATGTTGTATTCGCCTTCAAATACCCAAAGAAATAATCCGTTGAGCAGCAAAAAGACAGCCATCACCAAGTATCCAACCGGTGAACCAAAAAATGATTTAATCTCTCTTAACAATATGGATTTCATATACTATGGTGTAAGTTGTAGAACTTCATAAACTTTCAAAATCAATAAACTTCCTAAACTTCCTAAACTTTTTAAACTTCTTTAAACTTCCTTAAACTTCCTAAACTTTTTAAACTTCTAATTCAAACTTACCAATTTATCCACACTCCACGCCTCAGGCGCAGCATTGAACAGTTTTTTGGTAAAACTCCAAACCTCATAGAACAATTCTGATTGGCGGTAGTTTTCTAAATCTTGTTCGGTTTCCCAGTAGCTGTAGGTAAAGAAAACCTCCGGATTGTTCTTGTCTTGATACAGTTCTAACAAACGGTTTCCGGGTGATTTTCGGATGTGCTCTTTCATGAGCTCAAAATTATCCAGAAAAGCCGGAATATGTTCCGGGTGAAAACTCAGTTTTACAATGCGTACAAACATAATTTGTTTTTAAATGAATTCAATTTGAACCGTATCTCGGTAGCCCAAGCCCAATAAGGTTGAAGCGCTGCCTACCGTCATTGGATTGCTTTTATAGATGGCGATTTCCAGATATCCGGCCTCGTTAAAAATAGCGAGTTTTTCACCTTCGTAATCTTTGCTGGCATAGTTTCCGCTGGCTAAAATATCTGAATATTTGCCCCAGATGTTTTTAATGGGACTAGATCGGCGCTGTGTTTTTCCGGATTTCAGCGGAATTTCATAGGGCCTACCTTTGGCCACTTCCAGAAATAATTTTTGGCTGATGTTGGTGACCACGTTGCCAAAATGATCAATATAAATAACAGAACCGCGGATGGTTTTTTGGTTGTCTGAAACAATGGGTTGCAATTCAGTAACCTCTTTCATCTTTGTGGTTTGTTTGCCTATCACACTGAGTTTTCCGCCTTTGGCCACATGACAAGCTACGGTTACAAAGACATCTAAATCAGTGGCTTCAACAGGTAATCGGTCGTGAATAGAAATCTCAACAATTTGTTCGGGTTTGAGGTGTTGGGTGAGCATGGTTAATATGCCGTTATCGGCTGCAATAAAATAATGCCCATTCCATTCTACTGCCAAATGACGCGTTTCATGATTGCGTTCGGCATCTACCCCTATTAAGTGCACGGTTCCTTTTGGAAAAGCCAAATAGCCAGCATTCAAAATATAACTGGCTTGTGAAATATTAAAAGGTTCAATTCCGTGCGAAAGGTCAACAATTACAGCCTCAGAGAATTGAGTGAGAATTTTTCCCTTGAGCGCTCCTACAAAATGATCCTTCAAGCCGTAATCGGTTGTGAGGGTAATTATTGACATAAAAATGTTTATAAATAAAACGAAAACCGAACCTAAAACTGATTAATTTTGAATGCAAAGCTAACAATATCTAGCAAAATTTTTTAATTTAATACGACTTCCTTTTGAACGAAAGAATCATCGAACTCAACGATATTGCTCCAAAAGATTTTTGGGGCGCGCAGGATGCTCATCTTGAAACCATTAAGAAATACTACCCGAAATTAAAAATCGTCGCACGCGGAACTACGCTCAAAGCTTTTGGCGAAAAAGAAGTGCTGGACGAGTTTGAGACGCGCTTTAAAAGATTGATGCTGCACTTTACCCGTTACAACCGAATTGACGATAATGTGATTGAGCGGGTTATTCAAAGCAATGCGCAAGATGAAGAGCGCATGCCGGATCACGATAAGATTTTGGTACACGGCATTGGCGGAAAAATCATCAAAGCCATGACGCCCAATCAGCAATTGCTGGTTGATATGTTGCACAAGAACGATATGGTTTTTGCTGTGGGTCCGGCCGGTACGGGTAAAACCTACACGGGTGTGGCCATGGCAGTAAAAGCGTTGAAAGAAAAACAAGTACGTCGGATTATCTTAACGCGTCCGGCGGTAGAAGCCGGCGAAAATTTAGGTTTTTTGCCCGGCGATATGAAAGAAAAGTTAGACCCGTATATGCAGCCTTTGTATGACGCACTCCGAGATATGATTCCACCACAGTCTTTAGAAGACTACATTCAGAAAGGCATCATTCAAATAGCCCCTTTGGCTTTTATGCGCGGACGAACGCTGGACAATGCTTTTGTCATTTTAGACGAGGCGCAAAACACCACGCATTCGCAGATGAAAATGTTCTTGACGCGTATGGGCAAAAACGCCAAGTTTATGATTACCGGTGATCCGGGTCAAGTTGATTTGCCCCGCCGGACTATTTCTGGGCTCAAAGAGGCTTTGTTGGTTTTAAAAGATGTAGACGGTATAGGCATTCTTTATTTAGACGACAAAGATATTGTGCGTCACCGATTGGTGAAGAAAGTAATAGAAGCCTATAAGAAGATTGAAAATCAAGATTAATTTTATACCCAACAACGTTGGCAGCACAAGCCAACACGAACTATGACAACTACACTCACAACAACACAATTTCATTTTCCGGGCCAAGTTTCTGTATACAGAGGCAAGGTGCGCGAAGTTTACAACATCAACCACCAACTTTTGGTGATGATTGCCACCGATAGACTTTCGGCCTTTGATGTGATTTTGCCCAAAGGCATTCCGTACAAAGGGCAAATGCTCAACCAAATTGCCACGCATTTCATGCAATCAACACAAGACATTGTGCCCAACTGGCTCATAGCAACGCCTGATCCGAATGTGTCGGTGGGTTATTTGTGTACACCTTTTAAAGTTGAGATGGTTATTCGCGGATATTTGGCCGGACATGCTGCACGCGAATATGCCGCCGGGAAGCGCACCATTTGCGGCGTGTTACTACCCGATGGGTTACAAGAAAATGACCGATTGCCTGAGCCTATAATTACACCTACTACCAAGGCTGATATGGGTTTACATGATCAAGATATTTCAAGAGAAGAAATTTTAAGCCGAGGAATTGTTTCTGAAAAAGACTATCTGATTTTAGAGCAATATACCCGAGCATTGTATGCGCGCGGTGCGGAAATGGCGGCTCAAAAAGGTTTGATTTTGGTAGATACCAAATATGAATTTGGTCAAAAAGCCAATGGTGAAATTGTGCTGATTGATGAAATTCACACGCCCGATTCTTCGCGCTATTTTTATTTAGATGGCTATGCTGATCGTCAGCAAAACAAAGAGCCACAAAAACAATTGTCTAAAGAGTTTGTGCGCCAGTGGTTGATTGAAAATGGTTTTCAAGGCCAAGAAGGGCAGGAGGTACCTGAAATGTCAGATGCTTATGTTGCTTCGGTTTCTGACCGATATATGGAGTTATATGAACACATCACCGGTAAAACCTTTGTAAAAGCACCCATTGATGATATAGAAAAGCGCATAGAACAAAATGTAGTTCATTATCTGAACGAATTTGCAGATCAAAAAGTTTGATTTAGAAGCCGTCTTTAGGGACGGTTTTTTTATGCATTGATTTTTAAATAATTGTTAAGTGTGTTTTGTTTTGTAACAAGCGTTTGGTTCATTCGACTTAGTGAGCAAATCATCAAATCAATATCATCATGAAAAAATCAATCATTTTTTTAGGTATGGCTTTTTTAGCCATGACCGGTTCTGAGGTTCAAGCTTCAGGTTTTTCTCAAATTATTTCTGAAGTACATTTTAAAGCAGGAACGCCTTTGTGTATGGCTATTCAAAAGGGCGAATTTGAGTTTGTTAAAAAACTCGTTGCATATGGCGCAGATGTTAATGAACGCTCCTACGGAATGACTCCGCTTATGGTGGCGGCACGCTACAACAAAGTAGATATTATTAAATATCTTTTGGCTAATGGTGCCAATCCGGAGCTCAAAGACGACAAGGGTTTTACTGCGGCTAAATATGCTGAGCTTTCAATGGCTCATGAGGCCTATGCGCTTTTGCGTCAGTATTAGCAAGGTTTCTTTCGTTTTATAGCTGATTCAATTTGTTAATATAATGTTAAAATTAAGTACTATGCAATACAAGATACATGCTTTTGTATATATCTTTGTCATGTAAAATAATAACAACATCATCATCAACAAAAATCAAATCATCATGAAAAAAGTAATCACACTCTTAGCTTCAGCCTTGTTGGTCGTAACCAGCGCTATGGCTTCTGATACAAATTCAAATCACAAAGTATCAGCAAAAAACAATGCATCAGAAAAAATAAAGTTGGCTCCGGTTGTTGACGAGCCGATTTTGATTCCACAACTTGAAACCAATTATGTTTCAACAGACGGTCTACGTGAGATGATTCATGAAAACAACAAAATCATTGAAAGCGCTCCTGTTGATTCGAATTGGTTGGTTCTATTAGAAACGCCGGTTGAGCAAACCATTTCTGAAAACCAACAAATCACTGAAGATCAACTAGACAACAAAGTGTATCCGTTGTTTTTAGACAGAACTATTGAAGATATAATTGCCGAAGACAACGCAATTATTGAGGCAAACATCCAATTGTAAATACATTGTTTGGATATTTTGAATTAGTTAGCATGAAAACGCCGCTGGAATGAGCGGCGTTTTTTATTTGTTTATGGCAGAAAAGTTTCTGCGGATTCTGTTGCCCTAGCCCCGGTGGAAGTGGCAGCTTTTGCGGCCGGGGTTCGGCTGCAAAACTACAGCGAACAACGGGAATCAGCTTCTAGAACTATTTAAAATACGAAAAATCGTCTTGATTTTTGATGTTGAGCAAGGTTTCGTAAATGAGTTTGATGACGTTTTCAACATCGTCGCGGTGCACCATTTCAACGGTGGTGTGCATGTAGCGCAACGGAAGCGAAATAAGCGCCGAAGCTACGCCGCCATTGCTGTAGGCAAACGCATCGGTATCGGTTCCGGTCATGCGCGATGAGGCATGGCGTTGGAACGGTATTTTTTTGGCCTCGGCGGTATTGACAATTAAATCGCGCAATTTGTTTTGTACCGCCGGTGCATAAGCAATCACCGGGCCTTTGCCCATTTTGAGGTCGCCCTCGATTTTCTTTTCGATCATCGGAGTGGTGGTGTCGTGGCAAACATCGGTCACAATAGCTACGTTGGGCTTGATGGTTTGGGTGATCATCTCAGCACCGCGCAAACCAATTTCTTCTTGTACCGAATTGGTGATGTATAAACCAAAAGGCAGTTTCTTTTTGTTTTCGTGCAACAAACGCGCGACTTCGGCAATCATGAATCCGCCCATGCGGTTGTCAATGGCGCGGCAGACAAATTTGTCGTTGTTGAGGATCATAAATTCATCGGGATAGGTAATCACGCACCCCACGTGTACGCCGAGTTTTTCAACTTCTTCTTTGGTAGAGCAGCCACAATCGATAAAAATATTGTCTAATCGAGCCGGTTCTTCTTTGCCGCGACCGCGCGTGTGAATGGCCGGCCAACCGAAAACACCTTTAACAATACCGTTTTTGGTGTGGATGTTGACGCGTTTTGAGGGCGCAATTTGATGATCGGAACCACCGTTTCTGATGACATAAATTAGCCCGTTGTCAGTTATGTAGTTAACGTACCATGAAATTTCGTCGGCATGGCCTTCAATGACTACTTTGTATTTTGCATCGGGATTAATCACTGCCACGGCGCTTCCGTAGGTGTCGGTGATGAAGGTATCTACGTAGGGTTTGAGGTATTGCATCCAGATTTTTTGACCTTCGGCTTCGTATCCGGTAGGTGAGGCGTTGTTGAGATATTTTTCAAGAAAGTCTATGGATGATTTTTTGAGAATAGATTTTGTACTCATAAATATTTTATTTTTTTGCTAATGTAAAAATTTTGGCATCACAGTTGTTTGTTTCGCAGTAATTTTGAACCGTAAAATTTTGGTGTATGAAACCGTACTTTTGTTATCTATTGTTAGGCTTTTTAGCTTTATCGGCTCAGGCTCAGATTGTTGAGCAAGACACAACCAAAATGGGATATGTGCTCAAAGAAACCGACACTATTTCAGAACCCATTTTACTTGATGAAATCATTATCAGCAATGAAAAATTAGATCCTGAAGCGCAAAAACAGTTCAATCTTTTGCGCAACCGAGTGTATAAAGTATACCCGTATGCCAAAGTTGCGGCAGAGCGTTTGGTTTTACTCAACAAAAATATGAATGCTCTCAAAACCAATCGCGAAAAGCGCAAGTATTTCAAAATTGTTGAAGACTATATGGAAAACGAATTTGAAGCCCGACTCAAAAAACTTTCGCGCAAACAAGGACAAATTTTAGTTAAACTCATTTACAGACAAACCGGTTCAACGGCCTTTGAACTCATTAAAGATTATAAAAGCGGCTGGAAGGCTTTTTGGTCTAATGCCACCGCGAATGTTTTTGACATCAGCCTCAAGCGAAAATATCTTCCGTTTGAAGACAACGAAGATTTTTTAATTGAAACCATTTTAAAACGTGCTTTTGACCGCGGAAGATTGGTAAGGCAGGCTCCGGCCACTCCAATTGATTACGACCAGCTCACTGATTATTGGGAAGCCAAAGCCCAAGAAGTCAACAAAAAATAACAGCATTTTATCAATAACTAAGTGTTTGTAAGGAAATTAAATTACATTTAGGCCTTTCAAACACTTTTTTCATGCGCAAATATTACTTTATTCTGGTCTTTTTTATTTCGATTTTTTCGCTGCAAGCGGCGGATTTAAATTTGTCTCCGCTTATGATCACAGGGAATTTTAGTATCTGCATGACCGGACCAGCACATACGCCGACCACAACACAACTAACAGGTTCAGGTGGATCAGGTAATCCTGCTCCGACAACACCTTGGACTTCAAGTAATACAGCTGTAGCCACAGTTGATAACACAGGTCTAGTTACCTCGGTTGGTTTTGGAACAACAACTATTACTTATCATGACAATGCCGGAAATCAAGTGTCGCAAAATATTTATGTAAGTAATTATCCAACCATATCAACAAACTCTAATTATGCTACATGTGCAACAGACACACTTCAACTAAACGGCTCTCTGTTTCCGAATCCAACCACTCCTTGGACATCTTTAAATCCTTCGATTGCTACCGTTGATAATAACGGTTTGGTTACCGGCGTTTCTGGTGGTACTGCAACCATTGTTTATATGAACATAAGTGGATGTACGGCTTCACAAGTAGTAACTATTAATCCCTTACATTCTCCGACGGTTTCTTGCGGTACTTGGGCCAATAATGCGATAACTTTTAACTGGAATGCGGTTTTGGGCGCAGGAACATATACCGTTGTATACAGTATTAACAATGGTACCTATACTTTTGGAACATCGGGAAATATATTAACGTACACGATTAATAATGTGGCAGAGACAGATCATGTTGAGATATTTGTTACACCTTCGGGTCCAGTAGGATATTGTTATGGAGGTGCTTTTAGTTGCCCATCAACCCCACCATGCCCTGAGGCAGGCGTGCTTTCGGGTGTTCAAAGTATTTGTGTCGGAAGTTCTACTTCATTTACCTCTACCGTTGCCGGCGGAACTTGGTCGAGTTCAAACACTGATGTTGCTACAGTGAATCCTACAACCGGTGTAATTACCGGGCTTTCAGCAGGAGTAGCGACTATGACCTATACGGTTTTAGGTACCGGTGCTTGTCCAAGCGCTATAGTCACTCGGACAGTAACGGTTTTAACAGGAACTACCAACCTTTTTTGTGACAGTAACAATTTACCGCCTAACTCAGTAGGTTTTGATTGGGCGCCTGTGGTTGGAGCTACTGATTATAATATATCTTATTCTATCAATGGTGGTCCAACACAAACCGGATCAACTCTTGCATCTAATTATCAAGTTCCGGGTGTTCAACCGGGGCAATCAGTGCTTTTTACTTTGAATAGTGCTGTTGGTGTAGCTTGCTTTTTGCCGGTTTCGGTTACTTGTACTTTGTTAGCTAATTCAAATTTTGATGCGGATGAATTATTGGTTTACCCCAATCCGGTTCAAAACCTATTACACATTCGCGATTTGAAATTCATTTCTGACATCTCATTGTTCAACGCATTCGGACAGCAAGTTGATACCTTAAATAATGTTTCAAACAACTGCGTCTTTGATATGTCACTATTGGCTGATGGCTTGTATTTTGTCAAAATTACCACACAAGAACAAACTAAAATCATCAAGATCATCAAGAACTAGTTTGATTTTTTGGGCAGCATTTCCGGCTGTCCACTCTATCTTGCCCTGCGAAATCTCCGGGCAAGGATGCCGTTCCCATCCGGGCTGCGTGGTTGTAGCGGTGTGTTTGGCGTTTCAAATCAGATATTTGGAATTAGCAATAATCAAGTTATCAACATCTTGAAAAAAAGTCTAAAAAACATTTGGTTCTAAATACAGAAACAACATATATTTGCCCTCCCGAAACAGAACAAATGTTTCCGGAAAAGCAAAAGTTCATTCTAAAATACTGACCATCAACTTTAAGAAAAAAACCTTTAAATTTTTCTTGAAAAAAGTTTGGATAAGAGAAAAAGGTTTGTACTTTTGCACCCGCTTTGAGAATGAAGCGCTAATAAATAAGTTCATAGACATATTGGATTGACAGCCGTTCTAGGGTTTGATGACCTTA
>JAIXSK010000003.1 GCA_027484725.1 Flavobacterium sp. | reverse complement strand
CGACGCGGATGGTTTTTAAGGGATTACCTGCGGTGTTCCCTTTGGGGGTCAGTGGTCAAGATAAAAACCAGCTTTTTGCAAAAGCTGGGGTTTTTTATGAGCACACGTGCTTACGAAAGAGAACTTTCGACGCACTTTGTGCTCATAAAAAAACCAAAGCGATCGCTTTGGTTTTTGTCTTGCAGAGAGGATGGGATTCGAACCCACGATGCAGTTGCCCACATACAAACTTTCCAGGCTTGCTCCTTCAACCACTCGGACACCTCTCTAGTTTAGGTGTGCAAAGAACTATATTTTTTTTGAATTGAGAAAGAAAAATGCTAGCTGAGTTCGCCGCGCAACGAGGTTTCAAAAATAGTTTTAAAAACGGCCGGAGCTACGTTTTGCCCCAGTAAGTACATGAGCTTGGTAATAGCAGCCTCGGTGGTGGTGTCTTTGCCCGAGATGACGCCTATTTTTTTGAGTAGGGTACTGGTTTCATATTGGCCCATGCGTACACTTCCGCCCGAACATTGGGTTACATTCACTACATGCAAACCTGATTTAATGGCTTTTTTAAGCGCTTGTACAAACCAGCTTTCGGTGGGTGCATTGCCCGAGCCATAGGTTTCAAGTACGATGCCTTTTAATCCCGGAATAGACAATACGGCGTTGAGCACGCTTTCATTGATGCCCGGAAACATCTTGAGCACCACTACATGGCTATCGAGCTCGTGGTGCACGATGAGTTTTTTGGCTTGATCGTTTGGCCATAAAACCGCGGGATTCACCAGTAAATGTACCCCCGATTCGGCCAAGGCAGGATAATTAGGCGAAGCAAAAGCATTGAAATGCTCTGCGTTGATTTTGGTGGTGCGGTTGCCGCGGTAGAGTTTGTATTCAAAATACAAGCAAACTTCTTGAATCACGGGTTTGCCTTTGTGTTGCAACGACGCTATTTGAATGGCTGTAATCAGATTTTCTTTGGCGTCGGTGCGCAAATCGCCAATGGGTAATTGTGACCCGGTAAACACCACCGGCTTGGCTAAATTTTCGAGCATAAAACTCAAGGCCGATGCCGAATAAGACATGGTGTCTGAGCCGTGCAAGACGACAAATCCGTCAAACTGCTCATAGCGATTGCCAATCATATCGGCCATTTTAACCCAATAAGCCGGGTTCATATTGGATGAATCAATGGGCTCGGCAAAGGAGATGGTTTCAATTTGGCAGTCAAGCTGTTTGAGCTCGGGAATATTCTGAAGTAGTTCTGAAAAGTTAAATGCCTTGAGCGCACCGGTCTCAAAATCTTTGACCATCCCGATGGTACCACCGGTGTAAATCAGCAAGATGCTTGGTTTAGACTGCATTTTGATATTTGCGTTTGTTTACCACCGGATTGGCATACATACTCAAAAAGCCTTCCCATAAAATCGGATTGTGCTGATCAATTTTAATGTCCAATCTACGTTCAAAAAGTTGTTTTTCGTTCTCGGTATAATGCGCTGCGTATTCATCGGTTTTATACAACAAATCATAAGCAATGTAATTGGTAGGCCAAAGTTTGTAGCTGCTCAAAATAGAGTCGTCAATGGCTTGGGCCAAAGCTTGAATTTGCTTGTTGGTGTTGTCATTCTCGCGCTCAATTTGGTCAATTTCGGTTTTGAGCACATCGCCAATATGAATGTGGATGCGTTTTTTTTGGCCCATGATACCGCTAAGCAAGGTCATGAAATCTTCGTTCTTTTCTTTGATGTAGATTTCGTTGTTGGCGGCAGCCATGAGTTGCGGCATTTTGAGCGCATCAGTCGGGTCATATTCATACGAAATGGATACAGGCACCACCTTGATTTTTCGGAAGTAGTCCATCAAATTGGCCTCATCTGAGCCCATGGCGAGCATTTTCAACACCCCCGAATGTGTGGCGTCATTGCCGTCTTTGGTACGGCCTTCGCGCTGAGCAATCCAAACCGAACGGTTCTCACGACGCAACAATTGTCTTATGTATTCAGACATAAGTTTAGAACTCTCGAGCAATTCTCGGGGTGGTAATCCGCGTTGCACAACAAAGTTTCGGTTGAGTTTGGATAGGGTTTTTAAAAATGATTTGCGTACTAAATTATCGCCTATGGCCGATGCGGTCATGACCAATCCGTGTTCAAACAAAGCTCCGTTGAGCAATGAAGTATCCAGAATAATGTCGCGGTGGTTAGAGATGAACAAATACGCGGTATTCTTCTCAAGCTTTTCAAAACCCGAAGTTGAAAGTCCGTCAGAAGTTTTTTCGAGTACTTTTTGTAGTGATTGGTAAATAAAATTACACTGAAAATCGCGGATAGAATGCGTTTTGAGCAACTGTTCTTTCCAGACTTCATCAGGTTGATCCGGAAAGGTAAAATTCATCAGCGCTTTCATCATCGGGTGGTTGACCGATGCGCGCAAGGCCTGGTTGACCTCGGCGTCATAAAACGGGCGAATCGCGTCGAATTTTTGCATGTGTTTTTATTTGATGCAACAAAAAAACAAAATTTATTGACAACTGCCGCTACTTTACGCGCTTAAATACCAAAAACTTCTTGTGCATTTTGGGTGGTGATGTGCGCCAATTCTTCGGGGGTGATTTGATACAAGGCTGCCAATTTATTCAAAACTTCAACAATATAGGCGCTTTCGTTGCGTTGGCCGCGATACGGATTCGGAGCCAAATAAGGTGCATCCGTTTCTAAAACTATCTGACTCGGATTTATTTGCGCGATGAACTGATCAATTTTTCCGTTCTTAAAGGTTACCACACCGCCAATGCCCAGTTTCATTCCGCAAGAAATGGCTTGCAAGGCTTGCTCGTAGGTTCCGGTAAAGCAGTGAAAAATACCGCGCAGTTCGGGTGATTTGGTTTCTTCAAGAATTTCAAAAACTTCGTCAAAAGCATCGCGACAGTGAATCACTATGGGCAAATGATATTGTTTGGCCCAAGCAATTTGGGTTCTAAACGCTTGTTGTTGTTCTTTGAGAAAAGTTTTGTCCCAAAACAAATCAATACCAATTTCGCCCACGGCGTAAAATTTTCGCTCAGCCAATTGCGCCGCAACATGGGCGAGTTCTTGTTCAAAATTTTCTTTAACGTGCGTCGGATGCAGTCCTGCCATGAGAAACATGTTTTCAGGATAGGCTGCTTCTAAATCGTACATAGCTTGGGTGTAGGTAGAATCAATGGCCGGAATAAAAAATCGCTCTACGCCTAGTTGCAAAGCGCGCGCAATCATTTGATCGCGGTCATCGGCAAAAGCTTCGCTGTATAAATGGGTGTGGGTATCGGTAATCATAAACTTTTAAAACTCGGGCAAAATTACAATTAAAAGCTTGGCTAGAACAATTCTTTTGCGAACTTTACCCACAACACCCTTACAGAATAAAAAATGCAAAACTTGCCCGAGATACTCAAGCCGCACGGTTACAAAAAAATAAAATTCAAAATCAGCAAAACCCAGCATTTACTCGTTAAAGCCAAAATCAACGGCGTGGCCGGATTGTTTATTCTTGACACCGGAGCCAGCAATAGTTGTGTGGGTTTTGAAGGCACGGAACTCTTTGCCCTCAACCCGCAAAATTCGTCCACACGGGCAGCAGGTGCCGGAGCTACGGGCATGTTTGCACAAATAGCACCACACAATACCTTGCACATCGGTCGCTGGAAAACAGACTATTTCCCGTTGGTGATTTTTGATTTATCGCACGTCAATCAAGCGCTCACCGAGCACAAAGCCCAACCGGTTCAGGGCATTATTGGTGCAGATATTCTATTACAAGCCCACGCCATCATTGATTATCACAACCACTACATTTATTTGCAATAATTTGAATTTGAGCAAATTATTTAGTTTAATAGCTCATATTGCCAGATTATTTCTCTACATTTGATAGCCAAAACAAACAAATATGAAAAAAAACTACGCTCTTTTAGTACTCGCCTTTTTTGCTCTTTTTTTGAATACCAAAATCTTTGCTCAAAATGCAGTTATTACGGTAACTGATGATTATGCTTCTATTCCGAATGGTTCAACAACGACCATTGCTGTTCAAGACGTTTTAGACAACGACACCTATAGCGGTATGCCGGCCACATTATCAAATGTGAGTTTTCTTTCGGTTTCGTCATCATCAAATGCATTGACTTTAAACCAGAATAACGGTTCGGTCATTTTTTCGAACGGCCCCGTGCCGGTCGGAACATATCAGATTGATTATTCAATTGGCGGTACAAACTCATTTTTAGGGTCCTTTTGGGGATCTGTCTATGTAAACATTGGTTGTGATGAGCTCAATGCGCCCATCATCACCAGTACAGCGCCTCAAAATTGTTCTACCTCAACCACAACGGTTAATGTTTCTGGGCTCCCGGCAGGTACCTGGACGATATACGGCCCCGGCGGAACACTGATGTCAGGCACCGGAAGCTCTGCTGTACTCACCAATGTAAATCCTTGGATAAGTTGGATCAAAGTGCGCAATTATCAAGGATGCTCTAGTCCGCCTGCTTATCTCAATGTAAGTTTCTTGAACGCCTCGATGGTAGGACATTATACAGATACCAATGCAGATGGGATTCCAAGTGTAGGCGATGTCATTCATTATAGTTTTAATGTGACCAACAACAGCACTTGTACGATTACCAATATCGGAAGGGTATACGGAGTTATTCCTTCAGTAGGAAATATAGCGTCTTTGGCCCCCGGTGCTACCGATACTACAACGTTGAGCTATGATTATACTCTTACCCAAGCCGACATCAATGCCGGAAAAGTCACTAAATCAATGGGTATAGGCGGATCTGCCGGAAGTGCAACACAATCTACTTACACAACACTTAGTTATACGAATTTCTTGAACATAACCGACGGCATCAAACTCGTTGCTTTTGTAGACACCAACGCAAATGGTATTCAAGACGCGGGCGAATCTCCATTGCAAAATGGGCAATTTACTTATCAAATTAGTGATGATGGCGTAATGCACAACATCAATGCGAGCGGATTTTCTTATTTATATGAAGTAAACCCGGCCAATTCTTATGATATTAGTTTTAGTGTTTATGCGCCCTACCTTGGTTTTTATGGTGCAGCACCCACGCTCAACAACATTACCGTTCCCAATGGATCGGGCATTACCACTTATTATTTTCCGGTTACCATTACTCCGTATATCGATTTGGGGGTTTATATGTATGGCAACGATCCGAGACCCGGTTTTACGCATACAGTTAATTTAACCTATGCCAACCACGGATCACAAATAATTCCAGCCGGAACCGTAACATTCAACAATATTGATGGCCAAACCATTACGAATATTTCTGTATCGGGAACGATTGCTACGGCTAATGGGTTTGTGTATAACTTTACCAATTTAGCGCCGGGCGAAAGTCATTTGATTACCATTACCCTACAAACGCCAACCATTCCTACGGTGGCTTTGGGCGACTTAGTGCACTTTGAAGCGAATATTGCGCCTACTGCTGATGACATTCGTTTGAACAACAATCATGCGGTTTTGACACAAACCATTGTGGGCTCCTATGACCCGAATGAAAAATATGAAGCCCATGGCGGACGTGTAATGCATGCTGCTTTTAGTACTGACGATTACTTGACCTACACCATTACTTTTGAAAACACCGGTACGGCTAATGCTGAATTTATCAGAATCACGGATGAATTAGACAGCAAACTCGACGAAACCAGTTTGATGATGATCAATGCGAGCCACAGTTATACACTAAACCGTGAAGGAAGTACTCTTACTTGGTTCTTTGACGATATTCAACTGCCGCCATCAGTAACCAATACCAATATTGGTCATGGTTTTGTAACCTTTCAAGTCAAGCCAAAAGTGGGATATGCTCTGGGCGATGTGATTCCGAATACGGCCAACATTTATTTTGACTTCAACCCGGCCATTGTAACCAATACCTGTACGACTGAATTTGTGCAGAATTTATCTAATACCACTTTTGCTCTAGACCAATTGTATTATGCGCCGAATCCGGTGCAAGACCAATTGACTATAACAAACAACAGCCCGATAGAGAAATTAAGCATGACAAACACCCTTGGACAGGTAGTTCTTGAGCAAACTATACAGAGCGCTGAGGCACAGATTAATTTGTCGTCACTGAAATCAGGGGTTTATTTTGTAAAAGCCACAGCACAAAAACAAAGTAAAATTTTCAAAATCGTCAAAGAATAAATACAAAACCCAACAGAAAACTCTGAATGATTCATTGGGAGTTTTCTTTTTTTAATTAAAAAGCTATGAAAAAAACATTACTCTTTGCTTTGTTGTTGATGGGTATCCTCAGCAGTGCACAAAACGTTCAGTTGACCAATTATTGCAACGATTTTTCGTTTGATTTAACGCAGGCGAACAGTCAGATTATCGCCAATCAAAATCCGGCACAAATCAGCATTACGTATCACTTGACCCAAGGCGATGCCACCAACAACCTCAACCCTATTGCCGATCCGAGCAACTTTACGATCAACACGACACAGCAAGTTATTTTTGCCCGCGTATTCAACACCATTGCTTTAACCACGAGTATTGTACCGGTGAATTTAGGAGTCAATAGCGGCTTGCAAGTACTTTTAAACGCCCTCACCACGCCTCCTAACTCTGTGGTTATTGCCTTTGTTACTGGAGGTCAAGAACCTTACACTTATTTCTGGACTATGAATGGAATACCTTCAGTAGCCGGAGGACCAACTTTTCCACTTCCGCCCAATGCACCCGGTGTATATGTGGTAGTGTGTACCGTAACTGATGCTGGTGGCTGTAGTAGTACTTCGACCACTTCTGTGGTTAACCCTCCTACTCTTTTGATAGAAGCCAATGATGATTCGTTTACTTTATCAAACTTAGACGGCACCACAACACCTCCGGGCAACGGCAGTGTGCTGTTTAACGACACCTTGGGGGGGCAGCCGGTCAACCAAAATAACGTTTCTCTCAATTTGGTATCATCTCCGAATCCGAATATAGGTTTAACCCCTGATGGCCGCGTATTTGCCAACTCGGATACCCCCAGCGGCTTATACACATTAGTGTATCAAATTTGCGATTTAACTGCGCCCAACAACTGCGATACCGCTTTAGTGACTGTTTTAGTGGATTATTGCAGAGCGAATACCCCCATCATCGATGCGGTTACCCAACCCACTTGTATCGTAAACACGGGCGCTGTTGCTTTGAGCGGATTACCCGAGGTGGGCACTTGGACGATTCATTATACCCAACAACCCAGTGGCCCGACACAAACCCTGATGGGAACGGGAACGACAACCACTATTGCCAATTTGGCTCCCGGAAATTACAGCTTAGATATTTTGGCCGAAGATATTTTGATGGGCAACTGTTTTGACTCATTTGATGTTAATTTTCAAATTGCACAGAATTTATATGGCATCAGTGTGAGCATGGAGTCTACTTATGAAGATTACAACCAAGACGGCTATACCAATGTAGGCGATGTGGTGCATTATACTTTTGCCGTGACCAACAATGATTGTAGCGACCTGACCAATGTTATGCTTCAGAACCAACTATTGGATATCACAGGCGGACCCATTGCCTTATTGAGTTCCGGAAGTACCGACACCACTACTTTTGCCGCCACCTACGTCATCACCCAAAACGACATCAATAGCGGTTTGGTTTATAATTTTGTAGCGGTACTGGGAACGCTCAACGGAAATCAGATTGTCAATGATGCTGTCTCTGAATTGAGTTTAAATTTATCAGATAGCATCAAACTCAATGCGTTTCTTGACCTCAATACCAATGGCGTTCAAGATCCGGGTGAAATTAACTTTTCACAAGGCGAATTTAGCTACAGCATCAATGGCGGATCAGATATAAACATCGCAACCAACAGCGGACAGCACTACATTTACGAATCAAACCCAACCAATGTCTATCATTTAGGATATGCGGTTAATCCGGCTATTGCAGCAAATTACGCTGTGTCGCCGAGCAGTTATACGAATGTGACTGTAGCTCAAGGTTCTGGAATCACCACCTATAACTTTCCGATTACCATTCTTCCTTACAACGACTTGGCCGTTTATCTGTATACTTATTCAGCACCGCCAAGACCCGGATTTATCTATCAAAATTACATCACGTATACCAATCAAGGTAATCAGGCTATATCCGGAACCGTTACTTTTGTCAAAGATCCTTTACTGAGCATTACCAATACTCCTGTCGCCGGAGTGGTCCTGAACACCAACGGATTTACCTATGACTTTGCGAATTTACAACCACACGAAACGCGTTTTATAACAGTAAATATGCAGGTTCCGACCATACCAACGGTTGTCTTAGGTCAGCAACTGACTAATTCATGTTCGATTACTTTACCCGCTAATGATATTGCGCCCAACAACAATACTTCGAGTTTGACCCAGCCTATTGTAGGCTCATACGATCCTAATGACAAAGCGGAGAGCCACGGTTCTGAAGTGGTTTTTACTGATTTTTCAGCCGATGATTACCTGACTTATACCATTCGTTTTGAGAATACCGGAACGGCCAATGCCATCAACGTAAAAGTAGACGATGTACTTGATGCGCAACTGGACGAATCTAGCGTACGCACCATTGCTTCGAGCCATCCGTATGTGTTAAAACGCACGGGCGCTGCGCTTTCGTGGCAATTTGACGGGATTGATTTGCCGCCATCGGTAGATGGAGACGAAGTGACTGGTCATGGTTATGTGGTATTTCAAGTAAAACCAAAAGCGGGTTTTGCTTTGGGTGATGTGATTCCGAATACGGCCAACATTTATTTTGACTTCAATCCGGCTATTGTAACCAATACCTGTACAACGGAGTTTGTGCCGTTTTTATCAAATGCCTCTTTTGCTCTGAACGAATTGAAATATGCGCCGAATCCGGTGCAAAATAAGCTTTCCATTTCTAATCAATTCCCGATTGAAAAAGTGAGCATTACCACTACGCTTGGACAAGTAGTTTTAGAAAAAAATATGCAATCAACACAAGCAGAGATGGATTTGTTAGCACTCGCTCCGGGTGTGTATTTTGTAAAAGCCGAGGCACAAAAACAAAGCAAGACCTTTAAAATCATTAAAGAATAAAACCATTCAGAAAAGAAAGCCCTGAACCCAATTCAGGGTTTTCTTTTGAATAAAAAAACGCTATGAAAAAAAATTACGCTCTTTTATTGACTCTTTTGCTCATCCATTTGGTTTCGAGCACCAGCTTATATGCGCAACCACCCATTGCGGTGAGCGACCAAGCGAGTAATTTTGAATACTCTTGTAATCCTATAATGATTGATATTTTGGGTAATGATACCATTTTCGGGAATATTTCATCTAATAGCATTGATTTAAACCCTAGTCAACCCGGAATACAATCTTTTATGCAAACCAACATGGGAGGCGTATTTACTGTGGATGGATTGAATGTGAATTATCAAAATCTCGGGGGGAATGAGCTTCCTGGCATGACCGATATCATCACTTATGTTCTTGTAGATGATTTAGGAAATGTTTCTAACCCCGCTACCATCAGTGTTGAGAATTTTATTCCGCCTATATCAACGAATCCTGTTTATCCGCAATGTGGGATGTCTGATGGTGAAATTCAGTTTCAGAATATAATGTCATTTAATTCGAGTAAGATCATTCGCCTTTTTCTCAATGGAGTTGAAATAGGGCAATATATGGCACCTCCGGGCACGCAAGACTATACTGTCAGCGGGCTTTCCGCAGGTGTGTATGACTATCAAATAACCCTCAATTGCGGGCTACTCGTTGCCAACGGCACCACCACGCTTTTAACAGCGAGTCCTTTATCAGGTCAGGTAACCGCCACTTATAATGACTATAATGCGGATGGCATTGTCAATGTGGGCGATATCATCAACTATCAGTCTACAGCAACTAATACAAGCACCAACTGTCCGGTGAATGAAATTTCATTGCATTATTTTCCGTGGAACCAGTGGCCAACTGCTTCGGGAAATATTCCAAGCTTGGCTCCGGGCGAAACCTCATCAGCTTTAAGTTATTATGTAACAATCACTCAAGAAAATATCAATTCGGGCAATGTTGGGGTTACACATTATCTACAAGTATCTGACCCCAATTTTGACAAGGCCTATATGTATAGCAATACACCCTTGAACACTTCAGACGGCATTAAACTCAACGCTTTTATCGACACCAATAACAACGGCATCCAAGACGGTAGCGAGCAAAATTACAACCAAGGCACTTTTAGCTATACGATTAATTCAGAGGCGCTACACCACATTAATACCAACAACGGAGTTCATTATTTATATGAAACCAATCCGGCCAATGTGTATGACTTGCATTACAGCATCAACAACAATTATTGCGGCACCCAATATTTAATTGCCCAACCCAACTATTCAAATGTAACGGTGGCTGATGGTTCAGGAGTGACCACTTATAACTTTGCCATTACACCGGTTTCTTGTCAGGACTTATCCGTACAATTGTACAACACCCTGAGTCCAAGACCCGGTTTTGTGTACCGCAATACGATGGTCATTAAAAACGAAGGAAATCAAACGGCTTCGGGCAATGTGAGTTTTCAAGCCGATAGCACGCTGAGTTTGATTTCAAATTCTGTAAATGCTACACAGTCTGCCAACGGTTTTACGTATAATGTAACCAACATGGCTCCGGGCGAATCTCGTTATATTAATGTATTGATGCAAGTGCCGACGATTCCGACCGTTAGCTTGGGGCAAACGCTCACCAATGCGGCAACCATATCCAATACCGATGCCAATGCGGCCAACAACAGCGCTTCACTGACTGCTGTTATTGTAGGCTCGTATGATCCGAACGAAAAAACCGAAGCCCATGGCGGAAAGATTGTGCATTCTGGCTTTACTGCTGATGACTATCTGACCTACACCATTCGTTTTGAAAACACCGGAACAGCCGCAGCTATCAACATTCGCGTTGAAGATGTCTTGGATGACAAACTTGACGAGAGCTCTATCAAAATGGTTCGTGCCAGTCATAATTATACGCTTGATCGCATAGGCAATCACTTGACTTGGCGTTTTGACGGAGTCAACTTGCCGCCTTCTGTGGCTGGAGACGAAGTGACCGGACATGGTTATGTGGTGTTTCAGGTAAAACCCAAATCAGGCTTTGCCTTGGGCGATGTGGTTCCGAATACGGCCAACATTTATTTTGACTTCAATCCGGCCATTGTAACCAATACCTGTACGACGGAATTTGTGCCATTTTTGGATGTGGATGCGTTTGATAACGGAAGTTTAGAATATTATCCGAACCCGACGGCTTCAACCGTCCATTTCTCGATGAAAAATGCTATAATCGATAACATAGAAATCAGCGACATTCTCGGAAAAACGTTGTTGCAAAAAACGGTTCAGAATCACCAAACAACAATTGATTTATCCGGTTTTAAATCAGGAGTTTATTTTGCCAAACTCAGCAGCGGTGCTCAAGAAAAAACCGTCAAACTCATTCGCCAATAACGATGAAACGATATAAAAAAAACCCGCTCAGTTGAAGCGGGTTTTTTATTTATTTCTTAAACGAAAAATAAGCAATAATCGCACTGATGAGCATCATCACTCCGCCCAATATAAACGGTGCTCCGGCAAACTGAACCGGCGCCTGGTCATGCGTAAAATAATAAAACAACATGCTCATAAGCGGTGGCCCTACAATGGCCGAAGCGCTCATCAAACTCGTGAGTGTTCCTTGAATCTCACCTTGTTCGGTGGGTGGCACATCGCCTGAAATAACCGACTGCAAAGCCGGACCGGCTATTCCACCCAAACAATAAGGCACCAAAAAAGCAAACATCATCCAGCTCTGGGTGGCAAAAGCAAACATAAACATGCCTATAGCATACAGCGCAAAACCTACATAAATTGATTTTTCATTGCCGAGTTTGGGGTTTACCCACCGAATGAGTCCGCCCTGAACCAAGGCCACCAAAACCCCGATGACACCAAGCGATATACCGACCATTTTCTCATCCCATTTAAGCTGATACATCGTAAAATAACTCCAATTGCTCTGCACGGCATGTGAGGCTACATACAACACAAATATCGAAGTTACCAAACCCAACAACTGCGGATATTTGCGCAAGTTGAGCAAGGCGCCCACCGGATTGGCGCGCTTCCATTCAAATGGGCGGCGCTTAGAAACATCCAACGATTCCGGCAAAATAAACAGTCCGTAGATAAAATTGAGCATACACAAAACCGCCGCGGCATAAAACGGAACGCGTGCGCCATAATGCCCCAGCAATCCGCCAATGACCGGCCCGATGATAAAGCCCAAACCAAAGGCTGCGCCCACCATTCCGAAGTTTTTAGCGCGGTTCTCGGGCGTACTCACATCGGCAATATAAGCCGAAGCCGTGGTAATACTCGCTCCGGTGACCCCGGCAATAATGCGGCCCACAAAAAGCCAACCAATGGTAGGCGCCATCGACAAGAACAAATAATCAATCGCAAAGCCAAACAGCGAAATCAAAATCACCGGACGGCGCCCGAATTTATCGCTCAAATTGCCAATCAGCGGCGCGCAAATAAACTGTGTAATCGCATAGGCAAAGGTGAGCCAACCGCCAATTTTTGCCGCTTCGCTGATGTCGCCCTGTATGAGTTCTTCAATGAGTTTGGGAATCACCGGAATAATAATCCCCCAACCGGTAATGTCAATAAGCATCGTGATAAAAATAAACCCGATGGCTGCTTGTTTCTGATTTTGTTTCATAATGGCCGTTTGTTTGGTTGCTGATTTTTGGGGCGTGCCGCTTCGTCGTGCCTCCTCGCGTCGCGCTGTCCGCGGCAATTTGACCGCCCTGCGCAAAGCTCCGGGCGCTCAAGATTTCTGCTTCCATCGCTCACGCGGCTGCACAAATAAACGAAAAATCTGTGGGAACCTGCATGGTTTTTTGAGCTGCGAGGTTTATCAAACCTTGTAGGTCTAAAAAAAATCCCGCCTGAAAAACAAGCGGGATCAAATATATAGGCGTCCCATCCGGGAACGTAAGAAACCCTTAAAGCTCTAGGGCTTTTTTAGGGTTGTTGTCCATTAATATTGCTACCGGATTCTCGAGCGCTTCTTTGACTGCTACTAAGAAACCTACTGATTCGCGTCCGTCAATGATGCGGTGGTCATAAGAAAGCGCCACATACATCACCGGAGCAATCACAATTTGTCCGTTGCGCACAATCGGTCTGTCCACCACATTGTGCATGCCCAAAATACCCGATTGCGGTGGGTTGATGATCGGCGTGCTGAGCATACTGCCAAACACACCACCATTGGAGATGGTAAAAGTTCCGCCGGTCATTTCATCCACGGTAATTTGACCGTCGCGCGCGCGCAAAGCCAAACGTTTGATTTCGGCTTCCACACCTCTAAAAGAAAGATTTTCTGCATTGCGCATCACCGGAACCATCAATCCTTTCGGGCCTGATACCGCCACCGAGATATCGCAAAAGTTATAGGAGATTTTCTCTTGACCGTCAATCATCGAATTCACATCCGGATACAATTGTAAAGCGCGGGTAACGGCTTTGGTAAAGAACGACATAAAGCCCAAGCCCACGCCGTGTTTGTTTTTGAATTCATCTTTGTATTGCTCGCGAAGCGCATAAATGTTGGTCATATCCACTTCGTTAAACGTAGTGAGCATGGCCGTTTCATTTTTGGCCGAAACCAAACGCTCAGCAACTTTTCTGCGCAACATTGAAAGTTTTGTACGCTCACTACCACGGTTACCACCTGTTGGCGTTCCCATAGAAGCTACAGCATTCACTGCATCGTCTTTGGTAATACGACCGCCTTTTCCAGTGCCGACTACGTCAGAAGGCTGCAAGTTTTTTTCATCTAATATTTTTCGAGCAGCCGGTGAGGGCGCTTGCGCTGCATAAGTTGTGGCAGGTGCCGGTGCCGGCTTAGGCGCTTCAGCTTTAGGAGCTTCGGCCGGTTTTTCGGCTACGGCTGGGGCTGCAGGAGCAACTGCGGCAGTTTTGGCAGCGGCTGTATCAATCAAACACACCACAGCGCCAACGGCTACCGTATCACCTTCAGAGGCTTTTAGGGTAATGACGCCACTGGCTTCAGCCGGAAGTTCAAGGGTTGCTTTGTCTGAATCAACCTCGGCAATGGCTTGATCTTTTTCTACATAATCTCCGTCTTTCACGAGCCAAGTTGCGATTTCAACTTCTTTGATTGACTCGCCCGGTGATGGGACTTTCATTTCTAAAATCATAGTAGTATATTTTAGTTTATTCTTTATTGTATGGTTTCTGTTTTCTCTGCTGCCCTAGCCCCGATCGAAGCGGAAATCCTTTTGGTTCTTTCTTGAAGAACCCAAAGATTGCAGCGCAGAGCGGGAATGAGCTTCTTATGATCTGAATAAATTTTTGTCAAATACCATTCTAATGGCATCGGCATGGCGGCGGCGATCACGCGTGTGACTTCCGGCGGCCGGTGCTGCATAAGCTTTGAGCGAAGCCAATCGCCAAGGCACCAAATCAAAATTCATGAGCATATAGCTATAGGCGCCCATGTTTTTCGGCTCTTCTTGTGCCCAAACAAAATCATCAGCCTTCGGATAGCTTTTGATGATGGCTTTGAGTTGCTCTACCGGCAACGGAAACAGCTGCTCAATGCGCACCAAAGCTACATCGTTGCGGCCTAAGTTTTCACGCTCGGCCAAGATGTCGTAATAAAATTTACCGGTGCAGAACACCACGGTTTTTACTTTTTTCTTGTCAACGCCGGTATCGTCTATGGTTTCTTGGAACTCGCCTTTGGCCAGCTCGTCAACGGTAGATACACACAGCGGATGGCGCAATAAACTCTTAGGCGAGAACACCACGAGCGGTTTTCGGAATTTGGTTTTCATCTGACGGCGCAACAAGTGGAAAAAGTTGGCCGGTGTGGTACAATCGGCTACATACATATTGTGACGGGCGCAAAGCTGCAAGTAGCGCTCCATACGCGCCGATGAGTGCTCAGCCCCTTGTCCTTCATATCCGTGGGGCAACAAAAGCACGATTCCGTTTTGGTTGTTCCATTTGTCTTCGCCACAAGAAATGTATTGGTCAATCATGATTTGGGCTCCGTTGGAGAAGTCACCAAACTGCGCTTCCCAAATGGTCAAGGCATTCGGATTGGTCAAGGCATAACCGTAGTCAAATCCGAGTACGCCGTATTCTGAAAGGAATGAATTGTATATGTGGAATTGTCCTTTTTTGTCTTTGAGTTGGTTGAGCAAGATGACTTCTTCTTCGCTGTCTTCAACTTTCACAACCGCATGACGGTGCGAGAAGGTTCCGCGCTCAACGTCTTGACCTGAAATACGCACATCGTAGCCTTCGGTAAGCAAGGTTCCGTAGGCCAAAGCCTCTGCGGTTCCCCAATCAAGGGCGTTGTTGTCATACATGGTTTTGCGATCAGAAACAATTTTTTGAATCTTGCTGATGAATTTTTTGTCTGATGGCAAAGTAGAAACGGTCTCAATGATTTGATCGAGTTTTTTGCGATCAAATTTGGTGTCAACTTTTTTGAGCATTTCATCATCTGAAACCTGAACGAAGCCTTTCCATTCGTCTTGCAAGAAGGGTTTGATGATGGTTTTATCTTTTTTGCGCGAAGCTTGAAGGTTTTCATCGAGCTTGGCTTTGTAATCATTTTCAATTTTGGTTACATAAGCTGCATCAATAATACCGTCGGTGATGAGCTTCTCGGCATATATATCGCGTGGATTTTTATGCCGCGCGATGATTTTGTACAACACCGGTTGGGTAAAACGCGGTTCGTCGCCTTCGTTGTGTCCGTATTTGCGGTATCCGAGTAAATCGATGAAGACATCGCGTCCGAATTGCATTCTGAAATCAAGGGCAAACAACATGGCGTGCACCACGGCTTCAGAATCGTCGGCATTGACATGCAACACCGGTGAAAGCGTTACTTTGGCAATATCGGTACAATAGGTGGATGAACGCGCATCGAGGTAATTGGTAGTAAACCCGACTTGGTTGTTGATGACGATGTGGATGGTTCCCCCGGTTTTGTATCCGTCCAGCAAAGCCATTTGTACAATTTCATACACGATGCCTTGTCCGGCTACGGCAGCATCGCCATGTACGGCAATGGGCAATACTTTTGAGAAATCGTCTGGGAAATATTTGTCTTGTTTGGCACGAGAAATTCCTTCAATCACAGCACCTACGGTTTCAAGATGCGAAGGATTCGGCGCCAAATTGATGTTGATTTTTTTACCTGATTTGGTTTTGCGCTCAGAAGTAAGCCCTAAGTGGTATTTTACGTCGCCGTCAAAATATTCTTTGTCGTAGTCTTTTCCGTCAAATTCTGAGAAAATATCTTGGGTAGGTTTTTCAAAAATATTGGCCAGCGTATTCAAACGTCCACGGTGCGCCATACCCATCACAAAATGCTCTACGCCTTTTTCGGCAGCCGCTTCAATCACGGCATCAAGCGCGGGAATTAAACTTTCGCCGCCTTCTAGCGAGAAGCGTTTTTGCCCGACGTATTTGGTATGTAAAAAGTTCTCGAATGAAACCGCTTGGTTGAGTTTTCCGAGGATGTGTTTTTTCTGTTCCGCATTAAAGTTGGGCTGGTTGTCATTTTGGTTGATGCGCTCTTGAACCCAATTGACAAATACAGGGTTTTCCATGTGCATGTACTCAATGCCGATGTGCTGGCAGTACATATTTTGCAAATGTGCCAAGATTTGTTTGAGCGTACAAGGTTGTTTTCCTAAAACACGAGCTGCATCAAAAACAGTTTCTAAATCGTTTGCGCTCAGACCAAAATGCTCTAAATCTAAGTTGGGCGCATACACACGACGATCGCGCACCGGATTGGTTTTGGTAAACAAGTGTCCGCGGGTTCTGTAGCCGTCAATCAAACGAAGTACGTTGAATTCTTTCTGAAGTTTTTCAGAACCTGAGCCGGTTTGAACTTCGGTTGCGATTTGCTCGCCGATGTATTCGCCCGATGATTCCATGCCAAAGTCAAAACCTTGGAAAAATGCTCTCCAACTGGGTTCAACGCTGTCTGGGTTTTGGGTGTATTGTTCGTATAAATCGGCAAAAAACTGAGTATGTGCTGCGTTCAGAAATGAAAACCTGTCCATGATTTATATAAAGAATGTGCTGATTTTTAAAAAATGTGAGGCAAAAGTACAATAAAAGCCGTTCATTTCTTATTATTTTGGATACTTTTATGTTTTAATCAAAAAAAAACTTGACATGCTTAAAAATGTGTTTTTTTCAAAGAGAATAAAATGGTTATTCGCATTTTTTGGAATCCTGGCTACCTATGCATCAACGGCTCAAAATCAAACAAATAAAAGCGACTTTTGGGATCATGTAAGCTTTGGCGGAGGCCTAGGTGTTAGCGTGGGTTCAGGCTATACAGACATTTTGATTGCCCCGAGCGCGATTTACAATTTCAACGATTTTTTTTCGGCCGGCGTGGGTTTGCAAGGCAGTCATGTAAAGTTTAGAAATGAATACACTTCAAATATTTATGGCGGTAGTTTGATTGGATTGGCCAACCCCGTTGAAGCGGTACAACTTTCGGCTGAGTTAGAGCAAGTACGGGTAAATCAAGAATTTTCAGACCCTAAATTTAAACGCAATTTTTGGAATACTGCACTGTATTTGGGCGCCGGTTACAGAGCAGACAATATCACGATTGGCTTTAGATACAACGTCTTGTTCAAAAAAGAAGATTTTGTATACAGTGAAGCTTTTATGCCTTTTGTGCGGGTTTATTTTTAATACCGATTCCGAAACCAAACTTTCACCCACTCGCGCTTGAGAATCAAAAAAGCTACTTGCTTTGAAAGCTCGTGGATGTCAGAACCGTCAAGTTTCTTTACCTGATCTTCGGGCACATCTACAATGTATAGCAAGTTGAGATATTCTGAAAACTTGTATTGAATAAGTCGGTAAATTTTTTCATGCAACTGTATTTTGAGTTCTTCAGGTGTGGTGCTCATCGGAAAATCAATGCCTTCGTTGGCCAAATTAAAATCTTTGTTGATTTGCTCGATGAGTTTGAGGTAAAGCGCTTCTTTAGAGGCTTCAGCCAGTAACAAATCGGTATTTTGAGGTGCGATAAAATCCATAAATCAAATCTTTAGATACTTTTTGGGTGTGCCTTTTGGACAATTTTAGCCAACAAAACATCGCCTCCGGCATAAAAAAACACCGCGCCTATGGGCGGATTAGCAGCTGGGATTAAATTAAAAATTTGACGGGCCCAGGTCCAACAACCCAAATAAGTTCCGACAAGCTCAATAAAAACCACGCAGACCGCAATAAAATAATACAAATTCTGCCAGCGTTTACGTTTGAGTAGTGCAAAAAACAATAGCCCAAAAATCAAGGTAAAAATATCGTTTAAGACGATTCCGGCCACCAAAAAAGCCCCAAAAAATACAACTCCAAAAACTTTTCTCAAATTCGATTCGTGCTGTTTTGCCCAATTCTGATGCGCCCAAACATAGCCCGAAGCATATACTATGGCATGACCAAACGGAACATACAGCGGAATACCGGGTGTGCGATAATGATACATATCAAGCCCCTCACAGAAAATAAGTTCTCCTACATATGAAAGCCAAACCATATGCAGCATCAACTGTCGCAGCAAACCATCGGCCGAGTAAAACATCAACCCAAAATAAAATACGGCCAAAAAATTAGTGATGATTCTTCCGGAGTCAAAATGAATTGCCACTGCAACCGAATCAATGCCCAAGGCTAACGGTGTAAAAGCAAAGAAAAAAATTGCTAAAAACCACAACGATTTAGGATTTTCGGTATTCTTGATAAATAAAAATTCGAATGGTTTTGCGCTCATTTTTATACTGATCTGCCCATCAATTGAAGACCAAAAGCATGCAGCATTTGCTTGGCTTGTGAGCTGATTTGTAATTGTTCTAATGATTGAAATGCTTTATCTGTATAGCTTTCAATGGCAGAACGTGTCGCCAACACAGCACCGGTTTGTTCAAATATTTGTTTGACCGATTCAATTTTATCGTATGGGTCGGTAGGTCTGATTGAATAAAGCTGATTCAATTGTTCGCGAACATCCTCAGAGGCGAATTCAACTGCTTTTAAATACAAATAAGTCTTTTTATTCTCGATGATGTCGCCGCCCACTTGTTTGCCAAAGGTTTCCGGATTGCCAAAAGCGTCTAAAAAATCATCTTGCAACTGAAATGCTATGCCTAAATTTCGTCCGAAATCATAAATCAATCGAGCATTTTCAGTACTGGTTTGGGCAATGATGGCGCCCATTTGCAAAGCTGCACCCACCAAAACCGCCGTTTTGTATTCAATCATTTTGAGGTATTCGGGCAAAGTCACATCATCGCGGGTTTCAAAATCAATGTCCCATTGTTGTCCTTCGCATACTTCAAGGGCTGTTTTGCTAAAAAGTTGCGCCAATTCTTTAAAAATCTCCGGCGGATACTGTTCAAAATACTGATACGCCAAAATAAGCATCGCATCGCCCGAGAGAATGCCTGTATTGAGGTTCCATTTTTCATGGACGGTTTCATTTCCGCGGCGCAAAGGAGCATCGTCCATGATATCGTCGTGCACCAGCGAAAAATTGTGAAAAACCTCTACCGCCATAGCTGCCGGAAGTGCTTCTTTGTGATCTTTCCCAAAGATTTCTGTGCCCATTAATGTTAAAACGGGACGAATGCGCTTTCCGCCCAAACCTAAAATATACCGAACCGGTTCGTATAGATGATGGGGTTCTCTCTGGGGTTGTTGCTCATTGAGATAAGACTGAAAAGAAGCCTGATACGCTGCTAAACTTTGCATAGAATTTTTTTTGGCTAAAGTAAATCTTTCTAGCGGGTTTGACAAAACAGGCTGTTTTGGATATGTTAAAAAATTGTAAATACTTTGGAAACTTTTTTGGTATTTAAAGTTTCCATTTTACATTTGCCCCCAAATTTACCCCACTTATGAAAGATAAAATCATCAAAAAGGCAACCGATATGTTTTTGAAGCTTGGCTTTAAAAGCGTAACCATGGACGATATCGCCTGCGAAATGTGCATCTCAAAAAAAACCATCTACAAATATTTCAACAACAAAGAAAAACTCATTGAAGAAGGCACTGAAGTGGTGCATCAAAAAATCCATAAACTCATGGATGAGGTGGTTGCTCAAAACCACAACGCGATTGTTGAAAATTTTGAAATCAGCAAAATGTTCAAAGAAATGTTCCAGGCATTTGATCACTCTCCGGCCTATCAACTCAAAAAACACTATCCGGAAATCTATGAAAAAATGATGGCCAATGAAGTAGAAGATTGCAGCCATATGTTTCGTCAAAACATTCTCAAAGGTATCTCAGAAGGTTTGTACCGAGCAGAAACCGACGTTGAAGCCGCAGTTAAATTCTATTATACTTTGATTTTTTCCATCAACGAAAACACCATGCTCGAAAAAGATGCTTACGAACTTGAGGCCAAAGCACTCGAATATCACACACGTGCCATCGCTACCTCAAAAGGCATCAAGGAATTAGAAATACAACTATCTAAATACAACAATTAATAATCATCAGTCAACTTTATGAAAAACAAACTCTATCTTATTTTAGTGCTGTTTTCAGTGGTGATGCACGGGCAAAATCAGCCTCAAACCTATGCATTCACGCTTCAAGAGGCTATTAACCATGCCATTGAAAACAACTATTCGGCGGTAAATGCCAACCGAGATGTTCAAGCTGCCCAAAAGAAAAAATGGGAAACCACCACCATTGGTTTGCCACAAATTAGCGGTAATGTCAATTATCTGAACAACCTCAGAATCCAACAAAATCAAATCAATGTCAACGGACAAAGCACCACCATCGCTTTTGGTAACTACAACTCAATGGATGCGAGTCTTAAATTGACCCAATTGATTTTTGACGGTTCTTATTTGGTCGGATTACAATCGGCCAAAACCTATTTGAAAATTTCAGAAAACGCCAAAGTGAAAACCCAACAAGAATTGCGCGAAATTGTGACCAATACTTATGGCAATGTTTTATTGGCCGACGAAAGCATCGCGATTTTTGAGCGCAACAAAGCAGCTTTGGAAAAAACTTTAGGCGACACCAAAGAAATCTACAAAAACGGTTTTATTGAAGAAGAAAACGTCGAGCAATTGCAAATTACATTGGCTTCGGTTAACAGCGCACTTGAGAATGTAAAACGTCAAAAACGCATTGCGCTGGATATGCTCAAACTCGTTTTAGGCATCAACCTCGAAGATCAATTAACCTTGAAAGACAAATTGGAGAACCTAACCCAAAGCAATATGGATTTGGCTATTCTCAAAGAAGAGTTTCAAGTCAAAAACAATATCGACTATCAAATTGGGCAAAACACACTCACCAGCAGCGAGTTGTTGCTTAAATTAGAACGCAGCAAAGCTTTGCCTTCATTGGGCGCACAAGTCAATTTTGGTTCAAATACTTTCGGGAGCAGATTTACGATGTTCAACAGTGACCAAGTTTGGTATAACTATTCAAATGTTGGGGTAGGATTGACCGTTCCGCTTTTCAGTAGTTTGGGCAGAAGTGCTCGAACACAACAAGCCAAAATTGCGCTCGAACAATCCAAAACACGACTCACTGAAACCGAACAAAAACTCAAATTAGAATTTGAAAAAGCCAAAAGCGATTATGAATTCAGTCTAGAGCAATTGGGCACTTCCAAAAGCAACTTGAATTTGGCCGAACGTATTGAAAGCAAAAATCAAATCAAATTCAAAGAAGGAATCACCTCGAGTTTTGATTTGACCGATGCACAACGCCAGCTATACAGCGCGCAACAAACCTATTTGCAAGCCATGGTCGATGTCATCACCAAAAGAGCTTCGCTTGAAAAATTACTCAGTAAAAACTAAATAAACACTAAATACAACCATGAAAAAACATATCACATTCATATTCGCATCGGCATTACTGGTCATCGGATGCGGTAAAAAAGAAGAAGCAAACGGTTCTATCGATGCCTTGATTCAAGGCAAAAAGGTAACCGAATTACAAGCCAAAAAGGCGGCTTTACAAGCGGATATTGATAAAATTGACAAAGCATTGACTGATCTCAATGTAAAAGTAGACGAAGCACTGGTATCAGTGCAAGCCATTCAAGACACCGTTTTCACGCATTATCTCGAAGTACAAGGAAGCGTTGACACCAAAGAAAACATCATTGTACAACCTGAATTCAGCGGAACTTTAACCAGCCTCCATGTCAAAGCCGGACAAAGCGTAAGCAAAGGACAAATTTTGGCCCGTGTAGACGATGCCGGACTCAGTCAGCAATTGGCAAGTTTAGAAAACCAATATGCCTTGGCAAAAACCAACTTTGATCGTCAGAAAAATCTTTGGGACAAAAAAATTGGTTCTGAAATGCAGTTTTTACAAGCACAAACCAATATGATCAGCGCCCAAAAAGGCGTAGCACAACTCAAAGCACAATTGGCCAAAACTATTGTCCGTGCTCCGTTTAGCGGAACCATCGATGAAGTTTTTGTTGAAAAAGGTCAAGTGGTAGCGCCGGGCACGCCGCAAGGTTTGATGCGCATCGTAAACGTCAGTAATATGTATGTATCGACTTCAGTTCCTGAAACCTATATTGGAAAACTCAAAGTCGGAACCGAAGTAGATGTTTTCTTAACATCCTTAGGCAAAACCTACAAAGGAAAAGTGCGTCAAGTGGGCAATTTTATCAACCCGAGCAACCGCAGTTTTGGCATTGAAGTGAGCGTTCCGAACCCGCAAGGTTTGTTGCGTCCGAATCAAGTAGCCAAGTTGCGCATCATTGATTACACCAACAAAAAAGCGATTGTGGCACCGTCTAACGCCATTCAAAAAGACGGTAAAGGTGAAAGCTATGTCTATGTAGCTGACAACATAAAAGACAAAACCGCTACGGCCAAAAAAGTCGTGGTTCAAGTGGGTCAATCTTCAGACAACGTAACTGAAATTTTGAGCGGATTAACGGCTGAAGACATGATTGTAACCGACGGCGTGAACAACATTTCTGAGGGAATGAAACTGAATTTTTAACCAATTGTGTAGAAAGTTTAGGAAGTTTAAAATGTTTAGTTGAATCATCTGTACTTACAAACAATATTAATCGCCAAATAAAATTTATCGTGAAAACATTCAGCTTTGAAAAACTATTAGCTTGGCAAAAAGCCAGAGAACTCAATAAGATAATTTATACAACAACGAAAGATTTCCCCAAAGAAGAGCTCTACGGAATGACTTCACAAATGAGAAGAAGCGCAGTGTCAATTTGTTCAAATTTAGCCGAAGGAAGTGCTCGAATTTCAAACAAAGAAAGCGCTCGATTTTATGAAGTTGCATATGGTTCATCTATCGAATTGTTGAACCTGATAATATTATCTAATGATTTTGGTTACACTGATGACATCGAATACGATAGAAACCGTAACATAATTTATGAAGTATCTGGATTGATTCATCAATTACACAAATCACAAAAGCTGACAGACTAAACTTCTTAAACTTTTAAACTCTCTAAACTAGGATTCACCTTTTAAACATATCAAATGAGCAAGCATAACAAAGAATTTAGCATCTCAAGTTGGGCCGTTGACAATAGGGTAACGGTGTACATCTTGACTTTTATCATCGTCGTGGCGGGGATTTATTCCTACATCTCGATGCCGCGTGAAGATTTCCCTGAAATCATTGAAAACAAAGTATACATTTCATCGGTATTCCCCGGAAACTCGGCTGAAGATGTAGAGAAACTCGTCGTGAAACCGCTCGAGAAAGAATTCAAAAACATCAGCGGTGTCAACAAAATTTCTTCGAGTTCGTTTCAAGATTACGGAATGATAGTCGTGGAGTTTGACGACAAAATCGGTATTGAACTGGCCAAACAAAAAATCAAAGACAAAGTAGACAACGCCAAAGCCGACACTGATTGGCCCAACCTAGACAACGGAAGCAAAGTTGAGCCCAACGTATTTGAACTCAATATTTCTGAAGAAGTTCCGGTGCTCAACATCAACCTCAAAGGCGATTACACCGCGCAACAACTCAAAAAGTTTGGCGAAAAACTGCAAGACGATATTGAAGAAGTGCCCGAAGTAAAAAAGGTTGACATTCTGGGCGTTGACAACAAAGAAGTTGAAATTGCGGTGGATATTTTTAAAATGACCGCGGCGCAAGTAAGCTTTGACGATATTCAAAACGCAGTGCGCAATGAAAACATGACGTTGTCAGGCGGAAACTTGGTTTCACAAGGTTCGCGCAACAACATCCGCATCATTGGCGAGATGAAAGATCCGGCCGAACTCAACCACATCATTGTGAAATCATTTGGCGGATCAGTTTATCTAAAAGACATCGCTACCATTAGCTTTAAAGAAAAAGAACGCACCACTTATGCCCGTGAACGCGGTCAAGAAGTAGTTATGCTCAGCGTCAAAAAACGTTCGGGTCAGAACATGATTTCAGCCATTGAACAAGCGCGTGAAAAAGTCAAAGAAGCACAAGCCAATTATTTACCAAAAAACCTCAAACTCGAATTTACCGGTGATCAATCCTCACGTGTTGAACACCAAGTAAATGAACTTTCTAACCACATTATTTTTGGAATCATCTTGGTAATGATTGTGCTCATGTTTACCATGGGATTGCGCAACTCGTTGTTTGTGGGTGCGGCGATTCCGTTATCAATGTTCATTGCTTTTGCGCTCTTAGCATCGATGGGCAAAACGCTCAACACCATGGTTTTATTCGGACTCGTAATGGGCTTGGGAATGCTGGTTGACGACGGTATTGTAGTGGTTGACAACGTATTTGCCAACATGAAAAAAGGCATGACACGTCTGCAAGCTTCTAAACTAGGAATCGGCGAAATTGCTTGGCCGGTTATCTCATCTACCGCAACTACACTGATGGCTTTCTTGCCGTTTGCTTTGTGGCCGGGCACCATGGGTAAATTCATGATTTATTTCCCGATGACTTTATCGGTCACCTTGGGCGCATCGTTGTTTGTGGCGATGGTGGTCAACGCAGCCATGACGGGCGGTTCGATGGATATTGAAGACCGAAACGTTTCTAAAAAGAATTTGAATCGAAACACCATTTATATAGGTGTCGCAGCCGTTATCTTTTTGGTTGCAGGATACAGCACCGAAGGTAAATTCTTAAAATCCATGGGGCACTTAGCCGTAATTGCTTTGGGCATGATGTGGGCTTATCACCTCAAAATTTATCAATGGACACAAGATTTTCAGCACAGTTTCTTTCCGAGAATGGAAGAAAAATACAAAGTGTTCTTGGCCAAAATCCTCACCGGACGCAATGCTTGGTTTGCCTTTGTGGGCATCATCGGAATGCTCATCTTATCCTTTGTATTGGTAGGCGTATTCCCGAGAAAAGTACTCTTCTTCCCGGATAACATCCCGAATCAAGTCATTACTTACATTGAATATCCGCAAGGAACCGACATTGAAAAAACCAACAAAGCCACGCGTTATGTAGAGCAGCAAATCATCAAAATTCTCGATAAATACCAAGACAAATCAACGGGTGAGAATTTCTTGGCCGAATCCATCGTTTCGCAAGTGGGCGTAGGCGCCGGTAACCCAAATGTCGATGCAGGTTCAGCCAACGAAACGCCTTATAAAGGTAAAGTATCCATCAACTTTAGAGAATTCAAATTCCGTCGCGGTGTGGATACTTCAAAATTGCTCGAAGAAATTCGCGGATTGGTCAAAGGAATTCCGGGCGCGATTGTAACAGTTGAGAAAGATTCCAACGGGCCGCCGGCAGGTTACCCAATTAGTTTGGAACTCAAAGGCGACGATTACAACCAAATGCTGGCCGAGTCGGGTAAAATCATTGCATACATCAACTCTAAAAACATTCCGGGTATTGAAAAACTCCAAGTAGACATCAACAAAGACAGTCCGGAGCTGCAAGTGAGTGTAGACCGCGCCAACGCCGGAAGCATCGGAGTATCTACCGGACAACTCGGATTCACTTTGCGTCGTTCTGTGTATGGCCAAGAGATTTCTACCTATAAAGAAGGCGATGACGATTACAACATCGTGATGCGTATGCAAGAAGATCAGCGCAAAAACGAGAACATTTTGTTCAACCAATCGCTCACGTTTCGCAATCCGAACAACGGACAAATCATGCAAGTTCCGGTTTCGGCGGTTTCGCATACTGATAAAACCAACACGTTCAACATGATCAAACGCAAAAACCACAAACGCGTGATGACCATTTATTCCAACGTATTGACCGGTTATAATGCCGATGCCATTACCAAAGAAATTGCCCAACAAATGCAGAGCTACAAATTGCCTAAGAACATTACCTACGGATTCTCGGGCGTACAAGAAGAGCAAGGTAAAAACCAAGCGTTCTTGAACATTGCTTTCTTGCTGGCCATTGCCGGAATCACGCTCATTATTGTATTGCAGTTTAACTCGATTTCTAAAACCATGGTAATTCTCTTTACGGTACTCTTGAGTTTTAGCGGCGTCTTCTATGGTTATGTAATTGCCAACATGGACTTTGTGATTCTGATGACCATGATGGGCATCATCTCACTGGCGGGAATCGTTGTGAAAAACGGTATTGTACTCATGGATTTCTTTGTGTTGCTCATGGACCGAAAAGTCGAAGAAAAAGGCGTCGAATCACACGATGATTTAACCTTAGACGAAATCAAAGAAGTCATCATCGAATCGGGCAAATCGCGTTTGCGTCCGGTATTGCTCACCGCGCTTACCGCCGTGTTGGGTTTAATTCCGCTGGCCATTGGTTTGAACTTTGACTTTTTCTCACTCATCACTGATTTGAACCCACATATTTTTATCGGAGGCGACAACGTGATTTTCTGGTCGCCGCTGGCTTGGACCATCATCTTCGGATTGACCTATGCCACCATTTTGACTTTGGTTATTGTTCCGGTCATGTTTTTCTTGGTCAAACGCATCAAATATCGTTTGCGAGATAAACGCGCTGCCAAGCTAGCCTCTTAACCTGGAACAAAACAAACAAACACAAAAAAGCCCGCTTCATCCGCGGGCTTTTTGATATTTTAAAATTTAAATATTTAGTCTCTGCTGACCAAAGCAACTTGGTTGTCGGTATAACGAACTCTGCTTAATTGCGCTCCGCTCCAAAATGACCACTCGCCTACTTTTTGACCTTGTGCATAAGTACCGGTTGCCAGTTTGTTGCCTTGTTGGTCATAAGATGTCCAAGCTCCATCCAGTTTTCCGTCTTTATAAAAACCTTGTTGTTGTATGCTTCCGTTGTCGTAAAAATAGGTAATCTGAACACGATTCCCTACCACATCCAATTGCGGTTCCAATGCTTGGGCTGACATGAAACCTGAAATCATCAATCCTGCTAAAATCATAAACTTTTTCATAAGTAGGCTATTTAAGTTGTTCTTGAATAGTTCAAAATTAGTGATTAATTTACATTAACCAAACTTTTGCTTAACAATTTGGTAACATTAGGCTAAAACTTAACATTGGGATATTTTAAAATATAGCGTCAAGCCTTATCCACAGGGCGTTCCCTGCGGGTCGGGCTGTGCGCTGTATCTCCCGAAAAAATCGGGAGGATGCCGCTTCCATCCCTAACGCAGCGCCGTATCTTCGGCAAAAAACCGTATGGTTAATTGACAATTATGGTTAACTTTGCGCGGTTAAATTTTCAAACATGTACAGAAGTCATACTTGCGGCGAGCTCAACAGCGCCCACATCAACACCCAAGTAACCCTTGCGGGTTGGGTACAAAAATCACGTGATAAAGGATTCATGAATTGGGTTGATTTGCGCGATCGCTACGGCATTACCCAATTGGTTTTTGACGAAAGTCGCACCGACAAAGCTGTATTTGAACAAGCCAAAACTTTAGGGCGTGAATTTGTGATTCAAGTGCGCGGAACCGTGATTGAACGCGAATCCAAAAATCCAAACCTTCCTACCGGCGATATTGAAATTTTGGTACAAGAACTCACTGTGCTCAACGCGGCCATTGTTCCGCCTTTTACCATTGAAGACGAAACCGACGGAGGCGAAGACATCCGCATGAAATACCGCTACCTCGACATCCGACGCAATCCGGTTAAAAACAGTTTGTTGTTCCGTCACCGCGTGGCTATGGAAGTGCGCAACTATCTTTCAAAACAAGGTTTTTGCGAAGTTGAAACACCATATTTGATTAAATCAACGCCCGAAGGCGCTCGTGATTTTGTGGTTCCAAGCCGCATGAATCCAGGACAATTTTACGCTTTACCGCAATCGCCGCAAACCTTTAAGCAATTGCTCATGGTAGGCGGAATGGACAAATATTTTCAGATTGTCAAATGCTTCCGCGACGAAGATTTGCGCGCGGATCGCCAGCCTGAATTCACACAGATTGACTGCGAAATGGCTTTTGTAAAACAAGAAGACATTTTAGATACTTTTGAAGGTTTGACGCGTCATTTGCTCAAAGAAATCAAAGACATTGAGGTAAATAAATTTCCGCGTATGACCTATGACCATGCCATGAAAACCTACGGAAATGACAAGCCGGACATCCGCTTTGGCATGGAATTCGGGGAGCTCAACTCTGTAGCGCAACAAAAAGATTTTGGCGTATTTAATTCGGCAGAACTCGTGGTAGGCATTGCTGCGCCGGGCTGTGGCGAAATGACCCGCAAAGAAATCGACGCGCTCATTGATTGGGTCAAACGCCCACAAATTGGTGCTTCGGGTATGGTATACGTCAAATGCAACGAAGACGGAAGTTATAAATCATCGGTAGATAAATTTTATGATCAAACTGATTTGGCTGCGTGGGCCAAAGCAACCGGAGCCAAATCTGGCGATATGATTTTTGTGCTTTCAGGTCCGGCCGACAAAACCCGCACACAACTCAGTGCTTTGCGTATGGAATTGGCCACCCGATTGGGCTTGCGTAAACCCGATGAGTTTGCTCCGCTGTGGGTGATTGACTTTCCGCTTTTAGAAAAAGATGAAGAAAGCGGTCGTTGGCACGCCATGCACCATCCGTTTACTTCGCCCAAACCTGAAGATATGAAATTGCTCGAAACCGATCCCGGAAAAGTACGCGCCAATGCTTATGATATGGTGCTCAACGGAAACGAAATTGGCGGCGGATCAATTCGTATACACGACAAAGCTACACAACAATTGATGTTTAAATACTTGGGCTTTACCGATGAAGAAGCACGCAATCAATTTGGCTTTTTGATGGACGCTTTTCAATACGGAGCGCCTCCACACGGGGGGCTTGCGTTTGGTTTAGACCGATTGGTGGCCATTTTGGGCGGACAAGAAACCATTCGTGACTTTATTGCTTTCCCAAAAAACAACTCCGGTCGCGATGTCATGATTGATGCTCCGGCAACTATTGATTCGACACAGCTTAAAGAATTGCAAATTCAACTCGATTTGAATTAATTTTCTTTTTTAAAAAAGGCAAAAAGATTGTAAATCAATAAATTTTACAAAAAAATAATCTGGGTGATTAAGTGGTATAAATTTTAAAATTAAATTTGTTCTTATTTAATTTTTATTACCATTACCATGCGCACAGGCACTGTAAAATTTTATGTTGAATCTAAAGGATACGGATTCATCACCGACGAAGAAACCGGCAAAGACATTTTTGTTCACGCAACCGGAGTTAAAGCTGAATCTCTTCGTGAAGGAAACCGTGTTAGTTATCAAGAAGAAGACGGAAGAAAAGGAAAAGTGGCCACTGAGGTTCACCTTCTTTAAATCATAACTATTTGACCTGACCCAGCAACACACGCCCTGAAAAATCAGGGCGTTTCTTTTGTATTGAAATTCCCCAAAAAGAAGAAACATAAAACTGAAGCGCGTCTTATTTATAATGAGTAAAAATTAGAGTTCGCACAGTGGGTTTGGGCGACTAATTTTGAGATTTTGGTTGTTAATTAATGAATGAAAGTTATCTTTGTCGTTGAAAAATTTTAAAGCACTTCAGCAACATGCAGTCGACTCAAATAGATTATTTCCCGATTCTTATGCAAATGCTTCTTGCAGTGGGTTTTGTGGTGGGTACCATCATCATTTCAGGCAAACTCGGCCCTAAGCGTTCTTCGCAGTCTAAAGACAAAAATTTTGAATGTGGAATTGAATCCGTGGGTAACGCGCGCATTCCGTTTTCTGTAAAATATTTCTTGGTGGCCATTTTGTTTGTTCTGTTCGATGTAGAGGTGATCTTCCTTTATCCTTGGGCCGTAAACTTCAAAGGATTAGGCGCAGAAGGCATGATCAAAATGGTTCTCTTCATGGCGCTCTTGCTGGTGGGTTTTTTCTACATCATCAAGAAAAAAGCCTTAGAGTGGGAATAAACCTCGATTCAAATAGTGAATTTTTATCAAAGAATTCAAATTTACAATACTTAAACCATGAGCGATTCTAAAGTAAAAATGGTTGCACCGCCTGAAGGTGTGGTTGGCGAAGGTTTTTTTGCCACCAAACTCAACGATGTTGTGGGTCTCGCCCGAGCCAATTCACTTTGGCCTTTGCCGTTTGCTACTTCTTGCTGCGGTATTGAGTTTATGGCCACGATGGCATCTCATTACGATTTAGCCCGATTCGGTTCTGAGCGTGTGAGTTTTTCTCCGCGCCAAGCCGACATGCTTTTGGTCATGGGAACCATTTCAAAAAAAATGGCTCCGATTCTCCGTCAGGTTTATGAGCAAATGTCTGAGCCTCGCTGGGTCATTGCCGTGGGTGCTTGTGCTTCATCAGGTGGAATTTTTGACACCTATTCAGTACTTCAAGGCATTGACAAAGTAATTCCCGTAGATGTATATGTCCCGGGTTGTCCGCCCAGACCGGAACAAATTGTAGACGGAGTAATGAAATTACAAGAAATGGTAAAATCTGAATCTGTTCGTCGCAGAAGCTCACCGGAATACCAAGAACTATTGGCTTCTTACAACATCAAATAACAAAGATGGCATTAGAAAACACAGACATTCAAAACAAACTCACCGAAGCTTTTGGCGACGCGGTGAAGTATTTTCAACAAGAGCAAGATGTTTTTGCTTTTGAAATAGATCCGGCTCAAAACACGGCCGTGATTTTGTTCTTGAAAAACAACCCTGATTTGCGCTTTGAATTCCTCACCGATGTTTGCGGAGTTCACTATCCGGACAATGACGAGTCAGAGCAATTCTCAGTAGTATACCACCTGCACAATTGGTATGAAAACAAGCGCATCCGCATCCGCACTTTCTTAAACGGTTCAAAACCCGAAATCAAAACGGTCAGCAATATTTTTCTCTCGGCCAATTGGATGGAACGCGAAACCTATGACTTTTTTGGCATTGAGTTTATCGGACATCCGCAGCTCAAACGCATATTGAATATGGACGAAATGGAATCGTTTCCGTTGCGCAAAGAATTCCCTATGGAAGACAGCGGGCGTACCGACAAAGACGACCGTTTCTTCGGAAGAACCACGACCAACTGTTAATATAATTTCAGATAGCCCATGTCAGATTTATTGTTATCACCAGAGCATCGATACGCCAAAGTAATTGAAGGAAGACGCAACGAAGACGGCAGCGAACTCTCGATACTCAACCTTGGTCCAACGCATCCGGCCACACACGGAATTTTCCAGAACATATTGCTGATGGATGGCGAACGCATTTTAGATGCCGAACCAACTGTGGGATACATTCACCGCGCCTTTGAGAAGATCGCTGAGAATCGTCCGTTTTATCAAATCACGCCGCTCACCGATCGTATGAACTACTGTTCATCGCCCATCAACAACATGGGGTGGTGGATGACTTTAGAAAAATTATTGGGCATTGAAGTTCCCAAACGCGCACAGTACTTGCGCGTCATTGTCATGGAACTCGCTCGTATTACCGATCACTTAATTTGCAACTCGATTCTCGGGGTTGACACCGGAGCCTATACCGGCTTTTTGTATGTGTTTCAGTTCCGTGAAAAAGTATATGAAATTTACGAAGAAATCTGCGGCGCTCGTCTCACGACCAACATGGGTCGCATTGGGGGTTTTGAACGCGATTGGTCTGAGGAGGCTTTCAGAAAACTCAACGTATTTTTAGAAGAATTCCCGGTGGCTTGGAAAGAGTTTGAAAACCTTTTTGAGCGCAACCGTATTTTTATTGACCGAACCGTAAACGTTGGCCCAATCAGTGCAGAGAAAGCCATTTCTTACGGATTCACCGGCCCGAACTTGCGCGCTGCCGGCGTTGATTATGACGTGCGTGTAGCGCATCCGTATTCTTCGTATGAAGATTTTGATTTTAAAGTTCCGGTAGGAACCTCTGGCGATACTTATGACCGTTTCTGCGTGCGCAACGCAGAAGTTTGGGAGAGTTTGAGCATCATCCGTCAAGCCTTGGCTAAATTGCCCGAAGGCCCTTATCATGCGGATGTTCCTGATTATTATTTGCCCCCTAAAGAAGACGTATACCACAATATGGAATCGCTTATTTATCACTTTAAAATTGTGATGGGTGAAGTTCCGGTTCCGGTAGCCGAAGTATACCATGCGGTAGAAGGCGGAAATGGCGAAGTCGGTTTTTATTTGATTACCGATGGCAGCCGAACCCCTTATCGTTTGCATTTCCGACGTCCTTGTTTTATCTATTATCAGGCGTATCCTGAAATGATTAAAGGCGCCATGCTTTCAGATGCCATTGTGATTTTGTCTAGTTTGAACGTGATTGCCGGAGAACTCGACGCATAAAATAAATGAAGAATTTAAATTTTCAGTTTAAATGAAAATAACCCAACATCCACAGCAAATCAACATCACCGAAGCCTTGATGGAACGCATCAACGAACTCATCAGTCACTATCCGGCCGATAAGAGAAAATCGGCTTTGTTGCCCGTTTTACATGAAGTTCAGGATGCGCATGACAATTGGCTCAGCATTGAGTTGCAAGACAAAGTCGCTGAAATTTTGGGCATCAAACCCGTTGAAGTATATGAAGTAGTCACTTTTTACACCATGTTCAACCAACGCCCCATCGGGAAGTATATGTTTGAGTTTTGCCAAACCTCGCCTTGTTGTTTGAACGGTGTTGAAAATCTGATGGATTACACCTGCAAAAAACTCGGAGTTGGCGTAGGCGAACCTACTGCTGACGGTCTGTTTGAAGTACGCGGTGTAGAGTGTTTGGGTGCTTGTGGCTATGCTCCGATGATGCAATTGGGCGATTTTTACCACGAACATTTGAACGAAGAAAAAGTAGACCAACTGATTGCTGATTGCAAAGAAGGTAAAATCAACTTACACGATAAATAATATGTCGAAAAAAATATTATTAGAAAAAATCAACGTTCCGGGGATTAAAACCTACGAAGTATACCGCAGAGAAGGCGGTTATGCTTCGGTTGAAAAAGCCCTCAAAAGCATGACTCCGGACGAAGTAGTTGAAGAAGTAAAAACATCAGGGCTACGCGGTCGTGGCGGTGCGGGTTTCCCAGCCGGTATGAAGTGGAGCTTTATCGATAAAAAGTCAGGAAAACCAAGACATTTGGTGTGCAATGCCGACGAATCAGAACCGGGCACTTTTAAAGACCGCTTTTTGATGGAATACATCCCGCATTTGCTTATTGAAGGCATGATTACTTCGAGCTATGCCTTGGGTGCAAATTTGTCCTATATATATATCCGCGGTGAATACATGTGGGTATACAAAATTTTAGAGCGTGCTATTGCCGAGGCGAAAGCTGCCGGCTGGCTCGGAAAAAACATCCTCGGAACCGGTTATGATTTAGATTTATATGTACAAATCGGTGGCGGTGCCTATATCTGCGGCGAAGAAACTGCCCTCATTGAATCGCTTGAAGGAAAACGCGGAAATCCAAGAATCAAACCGCCCTTCCCGGCTGTATCCGGGCTTTGGGCCAATCCGACGGTGGTAAATAATGTCGAAACAATTTCGGCCGTGCCTTGGATTGTAAACAATACCGGCGAAGAATATGCTAAAATTGGCGTCGGAAGATCAACCGGAACCAAATTGATTTCAGCCTCAGGACACATCAAAAATCCGGGCGTTTATGAAATTGAATTGGGCTTGAGCGTAGATGAATTCATGAATTCTGACGAATATTTGGGCGGAATGAGCTCTGACCGACCGCTTAAAGCATTTGTACCGGGCGGAAGTTCAGTGCCTATTTTACCCGCGAATTTGATTTTTAAAACCGCTGCCGGCGAAGACCGACTCATGACCTACGAATCGCTCAGCGACGGAGGTTTTGCTACCGGATCAATGCTCGGCTCAGGCGGATTTATTGTATATGACGACACCGCTTGTATTGTGCGCAATACCTGGAATTTCTCGCGTTTTTACCACCATGAAAGTTGCGGTCAATGTTCGCCTTGTCGCGAAGGAACCGGTTGGTTGGAGAAAGTTTTACACCGCATTGAAAACGGTCATGGACGTGAAGAAGACATTGAACTCTTGTGGAGCATCCAAAGCAAAATTGAAGGCAACACCATTTGCCCGCTCGGCGATGCTGCTGCTTGGCCGGTGGCTGCTGCGATTCGACACTTTAAAGAAGAATTTGAGTTTCACATCAGATTCCCAGAAAAAGTCAAAAACAGAGCACATTTTGTGGCAGAGCCTTTTGAAAAAGTGCGCCACTTATTAAAACAAACCGTATAATGAAAAGCTGATTTCAGCTTTAAATCTAAAGATAATGAAAGTAACTGTAGACGGTCAATCCATTGACGTAGAACCGGGAACCACCATTTTGCAAGCTGCCCGAATGATTGGCGGCGAATCGGTGCCACCGGCCATGTGTTATTATTCTAAACTCAAAGGTAGCGGCGGAAAATGTCGTTGTTGTTTGGTAGAAGTTTCTAAAGGAAGCGAAGCCGATCCGCGCCCTATGCCAAAATTGGTGGCCTCATGTGTGACCCAAGTCATGGATGGCATGGAAGTCAACAGCAAATCTTCTGAGCGCGTGACCGAAGCCCGCAAAGCTGTCACCGAATTCTTGCTCATCAACCACCCGCTTGATTGCCCAATTTGCGACCAAGCCGGCGAATGTGATTTGCAGAACTTAAGCTTTGAGCACGGAAAATCAGAGACGCGTTTCATTGAAGAAAAAAGAACTTTTGAACCTGAAGACATCGGTCCGAACATTCAGTTGCACATGAATCGTTGTATTTTGTGTTACCGTTGTGTGATGGTAGCCGACCAACTCACCGACAATCGGGTACACGGAGTTATGGACAGAGGCGATCACTCGAACATTTCAACCTGTATTTCAAAAGCGATTGACAACGAGTTTTCAGGAAACATGATTGACGTTTGCCCGGTGGGTGCGCTTACGGATAAAACCTTCCGATTCAAATCAAGAGTTTGGTTCAACAAACCTTATAACGCGCACCGCAATTGCACCAAATGTTGCGGAAAAACCACCGTTTGGATGTTTGGCGACGAGATTCAACGCGTAACCGGCCGCAAAAACGAATACCACGAAGTGGAAGAGTTTATTTGCAATGAATGTCGTTTTGACCACAAAGATCCGGCGGATTGGGTGATTGAAGGACCGCGCAAATTTGAAAAAGACTCTGTAATTAACCAAAATAATTATACCCGCAAATTGGGTAAAGTAACCATTCATACGGAAAAAAATATTTTGATGGGGCGTGATGCCGACCGCAAAAAAATCAGTATGCAAAGTGTGCCACTGACCGAAGAAGATATTAAAAACCAACAAAACTTAACCCACAATGGATAGTGCTTTTATCATAGAAAAAAGTGTGGTTATTGTCGTGGTTTTTGCCATTACCATGCTTATGGCGATGTATTCAACTTTGGCTGAACGAAAAATAGCTGCTTGGTTGCAAGACCGTATTGGGCCAAACCGCGCCGGTATTGGCGGTATTTTTCAACCGCTGGCCGACGGATTAAAATTATTTTCAAAAGAAGAATTTTTCCCGAATACACCCAACCGTTTCTTGTTTGTAGTTGGGCCAGCGATTGCCATGAGTACTGCGCTGATGACCAGTGCCGTGATTCCGTGGGGCGATAAACTGCATTTGTTTGGTCGCGATATTATCTTACAAGCCACCGATATTGATGTGGCTTTGCTGTATGTTTTTGGGGTAATTTCTGTAGGTGTTTATGGAATCATGATTGGAGGCTGGGCTTCAAACAACAAATTCTCTTTGATGGGTGCTGTTCGTGCGGCTTCGCAGATGGTTTCATATGAAATTGCCATGGGCTTATCAATCATTGCGCTTTTGATGATGACCGGAACTTTGAGCTTGCGCGAAATTGCAGCGCAACAACCGGGCATACATTGGAATATCTTTTACCAACCGCTTTCGTTTTTGATTTTCTTGATTTGTGCTTTTGCTGAAACCAACCGTACACCGTTTGATTTGGCTGAGTGTGAATCAGAGCTAATTGGTGGTTATCACACCGAATATTCATCGATGAAGATGGGCTTTTATTTGTTTGCCGAATACGCGAATATGTTTATCTCATCAACCATTTTGGCGGTCTTGTTCTTGGGCGGATACAACTATCCGGGCATGGGCTGGGCACTTGAAAATTGGGGCGTGAATATAGCCAACATCATAGGTATTGCTGTGTTGTTTGCTAAAATCTGCGGATTCATATTCTTTTATATGTGGGTTCGTTGGACGATTCCAAGATTCCGCTATGACCAATTGATGCACTTGGGCTGGCGCATTTTGATTCCGCTTTCAATTGCCAACATTGTGATTACCGGAATTGTATTGTTAAGACATGAAATTGCAGCTCTTTTGGGCATGTAATAAAATAGAGTGCGATTGCGGAGCACTTAAAAAAGCGCAAATTGAGACACCAACGCCAAACAGATTTTTTATGAACGAGGAACTCATTTCAAACGAGGTGATTTCTGATAAAATTTATTACATCAGAAATACCAAAGTGATGTTAGACCGTGATTTAGCCATGCTTTACGGGGTCGAAACAAAAAGAATTAACGAGCAAATCAAACGAAACATAATGCGCTTTCCGGAGCACTTTATGTTTCAATTGACGGCTGAAGAATACGAAAACTTGAAGTCGCAAAATGCGACTTCAAGTTGGGGCGGCTCCAGAAAATTGCCTTTTGCTTTTAGCGAACATGGCATTTTGCAATTGGCCAACGTATTAAAAAGTGAACGAGCTAGCCAAGTAAGCATCCAAATTATTGAGGTGTTTGTCAAACTCAGAGATTTTCTCTTGACGAATTTGAACTGGAAACTCGAACTTGAAGAAATAAAAAAGAAATTGGTGAGTCAAGACCAAAACATCGAATTGGTTTTTGCCTATTTAGATGAGTTGATGCACCAAAAACAAATGAATAAAGAACGAACGAAAATAGGTTTTAAACCGGAATTATAAATAAAAACAAAATGCCCTAGCCCCGATAGAAGCGGCATCCTTTTTTAGCTTTTGCGTTGTAGTGCAACGAAAACCAAAGGCTCAAAAAAGATAAAGCGGATAGCGGGAAAAGGCTTCTGAAAAACAATAAAAAACAAATGGCTTCAATTGAAACTATTTCATTGTCCGGCAGAAAAGTAGTGGTTTCTAACAAGCAAATGAGCTTTTGGGAACGCCTTTATCTGGTTGCGATTATCAAAGGGTTGTTCATTACCCTGCGCCACCTTTTTAAGCGCAAAGTGACTATTCAGTATCCGGAGCAGGTGCGTCCGATGAGTCCGGTTTATCGCGGCCAGCATATGCTTAAACGCGATGAGCAAGGTCGTGAAAACTGTACCGCCTGCGGATTGTGTGCGCTTTCGTGTCCGGCTGAAGCCATTACGATGGTGGCCGCCGAGCGCAAACCGGATGAAAAACACTTGTACCGCGAAGAAAAATACGCATCGGTATATGAAATCAATATGTTGCGTTGTATTTTTTGTGGTTTGTGTGAAGAAGCTTGCCCGAAAGACGCCATTTATTTGACCCAATCAAAGGTCTTGGTTCCGTCTAATTATGACCGAGAGGATTTTATTTTCGGAAAAGATAAATTGGTGATGCCGCTTGAGATGGCCTTAAAAAATACTCAATCTAAAAACGCGAACTAATGTCAGTAGTGCTTATTTTATTCTGCGTGTTATCGGCCATTACTCTGGCTACCGCGTTCTTGACCATTTTTACCAAAAACCCGATTCACTCGGCCATTTACTTGGTGATTTGTTTCTTTTCGATTGCCGGACACTACTTGCTTTTGAACTCACAGTTTTTGGCCATTGTGCACATCATTGTTTACTCAGGGGCGATTATGATTTTGTTTCTCTTTACAATCATGCTCATGAACCTCAACAAAGAAGACGAAGTGCACAAGCCGCGCGTGACGCGTTGGGCTGCGGTGGTTTTGTTTTGCTTGATGTGTTTGGTGCTCATTGCCATTTTTGTGAATTCAAAACCGATTGTGGGCGAATATGTATCCACCGGTGAAGATTACCAATCGATCAAAGTACTCGGAAAAGTATTGCTCAACGAATATATGGTGCCTTTTGAATATGCATCTATCTTGTTGTTGGCGGCCATGATTGGAACGGTATTATTGTCTAAAAAAGAAAAATCAGAAAAGTAAGATGAACAATATTCTGAATCAAATAGGTATTGAGAACTACATCTTTTTGAGCGTCATTTTGTTTTGTATTGGCGTTTTTGGAGTGTTGTATCGCCGAAATGCCATCATCGTTTTTATGTCGATTGAAATCATGTTGAACGCCGTGAATTTGTTGTTTGTGGCTTTTTCAACCTACCATCAAGATGCCCAAGGACAGGTATTTGTATTTTTCTCGATGGCGGTAGCCGCTGCCGAAGTAGCCGTTGGATTGGCCATTTTGGTTTCGATTTTCCGCAATTTGGGCTCGATTGACATTGACAACTTAAAAAAATTAAAAGGATAAACACGCAATGGATACCACTCTAGCCTTATTGTTAGTATTAGCGCCTTTCGCTGGTTTTTTAATCAACGTATTCTTGGGTAAATCGCTCGGCAAAACCTTATCTGGTGCCGTGGGAACTTTGGCCGTAGCCGTATCGTTCATTGCCTCGGTGATGTTCTTTATGCAAATCAGTCAGAGCAAACAAGCCATTACGATTGATTTATTTGAATGGATGAACATCAGCAACTTCAAAGTAAGTTTTGGGTTTTTACTCGATCAACTTTCGATTTTGTGGTTGTTGTTTGTGACCGGAATCGGTTCGCTCATTCACTTGTATTCAATAAGTTACATGCACGAAGATGAAAAAATGCATTCGTTTTTTGCGTATTTGAACTTGTTCGTGTTTTTCATGATTCTTTTGGTTGTGGGCAGCAACCTTCCGATGATGTTCATTGGTTGGGAAGGCGTAGGTCTTTGCTCGTATTTGCTCATCGGATTTTGGTATAAAAACCAAGATTATAACGATGCGGCCAAAAAAGCATTTATCATGAACCGCGTGGGCGATTTAGGTTTGCTCATCGGTATTTTTATCTTGGGCGTTTTGTTTTCAACCTTAGATTTTATGTCGCTCAAAACAGCGCTGGCTGCCAACAAAGCTGATGCGTTTTGGATTGCTGCTGCTGCTTTGGCTTTGTTTATTGGCGCTTGCGGAAAATCAGCGCAAATACCACTTTATACTTGGCTTCCGGATGCGATGGCCGGCCCGACTCCGGTTTCGGCACTTATTCACGCAGCCACCATGGTCACGGCAGGTATTTTTATGATCACGCGTTTGAACTTCTTGTTTGATTTAGCGCCTGAAATCCAAAATGTAATTGCCGTTGTCGGAGCCGTAACAGCACTGGTTGCCGCCACCATTGGTTTGGTGCAGAACGATATTAAAAAAGTATTGGCTTATTCAACGGTTTCTCAGCTCGGACTCATGTTTATGGCTTTGGGCTTGGGCGCGTATGAAGTAGCCGTTTTTCACGTGATTACACACGCGTTCTTTAAAGCTTGTTTGTTCTTGGGTTCAGGTTCGGTGATTCACGCTCTGCAAGGAGAACAAGATATGCGCCGCATGGGCGGTCTCAAAGGCGTGATGAAAATTACCTATGTGACGTTTTTGATTTCATCCTTAGCCATTTCAGGTATTCCGCCGTTTTCAGGCTTTTTCTCTAAAGATGAAATTTTGATGGTGGCCTTTGAACACAACAAAGCGCTTTGGGTGATTGGTTCTGTAGCCTCGATCATGACGGCTTTTTATATGTTCCGTTTGTTGTATCTGACCTTCTTTAATGATTTCAGAGGTACCGAAGAACAAAAACACCATTTACACGAAAGCCCTGCGCTGATTACGTTCCCACTGGTTGTATTAGCTATTTTGGCTACGGTAGGCGGACTGATTAGTTTGCCGGGCAACAGTTGGCTCAACGAATATTTGGCTCCGGTATTATCGGCGCACAAAGCTGAGGCGCATCATTTGGGCACCACCGAATATATGCTCATGGCTGTGGCTGTGGTAGGCGGGCTGATTGGTATTGGCATCGCTTTTTCGCAATACCTCAAAAAGAATCAATTGCCACCGGCAGATGAGCAAATGGAAGGTTTTGCCAAAGTTTTATACAACAAATATTATGTAGATGAATGCTACGAAATGATCATCGTAAAACCCATCAATAGCTTATCGCGCCTATTCAGAGATTATATTGAAACCGCTGTTTCAGGATTCATTTTTGGCTTGGGCAAAACCGCGGTTGCCTTGGGCGCTCAAGGTAGAAGATTGCAAAACGGAAACATCGGTTTGTATTTGTTTGCCTTTGTGATTGGGGTTTGCGCCATTATTTCGTATTTATTTCTCGTTCAATAATCAGTAACAGATGGATATAGTTTACTTATTGCTTTTGTTTTTGGTCGGTGCGCTGGCCACCTATCTCTCGGGCGACAAATTAGCGCCGAAAGTAGCTTTGCTCTTCGGACTTGTCACGCTCGGATATTCGTTGCATTTGTTGAACCTGATGAGTGGCGGAGCTCCACTTACCTATTCGTCTGGATGGATTTCGCATCCGAATGTAGCCTTTGCTTTGCAAGCCGATGGTTTGTCGATGGCGATGATTTTGCTCTCGGCTGCCTTGACACCGCTGATTATTTTATCGGGCTGGGGCACTGATTTTAAAAATGCCCGTTCGCTGTATGCGCTCATTTTGTTTATGACTTTTGCCATGGTGGGCACTTTTATGGCTACCGATGCTTTGTTGTATTATATTTTCTGGGAACTTTCGCTCATTCCAATCTACTTTATTGCTTTGCTTTGGGGCAATGGCGATATGGAAGAGCGCAAAAAAGCTGTGGTTAAATTCTTTATTTATACTTTGGGCGGATCGCTTTTTATGTTGGCTGCTCTTGTTTATTTATACTTGCAAGCCGGAAGTTTTGCCCTAGCTGATTTATACCAATTGCGTTTGTCCTGCGGTCAGCAATTCTGGATTTTCATGGGCTTCTTCTTGGCCTATGCCATCAAAATTCCGATTATTCCTTTTCATACTTGGCAAGCCAATGTATACCAAAAAGCACCGGCCGTGGGCACAATGTTGCTTTCGGGGATTATGCTCAAAATGGGATTATACAGCGTTTTGCGTTGGCAGTTACCCATTGCACCGCTGACCGCAAAAGGCTATCAATACGCACTGATTGGTTTGAGTATTGCCGGAGTGATTTACGGATCGATTGTGGCTTTGCGTCAGAAAGACCTCAAAAAATTATTGGCTTATTCCTCTTTGGCACACGTCGGATTGATTGCTGCCGGAGCGTATTCACTCACCATGGATGGTTTGCGCGGAGCCGTTTTACAAATGCTCGCACACGGTTTTGTGGTGGTCGGTTTGTTCTTTGTAGCTGAAATTATTGAGCGCCGTTATCAAACGCGTCAAATTGCTGAATTGGGCGGAATTCGCGCACAAAGCCCGCAGTTTACCTCTTTGTTTTTGTTGTTGGTTTTGGCTTCGGTTGCCTTGCCATCCACCTTTAACTTTGTGGGTGAATTTACCGTATTATACAGTTTGTTCCAAGTGAATATGGCCTTTGCCATTGCCGGTGGTTTGACCATCATCTTGGGCGCTTATTATATGCTCAGAATGTTTCAACACGTGATGTTGGGCGAAACCAATGCGAAACCTTTTGCCGAAGTAAACTGGAACGAAAAACTTGTTTTACTGGCTATTGTGGCCGTATTGTTCTTCTTTGGATTGTATTCAAAACCAATTACCGATTTGATTACACCGAGCATTGAAAACATATTAACTGAAATCAACCGATAATCGTCAGATAAGAAATGAATACATTAATTGCTATTGTAGGATTGGGTATATTTTGCCTTTTGCTTGAAATCCTAAATCTGAGAAAAGTATTGATCCCGCTAACGGTGGTGGGCTTACTGGCCATATTGGGCTTAACGGCTTCAGAATTCGGAACTCAAGGAAGTTTCTACAACCACATGATGGTTTTAGACAAATTTGCTTCGGGCTTTTCGGCCTTGTTCATCATCTTGACGATTTTCTTGGTGATGCTGAGCCACAATTTTTATGAGGCGCATCCGACCAAACTGTCTGACTATGTGGCGCTCAAAATTTTCCTTTTGTCAGGCGCCGTAGCGATGGTTTCATTTGGCAATTTGGCGATGTTTTTTTTAGGAATTGAAGTTTTGTCGATTTCATTGTATGTATTGGCGGCGAGCAACCGCATGAACTTAAAAAGCAACGAAGCTGGTATGAAATATTTCTTGATGGGTTCATTTGCTTCAGGGATTATTTTGTTCGGGATTTGTATGATTTACGGGGCGATGGGCACTTTTGATACCCAAGAAATTTCAGAGCTTTCGCGCTCGGCTGAATTACCGATTTGGTTTCCGATTGGCATTGCCCTAATGACCATTGGTATGTTCTTTAAAATTGCAGCGGTTCCATTTCATTTTTGGGCACCCGATGTATACGAAGGTGCTCCTGCACTGACTACCGCAACCATGAGTACTTTGGCCAAAGTAACGGCTATGGCTACTTTGTTCAAACTATTAACGGCCATGAATGCAGAGATCAACTATCAATTCCAGATTATTGTAGTGGTGGTATCGATTGCCTCTATGACCGTGGGCAACTTAATGGCACTCAAGCAAGCCAACGTAAAACGCATGTTGGCCTTTTCAGGTATTTCGCACGCGGGCTTTATGCTCATGACTTTGCTCAATACCACCGGCGCTGCTTCAGTGTTGTTGTATTATGCCACTGCGTATGCCTTGGCCGGAATTGCTGCTTTTAGCGTCTTGCTGTATGTGTGCAAAAACCGCGACAACGAAGATATTGTAAACTTTCACGGTTTGGGCAAAACCAATCCGCTTTTGGCTGCGATTTTGACCGGTGCTTTATTATCTATGGCGGGTATTCCGGTATTTGCGGGCTTCTTTGCCAAATTGGCTTTGTTCGGACCAACCATTCAAGCGGGTTATTTGATTGTGGTGATTGCTGCGGTCATCAACTCAATCATCAGTGTGGGTTATTACTTTAAACTCATTTTGGCGATGTACACCAAAGAGCCGAATGAAACGCGCACTGGAACTCCGGTTTTGATTTATACCGTAGCGATTGTAGCCATTTTACTCAACTTGACCGTTGGTTTGTTTCCGTCGTTGGTGATGGATTTACTGGGGTAAACAACTGCTTTAAAAAAAATATACAGCCACCTTCGGGTGGTTTTTTTATGCTCAGATTTTGCCCAACCACTCCCGCCCTAGCCCGGATCGCAGCGGTTATCCTGGGCGGCGGTCTTGAGCAAGCCCAGATAAAAGCGCAGAGCCGGATGAGCTTCTGATAAAAAACACCAGAAATTAACTTCTGTGGGTTTTATTTTTTGTGGCTGAATTGTACCTTTAAGCCATGTATGCTTTGGTAGATTGCAATAATTTTTACGTGTCGTGTGAGCGCGTTTTTCAGCCGCAATGGAACGGAAAACCCGTGGTGGTGCTGTCTAACAATGACGGCTGTATCATCTCGCGCAGCGACGAAGCCAAAGCGCTCGGCATTGCCATGGGTGCGCCCGAATTTAAAGTGCGTGCAGAACTAAAAAAGCTCGATGTAAAAGTTTTCTCGTCGAATTATGCGCTGTATGGCGACTTGAGCCAACGCGTGTTTGAAATTCTGCGGCAGTTTACACCTTATGTTGAAGAATACAGTATTGACGAGGCTTTTTTGAATTTTGATGGTCTGCGGGTGGATGATTTTCACCACTACGGCTTGCAGATGAAAAACCGTGTCAAGCAATGGGTGGGCATTCCGGTTTGTGTGGGATTTGCCCCAACCAAAGCCTTGTCTAAAATAGCCAACAAAATTGCGCGCAAGTTTCCGAACCAAACCTTGGGCGTGCACATCATTGATACCGATGAAAAACGCATCAAAGCACTCAAATGGACGAAAATTGAAGACGTTTGGGGCATTGGTTTTAGGTTGTCTAAAAAGATGAAAGACCGAAATATCTTGACTGCTTATGACTTTGTTGACCCCAAACACCGCGCGTGGATCAAACTGCAAATGGGCGTGGTGGGTTTGCGTTTGGCGAGTGAACTCGAAGGGCAATCAGTCTTGGATCTTGAGGCGCCACTGACCGAAAAAAAGAGCATTGCCGTGACGCGGAGTTTTCCGAAAGCGCTGCGTGATTACGATGCTTTGCGCGAACGCGTATCAACCTTTGCCTCGGTTTGTGCCGAGAAATTGCGCGCCCAAAAATCGTGTTGCGCGTCGGTGTATGTTTTTTTAAAAACGGTGGATTACCCGGATGGCCAACGAAAAAGCCGAAGCTATCAGCAGCTAATGACTTTGCCTTTTGCTTCAAATTCTACGCTGACTTTGGTGCAAACCGCTGTTCATTTGTTGGTGCAAATTTACCAGCGGAATCCGGATTTGGTTTTTGCCAAAGCAGGCGTGATTGTGAGCCAATTGAGCCCGGAAAACCAAAAACAATTTGATTTGTTTGAAGATGAAAACCCGAAACATTTGCCACTCATGAAAGCTATTGATGCCGTGAACCGAAAAATAGGCGACCGAAAAATAAAACTCGGAACCCAAAGCCCCAAAACCTGGGACATGAAACAGCAGTTGCTTTCGCCCAAATACACCACTCAGTTGGATCAAATTCTCGTTGTAAAATGTCTGTAAAAAAAACCATTATTTATACCCCTGAACTCAAAGATGCGCAACCGTTGCCATTTGTGAGTCATGGTGTTTCGGCGGGTTTTCCGTCGCCGGCACTTGATTTTACCGAATCGCGCATTGACCTCAACACGGCGCTTTCTGAACATCCGCTGGCTACGTTTTACATTCGTGTACAAGGTGATTCTATGACAGGCGCAGGCATTGACGATCAAGATTTGCTCGTGGTAGATAGAAGCTTGGAGCCACAAAACCATAAAATTGCCGTATGTTTCATTGACGGGGAATTTACCGTGAAACGCATCAAACGCAAAAAAGACGAGCTTTGGCTCATGCCTGAAAACGCAAAATACCAGCCCATTCAAGTAACCGATGAAACGCAACTGATGATTTGGGGCATAGTGACCTATGTGATCAAGAAAATTTCTTGATTACCAAAATACCGTATAAAGTGCTGCTAAAACGGATAGAATAATCAACATTCCAACGATAAAACCAGAAGACATTTTGAACAAGGTTTTATCAATTTCAAGCCCATTGGTTTGAATTCCTTTTCGGGTTTCATATAAACTGATGAAAACCATTCCGACCACACAAATCAAAAAGACAAAGCCCATTCGGTCAATAAATGGAATTTCATAGATTCCATCTGCATTGGGAACTGAAAATCCGGAAGAAAACAAAAAGTCTAAATCAATAAAAGCGGGCATAAACTTAAAAAGAATCGACAGCAAAAATCCACCAATGGTTGCAAATAATGCTGCATTAGAAGTCGTTTTTTGCCAAAAGAAGCCCAAAACAAACATGGCAAAAACGCCTGGACTTACAAAACCGGTATATTCTTGAATGTATTGAAATCCTCCTTTTTTATCAATTCCCAAAAACGGAGCAATCAGTACAGCCACCAGCATGGCCACAACAATGGTGGTTTTTCCTATTTTGACTAATTTTTGCTCGTCGGCCTCTAGGTTGAGTTTTGTTTTGTAAATATCCAGAGTAAAAATCGTGGCAATACTGTTGGCCTTACCCGCTAAGGAAGCTACAATAGCAGCCGTTAAAGCGGCAAACGAGAGGCCTTTTAAGCCTACGGGAAGTAAATTCAGTAAAATGGGATAAGCCCGATCAGGATTTAGGCTCCCGTCTTGAAGCATTTCGGCTTGAAAATGACCGTTTTGATACAATACATAAGCGGCTATTCCGGGTAACACTACAATAACAGGCATTAATAATTTTAAGAAAGCCGCAAAAAGAATACCGCCTCGAGCAGTTTGTAAATCAGCACCCAAAGCTCGTTGGGTGATGTATTGATTACAGCCCCAGTAATTTAAGTTGATGATGAGCATTCCGCCAATTAAAACCGATAATCCGGGTAAGTCAATGTAATTGGGATTGGACTGATTAAAAATCATATGAAAATGATCGTTGGCATGATGCATCATCAAACTAAATCCGCTGAAAACGCCCTGAGAACCAAACTCTTCTGCCACCAAATTCAAGGCTAAATAAGTAGTTACCAATCCGCCTAAAATTAAAAAGAACACCTGAATTACATCAGTATATCCAATAACTTTCATGCCGCCTAAAGTGATCATGACGGCAAAAAAAGCAAGAAAAACCATGCATAAAGTAATGTTCAGACCAGATATACTGCTGATGGCCAAAGCTCCTAAATAAAGAATAGATGTTAAATTGACCAAAACGTACAACAATAGCCAAAAAACAGCCATAATCATGGCTACCTGACTGTTGTATCTTTTGTTGAGATACTGTGGCATGGTAAATATTTTGTTTTTAAGATAAACCGGCATAAAGAAAACCGCCACAATGATTAGTGTTGCTGCCGCCATCCATTCATAAGTAGCAATGGCCAACCCCATTTTAAAACCGCTTCCGCTCATGCCGATAAATTGTTCGGCGCTGATGTTACTGGCAATTAAAGAAGCTCCAATGGCCCACCAAGTCAACGATCCTTCGGCTAAAAAATAATCGTTACTGGTGGTTTGTGCTTTCTTTTTTCGTCGGTAAATCCAGAAGGCATAGCCAACAATAATGACAAAATAGAGTGAAAAAACAATATAGTCTTGGGCTGCTAATGCTTGCATATTATAAGTGTTTTGTTTTGTAATGAATATCGGGTAATGCTCGTAAAATCTGAGCGCTTTGTTCGGGCGAAATATCTCTTTGTGCTTCGCCAAGCATTTCATATCCTACCATAAACTTCTTGATGGTTGCACTGCGCAACAAAGGCGGATAAAAATGCATGTGAAAATGCCATTCCGGATACGCAATTCGATGGGTAGGCGCTTGATGAATTCCTGATGAATACGGAAACGATGTTTGAAAAAGATTGTCATACTTTACCGTGATGACTTTTAAGATTTCAGAAAAAGCGACAGTTTCTTGATGAGTCATGGCAATGATGTTGCCAAAATGTCTTTTGCTGACCACTAAGGTTTCATATGGCCAAGTTGCCCAAAATGGAACAAGCACCGCAAAACATTCATTTTCTGCAACAATTCGTTCGCCTATACGGAGCTCTTCTTTGAGATAATCTTCGAGCAAACTGGTTTTGTTTTTCTCAAAATAGGCCCGCAGATTTTTTTGGGTTTTCTCAACTTGGGTGGGCAAAGACGATTGTGCCCAAATTTGTCCGTGCGGATGTGGATTACTGCAACCCATTACGCTGCCTTTGTTCTCAAAAATCTGTACGTAGTTGATAAAGTCAAGGCTGCCGAGTTCAATGTATTGCTGCTTCCATGTTTGTATTACTTTTTGAATATCGGTTACCGGCATTTCAGCAAGTGTCAAGTTGTGTTTGGGCGAAAAGCAGACAACTTTGTTAATACCGCGTTCGGGCTTTAGTTGAAATAAAAAATTAGTTTGGTTTTCAAACATAACTTCTTCATTCAACAAGGCAGAAAAGTCATTTTCAAATACAAAACAGTCGGTATACTCTTCATTTTTGACTCCGTTGGCTCGTTGATTTCCGGCACACAAATAACAATCGGGTTCATATTCAGGTCGATGTTCCTGTGGCAAAGCCTCATTTTGTCCTTGCCAAGGTCTTTGAGAACGGTGCGGAGAAACCAAAATCCATTCATTGAGCAAAGGATTGTAGCGCCGGTGAGGGTGTTCATTGACGTGAAATGTTTTCATCATCTAGCTTTTATATTGATTCGTTCCTTGAGCAATTTTCACCTTGTAGGCTTTTAGTTCTATTCCGAATTGATTGTAGTATAACTTAGAAATTCGATCAATCAACTCGTCTTCAGTTCCTTTTTTGATTAAATTGATGGTGCAGCCCCCAAAACCGCCGCCCATCATTCTGGCTCCTAAAACTGTTTTGTCTTTTTGAACAGCCGAGACTAAAAAATCTAATTCTTCGCAACTCACTTGGTACTGTTCTGACAATCCGTGGTGCGTGTCAAACATCAGTGCTCCTAATGCTTTAAAATCTGATTGTTTCAAAGCATCAACCGCTTTTTGGACTCGTTGAATTTCTTGAACCACAAAAAAACAGCGTTTATACAGAACAGCTCCTAACTTTTCTTTTAACTCTATAATCATTTGCTCAGTACAATTCCGAAATGATTTGACCTCCGGAAAATGCTCCTTGATCACAGACAACCCTTGTTCAACTTCTTGTCGCCGAACATTGTATCCTGAAGTCAGATGCGTGTGCTTGACTAAACTATCTAACAAAAGAAGTGTGTGTTTTTTAAAATCGGCTTGGTGAAATAGGTGCTCGAGTGTGTTGCAATCGAGTTGTATTACTTGATTTTTTTTGCCGAAAACCGAGGCAAATTGGTCCATAATGCCACAATTCACTCCAACAAACGTCTGTTCTGTTTTTTGCCCCATCAAGGCCATTTCTTGTTGACTCAAATTCAAATCAAACATTTGATTCATTGCATAAGCCATCCCGCATTCAAGCGCTGCTGACGAAGAAAGCCCGGCACCCATAGGTATAGTACTGCTAAAAACCATCTCAAATCCTTGCAGCAAAAAACCTTTTTCTTTGATTTGTTGTACAATTCCCAAAAGGTAATTGGCCCACATTTTATCAATGGGTTTTAAATCGTCTTTTAAATCAAAGGTGTGCGTTTCATTCAAGTCACGCGCAATGAACGTTGCTGTTGTATGCGCTGTTTTAGAAAAAGCAAAACAAATATATCTGTTGATGGCTGCCGGAAGTACCCATCCATCGTTGTAATCAACGTGTTCGCCAATGATGTTGATTCTTCCCGGGGAGAGAAAAATGTATTCAGGCGTTTTGTGAAAAAAATCTTTGAAATGATTGGTTGTAATTTGAATTAATTTCTTTTTCATGGCTTTATTTCAAGGGTAACACTGGGCAAGCCCGGACTACTGGCTTTGATTTGTAATGGCTTTTGCAGCAGATCAGTTCTGAGTAAAATTGTGGCAATTCCGGCTTCGGCTGCCCTAGGATTTTGTCCTATTAAAGCGGCGTTTTCGCCTTCAAGAGAAAAAGTGATTTCTTGAGTTGCCTCAGGAATTACGGTTTGGTTTTGATCGACAATTTTGGCATATACAAAAACAACATCCGGTTCATTTTTACTTATTGCCATACCCGATGTATCATAAGTCAACTCAATTTGTGCCGGTGTGAGTGGTGATTTTACGATGTGTTCTGAGACTTTTTCACCATTGATAAAACCTTCGGCGCGCAAAGTTCCGGCTTGATATTTTGCTAATTGAAACAAAAATGGAGGGTGCTTCAACCGGTTACTGTTTGTGTCAATAGTGGGATATTGTTTGGCCACTAAAACATCATTGAGATATAAGGCAACTTGATCACAATTGCTGTACACCCGAACCTCAAGCGGTGAATGCTCTGTCCAATGGTTGGCAATATACACCATAGGGCCAGAAGATAATGGTGGCGTTAAAACAACTTTCGGACTGCGTTGACTTTGATAAAAATAGTAGGAAAATTTAGGGATTCTAAAAATGTCACTCACGCCGGAACTCTCAATATCGGGGCTGTATCCTCTGTTATAGTCAAACATCAACCAATTGGCCTCTCCGATGGTATTGAATCCCTTTCGGTTAGAATTGGCCGCTTCTTGAAAATTATACGCTTGTTGCAACAAACGTTTTTCGCCATAAGCTCGAAGTTGACGCGAGGTTCTTTCTTCTTCTTTGAGCTGTGCAAAATCTTTTTGATTGAAACCCGCATTTTGTGCATAATATTCCCAATCGCCGTACTCAGCAATAAAAATTTTTCGCTTTTTTTGATTGTATTGTGACCAATAATCAGGTGCCTGAGCGTGTTGTCTGGCCGGAATAAATAAGTCGTAATAAGGGCTGTCTATCCAACCGGCACTGATTTTATTTGAAAAAGGTATTTCTTGGTCAAGTACGGTTTTGGTTTGCTCCATGAAACTTTCGGACATTTGGGTTTCATTGAGCGAATTCTCCCAAAAAACAATGCTGGGATGATTGCGATCACGGCGAACCATATCGCGTAAATTTTGAAGTGCATTCTGCTCAAAAGCCTCATTACCAAAAAATTGCCAACCCGGCATACTGTTCATGACCAGCAAACCCAATTCATCACAAGCATCTAAAAAAGCTTCTGCCTGCGGGTAATGCGACAAACGAACAAAATTAAAACCCGCATTTTTAATTTTAACAGCATCGCGGTATTGCGCCTGATCTGAGATTGCATAACCCAAATACGGATATTCTTGATGACGATTGGTTCCGCTGATGAATATTTTTTCATCATTCAAAAAATAACCGTTTTCTCTGATTTCAGATTTTCGGATGCCAATGGGGTGCGCATAGTGATCAATGATTTTATCTTTCAAAACCACTTCTATGCTGAGCTGGTATAAATTGGGCTCGTTTACAGACCACAATTGCGGTTGAGCTATTGTTAAATGCTGCGTTACCTGAATATCTTCATTGGAGGGGATTGAAATTTTCTTGGATTGCAATGTGAATTTACGACCAGATTTTGAGGTTAACGTATAGTTTAAATAAACATTCTGAGTTTTTGAAAACTCATTTTTTAAATGCACTTGAACAATACCTTGAGCCTGTTCTTTAGAAACCGAATCAAAATAAACAAATACTCCGCCGCTGGCTTTTTTGTTGGCTTGAACCGGATCAGTGATATACACCTTGGCTGTAGTGATTAAGTACACATTTCGGTAAATTCCCCCGTAATAATTGAAATCAAGGTCTTTGAGGGGTTTGCCCGGAGGAATCTCTGGATTGTCAAGGTTGGTGACTTTGAGCTGAATCAAATTGTCAGAATCTGTCTTTAAATACGGAGTAGCATCAACGGTAAACGGCAAATAACCGCCTTGGTGATGTGTTACTTTTTGTTTGTTGATCCAGAGCTCAGTTTCAGACATTACTCCTTCAAAATACAAGAATACTTTCTGGTCAATTGACGGGTTGACCTTGAACTTTTTTTGATAATAAGAAACTCCTTGAAACTGATTCAAAACCACCAAAGGCTCTACATGGGCAGTATGAGGTAATGTTACTTTTTGCCAGGAAGATTGCCCTTCTTGCTGAAATTCCCAATCTGAACCAAAATTAGTTTTAACCCTAGACTGAGCATGAATAGTCAAAAAATGAAAAAACAAATAAATTAAAAACAGTTGCTTGAAGTTGATGCTCTTTTTCATAATTCTATTGGTTTTTAAAAGCGTCTAAGGCCGGAGAAGGTTTGCCATCGTTTTGCCAAGCGCTCAGTCCATATCCGCTCCAACTTCTGGCTCCTTGCGGCTCCCAATATAATACACCCAATCCCTTTTGATTGGGAACAGCTTTGACTGCTTTGATGGTCGCACGCAAAAGTTCATAGGTGTTTTGAATTTTATCGTCTTCACCACCTACTTCAACCACCATTACTTCTTTGTGATACCTTTGAGCCATATCTTTTAAATTATATGCCAAATCGTCTATGGTTTGGGTGTAATCTTTTTTGATCCAATACGGATAATAAGACATCCCTATAACATCATATTTAACTTTGTAGGCTGTTGCATGATCAAAAAAATTTCTGAATTTTTGGTTGTTATTGCCTTCATCCACGTGAATAATAACTTTGATTTTTGAGTCAACTGATTTTGTCGCTTCGTAGCCTTTGTTTAGTAATTGTGAGAGTTGTTTCCAAGTATTGGTGCTTCCGTCAGGCCACAACATGCCCCCGGGAATCTCATTGCCTATTTGAACCCACTCCGGAGTAACTCCTGCTTTTTGAAGTGCTTTTAAAACCTCAAAAGTGTGATTATAAACATCGTTTAAGAGTGCAGAAAATGAATGCTTTTTCCAAGCCGCGGGTTTAAATTGTTTGGCAGGATCTGCCCAGGAATCACTGTAATGGAAGTCAATCATAACCCGCATTCCCATTTTTTGTGCCCTAAGTGCCATGCGCACCGTTTCATCTTTGTTGCAGTGCCCGCTGGTTTTATCGTTGGACGGATCTACAAAAACACGCAAACGAATTGTATTCATTCCCCGATCTTGAAGCAATTGCAAACAATCTTTGGGTTGTCCATCTGAATCATAAAATTGATATCCGGTAGCTTCCATTTGTGGCAACCAACTGACATCAGCGCCCAACGCAAAATCTGCATGTTCTTGAGCATTGGCTGTACAAAATACAAGAATCAAGAATAGTCTTGAGAAAAAATGGTATGAGGTGTTGTTTTTCATTTACACATCAATTAAAAACATCCATAGCCGGTAAGGCGTTGAGATTAAAATCCCAAAGTGCCTGATTCTCAAAAGAAGAACCGTTGGTTGATTGGGTTCCTCTAAAAGCAACCCACTCTGTGCCCCAATAAGAAAAGCCTATACCACTTGTTGTAGTTTCTACCAAGGCTCTGACGGCGTTTAGATAATTTTTTTGACCTGCTGCACTAGCCGCATAAGCAGGAATTAACTGATTGCTCAAACCTACTATGTTGTTTGTCCAGTCGTTCCAACCCAAAGTAAACGGGTAGGCAGTTTCTGCAATGAGTACCTTTTTTTGGTAAAGCTGACCTAAACTGTTCATGGTGCTTTTGAGTAAATTCAAATCTTGCCCATGCCAAACAGGATAATAAGACAGACCAATATAGTCATAATCCAGCTGCTGTACTTTTGAGAAATACCAATTGGCGCCAGAAATTCCGGCATAGTGCAGCATTATTTTGGTATTGGGCGACATGTTTCTAACTACCGCAACTGCCGCTTGAACCAATTGCAAATACTGAGACTCATTGGTAGATAGTTGGCCTTGTGGATACAAAAATCCATCATTGGTTTCGTTTCCTACCTGATAAATATCGGGATGAATTTCATTGATTACCAATGCTGTGTAATTGGCTACGGCTATTTTTAAATCTGCAAAACTCAAATTGGCCCATTCGGTTGGTTTGGTTTGTGCCCCAGGATCGGCCCAAGTGTCTGAATAATGAACCGACAACCATATTTTCATTTTTAACTGTTTAGCCCTTAATGACAAGGCTTTGACCTCTGCCAAACCGCAATGCCCATCAGCCGGATTCTTCCATAGACGTATTCTGATGGTGTTACAACCTGCTTTTTTTAGAGTTAACAAGGCATCTTCGGGCTGATTGTTTCGCTTGTAAACCGTTCCTTCACTTTCAATGAGCGGCAAATAAGACATATCCGCCGCTTTGATTAGACTTTTCAGAGGAATAGGTCTGACCGGTTTTTCTGTAGTTGTTGAAGCTTCTTGCTCTGTTTGCGTACAAGAACTCAGAAAAAGTAAACCAAAAATGACAAATCCTTTCAAGATGATTTTCATGTAAACAGATTTTGAAATTTATAAATAGTTTGATGCTGATATAAATCGTTCTTTCTTAAAATGCAGTTGGGAAAATGCTCGTGGTTTGGAGCATCCGGGAAGTTTTGAGCTTCAAAACAGATTCCGCTCAAGGCATGATAATGAGCCTGCTGTTTTCCTTCTACTTGTTTAAAGCAATTACCGCCAACATATATATGTATGGCCGGTTGATTGGTAAAAACCTCCATTTTTATTCCTTTTTTAGGGCTATATAATGAAGCTGCCAATGGATTATTATTGTTTAAGACAAAGGTATTATCTATATAATTCGGACATTTCTGAGCAGGATTAAATTGGTATTTATGCCCTTGAAGATTGATATATTTTCCGGTTGGAATATTGTCATCATCAACTTCAAGTATTTGCGTTGCATGGACAAACAAATCTTGATTTTGTATATCAGAATCATGTCCGTCAAGATTAAAATAACTGTGATGTGTGAGGTTGATGATGGTGTCCTGATCTGAAATTACCTGATAATCAACTACTATTTCGTTTTTTTCAGTTAAAGTGTATTTGAGTTCCACTCTTAAATTTCCCGGAAAACCACTCGCCCCTGCCGGACTCAAATACAAAAAGGTAACTGAAGGATTTTCTGAGTTTTCATGGGCTACCTTTTGCCAAACAACCTGACTAAAATTATGATGACCTCCGTGTAAAGTATGAGTAGCACTGTTTTTTTCCAGTTGAAAAAGCTTGTTGTTCAAATAAAAAAGGCCTTGATTGATTCTACCGGCAAAACGCCCGATTGCCGCACCTAAGTATGGAGGCGAAGGCAAGGTAAACGAATCGATGTATTGCGCTAAAGTGTCAAAACCCAAGACCACATCAACGGAGTTTCCGATAGCATCAGGAACCCTCAGGGCGGTAAGGGTTGCGCCATAATCTATTAATTCTAATTCCATTCCGTTCTGATTCACCAAATGATACTTCATGATTAGGGTACCATCGGGCATTTCACCAAATTTTTTGGCAAGAACAGGTTTTTTAAATTCTGAAAATGACAGCATTCCTATTGATTTTTTGTAAGATGTCAAATCAAAAATAAAATATAATTTAAAAGATACATACCGGTACCTACCAGTTCTTGTATCTTTGAATAAAAAATGAATCATGAAAATCATTTCTATCCAGAATAAACTCGGGATTCCTAAATACAAACAAATCATCCACTCTGTTGAAAAAGCTATCTCTGAGGGACACCTAAAAAAAGATGAAAAACTACCCTCAGTGAATAAAGTCTGCCTTGCGTTTTCAATCTCGCGAGATACGGTGCTTTTGGCATATGAAGAGCTCAAAAAACGAGGAATCATTTATGCCATATTGGGTAAAGGATACTATGTAAAAAGCCTTGAAATCAATTTAAAACACCGAGTTTTTTTACTGTTTGATGAACTGAATACTTTTAAAGAAGACCTCTATAATTCAATATTGGAACATCTGGGGCCCAATGTACAAGTAGATATTTTCTTTCATCATTTTAATCCAAATATGTTTCAAAAACTCATTGAAGAGAGCAACGGAAAATACACGCGCTACATTATTATGCCGACTCATTTACCTCAAGCACCTGATATAATTAAAACCCTACCAGTTCATGAAGTTTATATACTTGATCAAACCAATGAAGCTTTAATTGACTATCCGGCGGTTTATCAAAACTTTACCAAAGACATATACTGCGCTTTGGTTGAGGCAAAAATCAAACTGAAGCAATACCAAAAATTGATTCTTATATTCCCCGGATTTAGAGAACCCATAGGCATGAAAACCGGCTTTTTGACCTATTGCGCTGATTTTAATTTAGAGCACGAGGTTATTAGTGAATTCAATCAAAGACAAATCAATTTAGGAGAAGTTTTTATTATTCCAAACGACCGTGATTTGGTAAAAGTCATTGAGCAATCTAAGCAACAAAATTTAGCTCTGGGAAAAGATTTTGGCATCATATCATACAACGATACTCCTTTAAAAAAAGTAGTCGAAAACGGGATTAGTACAATTTCAACAAAGTTCAGCAGGATGGGACAAATTACAGCACAAATGATATTGGCCGGATCAAAAGAAAAAATTGAAAATGAAAGTGTTTTGATTATGAGGAATTCACTCTAAATTTTATTGGTAATTATTTAAAATAAAAACCGCAGCTCAAAACTTTTGGGCTAACGCGGCCCTAAAAGAAAAAGCCTCTCAATTGGTGAGTTTTTGAAATAAACTTCCGTTAAAAAATCATAGCGAAACGTCAGGCGTAATCCAAATTTGTTATTTTTACAAAGAATTTTGATTTTATGCATTATCCACAGCTTGATGTAACACCCATTAAGGAAATTATCTTTTCAATTTCTTACAATGAAATTGTCGAATCTGAGTGTTTTGAAAAATTTATTGCAATAAAAGATATCAAAAGTCGCTTTGGTGAGCGAATACCTGCTTTCACAAATAGCATAAATATTACAACTAAAGATATTAGATTGGGATCTGAGAAAAGTGGTTATAGACTTCAAGGCAAGAACGAAGTTATACAACTAAGAACCGGTTCAATGTCATACCATTTTTTAAATGGTTATTGTGATTATTCAAAAATGTTAGATGATATCATAACTTTTTGGACAGCTCTGAATAGTGTAACTAAAGAAAAATTAAATGTAAATTTAGTAAGTGTAAGATATATAAACGACATAGAGGTTGATGAAGACAACCCAGAATCACGTTTGATTCAAATGTTCCCAAAACAATCCAGTGATCGTGAAATAAAAACCTTTCAAAATTTAGTTTCGTTCAGTTATAAAAATTTACCGCAATACAATGTAACAGCCGTTTCAACCAAGCCTAATGATAAAAAAGTTTTATTAGATATTACAGTAACTAATGCAATTAAAGAATCTCATGTAGCCCCAGAACTATTGAGAGAGCAATTTCTTCCTCTACAGGAAGTTAAAAATCGAGTTTTTTACGACTCTATTACAGCAAAAGCATTACTAAGATATTTAAAAACAAAAGACAAATGATAACACTTAGCTCAGTTACTAAAAACATTTCACTTTCACATTCTGAATTATATTCTCAAGAATATGTTGATGCTATCCCTCGACATGTACACACATACAATGAATTAAGTGTTTCGGATCACGAAGACTGGTACAATAGTGTAACTTACCATTTCTCTTTTTCAAGTGCGGATCAATTTTTAAATTTTAATGCGTTTTATGATGTTGTTATCCGCCTTTTAGAAACGATTGATCCTCAAAAACTTAAATTTATTACTGATTCAATTGAAGAAGAATCAGATTTACTGATTTGGCGAGAATCACCATCCGGAATTTCCAAGTTAATATTTGAAGACACCGGGACAATTATTTATGCCTTTAATGGAAATGATGGCAGTAAAATCAGAGGCGAATTTGATTCAACAGTTGATTTTACAAAACTGTTATATAGGTTTTTAACCAAATAAGTTCATCCTTTGAGTTGCGATCTTGGCTACATTCCTGGACATTTAAAAATGGAATTGAAACCTGTCGTTCCAAATTTTTCTGTTGGAGAAGAGTTATTCTATCGTGCTGACCCTGCAAAATGCAAAATTCCTTACGACAATATATCCCTAAGAGACATTTCTCACAACAGAAGTTTTATGCCTCCTAGTTCAACACTAGATGATGTTTTATTTAATATTGATCCAACAAAAAATTTTGAAAAGTACAATGATAAAGTCGTTGTTGTGTTGCGTATAGCTTCGTTACCCAATGGGCAAACATATACTAAGGAATTTAAAACTGATGACGGAGCAAGTGTAGTAGTTATAACATTAAAGCACGATCCTCATCCATGCATGTATCCACATAGCGTCTTTGAAATTACTGTTAACGGAATTATTGTTGATTCTGATAACTATTCTCAAACACTGAATACAAAACCACTAAAAAAGGTTAGAAGTAGGATTAGACAAGAACTTTCCTCAATGATACAAAGCGGAATTGTTGACCAGTCAGAAGAAATACAAATTATAACCGAACCATAAACTAAACCGCTCAAAGCGGTTTTTTTATTACCTGTAAACTTCGGCAATTTTTCGGCAAAAAGAAAAAGCCCCTGATTTCTCAAAAGCTTTCAGTACCCGGAACCGGCAAACAAAAAGGAGTTTGACTCGGCCCTAAAAGAAAAAGCCCCTCGATAGAGGAGCTTTTTGTACCCGGAGCCGACAAACAAAAAGAGTTTGACTCGGCCCTAAAAGAAAAAAAGCCCCTCGATAGAGGAGCTTTTTGTACCCGGAGCCGGAGTCGAACCGGCACGGTTTCCCACAGGTGTTTGAGACCAGCGCGTCTACCAATTCCGCCATCCGGGCGTGACAGACAAAAACCAACAACAGTTGGCTTTATCGCTTTAAACAATCATGAAAAATCATGCTTGCTGTAAAACACGGTGCAAATGTAAAAAATAATCTAGCATATCCTAAAGAAATTTGTGAAAAATAATCTTAGAAACTTGATTTTTATTTCTAAATTTGCCCCGCATTTACGGCAACACACACTAACTAACTACCTCCGAGGCGTTTATATACGTCTGGCTTTTCAGAAATGAACGGGTCAAATTATATACAACGTCGCGGTCTAATAACAACCGACAAAAATGCCACACCAGGAACCGGAAGCTAAGATATTTGCGTGTTCGCAAAGTATCTATCTGGCGGAGAAAATAGCCACACATTATGGCGTGCCGCTGGGAAAAGTGACGTTTTCAAAATACAGCGACGGCGAATTTCAACCGTCGTATGAAGAGTCTATTCGTGGGCTCAGGGTTTTTATCGTGTGCTCGACTTTTCCGAGTTCAGACAATCTGATGGAATTGTTGCTCATGATAGACGCCGCCAAAAGAGCTTCGGCCCGACACGTAACCGCCGTGATTCCGTATTTTGGATGGGCACGTCAGGACCGAAAAGACAAACCCAGAGTTCCGATTGGAGCCAAGTTAGTCGCCAATTTATTAGATGCTGCGGGTGCTACCCGCATCATGACAATGGATTTGCACGCTGACCAAATACAAGGGTTCTTTGAAAAACCGGTAGATCACCTTTTTGCATCGACGATTTTTTTGCCGTATGTAAGAAGTTTAAATCTAGAAAACCTCACCATTGCTTCGCCTGATATGGGCGGATCAAAAAGAGCGTATGCTTATTCTAAGTTTTTAGAATCAGACGTGGTGATTTGTTACAAACAACGCCGCGCGGCCAATGTGATTGACACGATGGAACTCATTGGAGAAGTCAAAGGCAGAAACGTGATTTTGGTAGATGATATGGTAGATACCGGCGGTACGCTAGCCAAAGCGGCCGATTTGATGATTGAAAAAGGCGCCTTGAGTGTTCGAGCCATATGTACCCACGCGATTTTATCGGGTGATGCGTATGAAAAAATCGAGCGTTCGCAACTGAGTGAATTGATCGTAACTGATTCGATTCCGTTGCAAAAAACGTCTGAAAAAATAAGGGTGGTGAGTTGTGCCCCGCTTTTTGCCGATGTGATGCGCATGGTACAAAACAACAACTCGATTAGCGGGAAGTTTTTGATGTAGGGCCGAGCGTTAAAACCCGAGGCTGAAAGCCGAACTGAACGAAGTTAAACAGTACAGTGTACTGTTTTAGTGAAGGAGCCAGGTGGCGCGTTGGAGATTTGAAGGCGAAGTTGACGGTTTGCAGAAGCCCGCGTTAGCGATTGAAGCGGTTAGCCCGCAGCACAGCGAGGACTATGAGCGAAAAGCGCGGCGTGAGGAACGAGCGCAACGCCCCAAAATAGACCGCAGGCAACTGAAGTCTGACAACAGAGAATTTTTATTTATTAATTATATTTTTTTACAATGAAATCGATTACGATTAAAGGACAAGAAAGAGAAAGCGTAGGCAAAAAAGCTACTAAAGCCTTACGTGATGCTGGAATGGTACCTTGCGTTATTTACGGAGGAGACAAACCAATTCACTTTTCAGCAGAAGAAAAAGCATTCAAAAATTTGGTGTACACTCCGAACGCGCACACAGTAGTCGTGGATTTGAACGGAAAGTCTGCCAATGTAGTTTTGCAAGACATTCAGACACACCCGGTTTCTGACAAAATTTTGCACATTGACTTCTTCCAACTCAACGAGAACAAAGAAATCATGATGGAAGTTCCGGTGAAAATCGTGGGAACTTCGCCAGGTGTATTGTTGGGTGGTGATTTGCGTTTGAACTTGCGTAGAGTTAAAGTGAAAGCTTTGCCTAAAAACCTTCCGGATTTTGTAGAGGCCAACATTTCAGAATTGCAAATGGGTAACAAATTGTATGTTACGAAACTGGAAACCAACAATTTCAAATTAATGCACCCAGACAACACGGTTATTTGCCAAGTGAAGATTTCACGTGCTGCGATGAAAGCTGCTCAAGAAGCTGCCAAAGCAGAAAAAGGAGCAAAAGGAAAGAAAAAATAATTTTTCTAAACCGCTATATCAAAAAGCATCAGTTTACGCTGGTGCTTTTTTGTTTTTGGGCGTTTCCCTTCGGGCAGTCGGTTTGCAACCTCGTGCCCTGCGGGCCGCGCTATTCGTTCCAATCTTTTGCTCTATTTCATGCCGCAAAAGGATTTCCACAGCTATCGCTAACGCAGCTGCGTCTCAAAACTAGCTATTGGTTTTCAGTATGAAATTTTCCGTCAACCAGCCAACAACCCGCAAACATCAACCAACCACTAAATTCTCTATTTTTACCGCATGAAATGGCTGACTCGTTTATTCACCTCAAAAACCACCGTAACCACAGATAATAAAGATGTTATGAAGAAATTTCTCATTGTTGGCTTGGGCAATATCGGCGCCGAATATGTTAATACCCGCCACAACATTGGTTTTAAAATTTTAGATCATTTGGCACGCACCGAAGCACTCACTTTTCAGACCGTTCGCTTGGGCGATTTGGCCGAATACAAATTTAAAGGCCGCACTTATTTGTTGCTCAAACCCAACACTTATATGAACCTCAGCGGAAAAGCCGTTCAATATTGGCTTGAGAAAGAAAAGATTCCGCTTGAAAATTTATTGGTCATCACCGATGATTTGAACTTGCCGTTTGGCTCGATCAGAATTCGCACCAAAGGCAGCGACGGCGGTCACAACGGACTCAAGAACATTCAGCAAATTTTGAACACACAAGAATACGCGCGCTTTAGATTTGGCATTAGTGATGCCTTTAAAAAAGGACAACAAGTCAATTATGTTTTGGGCGAATGGTCAGAGGAAGAAAACCAGCTTTTGCCCGAACGTTTGCAACTGGGCGCAGAAATTATTAGATCATTTGGTACCGCCGGCATCTCAAACACCATGACTACTTTTAACGGAAAATAAAATGAAGAAAGTGATTTATATTACAGCATTGGCTACCGCCCTGTTTTCGTGCAAATCCAAAAAAAAACTAATCACAGAACCGGTGATTTCGCTAACCAGCCAATGCCCGAAAGACGGTAATTGTTCTGTAAAATTAAACGCCCACAAAGCCATCGAAATCAAAACCGACGAATTCGGCCGTTTGTATTACACTCTGACTGACGATGAAACCAAAAGCGTGTATCAATACACCTACAACCGCAAAGTTAAAGGCAACTTGCAAGATGCAAATTATCGCGAAGAAGTGATTTTTGAAGTAAGCAATCAAGACAACATAAGCCTGACCAATGAAGCACTCAGCCAACAAAAATTACTCTTTGGAAGGTTTTGCTATTGCAAAGGTCAAACCGGATATTACGCTGTAAAACAAGGAAAGTTATCTGTAGCCAAAAAAGAAAAACAAACTTCGGTTGATTTGCATTTCACGATTTCTGAAGTGCCACAAATCATACAACATATTTCTTGGGTAACTGAATAAAAAAAGCCGCTTTGAAAGCGGCTTTTTATTTATAGGTGGATAAATTATTGAACTACAATTCTTTTAACCATTTTGTTTTCTCCGTCTGAAATAGAAACCAGATATACTCCGGCTTGTGCATTCTGTAAACGAACTTCTTGATCAAACAAACCTGAGTTGGCAAAAGCGCGTTCATAAATGTTTCTTCCGCTCATATCATAGACAGAAATCTGAATGTTTCGATTTGATTTAGCATTGAATTGGATTCTAAAATCACCCTTGTTCGGGTTAGGAACCATAGCAAAGTTTTCAAACTCAAAACTGTTGTTGGCCAAGATAAAATTAACCGTACAAATTTCAAGCGCAATTGAATTAATGGTACCCGTGTTACCCGCTACTGCATCTCTGAATCCAAACTGCCAGTTTCCTTGTTGATTAAATCCGTTTAAACTATCAAAATTTAATGTTCCTGATGGAGCATAAGTTCCGGTGGTTGGACTAGCACAAGTAATTGCCGGAGCTTGACTGTCAAAAGTCACATTCATGTTGGCACTACCGGCACATTGTTGGGTAAAGTAAGTACCGATGCTGCCTCCTGGTCTCACAACGGCCATAATTAAGTTTTGCAAATTCGGATGTGTTGCATTAATCGTAATGTTTACATCGCTGATGGTTCCCGCTGTAGGAACATTGATGCTCTTAGCTGTATAATTAGCTGCACCATCAGGAAGATTAAAAGGTGTGTTGAATGTATAGGTATTACAACCACTGACCATAGTATATCCAATATAAAATGCTCTGGTATTGAGCGCGTAGAAAACATTTCCTACGGCCTCAACCATAATACGACAGTTAGAAGAAGTGACGTCCGGAGCAATAATATCTTCAGAACCATCATTTGGTGTGTTTTCGGCCAATAAATAAGGGAAAGTGGTTCCTCCGTCTATAGACAATCTAATGTTAACATTGGCTGTATTGATGTTGTTGGCCGTTGTTCCGGCTACATCCCAAGTAATGGTTTGCGTAGAGTTTCTATCCCAGGCTGTAGGGGCACTTTGTGAAGTTACTCTGAATGGCCCAACATTAGAAATAGTTAAATTCATTGTTGCTCTTTCAGTTTGCCCTCCTTGTGGGCTTACATTATCTCTGACCACTAATGAAAAAGTCATAGATCTTGTTACATTTGGCGTAACTTCCCAAGTAGTTGCTAAATTATTGGCCAAAACACTGCTAAAAGCCGGAAAATATCTTTTAGGTGAAACTGTTGGATTTAAAGAGCGATAATTCGGCCCGCCCGTCGCAGTAGCCGAAGGCAACGCAGTTGAGGAACTAAAATTATATTGTTCCCAACAGTAAGTCAAAGATTCACCGGCCGAATCTGTTGCAGTACCAGTTAAAACAAAAGGAGTTCCCAATGGAATTGTATAATTGGTCCCCGCATTTACTACTGGAGCCGTATTAGTCATAGGTGTTGCAACGGCACAACTGTTTCCGGATCCGTTTACAAAAGAAATCATTTGAATAAGGCTTCTAGCATGAAAATAAGCATCTGAGTGTAACTGAACATCTTCAGGAGAACAAATTCCAGCATAAGCCATGATGGTAGATCCACTTCCGGGTTCATATGCAGATGATAAAACGCGATTGTTTCCGCCGCAGTTTCCTTGTTCACTATTGAATGTATGCGAACAACCAAACTGGTGACCCATTTCGTGAGCCACAAAATCAATATCGTACTCATCACCCACCGGAGAAGGTAAACCAGTTACACCTCTTGCTTTAATACTATCGTTACATGGTGACTGAGGCGTAGCTACTCCTCCTCCTCCGGTAGTGGCTATATGACCAATATCATAGTTGGCACTTCCGATGGTAGCATCAATAAACGCTTGATTTTGATCTAAAAGAATATTGTTGGTGTTTGAATTGTCTAATGTATCAGAGGTAATGTTAATAATGTTTTCATTATTGGCAATCAAAATCATGGTCAAAGCCATGTCTCGCTCATAAACTCCATTGACACGGGTCATCGTAACATTCATCGCGGCTAAAACAGCAGCCTTTTTCTGTGCCAGCGTTCCAGAACCAACTCCGGCTGCATTTACGTGAAAAGCTGCATATTCAATGGTACAAGCTAAAGCTAAACGGTATTTCTTAAACAAACTGTTATTGGCTCTGAATGCAGGGTCGGTTTGAGGTGTTGTTAAATCAATATCCGTCTCCATTACATCGCATTTAAAAGTCTTAGTCGTAGTAAGTTTTGATTTATTAAAAACCATGTAGTAGCCCAAATCTTTACTATAAGGATCAATAAAAGTAGCACCATCAACGCCTGAGAGAGTCATGGTGTGTAATCCGAAAATAGTGGTGCTGAATCTGATTCTAGCGCTCGGATCATCAATCCCTAAACCTACATAAGATTGAATTTCAGGATGTTTTGCCGCCAAAACAGGATCCATAACAGATGCTTCATAAATATTGTAGCGTTTCATATTGCCTTCTGAATCTGGAAAAGCAATTACTACATTTGAAATCTGCCCTACATTATCTCTGGATGGAGCTAGAGCCAATTTTGCTTTTAATGCATTAAGATTTAAAGTGAATAACTTAAACTCTGTCGGGTGAGAATCTCTTGGCAAAAGAGCTAAACCAGAAGGCACGTCATTGACTTTTTTCCATATCACATCTTGCGCATTAGTCATGGATATTGAAAAAATGGCGACAACGAAAAATAATATTTTTTTCATAACGGCAATTTAAAAAGGGTTAATAGAATTCAAATATACAATTTATGTAAAAAAAAACGCCTCAAATGAGGCGTTTTAATATTTTGAATATTTAATCCTAAACTATTCAACGACAATTTTCTTGACCGTTTTGGCATCTCCATCAATGATGGCTACCATATAAACACCCGGTTGAATATTGCTCGTAACTATGTTTTGTCGAAACATTCCTGTATTGTCAAATGAATCAGCGTAAACTTTTCTTCCGCGAATATCAAAAACTTCAACACCAATTTTGTTGCTTGATTTTGATTGGAATTCAATCGTAAAGTTACCCTTGGACGGGTTTGGATAAATAGCCAAATCCTGAAATGTTAATTCATTGTTTGTTAGCAAATTGAATACTTGAGAACATATTTGTAATGAAATTGAATTTACCGTTCCAGCATTTCCAGCCACATTATCTTTAATACCAAACTGCCAGTTTCCAAGCTTATTCAAACCGTTCAAGCCCGATAAGTTGTAGTTACTTGGCGGAATAATGTTTCCGGTTAACGGACTGCCACAAACATAAGCTGATCCTTGTGCGTCAAAGGTTACATCCATATCAGAACTTCCTGAACATTGCTGGGTAAACAAAGTAGACAAACTTCCACCCGGACGAACAAAAGCAAAAGTTAGGTTTTGCAAGTTAGGATGCGTAACATTTAAGGAAATATTCACATCAGAAATGGTTCCTGCTGTTGGAACGTTGATCGTTTTTGATGTATAACTATTGCTTCCGTCAGGAATGTTGTATGCTGTGTTATATGTATAAGTATCACAAGAAGTAACTGATTCGTAACCTAAATAAAAAGGTTTTGAATTGACTGCAAAATAATAATTACCCGTAGGCTCAACTTTTACACGACAAGTTTGTGATGCCGGAAGATCAGGAACAATAATGTCTTCGGTGCCATCATTTGGGGTATCCGCAGCCAATATATGTGGAAAAGTCAAACCTCCGTCGGTAGACAATCTGATATTGACATTGGTAGAACCTGTTAGACTGGTTGTATTGTTAACGTCCCAAGTAATGGTTTGCGTACTGTTTTGAGCCCAGCAAATTCCTGTAGTGCTTTGAGATGTAACTGTAAAAGGTCCCGCTCCGGTAGGTGCTGTTGAACTGTTGTAAGGTGCTTTGGTAGTTACCAAAACTTCATCTGTAGAAGTCTGGGGGCCTGCCGGATTGTTATCTCGAACAGTAATGGTATATCTTGCGCTACGGGCAACTGTTGATAACGATTCCCAATTGGCATTGTAGGTGCCTGCCAAAATTTTAGTCAAGTCCGGCATATATCTTTCTACCGTAGATTTTGGATTGAAGGACCTAAAATTAGGACCAGTAACTTTGGTAGCTGATACTACTGAACTTGCACCGCTGGTTGAAGAAGAAGCATTGTTATTTTGCTCCCAACAATAGGTCAATGCGTCTCCCTCTGCATCAGAAACGTCAGCAATCAAAACAAAAGGTGTGTTCGAGGGAATTGAAAAGTCAGATTTGGCTTGAACCGAAGGCGGTGTATTGGTAATCGGCGTACTTACCGGACATGTTTTGGTTGCTAAATTAGTCTGTATTTGAAGAATACTTCTGTAGGTGTAATAAGCATCTGAATGCAATTGAACATCATAGTTGGTAATGCCCGCATAACCCATAATGGTAGAACCGCTTCCTGGCTCAACTTGAACTCCTGAACCTTCATAACTGTGTGAAAAAGTATGGTTTGCACCCAATTGATGCCCCATTTCGTGAATTACATAATCAATGTCAAAAGTGTCTCCGGCAGGAATATTATCTGATGGCGAAGTAAATCCTGAACCTTTATAACTGTCTTCAGCAGTACCTCCAGTAGACAATACATTAGAGCAAACGCAGCCGATACATCCTGCATTTCCACCACCGCCTGAAGCACCAAACAAGTGGCCAATATCAAAGGCGCTGTCTCCTAAAACTGTATGCAAGTTATTCATCAACTCAGCATTCCAAGCGCCACCAGAACCAGAACCAGCTGCTGAATACGGATCAGTAGACGCATTGGTATAAACCACCAAGTTGTTGTTAGCAATCATATTGAGGTGAACCGCCAAATCTCTTTCCATAATAGCATTTACGCGGGTCATTGTTGCATTCATACCTGCTGTAGCACCCGCTACAGTTCCGCCAAAATACACTCCGTACTCACCAGTACAAGAAAGCGCCAAACGCATGGTTTTGTATTGTTGGTTATTTGAACGATTGGCAATTGTTGTGTTTCCTGCTAACTCTTCAGCCACTTTTTGATCAATCGTGCTACAATTAAAAGGCAAACGATTGGTCAATCTAGTAGCAGAATCAAACAAAATATACACAGAGTGATCTTTACTGTAAGGTTCTATAAATTCACTTCCGTTATCAGGGCGCATAACCATCGTCTGAATCCCATCAGGAGACAAACTAAAGTGTATGGTTGCGCCAGGATTGTCTATACTCTTGCCGATGTATGCGCGAATATCCGGGAACTTTGCTTGTAATTCAGGCTCAAAGTTTGAGTTTTCCCATACCTCAAACGTCTCCATTTCACCTGCGATGTTCGGAAAGTTGATTAGAACACCCGGTTGATGCGAAAATTTGTCTTTAGCTCCAACCAAACTTTGCTTGAAGTTGGCCAAATCGATTTTGAGTAATTGTTGGTTTTGAGAATAGTTTTCCTCTTTAATTCTTTGAGATTCTAAAACTTTCTCAGATGTGTATGACCAGCTGGCTTTGCGTTGAGCATAAGCCCCAAACACAGTCATTACAACAGTTAAGGTAAGTAGTAATTTTTTCATTTCAATTTAAGTGGGTTAATGCGCTGCGAATGTAATACCTATTTTATAAATAATTGATAATTCGCTTGTTGTTTTTAACAGATTAACACCAAAACACCCTACTCGTTGCTATAAAATATTTTAATACCGCCAAATCACGTCTAACTTCTCAGCAATAAAACCGCAAGAATCTATCGATCTTTTTGATTTAAAACCCTTTAAAATGGTTATAAAAAACCAATCATATCACATACCTTTGCGCTTTGTAATTATTTTGAACTTGAAAATTTTTCATTCGATAGATTCGTTTGGCTGTTCCAAAAAAACAGTGGTCACTTTAGGCACTTTTGACGGTGTGCACATCGGACATCAGAAAATTGTGCAACAACTTCTGAGCAGTGCCCAACAGAGCGATTGCGAAAGTGTAATCTTGACTTTTTTTCCGCATCCGAGAATGGTGTTGCAAGATCAGTCTGAAATTCGATTGCTTAATTCTATCCAAGAACGAACAGAGTTACTCGAGAAAACTGGTTTAAATCATTTGATTATCCATCCGTTTGACAAAGCGTTTTCAAGACTCACAGCCGAGGAATTCGTTAAAGACATATTGGTTGATCGGCTTAATATTCAAAAAATCGTCATCGGATACGACCATCGTTTTGGGCGCAACCGCACCGCGGATATTCACGACTTGATTGACTTCGGGCATCAATACGGTTTTGATGTTGAACAAATATCGGCGCAGCAAATAGAGGCAGTTTCTGTGAGTTCGACCAAAATAAGAACCGCTCTTATAGATGGTCATATAGCGCTGGCGAATCAGTATTTAGGATATCATTATCAACTGAGCGGAACCGTTGTCCACGGCAGAAAATTGGGCAGAACCCTAGGCTTTCCTACCGCCAACATAGCCATTGATGTTGATTATAAACTCATCCCAAAAAAAGGAGTATACATTGTTCAAAGTACTATTGAAGGGCAAAGCGTTTTTGGCATGATGAACATTGGCACCAAACCTACGTTAGACGGACAAGAATTATCGGTAGAAGTTTACTATCTGGATTTTGAAGGTGATTTATACGATAAAAAAATAACCGTTTCTATGCTGGATTACATGCGCGATGAGCTAAAATTTGACTCTATTGACGCCCTCAAAAAAGCCATTCAAAATGATTTGACCTATACGCGCAACTATCTTAAAAACCACCTGTAAACCGCATTGTTATTTCAGAACATATTGCCTACTTTTGAGGCAATCATAAAATTAGATCTATGAGCACCATCAGACACAATTGGACCAAAGAAGAAATCATCAACTTATACAACAAGCCTTTGATGGATTTGCTTTTTGAAGCAGCTTCTGTTCACAGACAACATCACGACCCGAATGTAGTTCAAGTATCAACTTTGCTTTCAATCAAAACCGGCGGATGTCCGGAAGATTGTGGGTATTGTCCGCAAGCTGCCCGTTACCATACCAATATTGAAGGCAATGATTTGATGTCCGTGCAACAGGTAAAAGCACAAGCTTTACGCGCCAAAGCCAGCGGTTCTTCACGGGTTTGTATGGGTGCTGCTTGGCGCAATGTAAAAGACGGGCCAGAGTTTGATCAAGTGCTTGAAATGGTGCGTACCATCAATAAATTAGACATGGAAGTGTGTTGTACTTTGGGTATGCTCACTGAAAATCAGGCGCACCGTTTGGCCGAAGCCGGATTGTATGCCTACAACCACAACTTAGATACCTCTGAAGAATATTACAAAGAAGTCATTTCAACCCGCGGATTTGAAGATCGTTTGCAAACCATCGAAAATGTGCGCAAAACCAATGTTACCGTTTGCAGCGGTGGCATCATCGGAATGGGTGAAAGCATTGAAGACCGCGCTGGGATGTTGGTGGCTTTGGCTACCTTAAGTCCGCAACCGGAATCTGTACCCATCAATGCACTGGTAGCCGTTGAAGGAACTCCGATGGAAGATGAAAAACCGGTTGAAATTTGGGAGATGATTCGTATGGTGGCTACCACGCGCATCGTCATGCCAGAAACTCAAGTGCGTTTGTCAGCTGGTAGAACCAATATGAGCCGCGAGGGTCAAGCGATGTGTTTCTTTGCCGGAGCCAATTCAATTTTTGCCGGAGACAAATTGTTGACCACACCCAATCCGGATGTGAATGAAGATATGAAAATGTTTGAACTTTTGGGCTTGCAACCGCAAAAACCATTCATCAAACTCATGCAGCCGACTACTGTTGAAGCCGAAGATTCTCAATATACTGCTTTGGGCGAAAAACCAAAATGGTCCCGCCCTGGACATCAAATTGAGCGCAATCTTGAAGCGAGCAACAAAGCAAAAGCTTAATCTTTAAGAACCTATATGAAAAAAGGCCCGAAATGTTTCGGGCCTTTTTATTTGATTTATTTTAATTAGTAGATGATTTTTTGAACCACCCGCGTTCCGTCTTTTAGTTTGGCTTCAACCATCAACACTTGATTTGAAGGACTAATGCTATTGATGTTGAACGAAGATTGGTCTAGATTTTTACTTTCGAATACCGTTCTGCCCAAAACATCATACACTTCAATTTGCTGAAGATTTTGGTTGTACGAATGAATTTCAATGTAATCAGCTTTAGCCAAAACCACTACATTCTGATTTGATTCAAATGATGGGTTGCTCAACATTTCATTGGTGTATCGCAAAACAAAACGATCATCATATCTTCCCGCTGGTGATGTAAAGGTATATGGAGCTTGACGCAAATCGTGAATCAATCCGAGTTGCTTGTCTTCAATGTATATGTTTTGCTGTGTGGTTTCAAACAGACCGTCTACTTTTCGGATAGCGATGGCGTGCGCCCCTTCGTTGGCAATTTTGACACCCATCGGAACCACATCAGACGCATCAAAAGGCAAAGGGCGACCTTGAATAATATATGGTTCTGCTTGAATCATTGAATAGAGTGTCAATTCATTTTTAATCGAATTTACACAATCATACATATGATCTACACCCAAAGTTGAATTTTCTGAATACCCAACCAGTGCCGTATCTTTTTGTCCGCCGACTACATTGACTACATCAAGCCAAATACGGCTTTTTGCCTCCGGACGATTTACCTCTGTTTGGTTAGACGACATTCTAAAGAAATCGGTATTGTCAAATAAGCCCGAAGCTGCAAGAGATCCTCGGCGCAAATCATTGCTAAAGGTTACTGTGCTGCCGGGTTGTGGGGCCGAATCTAACATAGCTACCAAGAAACCTTGCCCTGAGGCGATGCTTCCGGCAAAAGTATCTGGCTCGGTTGAACCCAATCCGTTGTATTTAATCAAATCAGAGGTGGCCGAATAATTATATTGATAATTGTTATAAAACGGACTTCCTGTAGCAGCCGGGTCTAATCCGTGCTTCCAAATCCAAACCGTTCCTTCAATTTTGGTTTGGTTGAGCACTAAGAATTTTTCAGCATCAATGGCTGATGGATACGGATTGCCCAACAAATTCCAATTATCGTCGCGTTTGGTGGTTAATGCATTGGTCGCATTGGTCAAATCAGCATCATAATCTGGTCCGGTGTAGGTTCCGCGATTGATCGGGAAGGTAAACTGCCCGTTGTTCGGCTCGCCTTGAAAAACCAAATTCATGGCTTGTGGCGTTGAAGCTCCGTTTGATGCCCGCGCAATATATCCTTTACCGGTGGTCATGGTGGTGGTGGTAGGCGCTACCCAATTTCCGGTAGTTCCGTTGGCATTCGGTTGCAGTGTACTCCACTCAAAACGGTAGTTATTCGGCAATGACGCCACCGGAAAATCTTTAACCGGCGAGCCCCAATAAACATAATCAAAGTTCTTGACTTGCGCCGTTCTGTTGACTTGAAATTTGGTTCCGGTATAGGTTCCATCGTTGGTGTTGGTTTCATCAATTTGAACCAATTGTCCGTTGTTGGCGATGGTTAAATTTCCGTTGTGGCTGAGTTTTTTTCCGGCAATGATATAACCGGCGCTGTCAATGTTGACATTTCGGGTCGCATTCACGGTCAGTGTTCCATTGGCAATCAAATCATTTGACGTAGCGGTATCAAAATTATTGTCAAGGATAACATTGTAGAAAGTTTCTGTTCCGGCGGTTGCTGCACTGCTGATGGTTTGAACACCGGTTCCCACAAATTGTACCGTTCCGTTGCCTTCATCAAAAGCTGATGAACCTATGCTGTTGGTCCAATTTCCGTATAAATATATTTGCCCGTCGGCGGTTGCTGAATTTGAATCATCCATATCAATATAACCTGCCGGACCATTGATTAAAACATTTCCGTGCACTTCGAGTTTGTTATTGACATTACCAATGATTTCAACTTTTTCACCTGTAACAGTCAAATTTTTAGCCGAAGCAATATAGTTGTAGGCCGAAGCATATTGCGCAGTGGCGTCAACGGTGGCTTGTCGGTTATAGATATTATCTCCTACTTGTACATCAACGGTGGCGTCCGGAACCAATAAGGTATCCCAATTGCCACAGTTGAACCAGTTGGTATCTTTGAGTCCGGTCCATTTTCCGCTTATGTATATATCTGATGCTATAATCATTCCCGGACAGGTAGTGGCCCCTACATAATTATAACCGCTGCTGTCATAGGCTGCATCCGAAGAGTAATAATTCCAATTTGCAGGATTGTTGATCAAAGCAATCCACTCATATTTTCCGTTGGTCGTTGTTGAAAAATCTGGATCTACCGGATCGTTGAATTTAACTTGCGAAGCTCCTGTTTCTAAATTGGCTACATCGGTAGTAAAACAATCTTTTTTTGGATAAATGGTCGAGCCTTTGGTTCCATTGGCAATGTCCCAAGCAGGGGCAGTTTTCCAAGGAATATCGGTCCAACCATACAAGACGTTTCCGTTGTATGTCATGTCGTGGTTTCCTGTGTTGACATTTCCCCAAGTACCTCCTTGGCAAATCCAGACCTGATCATCTTTGTTCAAATCAAAGAAATAAGTAGCCGCAGATGCTACGGTTTTGTTCCAATTGGCATCTACAGAACCACAGGTGTAAACGGTGTAATCTGTTCCGTCATTTACTCCGCCGTTTGAAGTATGAATGGTAATAATGGTACCCTTGGGCAATGTAGTGTTGGTTCGGGTCATCATGATGATGCCTTCAGTATTACCCCAAAGTCCGGCAGAAACTCTTTCATAACCATTGTCTGTAAGGTATATAGTGGTTCCGGGCAATAAATCTTGAAAACAAACAAATGAAATTTCGTCTGCCGAACCAGATGCTTCTGCAGTAGTATTCACTGCCAAAATAGCCAAATCTCCTGCATTGAGTATGGTTACAGCTACTATGTCAAAAACACTGCTGGTTGCTACCGGGAGCACTGAGGATGTGCTAAGTACATAGCCTGTTCCTATTACCGTGTGGATAATGTTGGTAAAAGTGGCCAATCCGGCAACAGCACTAACTGTCATGGTTCCTCCGCTCATGGTTCCGCTACTGCTGATGGTGATGGAACCAACAAAATCTTTATCTAGATTTCCACAAGCATCTTGTGCCGACACCACAACATTGCTCATGGTGCTTCCCACTCCGGTCGAAGCAGGTTGTTGCGTAAAAACTAATTTAGTCGCCACTACACTAATGACGTTTCGACCATTGGCTGTAGACTGAGTGCCAAAAGCGGTTTTTCCGGAGCCTGAAGACGAGAATGTTGTCAAAGCATTGGTGATTGAAAAGCCAAAATCGTCTCCATCAAAGTTGGTTGAACCAATGCCGCAATTGAGAGATAATCTGAGTGAAAGTGTTTTTTGAGTATTGTCTGGCACCACAATGTTCAATCCTGAAAAAGTAATGTTATATACACCTGCTGTTGTGTTGACCACTCCATTGGCTAATCGGGTAGTTCCGTCAAAAAGGGCTATGGTTTTGATGGCATCAGACCAACTGGTGACTTGATTTCCGGTTGATTTGGTAATTGTAAAATCAGTTAAAATGGTATTGAGATTGTCTGCATCAATACCGGATCCTCCATCACGAACTCTAATTTGCCAAACTTCTATACCTGTGGTTGATGTTAAATCAGCAGCATCGTTGATGGTACTTGAAATAGTAGCCGGTTCGGTAGCACTCACGGCTACAATGTCAGAAGCAGCACTGGCCGTTGAATTTCCTTGAATAGAAAAATCATACGTTCCTTCGTCTATATCATTGTTATTGATGGTCAACGTAGCATTAGATGTTCCTAGACTTAATGCGTTATAAGTTACGGTAAAAGTTGTTGAACTTCCGGCAGCCACCGGTGACGCTGGGGCCGTAGTTACGGTATAATCGGCAGCATTAACCCCTGAAAAATTGATACTTGAAATAGTTAAAGCAGCGGTTCCTGTATTTTGAATTGTAAAAGTTCTTGTGGTGGTGGTTGAACCGATGACCATAGAAGGAAAAACTGTCCAGTCGGCAGTAGTCGGTGTAGTATCACCATTGAGAATGGTTGTTGCGTTTCCTAAAATATTAATCTCCGGAGATGTCACTACAACTGTAATACTGCTGGTTGTTGCAGGTGTCATTCCGGCTACTGGGTTCGCGTTGATGGTTAAGGTACCGTTGCCGGCTGCGGTGTATTGAAAATTAGCCGGAAATGTAAGTACTCCTCCTGAGAAAGTTGTAGGAACATTACTCATACCCAGTGATCCTGCGTTGGTAATTGTTACATTACTGCCATAACCCAAATCCTGATTTCCGTTGGCATCTTGTGCAAAAACAGTTGGGAGGGTTGTAAAATTAACCCCCACATATTGAGTAGCTCCGGGGGTGTTGGTACAAACAATTTTAGTGGCTACCACGGTAACTGCATTGTTGGCCGCCCCTGATTCTACTGCCGTCCCTGTTCCGGATTCAAACTGAGTAGAAGTAGCAGCGCTGGCCGTGGTAAAGTTGGTTCTGTCTATTTTGAAGGCAAAATTGAGCCCATCAATAGTTGTTGGTAAGGTTCCGCCCAAAGTGGTTCTTAGCCAAATTTTGAGTCGATATGTTTTGGTTCCGCCATCGGCAACATTCCCTAATGTAGCCGTATTGATTCCGGAGAAAGTAATATTCGTTGCATTGACGGTTCCGTTCAAAGTATTGGTTCCGTCAGAGAGTTCAGCGCCCAAAATCGCTTGTGTCCAATCTGTGATGTCATTTCCGGTGCCTTGCGGAATTATAATTTGGCTGATTAAAGTGGGTAAAGCATCGTTGGCGGCAACGGTATTCGCATCGTCAGTCACCAAAAAATCAAAATTTAAAGACGAAGCCGCTAGAGTGTTGACCAAAGACGAAATGGTCGCCGGTTCTGCTCCGGCACCTGCTGTTACTCCGGAATAAGACGATGGCGCTGGAGAAGTTGCATATACCGTAAAATCGTCAATTCCTACATGTGCATTGCTTCCTGAAGTAACTCCGTTGGCAATCGAAAATCGAAAATCAACCGATGTTCCATTTGGTACACTGATTCCGGAAATTGTTATTGATCTTGGTGTCTGAACCACGTTAAACAATGTTGAGGAACCCGTGGTACATGTATAACTATTGGTTCCTGTTACGCCGGTCGTTGAATAGGCTGCGGCACCAATTCTGTAATCCATCGCAACAGTGGTGGCTCTTCCTGCATCATTGAATTGTTCTACGTTCCAAGTAATGACAAAACCATCTAAAACTCCACCGGTATTATTAACTGCACTGAAAGTAAAAGTAGTTGAGCCCGAGGTTGCTTGCTTTTGCAAAATGGCATAATCAGAACTTACACTTGAAGCTCTTCCGGCATAACAATTATTTCCAGATGCATTAGCCACAGTTGGGGTTGCTGCTCCAGATGTAATCACGGGATAAGTAGCATTATAGGTTGCCGTAGTAACAGCCCAGTTGGTTGGTAGTGTAACTGCTGTACCCCTGAATGCGTCGAAGTTTTGTGTATAGGTATTACCCGAACCGGTTCCTGTTATTGAGTATTGTCCGACAGCAAAAAAACTACACAAGAGCGCTGTTATGAGTAATTTTATCTTCATTGTTTCAATCATGATTACATAACATTTGTACACAAAAAAAGCAGGTCGTTGTTGTGAGTAGTTTGGGCAAGTCAAAATTACTACTATTTGATTTAAGATTCTGCTCTTGTGATTAGGAAATTGTAAACAAATTCACTTAAAAAAATGCATTTTAAACTAAAAGGGAGTTATTTAAAAGTTTTTTCTTACAAAATTACAACTTCTTATTTATCAAGTATTTAAAACAAAAATAATCGCCTTGATAAAAAAGTCTTCAAAACAGGTTATTTTTGAAAAAACAACTCTCGCTGTCTATGAACACTTCTGTTGATCAACTTGAGCAATCAATAAAAAAATTAGAGCATTATTGTGCTTATCAAGAACGTTGTCATGAAGAGGTGCGCAGTAAAATGCAACAACTCAAAATTCCCTATACCGAACAAGACCGCATTTTGGTTCATCTCATTGAACACAATTTTTTGAACGAAGAAAGGTTTGCCATTGCTTTTGCATCTGGGAAACACAGAATAAAACAGTGGGGAAAACAAAGAATTTCAAACGAACTCAAGCTTAGAAATATTTCATCGAGAATCATTAACACAGCACTGAAAGAAATATCTGATCAAGAATACTCCGAGAATTTCAATCGACTTGCACATAAAATTTGGCAACAAACTACCGAGCAAAACCCGCTACTCAAAAAGAAAAAATGCTCAGACTTTCTGTTCCGAAAAGGATATGAAACTTCCTTGGTTTATGATAAAATTCATGAACTGGAATCTTCAATGTAAAACGTAATAACCACTTGTCATTTTCTATCGAACAAATATTTTGTCTTGTCTCGATGAACAACACTTATTACAAAATCTTGTAAGTATTTACAGCGATTCAAAAAAAGACCAAAAAAATCTACCATTTCAATGTAAATAATTGAAAATGAAGTTCTTTTTTCGCTGCTCAATCAAACGAAAACGTTTTCGTTAAATGTAAGAAAAAAAATATGTTTTAAAAATATTTGTGTATTTCATCGTGTTTTTTATACATTTGGTCGATTTTTAAAAATGCCCACCCATCACAAATCATCAAAACCTGCTGACCTATGGAAAAAGCTACTTTATCGAAATTGAAAGCCAAATTAGCCGTTCTGGCTACGGTTGTATTTCATCAGCTACACATCATTCTCATTGCGCTGGCGCTTCTTCTTTTTAGTGTAGAAACCGCCTCGGCACAGTGTGTTGCCCCCGGAAATCCAACTGTTTATGGTTCTGGAACTTGGAATGCTTATGTATACACCTACACAGATACCGGTAATCCACCTTCAAATGCCTTTGTTACCTACAGAGGTTTTACAACGCAACCGGAGACTTTTGATTATGACTTAGGTTCAGGCTCTATTGCAGGAACAAATATTTGCGGAACTTATAGTGATTACTTTTCATATCGCCTATTAATGCAACGCACTTTTAGCCCGGGATATTACTCATTTACAGTTGGTGGAGATGATGGCTACCGATTGAGTTTTGACGGAGGATCAACTTATATAATCAATCAATGGAATGATCATGGATACGGCACAACTTCAGCAAATTCAATATACTTAAGCGGAACTTACAACATGGTTCTGGAATACTACGAAAAAGGTGGCGTCTCCAGACTTTCCTATTCCTACATCAATTGTACTACGAGTTCAACAGCTCCAACATCAATGAGCGGAAACAACAGTATTTGTGCCGGCGACAGCACAACACTTACAGCCACCGGGGGAACTTTAGGCTCATCCGGAACCTATCAATGGGGAACCGGAACTACCGTCGGATCGAACATCATTTCTGGACAAACAGCTGTTTCTATCACCGTATCCCCAAGTTCAACTACTACCTATTGGGTTAGAAGAATTGATCCGGATCCTTGTAGCAACACGACTGCTGGTGTTACACAAACGGTCACTGTTGCCAGTCCTTCCACCGCTCCTACTGCCATTAGTGGGTCAACAACTCTTTGTCTGGGCGACAGCACAACACTCACAGCAAGCGGAGGAACACTCGCAGCTGGCGCCGCTTTTCAATGGGGAACAGGGTCAACTATTGGCTCGAATGTGATATCAGGGCAAACCGGAGCATCAATTACAGTTGCGCCCTCTTCGACTACTACTTATTGGGTGCGCCGAACCAGCCCAAGTCCATGTTCAGGATTCACTTCAGGAATCAGCACAACAGTGACTGTAAATACACCTGTTGGAAATCAAACGAGTTATGGCAACGGTTCTTGGATTGGGTATGTTTACTCAGCTTTAGACACGGCCAATCCGCCTACCAATGTTTTTACCGCCAATTATCGTGGATATGTCACACAAGCAGAAACTTTTGATCAAAATTTAGGCTCCGGCTCTTTGTCTGGTGCCAATTTATGCGGAACCTATGCTGATCAATTTTCGATTCGTTTTAGAATGCGCAAAAACTTTACTGCGGGATATTACACATTTACCGTAGGGGGTGATGATGGCTACCGACTTAGTATAGACGGAGGAGCAACCTACATCATCAATAACTTTGTAGATCACGGCTACTTATCAACCACTTCATCGCAATTTTATTTAAGCGGAAATGTTGATCTGGTATTAGAATATTATGAACAAACCGGAGCATCACAAGTAACTTTTAATTATACCTCTTGTACTAATTTTTCAACAGCCCCCACCGGAATTTCAGGAACTAGTGCTTTATGCGCTGGCTCTGGAACAACTTTAACTGCGGCAGGTGGATATGCTGCGCCCGGAGCTACCTACCAATGGGGAACCGGCACGACTGTTGGTTTCAACATCATTTCAGGTGCAACTTCACAAAGCTACTATGTTGCTCCGTCAACTACAACTACCTATTGGGTTCGTAGGGTAGATGGTGCTCCGTGTAATTTAACAACAAGTGGGGTCACACAAACGGTAACAGTTTCAACTGCTTCAACTGCACCCACAGGCATCAGCGGCACAACAACCGTATGTAGAGGGAACAGCATTACTTTGACAGCCACCGGAGGAACATTAGCCGCCGGAGGAACATATCAATGGGGTTACGGTTCAACCGCGGGAAGTAATATTCTGTCAGGGCAAACAGGAGTTTCTGTTTCTGTTAACCCAAGTTCATCAGGAAATTATTGGGTCCGTCGCATAGACCCTGCACCGTGTAACACCAATACCTCCGCTGCATTCATCTATATTACAGTAAGTAATCCTTCATCAGCGCCCACAGGAATCTCAGGAACAACTTCTTTGTGTAATGGTTCAGGCGGAACTACTTTAACCGCAACCGGAGGAACTCTGGGCACCGGAGCCAATTATCAATGGGGCACCGGATCTACCATCGGTTCAAACATTATTGCAGGGGCAAACAACGCTTCATATTACATCAATCCAACTACGACCACTACTTACTGGGTCAGAATTGTTGCCCCGGCACCTTGTAGCCAAAATACCGCAGGAGTAACTTTGACCGTAACCGTCAATCAACCTTCTACACAACCCACCACTATCAGCGGAACCACTACCATCTGTTCTGGTCAAAGCACTACCCTTACTGTGTCGGGCGGAACCCATGGTACCGGTGCTGTCTACCAATGGGGAACCGGATATACTGGCGGCTCCAATATTATTTCAGGTGCAACCGGTAGTTCCATAACGGTCAACCCGACAGTTCAAACCGGCTATTGGGTGCGTCGAATTGACCCATCACCCTGTCCGGCTACCAACTCGGGCTGGATCACCACCACGGTAAATGTGAATCCGGTTTCAACTGCACCCACCACCATTACAGCATCTACCACAAATCCATGCCCAGGCACTTCCATGACCCTTACAGCCTCTGGCGGAACGGCTCAATCAGGGGCAACTTTCCAATGGGGAACCGGCACAACAGTAGGGTCAAATGTGATTTCGGGTCAAACATCAGCTACAATAAATATTACCCCCAGTACCACTACAACTTATTGGGTACGTCGCTATGATGCTTCGTGCAACTCATATACAGCAGGTGTTACCTATACGGTAAATATTTCAACCCCCGGAAATCCATCTGCTTTTGGCAACAACACTTGGAATGTTTATGGTTATACGGGCTCGGATGTCAATTTAGTAAGCACTACATACATCGGTTTTTACAGTGTGAACACTTTGAATTTTGACACCCAAACCGGCACCAACAGTTGGAGTAATGCAACTTCACCATCCAGTTCAGCCGGTTGGAGCGGATGCTCGGTTCCGAATGACAACCATACTTTTACCGCTAAAAGACAAGGGTTCCCTTGTGGCCGTTATGCCGTCTACATGCAAAATTGGGATGATGTAGCCAGACTATATATCAACGGCACTTTGGTGTGGTCGGCCAATTCTTGGAGTGGCACCGGAAACTACAACATCAGCGTGGGTTCATTTGATTTAGATGCCAACTCAACTATTGAGCTGCGCAACGCTGAGAATTCAGGGGTTTCAAACATCAGCCTTACTTTGACCAATATTTCGGTTGCCTCTACAGCTCCAACTTCAATGACCGGAGCCACGACTATTTGCGCCGGAACCACAACTACTCTTACCGCCACCGGAGGAACCACCGGAACCACCGGCGTTTTTGAATGGGGAACCGGAACCACCATCGGCTCGAACATAATATCAGGCGCAACGACAGCTTCAATTACGGTATCGCCAACGAGCAATACTACCTATTGGGTGCGCCGTGTAGACAGTTTGTGCGGAACAGCAACCAGTGGCGTGAGCCAAACCATCAATGTTACTGCCGCCACAGTGGCCGGAACTTTAAGCACCACCACTACCACCATCTGTAGAAACACACAACCCAACTCAATTGTGTTATCGGGCAATACCGGGAACGTAATCAAATGGCAATATGCCAACGATGCTGCGTTTACCAGCGGTGTCACTGATATAGCCTCCACTTCAAACACTTTAACAGGTGCGCAAATAGGCAACATCCCTGCTACACGATATTTTCGTGCTGTGGTTCAAAGCGGAACTTGCCCATCTGTATATACAACTCCAATAGGCATCACAATTCCGGCTGCAGTTACCTACAGCAATGGCGCATGGAACGGAACTCCAAACAGTACCACTCCGGTAGTGATCTCAGGAAATCTAACTCTGTCATCTGATTTAAATGTATGTTCTTGTCAAGTAACGGCAGGCACAACTGTAACAGTCAACAGCGGTAGCAACTTGATTGTTCAAACCTCGGTAGATGTGGCCAGTACCGCCAACATCATTTTAAGGGACAAAGCAAGTTTGGTACAGGTAGACGATTCAGCCTCAAACATCGGAAGCATCACTGCTTACAAAAAATCGGCTCCGATGAAGCAATACGATTATACCTATTGGTCCTCACCGGTACAAAATTGGACACTCAATCAGTTATCACCCAATACGATGATAGACAAATACTACAGTTTTGACCCAATCATCAACAACTGGTCATCTATCAGTGGTGGAAACAGCGTTATGGCTCCGGGCAAAGGTTATATCATTCGCGCACCGCAAGGATGGAGTTTGACCAATACTTCTTCAGGCATGTATGAAGGAGCTTTTGTGGGAACACCCAACACCGGGGTAATTCCGGTAACCATCCAAAAAGGAGCCGGATTTATGAATCTCATTGGCAATCCATATCCATCAGCCATTGATATTGATTTGTTTTTGACCGATCCTGCCAACGCAGGTATTGTCAACGGAACCATTTATCTCTGGACGCACAACACGGCCATCAGCAGTAGTATTCCGGGCAACGCTGTTTATAATTACACCAGTGATGATTATGCAAAATACAATCTGACCGGAGGGATTAAAACCGCTTCTTCAGCCATTACCGGCGGAGTTGCTCCCGACGGAAAAATCGCCTCAGGGCAAGGTTTTTTTATTGAAGCCAATGCATCTTTGGCTGCCGGAACATACACTGCAAACTTTAAAAACAGCATGCGTGTTGCAGGCAATCAAAACCAATTTTATCGCGTGGCCGGCAATCATGAAAATGCCTCAAGAAACGCCATCAACAGCGTTGAAAAAAACCGCCTTTGGGTGAATATGTCCAATGCGCAAGGGGCTTATAATGAGGTATTGTTGGGCTATGTAACCGGAGCCACGAATGGTTATGACACGCTTTACGACGGAAAAACGCTTTTAGCCGGAAATGTCTTGTCTTTGTATACCATTCAAGGAGCCGACAACTATTCAATTCAAGGAAGAGCACTTCCGTTTAACGATGCCGACATTATTCCGCTCGGATATAACACCACCGTGGCCGGTGATTTTAAAATTGCCCTTGAAAATACCGACGGTTTATTTGTGCACCAGAATGTTTATTTGATAGACAAACTCAACAACACAATCCAAAATCTCAAAAACGGAAGCTACACTTTTACCACTGCCGCCGGAACCTTTAATACGCGTTTTGAACTCAGATTCAACACGAGCTCGTTGAGTACAGAAGAGCCAATTTTCAATGAAGCATCTGTGATTGTCTACAGTCAGCAGCATCAAGCCAAAGTTCATGCGCCCTCAAACATTCACAAAGTCAGTATTTATGATTTGCTGGGCAGATTACTTTCTGAAAGCGATGTCATCCATGCACAAGACTACCAATCAAATTTGTTGCAGGTAGCCACCGAAGCACTAATTGTAAAAGTCACGCTCGAAAACGGCGCAACGGTCAATCGAAAAATAATACTAGAGTAAATAAAAGAGCCGCTGAATGAAGCGGCTTTTTTTATGACTTTGAAATAAGAATACTCACGGCATTTCCGCCAAAACCAACAGCATTTACAAGCACATTTCGAATGGGTTTTTCAACGATATATTGCTCGTGAAAAGGTGTTCCGAAAAAAGCTTGCTTTTGCAACATCAGCAAAGCCAATTCAATACTAAGCAAACCCGACGAACCAAAAGTGTGGCCGATTTTCCATTTGTTAGTTGTGAGCAGTGGCAACTGATGCCCGAATACCTTTTCAATGGCTTTGTATTCTGATAAATCCCCTTTGATGGTTCCGGGCGCATGCATGACCACCGCGTCAATTTGATTGTGTGCTAGAGAACCCATGGCCATTTTCATTGATTTCTGAAAACACTCGGCTTCATCAGAGATTGAAATATTGTGCTGTAAATCATCGGTGGCATAACCCACACCGGTAATATAGGCTAATGGATTGGGGTGGTTTCGCTCTAAAGCCACCACCGCGGCACCTTCGCCCAAAACCATGGTGTTTCGGGTTTTGTTTAAATCTAAAGCGCGGCACGGATAAGCTTCGGTTTCTTTTGAATATATTTTTAAAGCCTGCATTTGCGCCAAAGTAAACGGTGTGAGCGGAGCTTCGCTGCCTCCGGCGATGAATCGGTCGGCCATACCTGATTCAAGCCAAGCCACTGCGTTCAACACTGCATGTAAAGCCGTTGAACAAGTAATGGAATGCGAAATTTCAGGTCCGGTTGATTTTAAATCGTGCGCCACCCAACTGGATATATTGCCCAAAGTAGTGGTGGGCGAAGTCAAAGTGGCTGTTTTGCCCGTGGTGATGAATTCTTCGTGGTATTGCTCGAGCAAATGGGTGGCTCCGCGTGAAGAACCCAGGTTCACACCAATAGACGCGCCTGTTGACCATCCGGCTTGCGCTACTGCTCTGCGCGAAACATCTATGGCCATGAGTACCGACGGATCAAGCGTTTTGTATTTGGCGTCAGTCAAACCCAATTGCGCTAATCTCAGCGCCTCTTCTTCAGGTAAGCTGGCCGACCAATATTCTTGCGCTCCAAAAAAAATTTTTTGAATAGCCGTTTGATTTTTGGCATAATGCGCAGCGATTGTTTCAGGATGAGAACCCAGCGGAGATACAGAAGCCAGAGCCGATATAGCAATTCGGTGTTTCAAGACAAAGTTATTTGATGGCAAAGTTACACCATTTCAACGGCCTGCTCAACGATTTTGTAGACTTTATCAAGTTGCGCATCGGTGATGACATAAGGCGGCAAAATATAAACAATATGACCCACCGGACGCAAGATGATTCCGTTATCAATAAAGAAATGGTAGAGTTTATTGCGCAGATTTCCGTAATAACTTTCGGCCTTGTCTGTTTTAATTTCAAGTGCGAAAATAACGCCCAAAACGCGGGTGCTTTTGACCTTAGGGTGTTTGCTCATCTGTGATTGAAAAGCCAAATGTTTTTGATGAATGCGCTGTATATTGGCTTGCATTTCATCAGATTCCAACAACTGTAAACCCGCCAAAGCAGCGGCACATCCGGTTGGGTTGGCCGTAAACGTATGCCCGTGAAAGAGCGCTTTGTTGACATCGGCATCTAAAAATCCATCAAAGATTTCTTGGGTAAAAGTAGTGAGCGCCATCGGAATCGCTCCGGCGGTCAGCGCTTTTGACAAACACATCATATCGGGCTGAACACGTAAATAATCACAGGCGAAATTTTTTCCGGTTTTGCCAAAGCCCGTCATGACTTCATCGGCTATGGTAAAAACTTTTTGGGCTTGACAAAGCTTCATCAAAGCCTCTAAAGCTTCAGGCGCATACATGACCATGCCGGCCGCACCTTGCACCAAAGGCTCAAAAATAAACGCGGCATAATCTCCGATGGCTAAAAGTTTTTCAAGTTGGGCTAGACTTTCACCTTCGCGGCCTTGAACCGGAACCGGAATTCTATCTACATGAATGAGCGAACCCTGAAAAGCTTCGGTAAAAAAGGTGATTCCGCTGGAGGCCATTGCGCCAAAAGTATCGCCATGAAAAGCATCTTCAAAAGCGATGACTTTGGTTCTTTTTTCACCTTGGTTGTAAAAATACTGCAAAGCGGCTTTGAGCGCAACTTCAACAGCGGTAGAACCATTATCTGAAAAGAAAATTTTCTTTTGGTTTGAAGGCAACAAAGTCAGCAGTTTTTCAGACAACCGAACCGCGGGTTCATTGGTAAATCCGCCAAACAACACATGCTCTAAAGTGGTCAATTGCGCATAAATGGCATCGGCCACAAATTTGTTGGCGTGTCCATACGGATTGACCCACCACGAAGCGATGGCGTCGATGTATTCTTTTCCGTTTTCGTCCCAAAGCAAAGCGCCTTCGCCTTGAACAATCGCCGGAAGCAAACCGGTGGTTTGATGTTGCGTATACGGATGCCAGTGATACAGTTGATCTTTTTGCGATAGATTCATCATTAAATTTTAAGAAGATTTTCGCGCATGGCATCAGCATAATCTGCAACGACGTTCGCATCAAAATAAGGTTCGTTTTCAATGCGTCCCAACATTGTTAGGCCTGTTTTTTCAAGGATGATTTGCTCGGTAGACGGATGCTGGTTGCCCGAAAATATAATTCCGGCTAAAGATAAATTTCTGCTTTTGAGCGCTTCAACGGTGAGTAAAGTATGATTGATGCTGCCCAAATAATGTCTAGAAACAACAATTACTTGGTAATCGGGCTGGATTAAATCAATGACACAATCTTGCTCGTTGAGCGGAACCAAAACACCACCGGCACCTTCTATCACCAAATGGTTTTTGGTTTTGGGTTCTTTGATTTTTTTGAGCTCAATGCGCAATCCGTCTATCTCAGCGGCCCAATGCGGACTCGCCGGTGTGTTGAGCGCATAGGCATTCGGATGAATAACGGTTTTTGAATTGCTGATGAGCGATTTAATTTTATGACTGTCGGAATGGTCTAAATCGCCGGCTTGAATGGGTTTCCAGTAATCGGCTTCCAGCGATTCAGTAACGATGGCTGATGCAACAGTTTTGCCAACATCGGTACCAATTCCGGTAATGAAAATTTTCATAGGATTTGTTTTGACAAAAATAAAAAAACCCGTTGTGATAACGGGCTTTGTTTTATTCTTCTTTGAGCTGATCGATGACTTTTCGCATTTCGCGTGCATATTTTCCGTAGAAGTAGTGCACCCACCATTCTAGGGCGATGCCCATAAACAACATAGAAAAAAGAACAATCGAAAGAATCGCAATCAAAAGCGAATGATTTTGAAATCCGGTTTGGAAAAAATCGGGCATTTTTAAATACAACAAACCCATCAAAAACAAAATCAAAAAAGGCGTCAGGGCCAAGCCAAAGGTTTTGTAGAGTTCCATGTTGACCCGAATTTCATAATAAGTTTCATACAAACTGTCTTTGGTACTCAAAGTGGTTTTGCCGAGTCGTTTGTAAAACAGATAAAGCTTGACCAAATAATAGGTGCAAATACCTACAAAAATTGAGAACAACAAGTAAAAAGGCGCGTAGGCTTGCGTAGGGAAACCATAAATAAGCGGCAGAAAAGCCAAAAACACAATTGATATGATTTGATATATAAATTCGTTTTTAAGGTTTTTCTTGATGCGCTCGAGTGGCATTTGGGCCGAGTTGATTTTTTCTAAATGGGTTGGAAGCTGAATGTTTTCAGGGTTTTCTTTTTTCCAAGCCGATTGTAATTCGTTAAAATCCATATCCTTGTTTTTTGATGATTTGTTTTAGTTTTTCTTTGGCTCGATTGAGTTTGACACGCGCGTTGACTTCTGAAATTCCGAGGTTAACACCAATTTCTCGATGCGAATAACCTTCGAGCTGATAAAAAATTATCGCCTTGTCAATTTTATCTAATTGCTGCACGGCGCGGTAAAAGTGTTTGAGTTGATCTTCGCGTTCCTGTGCATTGCCTTCCTCATCTTTGATTTGATCAGAGTTCAAAGATTGTTGTTGGGGTTTTTTCTTTTCTTTTTTGAAATAAACGATGGCCGTGTTGATGGCTACGCGATACATCCAGGTTGAGAATTGACTCTCGCCTTTAAAACTGTCATAAGCCTTCCAAAGCTGTAAAACAATTTCCTGAAACAAATCTTCTTGATCGTCGGGTTGGTCCATATACATTTTAGAAACCTTGAATAAGATTCCTTTGTGCTCCTCCATCCGACGCAAAAAAGCCTGTTCCTTTTCTTTCAAAACCTTAGTTTAAAACAGGTTGAACTTGATATCCGGCTTTTTTAAGCAATGCAATGACGCCCTGCGCTCCGCCCAAATGTGCTGCTCCAAAGGCAAAAAAGGTACTTTGTTTTTGCATGATTTCGGGCATGTGTTTGATCCAGTTTTGATTGCGGTTATCGAGCAATTTTTGTTGCGCAGCTGCATCTATAGAACCGTCATCGGTCATCATTTGCATCAAACCCTCAATGTCTTGTGCTTTGTACTTTTGAATCATATCATCACACATTTGAGCATCTATTTTTTGTAAATAAGCAATCATTTGATCTTCTGAAAACGATTGTTTCAAAATGTCTATTTGCTCAGAAACTTTCTCAAAACCTAGCACCGGCTTTTGGCTTTGCGCGGCCATACTGTTGAATTCCATTTCGTAGAACTTTAAATCAGCACAACCAAATGATTTCATAAAAACCAAACTCATTAAAGTCTCTAGCGTAAAGGCATCGTATTGCGCCAGCGAACCCAGCCCATTTTTTTGTAAAACGGCTTCGAGTTTTTTCTTTTGTTCGGCTGATAAAATCTGGCTTAATGGCTTACTGCCCATAGCGAGTTTTTGCGCTTGTTGCATTTCTTGCGGGTCAGCCACATTGATTTCTAAAACCAGTTGTGCCGACTGGGCAAAAGCTGTTTTGGCTGGGTTGGACAAAAAATAATCAGGAGCACAAATCATGTGAACCGTTCCGTAGAGATAAGAGGGTTTTGATAGTCCGTTGCCTGAGACTTTCCACAAAAGTGACTTAGCTGATGATTGTCCATGAGCAGAGACGATGCTTAAGAATGAAATTAAAATGATGAAGAGTTTTGTACCTAAATTTTTCATGATTCTTTTGTTGATAAATGAAACTTATAAATTTTGCTCTTGACTGAATCCGAAGTCAAAAGCTATTTTAATTGGATTCAGGGGGTGAGTAAACAAAAGTTACAAACGTTACAAAAAAATTTTACAGCAGGCTCAAAAACTCGTCAAGTAAAGCCGAAATTTGTTGTTGTGTATTGTAGCTGTGCAAACAAATGCGCAGTCGTTCTTGGCCCTCGGGCACGGTGGGCGAAAGAATTGGTTTGACGTCAAAGCCTTTTTGTTGCAATTGATGTGCAATGTTTTTTACTTTTTGATTACCCGGTATAATAGCGCATTGAATGGCTGATTTGCTGTATACAAAGATGGGTTTAAGCCCCAATTGCATTTTGTATTGATTAAAAAAAGCAATGTTTTGTTGCAATTCGTTGAGCGCAGAAGGTTGGGCAGCCATATGTTCATAGGCTATTAAAATAGAAGCAATGCTGTGTGGCGACAAGCCTGTGGTATAAATAAAACTGCGTGCAAAATTGACCAAATAATCTTTGAGTTCTGAGCTTCCTAAAACGGCGGCACCATGACAACCCAAACCTTTACCAAAGGTAACAATGCGCGCAAAAACCTCATGATGCAATGATTGGCTTTGGGCCAAACCTTCGCCTTTTTCGCCAAAAACACCCAAAGCATGCGCCTCGTCCAGCACTAAATAAGCGTTGTGCTTTTGGGTCAATTGGGTGAGGATTTCTAGGTTGGGCGCATCGCCATCCATAGAAAAAACTGATTCGGTGACGATGTATATATTGGCATTTTCTCTATAAATATTGAGCTGTTTTTCTAAATCTTCGTAATCATTGTGCGCGAATTTATAGGATTTGGCATTTGATAAGCGGATGCCATCACGCATGGAGGCATGACACAATTCGTCGTACAAAATTACATCGCCCCGCTGCGGAACACTGCTTAAAAAACCAACATTGGCATCATAGCCCGAATTAAAAATCAGAGCAGACTCAGCTTGGTGAAACGCTGCGATGTATTTTTCGGCTAAGGCATACAACGGATGATTTCCGGATAAAAGCCGTGAGCCGGTAGCTCCGTTGGTGGTAAAACCTTGTTCTTGCAGAAAGACGTGTGTTTGTTGGAATAAATCTGGATTTTTTGAGAAACCCAAATAATCATTTGAAGAAAAATCGACCTGATCAGAATAAGATAAACCCAAAGCGCGCAAGGCTTGATTTTGTTTGCGCTCATCGAGTTTTTGTTGGAGGTTTCGCGGAAATTTCTTCATGCGCCAAAGGTAGAAAATAGGTAGTTATGATTTGATGAAAAGCGGTAATTTGTATCTTGCAGTAAACCCTTGATTTTATGGAAACATCATGTAAAAATTGTGAAGCGCTGTTGTTAGAAAACTACCATTTTTGTCCGAACTGTGGCCAGAAAACACCCATTCATCGGCTTAGTTTATACGAAGTTTTTCACGAGGCTTTTCATTATTTTACGCATGCCGATAAAAGTTTTTTGGTGTTACTCAAAGAGCTCTTTTTTAAAAACGGTCGGGTGGCCAAAGAATATGTAGATGGAAAACGAAAGAAATATTTTTCTCCGCTGAATTTCTTTATGATTGTGGCTGCGCTCAACTTAATTGCCATGACCGCTGATGGTGTAGAAGAAAAACACGATGTGCTCAAAGAAAATCCGCAGTTGATGCAATTGGATGCGGCCTCAAGGCAACACATGATTCAAATGTACGAACGACAGTATACCGCGGTGAATTTTATCAGAACCCACGCCAATAAAACGGTTTTGGTTTCACTGCCGTTTATGGCGCTTATTTTTTGGTTTTTCTACCGAAAAGAAAAATACAACTACACCGAACATTTGGTGGCCGGCATGTATATGTATGCTTTTTGCACTTTGTTTTTTGTGGTTCTGACCTTGCTGAACTTAATTACTTCAATTGGTACCAACTTGATTTACTTGCTGTGTTTGCTTTTGCAGATGGGTTATTTTACGGTATTTTATCAGAATTTCATTGGCGACGGAAAAAAAATGAAAGCTTTTTGGGTAAGTCTATGCGTGATTACTTGTACTTTTTTGGCCAGCGGAATCTTGGTTTGGTTATATATGGCCGGATTGTTTGGCCATTGATGACAAGGAAGGTTTACTTTATGAGCATACGCATGCCCTAGCCCGGATGGACGCGGTTATCCTTTTGCGATGGCGTTCAGCGCAAAAGATAAGAGCAAACAGCCGGATGAGCTTCTGAAAAATAAAAAAGCCCAACACAAGGTCGGGCTTTGTTTATAACTGAATTGCGGTGATTAATCAACCAACACAATTACTTTGTTGTCTTTCATTTCAATGGTTCCTGAACTGATGCGCAACGCATAAGTTTGCTCATTGATTTTGGTGAATTTATCGACCACTTCTTTGTCAAATGAAAACGATGAAGCGCCTATTTTAATCTCACCGTCTTTCAAGGTGGAAACTATCGGTGCGTGGTTGTTGAGCAATTGAAAGCTGCCCAAAGTCCCCGGCAAGGATACCGATGTTACTTCGCCATGGAAGAGTTTTGATTCTGGTGATACTATTTCTAAAATCATACTTTGTAATTAAGAATTACGAATTACGAATCAAAAGCATAGCCGTAATTCGTAATTGATTAAGCTTCAGCAAGCATTTTTTGTCCTGCTTCAATCACGTCTTCGATGGTTCCTTTGAGGTTGAAAGCCGCTTCTGGCAAGTGATCTAATTCACCGTCGATGATCATGTTGAAACCTTTGATGGTATCTTTGATATCAACAAGTACCCCCGGAATACCGGTAAACTGCTCTGCTACGTGGAACGGCTGTGACAAGAAACGTTGTACACGACGTGCACGTGACACGGCTAATTTATCATCTTCAGACAATTCTTCCATACCTAAGATGGCGATGATGTCTTGTAATTGTTTGTATTTCTGAAGGATTTCTTTTACGCGTTGGGCACAGTCATAGTGCTCATTACCCAAAATAAGTGGCGTTAAGATACGTGAAGTTGAATCCAATGGATCAACTGCAGGATAAATACCCAACTCGGCAATTTTACGTGACAATACCGTGGTTGCATCTAAGTGCGCAAAGGTAGTTGCCGGCGCCGGATCCGTTAAGTCATCCGCAGGTACGTATACCGCTTGTACCGATGTAATAGATCCTTTTTTGGTAGAAGTAATACGCTCTTGCATGGCACCCATTTCAGTAGCCAAGGTTGGTTGGTAACCTACCGCAGATGGCATACGACCCAAAAGTGCCGATACCTCAGAACCTGCTTGTGTAAAACGGAAGATGTTATCTACGAAGAAAAGTACGTCTTTACCTTGGTCAGAACCTGCTCCGTCACGGAAGTACTCAGCAATAGTCAATCCTGAAAGTGCCACACGAGCACGAGCTCCTGGTGGTTCGTTCATTTGACCGAACACAAACGTTGCTTTTGAATCACGCATCCCAGCTTTGTCTACTTTGGTCAAATCCCAACCGCCGTTTTCCATAGAGTGCATGAAATCGTCTCCGTATTTAATAATTCCTGACTCCAACATCTCGCGAAGAAGGTCGTTCCCTTCACGGGTACGCTCACCTACTCCGGCAAATACTGAAAGTCCACCGTGTCCTTTTGCAATGTTGTTGATGAGTTCCTGAATCAATACGGTTTTACCTACACCGGCACCACCGAACAAACCAATTTTACCTCCTTTTGCATAAGGCTCAATCAAGTCAATTACTTTAATCCCTGTGAATAAAACTTCTGTTGATGTAGAAAGGTCTTCAAATTTAGGAGCTGCTTTGTGAATAGGTGTTCCGCTGGCTCCTTCTTTTGGCAAGTCTCCCAAACCGTCAATGGCATCTCCCACTACGTTGAAAAGTCTTCCGTAGATATCTGAACCAATAGGCATTTGGATAGGAGCTCCGGTTGCGTGTACATCTGTACCTCTGCTCAAACCGTCGGTTGAGTCCATCGAGATGGTTCTTACAGTGTTCTCACCGATGTGCGCTTGAACTTCAAGCACTAATTTTGAACCGTCTGCTTTGTTGATTTCTAATGAATCGTAAATTTTTGGAAGCTCAACATCTTTTCCGTTGAATACCACGTCGACTACCGGGCCGATGATCTGTGCAACTTTTCCTATTACTTTTGACATTGCTTATGTGTTTATTAAATAGCGTTTTAGATTTGTAAAACAGCAACAAATTGACTGCTGTTTTTTCGAGTGCAAAGATAATTTTTTAAACTAAAATATCAACTCTTATTTAATAAAAAATAAAAAAACCGCACATGGCGGTCTTTTTATTTCATTTTTCTCAGAGAATTAAAGCGATGATGGGTAACTCAACGGGAATTGCTCTGGTTTGTATTTCTTAAATTTAGACTTGTATTTGGCTTCAATAGCCTCCATAAACTTGTTGGCTACATAAGCATTCCCTCTGGCTGACAAGTGAACCCCGTCTAATCCGAAAGCTCCTCCTTTAACGAAAGAAGATGTCATGAGGTAGGTTCCGAATCTGATGCCTGATTTTGATAAAGTACTCATGATGCCATTGGCGTCAACAAAGGCCAATCCCTTTGTATCGGCAATTGATTTGATGGTTGCATTATAAGCATCGGTGGCTGTTTTGATTTGTGATACTTCATCAGCAGTTAAAACAGCAGCATCTTGCAAAGGATAAGAAACACCTCGTGTGTTGAACGGAGCTACTGCCGCAGACTCTGTTGTACCAATCAAACTTTGAGTGGTTAACAAAATGTAATCTGCATCTCCGGCTGTTTTACGCGCATGTCTGGCTCGGCCTAAAATAGACCCCAAATATCCAGCTGTGGTAGCGCCCAAAAGCGGAGCGAGATTGGTTGAAATGGCAGGTCCTAAATCAGGTAACGATTCATCAACAATCAAAAGCGGATTATTGGGTTCAATGGTTTCAGGATTGCTATCTGCAGGAACCAAAGAAACAAAACGATTAGGCAATCCTCCAGCTGCTGCAATTTGATTGATGGCCCCAAAGAGTTGATTTAACTGAGCGGCATTGGCCTCAGAGATAGAAGAGGCAGGAATTGGATCTGTTGGAATTGTTTTAAAAAACGGTACTGTATTGACATAAGGAATGTTGGCTACAACTCCTTTGGCTCCACCGGCAGTCATTGCATCAACGATTCCGCTGTATGCATTGGCAAAAACGGTAGGATCTGTGATATCGTTGGAACCATAGGTAGTAGGATCAAAATTACCTAAACGATTTACCCCGATTCCTCCTGATGTAGCATAGGATAAAACGTCGTTGTTACCGATCCACAAAGAGAAAAATGTTGGGCTTTGCGCTACTGCATCGTCAATAATTCTAGAGGTTGATGAAGAAGCGAATCGAACATAATACGGATTGGCCAGACCCAACGAAACTCCGGCTATGTTTCCGTAACCAGGAGCCAATAAATGAAAACTCTTTGCTCCGGGCACACCCATATTGTTGAACGGACCTGTAAGCGTATTAATTATATCTGTACTTGGAACGGCTCCGGGGAACGGAACCGGTGATGTACCATTGAAAATCAAGCGCACACCTTGAATTGGAGCGCCCGCTGCAAGTAATCCTCCAAAATTATCATTCATGAAAGGTGTTTTGAATTCACCGCCTCCGACTGTAGCAAACTGATCTGCCAGAAGTTTTGGATAAGCATTGTTTTGACCCGCTATAAAAAGGGCTCCATCACTATATCCAGCAGTTAATGAATTCCCTAGAGCAACATATTTAGAAAAGTCTGCCTCACCTGCCGAAGGAACCACTTCGGCTTCAGGAGTAGAATAATCTACCTCATCTTGAGTACAAGATACCAGAACCAATGAGGTTAAAAATATCCATTTGAAATTTTTTATCATGACTACTGAATTTTATGGGTTAATGGTTAATGATGCCAAGTATACTTGACCAATTCTTCCGGCTCCGACTACTTGTAAATAATCTGATCCGCCAATATTAGAAGCACTCAACTTGAGCACGGACTTGATGGCCGGAATTTTATAGGTAATCTGAGCGTCGAAAACAGTCATTGATGGAATGGTTCCGTCAGCAAAAGATGATTGCCATAAGTACTCATCAGTCCATCTTCCGTTTACAGCAAAACCGAAGTTTTTAAATAATTTATCATTGCTTAAACCAGCTTTTACTCGGTGTTTAGGTGTATTAAAACCTGCGATAAAAGACGGATCTTTTTCTTGGTCAAAATCAAATTCTGCATAATTGTAATTGGCGCTCAATTCAAAGTTTCTGTATACCTTTTTTGAAAGCCCGAGCCCAAAACCAAAAGAGGTAATTTGAGTAGCTGAATTTGAATAAACTTGATAAACACGTCTGTCGCCGTTGGCTAATGCTGAATACGACAATTGAACATCAGGGTTGGTAGCATCTGTTCCTGCTTTACCATAATAAGGTGAAATCACTCTTGAAGTACTCATAAAATCATTGTATATGTTGTAGTAAGCACTCATATCAACTCCGATTCCGCTTTCAAGTACTGTTTTGTAACCTACTTCAAAAGCTTTTACTTGCTCAGGTTTGACTAAGCTAATGTTGGCAACTTTTAAATCAGCCGGATTCCCGCTGGCTGCAAAGGCTTGAACAGACTCAACAGTATAAGAATTCGTGTAGGCATCCCCTCCGGTTTTAGTGATGGTTTTGGGTTGAGGAGCTCCTGGCAAAGCTTGTCCTGCAGGGCTAACTTCAAGCGTTTCTGAGTATCTGTCAAGATTGTCCTCAGCTGAACCAATCAAGGCAAACGGACCTAGGTTAAGTCCGATGAACAAATCTTGTGTTGTAGGGTTTCTGAAACCGGTTTGAAACGACGCTCTGAAGTTGTGATTTTTGTTGGCTCCCGCTGAATAAACAAATGAAATTCTCGGAGAATACTGGCCTTTGAACATTTCTGATTTGTCATAACGAATTGAGCCGGTAAATTTCAAACGATCTTCCATAAACTTTTTCTGAACTTGTGCATAAGCGCCCAATTCATCATACTCAATTGGTCCGTCGTAATCGGTAAAAATGGTTCCGTCTGAATTGAGTGAGTATCTTCTGAAAGATCCGCCTACTTGAATTTCAGCCACTTTTATCAAATCTCTAAAATTGTAGTTTACATCAGAATGATAGATTTTGGACTGATCTTTAAATTTGGCGCCTGTTGTAAAATCTGCATCTTGTTTGACGGTGGCCAAAGCATTTTTGAATTCCTGAGAACCTGCTTCAAATCGAGGCAAACCACTTGGAACAAGCAGAAGCGTTGTGGTGTTGGTGTTATTATCAGCAAATCCTCGAGCAAAAGTAGCCGCTTGATTGGCGTTGAATCCTAAGAAAATTTGCGATTGTAAAAACGCAGTTCCGTAATCTGTAAACCAAGCCGTATTGTCTTTGGCTAAGCGATTGATATTCCAAGCAGCAAAACGCATGTCATATGAATTTCCGGCATCTTCCGTGGTCATATAACCTCTGACAAAGAAATTCTTGCCTTTGAATTCAAGTTTGGTTTGTTGCATGATAAAATCTTCTAGTCTGTATCGGTTGGCACCTTGATAGATGGTATTACCTACCCCTACTTTATGCATGGCAATAATTTCAAAATCATTGTCAAATGGTTTAAAATGCAATGAAAAATCAGCCTTGATATTCTCAAGTTTATTATCACTCATGTCTTTCTCAGCATAACCTGTTCTTGAAACCACCCCAATATCAGGAAGGGTTGTACTTACTTCATCGCCATAAACATTCAGACCATCATAATTTGGATTGTTTGCATGACCAATGGATCCGCCTGTTACGCTTCTTCGCTCATCGGCGATCCATTCTGTAGCTTTGGTCACGGTAAAATTGGCTTTGGCAGCAAAATGTCTGGTAAAAGCATGTGCCGCTCTAACCCCAAAATCCCAATAGTCATTGGCGCCGGCTACTTCTTGATTGGTTTGTCCGTATTTTACATAAAAACTAAGTCCTTGTGAAGTGAACGGACTTTTGCTGTTCATAAACATGATTCCGTTGAAAGCATTGGCTCCGTATAAAGCAGAAGAAGCTCCCGGCAAAAGTTCAACATTAGCCACGTCTAAATCAGATAATCCGATTAAGTTGCCTAAAACAAAATTCAATGCCGGTGACGAATTATCCATTCCGTCTACCAATTGCATGAATCGGTTGTTGGCTACTGTTGCAAATCCTCGGGTGTTGATGGATTTAAAATTGAGTGAACTTGTGTTGAAATGAACTTCTTTTAAGTTTTCTAAACCTTCATAAAAAGTAGCAGATGAAGTGTTTTTGATTTCTTTTTGCCCCATTCGTTCAATGGTAACGGGCGACTCAAGAATACGCTCGGGAGTTCTGGATGCAGAAACAACAATCTCGTCGAGTTTTGTTTCTTCAGAACTTAAGGCAATACTGATTTTTTGATTTTCAGATTTGATTTCTTGTGTTTGGTTTGCGAAACCTACACTTGAAACTTCAAGTTTGAAAGGTGGTTTTTTAGAGGTATTTAACTTGAAATTACCCTCGGCATCCGTGGTCGTTGCAGAATTATCACCCATAATTCTGACATTGGCGCCCGGCACAGGTTGCTTGTTACTGTCGGTAACCGTTCCTGTAACTGTACTCTGTGCATGGGCCCACCCACAGAACAACAGCGTCATCATAAATAAATAGTACTTCATCGGGTTTAAATTTTGATGGTTTATGTAGCCAAAATACAAATATTTTTATCATTTCTAAAAAAACTCTTTTGAATTTTAACTATCCTCAAAACTTCTTACTCAGACTTAACAAATGTGCATTTTTGAGCGTTTTATTAAGATTTTATTAACGACTATGCTTTGTTACTAAAAAAAATATTATGCGTGCCTATAAAAATGTTTTTTTATTGCATTAATGACAACGTATAAAAATAAAAAAGCGGGTAAAAAACCCGCTTTTTTTGTGTATTTATAATCAAAAATTATTCAACCGTTACTGATTTTGCCAAATTTCTGGGCTGATCTACATTGCAACCGCGCATTACGGCAATGTGATAAGACAATAACTGTAGCGGAATAGTCGTCAACAGAGGTGACAACGCATCTGATGACTCAGGAATTTCAATGACATAATCGGCCAAATCACGCACTTGGACATCGCCTTTGGTAACAACAGCAATAATTTTTCCGCTGCGCGATTTGATTTCTTGGATATTGCTCACCACTTTGTCATAATGACCTTGTTTGGGCGCAATAACAATGACTGGCATTTGTTCATCGATCAGTGCAATGGGTCCGTGTTTCATTTCGGCAGCCGGATATCCTTCGGCGTGAATGTATGAAATCTCTTTTAATTTAAGTGCGCCTTCTAAAGCTACCGGAAAGTTATATCCGCGACCTAAATAAAGACAATTAGTTGCGTCTTTAAATTTGGCAGCAATTTCTTTGGCTTTATCATTCGTATCTAAAGTTTCCAATACTTTGTCCGGAATAATTTCTAGCTCTTGCAAATATCTGTGGAAATCAGAATTTGAAAGAGTTCCTTTGGCTTTTGCCAAACGAAGCGCAATCATGGTCAGTACTGTAATTTGTGTGGTAAACGCTTTGGTAGAAGCAACTCCAATCTCTGGGCCTGCATGCGTATAGGCTCCGGCGTGGGTTTCTCTTGAAATAGACGAACCTACTACGTTGCAAACTCCGAATACAAAAGCCCCTTGCTCTTTGGCCAGTTTAATGGCAGCCAATGAATCAGCCGTTTCTCCGGATTGAGAAATAGCAATCACTACATCACCTTTATTGATGATTGGATTTCGGTATCTGAATTCTGATGCGTATTCAACTTCAACCGGAATTCGAGCAAATTCTTCAATGATATATTCTGCGACCAAGCCTGCATGCCAAGAAGTTCCACAAGCCACAATCAAAATTCTTTGCGCATTGAGGAATTTCTCAATGTTGTCTTCAACACCGGCCATTTGAATGATTCCTTGGTTGGCAAGCAAACGTCCTCTATAAGTGTCTTTAATAACACTTGGTTGCTCATAAATTTCTTTGAGCATAAAGTGATCGTATCCGCCTTTCTCGATTTGCTCCAAATTCATCTGAAGCTCTTGAACATACGGATCTACGAGTGAATCATCTTTTATTTTACGAATTTTCAATGGTTTGTGCAAACGAACTATGGCCATTTCTTCGTCTTCTAAATAAATAGCGTTCGAAGTGTATTCTATAAATGGCGAAGCATCAGAAGCAATGAAAAACTCATCATTACCAACACCTATTGCCAAGGGACTCCCTAAACGGGCAACAACAATTTCATCGGGATTGGTTTTGTCAAAAACACAAATCGCATAAGCACCAACCACTTGATTTAAGGCTACTTGAACCGCTTTGCCCAGCTTTAATTGGTCTTTTTTCTGAACTTCTTCAATCAAATTCACTAATACTTCGGTATCTGTGTCTGATTTAAAAGTATAACCTCGCTTGATGAGTTCTTTTTTCAACGGCTCATAATTCTCAATGATTCCGTTGTGAATGATGGCTAAATTTCCTGAGTTGGATAAATGCGGATGTGAATTGACATCATTAGGAACACCATGCGTTGCCCAGCGCGTGTGCCCCATTCCGATAGAGCCGGATGTAGTGATTTCTTTGCTTGATTTTTCTTCAAGATCAGAAACCTTTCCTTTGGTCTTAGAAACTTTGAGTGCTCCGTTTTCATATAACATGATACCGGCGCTGTCGTATCCTCTGTATTCTAATCTTTTCAGTCCTTTAATAATAATCGGATAGGCTTCTCTATGCCCAATGTAACCTACAATTCCGCACATAATTTAGTTTTGTTTAGGTTTAGTAAAATATATTTTAAATTTAATTTTGTCCTCTTCATTAATAACCGCATCTGTTCCGTAAAGAATGGTTCCCAAAGGGCTCATCACCGATGAAGTAGGAATGTACTTTATTTTTGATTGGTCAAATATAGAAATTTCATCTTTAAGTTTTTTATTAGAAACATCCGCAATAGTTTCGCTGATGACCAGACCTAATTTTACATTTGTTGAATCTCGGTGCTTGAGCAAGCTTCGAATGTAATTGGTCAACCTTATTTTATATTGGTAGCCTTGCCCGTTTTGTTTTTTTATAATTCCGCCATAAGTACTTTTGGCATACTTTGGTTTGGATGATGTAGATTGATCAGAATAGTAATCTGCAATTGGGCGCTTATTGGTCAAATCATAAAGGTAGATTCGGTTGGGTTCGTCTGTTGCCGATGACATCAAATTTCTGTTGATTGTAAAAGTTAAACTGGCATCATTGACCAACCATTTCTTGTCTCTCAAATCATTTAATTCCGGAGCATTTCCGTTGGCATCTGCTCCAAACAATTCTATGATTCCCATAGACCCTTGTCCTCCTTTGAGATAAATCATCCCAGATTCAGGAGGGGTCGCTGTGTTCTGATATTCCAGAAAATTAACCGACCTTCCGTTGAGGTTGAGTACTAAGGTTTTATTTTCTGTGTCGGGAGTAGGATTGGTATCTGAAACAGCTGCTTCTAACTGATGGTAGTAGATGGTTATATTTCCGCCTTTGATGTTGATCATAGCTAAATTTCCATCTGAAGTACCTGATGGTTCAACAGAAAAATAAAGCCCTCGGAAATATTCTTTAAAAACACTGTTGTTGAGTAATTTCCCGGACGGTGCTTCAAAAATTTTGTTTTTAAAAAAATCATTGTTTAAAAACAACCTCATTCCGGGTGCACGACGAGTCGTGGTAGTATTTCCTTCTGAATCAGTCTTGTCGTCTTTGATTTCATTTTCGCTAAAGAAAAACGCGTCGTTTTCTGAAGTGTCGCTACTGGTGTTGAGTAAGGTTATTTTTCTACTGTCAAATTCTGAACGTTGATTGTTGTAATATCTCATCAACTCACCCGTAGTGCTGCTTGGGTCAATATTTTGAATAAAATAACCCGACTCATATACTTTCAGCTTAATTTTATCATGATAAGACCCATAGATTGAATCGAGTTCATAAATGCTGCTCCCATCTGTTTTGATTTCTTTCCTGGTAGAAAAATAAGGAACATATAGTACAACACTGTCAATTTCAGGGTGTAGACTTTCATCAAAAGTTGGATTTACATTTGCCAACTGAACCTGAACCGCCAAGGAAGCTTTGGTTTCTCCAAAAACTGGATTTTTGTATATACCCAAAGCATTGACTGGCAAATCAGAAGTTTCAATAGGACCATAATCTTGATTGTATGCTTTGACCGTAAAAGTCTCGGGTTCACCCACTTCAAAACTTTCATCACCGATTACATCAGCACCCAATTCATTGTAATCACTATCACAAGCGGTAACTACCCAAAACAACAAACCAATAAAAAAACAGGAAAATAGAATTCTTTTGTACATATAAATCGGGAATTATAGAAGTCCGTAAAAACGGGTATAAGCTTCAGCGAATTGATTTTTAGGCACGAAAGATAAAAAAGGTTTGCCCGATGACTCAATATATTTTGTTAAACTTGAAGAGACGCTCTCTGAAGCTATAATCACGCCGTCTGAGTGATCTACGGCTGCTTTCATCAAATTGTCAAAATTAGGATCCGTTAAAACAGATACCGAGTCTTCGGGCACGCCGTCAAACTTTACTTTGTTGATCATTTCTGGATCTAAAGCGCCCTCAAAAGACTGGGTGTAAACCGACGTAACTATCTTAGTATCTGCAAATAAGGCTTCGTCTTTATAATAGTGCTTCATATAGATGGGCAACATCGAAGCCAACCAACCATGCACGTGAATGATGTCCGGAACCCAATTGAGTTTTTTTACAGTCTCTACAACGCCTTTAGCAAAGAAAATAGCCCGTTCGTCGTTATCTGGATACAGTGTTCCATCTTCATCTGTAAAAGTAGCTTTGCGTTTAAAATATTCGTCGTTATCTATAAAATAAACTTGGATACGCTCTTTGGGAATAGACGCCACTTTGATGATGAGCGGCATATCTAAATCGTTCACTACTAAGTTCATTCCGGATAATCTGATTACCTCATGAAGTTGATGTCTGCGTTCGTTAATATTTCCGTATCGCGGCATGAAAATCCGGATCTGACCTCCCTGATCATTGACCATTTTGGGCACATCATATGACATCATTGATACTTCATTTTCGGCCAAATAAGGCACCACCTCAGATGATACGTACAATATCCTCTTATCCTCCATAAGTAATTCACTATTGAGTAATACTCGTCAAAAAACAGGCAAAAGTACAAAAATTTATGCTAGTATAAAGTAAAATCTTAAGTTTGCAGTCTATTTCAAGAACGCTTCGATGAAGATATTCGAAAAACAAACCGATTTGACCAATTACCTACAGTCGGTTTTGAAAGCAAACGCAACCTTGGGTTTTGTACCAACTATGGGCGCACTGCACGAGGGACATTTGTCTTTATTGCGCGAATCTATGGCGCAGAATCAATATACTGTATTGAGCATTTTTGTCAATCCAACTCAATTCAACAACCCTGAAGACCTTGAAAAATACCCCAGAACTTTTGACTCTGACCTTGAAAAAATAAAAACAGTTTCAGATGATATTATCATATACGCCCCCAGCGTAGAGGATATTTACCACGGAAATACACAATCAGAACATTTTGATTTTGATGGCTTGGAACATCAAATGGAAGGAGCATTTCGGCCAGGTCATTACAACGGTGTTGGCACTGTGGTCAAAAAGCTGTTTGAGATTGTTCGGCCCACTAAAGCTTACTTTGGTGAGAAAGACTTTCAGCAGCTACAGATTGTTAAAAAAATGGTCGAAAAACTCAAAATGTCGGTAGAAATTGTTGGGTGTCCTATTTATCGTGAGCCCAACGGATTGGCTATGAGTTCGCGGAACCAACGTTTAAATGAGCAACAAAAAAACCAAGCGGCTGTCATATACAAAATCCTCAAGGCCGCCCAAATTAAATTCAAAAAAAACAGTGCACCCGCAGTGCGTAAATGGGTTACTGAAAGTTTTGAGAAAATACCCGGCATGACACTTGAATATTTTCAGATTGCCGATGAGTCAAAACTACTTCCTTGTGAACGCAAGAGCAAAAACAAAAAATACCGAGCCTTTATCGCTGTCTTTGTTGCTCAAGTCAGACTCATTGACACGGTAGCACTTTATTAAATTTATGATGCAAATTGAAGTTCTAAAATCAAAAATTCACCGAGTTCGCGTAACCGGTGCCGATTTAAATTACATTGGCAGTATTACCATTGACGAAACACTAATGCAAGCAGCCAATATTATTGAAGGCGAAAAAGTGTCTATTGTCAACATCAACAACGGCGAACGGTTTGAAACTTATGCCATCAAAGGAAACCCAAACAGCGGAGAAATTGTCCTGAACGGACCAGCGGCCCGCAAAGTCCAAAAAGACGATATCATCATCATTATTTCGTATGCGCTCATGGATTTTGAGACGGCTAAAACCTTTAGCCCTTGGATTATTTTTCCGAACGAGCAAAACAATTCAATGAGCTAAGAAACATTCCTAATGAATACCGACCCAATTCAAAATGTTGAAGAATCAGCCGGAGTAAAAGCCAAAATCACCTATTGGGCTTCGATTATTTTACCGTTTTTGGTGGGCCTTTTCTTAGTAATTTATACCTATATTCAATTTACCGATGCGCAAATCGAGCAAATCAAAAACTACTTCAAAACCGCAGACTATTTCTACATTTACTGCGCCGGAATCGTAGCGGTTTTAGGAAATGCCTCACGTGCTTATCGCTGGAAATACTCCCTAGCACACATGGGTTACGCATCAAGTTTTACCAACAATTTTATGGCCGTGAGCATTGGTTACTTGCTCAACCTAACCGTCCCCAAGTCCGGAGAAGTTTCAAGAGCTTTACTGATTAAAAAATACAACGCCGTTCCTTTTGACAAAGCTTTCGGAAGTATTGTTGCCGAGCGCGTTATTGATTTATTGGTTTTATTTCTTTTTGTGATATGGGCCATATCCTTACAATTTGAGTTGGTTCAAAAATTCATTTTGAATCAATTGCCGGTAAATCAAATTATTTTATTGTGCATTATTGTGTTGACCGGTGCCGGAGTTGCTTTTTATTTATATCGATATGCAAAATCTAACTGGATGCAAAACATTCGCAACAAAGTAGCCGGGCTGCGCGAAGGTGTTTTGAGCGTACTGTACATGAAAGACAAATGGGCTTATTTCTTTCACACTGTTTTTATTTGGTTTTCTTATTTGGCAACTTTTTATTTAGGCATTTTTGTTTTTCCTGAAACCAGCCATCTACCGCTCAGTGCTGTTGCGAGTTCTTTTGTAGTGGGCAGTATCGCCGTTGCCTTTACCAACAGCGGTTTTGGTTCTTATCCTTTTTTAATCGCCAAAATTTTGTTGTTTTATTCTATTGCCGAGACTACCGGGCAAGCATTTGGCTGGATTGTTTGGATATCACAAATGTTGGTCGTAGTTGCCTTGGGTGCGCTTTCATTTATATTGATGCCTATTTTAAACAGAAAAAAATAAATCACTATATTGCTGACTGTTTTTTAAGCAATTAACACCCTCAGCAAAAAATGAAAAAAACAGTTTTACTGCTTTGTATCTTGTTCACCATCAGCAGTTTTTCGCAAAAAATCACAGAAGAAGTTTTCTCGCCCAAACTCAATGAAAACAGAGAAATAACCATCGGGCTTCCGCCTTCATACCTCAAAAATACCCAACAGAAATATCCGCTTTTAATATTGCTCGACGGAGATTATTTGTTTGATCCTTTTCAAGGGGCACTGAATTACGGAGCCTACTGGGATGATTTGCCCGAAGTCATTATTGTTGGCATCAACCAAAATAAAAATGACGAGCGCACTGCAGATTGTACTACGAATGAAATCAGCGGCTTGCCCGATGAAAAAGGCAATCATTTTTTTGAATTCATCGGAATGGAGCTGGTGGGTTACCTCGAGAAAAAATATCGTATTGCCCCGTTTAAAATTATTGCCGGACATGACTTAACTGCTGGCTTTTTAAATTTCTTTTTGTACAAAGAAAAGCCACTGTTTGATGCTTATATTTCAATGAGCCCTGAACTCCCAACAGGCATGGAAGAACAAATTCCCAACAGATTAGCTGCATTAGATCAAAACATTTATTATTATCAGTCTACTGCCGACGGAGACTTGAAAAAAATGCAAGACCGCATCAAAGCAATGGATAAAGCAATCAAAGAAATCAAAAAGCCTTCTTTGAACTATCAGTTTGACGAGTTTAAAGGCGCCTCTCATTATTCATTGGTTTTGCACTCTATTCCCAATGCGTTCTATCAATTTTTTTCGGTATATCAACCTATATCTATGTCCGAATACAACGAAAAAATTGCCGTTTTGTCTGAAGGATATGTTGATTATTTAGTCAAAAAATATGAAACGCTTGAAAAATCATTAAGCCTCAAATTAATTATTCGCCTCAATGATTTCAAAGCCATTGAAGCGGCAATTCTTAAAAACAAAGCCTACGAAGAATTAGATAAGTTGGCTGCTTTGGCCCGAAAACATTATCCGAAAAGTATGTTGGCCGATTATGAATTGGCTTTGATGTACGAAAAGAAAGAAGATTACAAAAAAGCTGTCAAATACTATCAAACCGCTTTTCAAAAAGAAGAAATTGGCGATTTGACCAAAGACATGATGCTTGATAAAGCCGACGAACTCAAAAATCAATAGCCTATATGGCCAAAGTAAAAACTGCTTTTTTTTGTCAGAGTTGCGGAAGCCAATATGCCAAATGGCAAGGGCAGTGCAATGCTTGTAAAGCTTGGAACACCCTTGTAGAAGAAGTCATCCAAAAAGAAGAAAAAACTTCATGGCGCAACACGTCTTCAGAAGTAAAAAAAGCACCAAGACCACTTAAAATCAAAGAAATAGACAGCACTCAAGAAGTGCGCATGAACACCTTAGACGGCGAACTCAATCGTGTTTTGGGCGGCGGAATCATTCCGGGATCACTTATTTTATTGGGCGGCGAGCCGGGCATCGGAAAAAGCACTCTGCTCTTGCAAATCTCGCTCAAACTTCCGTACAGAACACTTTATGTTTCGGGCGAAGAAAGCCAAAAGCAAATTAAAATGCGGGCCGAACGCATCACCGATAAGGGTGAAAATTGCTATATTCTTACCGAAACCAAAACACAAAATATTTTTCGTCAAATTGAAGAAATCGAGCCTGAAATTGTCATCATTGATTCCATCCAAACCCTGCAAACTGATTATATAGAATCTTCTCCGGGCAGTATTTCACAAATTCGCGAAACCACGGCTGAACTCATTAAGTTTGCCAAAGAAACCAACGTACCGGTGATTCTCATTGGGCATATTACCAAAGACGGAACCATTGCCGGACCCAAGATTCTGGAACACATGGTAGATACGGTTTTGCAATTTGAAGGCGACCGAAATCACGTGTACCGGATTCTGCGTTCGCTTAAAAATCGTTTTGGTTCAACCTCAGAATTGGGCATCTATGAAATGCAAGGCAACGGATTGCGCGAAGTTTCAAATCCGTCAGAGATATTGATATCACATCAAGATTCAGGCTTATCAGGAACGGCCATAGCCTCAACCTTAGAAGGTTCGCGTCCGTTGATGATTGAAATTCAAGCACTCGTGAGTACCGCCGTATATGGAACACCTCAGCGAAGCACCACCGGCTACAACGCCAAAAGACTCAACATGATTTTGGCGGTTCTTGAAAAAAGAGCCGGTTTCAGACTCGGAGCCAAAGATGTGTTTCTGAACATTACCGGCGGCATCAATGTAGACGATCCGGCCATTGATTTGGCAGTTGTGGCCGCCATCCTTTCTTCTAATGAAGACATTCCGATTGAAAACGGCGTTTGTTTTGCCGGAGAAGTCGGCCTATCGGGTGAAATTCGTCCGGTAAATCGTATTGATCACCGCATACAAGAAGCCGAAAAATTGGGTTTTTCAACTATATTTGTTTCAAAGTACAACAAAATTTCGCACAAAAGTGCTGCAATTCAAATCAAACTAGTTTCAAAAATTGAAGACATTGCCAGCGAATTGTTTGGATAAAATCTAAATCCAATGAAGAAAACCCGCAAGAAAAAAATTTTCCTCGCCTTAAAAATCACTGCCGCGTTGCTGTTTGTACTTTTAGTATTGGCACTCGTTTTTCGCGATTCGATTTTGCAAGAAGCCCTTGCGCACATTTCTAAAAAAATGGATCGTGAATACAACAGTCAGTTTTCAGTTAAGCACGCTGAGTTTGATGGGCTCACAGGAGTTTCTATGCAAGGTATCATCCTCAAACCCAAACAAGCCGATACTTTATTATCAATGGCCAATGTTAAAGCTGAAGTAAGTTTGTGGCATTTGTTCTTGGGCGATATTCAGCTCACTCATCTGGATGCGCGCAACGGATATTTACAACTGATTAAAAATCAAAACGGCTGGAATTTTAAATCGTTTTTACCTAAAAAAGACACCCTTGATACCGGCGAAAAAACCAATTATGCCAAGCTGGCTTACAAGCTGCTCAACAAAGGACTCAATTTGGTTCCGACTGATTTAAAACTGGCAAATTTGACTTTGCGGGTCAACGATCAAGGAAAATCAGCCACCATGCGATTGAACCAAATGACCTTGGCTGATGAACAACTTGAATCATCTATAGAAGTACACACCAACACATTTTCACAACGCTGGAAAATCAAAGGTTTTGCTGATCCGCGCAACAAACAAACCGATTTGCGCTTTTTTAACCTGGATACCGGAAAAATCAAAGTTCCGTATTTTGACGAACGGTACAACCTCAAATCAAGTTTTGATTCCATCAGATTAAAAGTAACCGAAATTGAAATGGACAACGGTGAACTGCACATCAACGGTTCAAGTTCAGTGCGCAACTTAACGGTCAATCATTCCAAAATTGCCCCCAAAGATGTGGTTATTAAAAATGCGCGTTTGGATTATCGTTTTGTCTTAGGCGAAAATTTTATCGCACTCGACAGCAGTTCAACAGCCGTCTTAAACAACATCAAATGTCATCCGTATGTTTCTTATGACAACGAGTTTGACAAAGTTTATACGCTCAAAGTCAGGATTCCAAAAATGAGTGCGCAAAACTTCATCACCTCTTTACCCGAAGGTTTGTTTACGCATTTTCAAGGAATGGAAGTCACCGGTAATTTTGACTATCGCTTGAATTTGGCCATCAACAAAGACCATCCGAACAAGACGGTTTTTGACAGTGAATTCAACAAAGAAAAACTCGAAATTCTCAAATACGGCGAAGCCAATCTCACCAAACTCAATGGGCCGTTTATGTACCACGCCATCATCAACGGTGTTGAACAACGCGGTGTTATGGTTGGTCCGTCAAACCCCAATTACACTCCGCTGAATGAGATTTCTCCGTATCTCAGAAAATGTGTTTTAACCACTGAAGACCCATCGTTTTTCTCGCACAAAGGTTTTATCAAAGAAGCCTTCAAACAATCGATTGTCAAAAATATTCGCACCCGAAAATTCTCGCGCGGTGGCAGCACTATTAGCATGCAACTGATTAAAAATGCTTTTCTTACCCGAGAAAAAACACTCTCGCGCAAACTGGAAGAGATTTTACTCGTGTACATCATGGAGAACAACCACATTGTAAGCAAAGAACGCATGCTTGAAGTGTATTTCAACATCATCGAATGGGGACCAAACGTATACGGCATTGGCGAAGCGGCTCGTTATTACTTTCAAAAACATCCATCACAACTTACCTTGAACGAATGTTTGTATTTGGCCAATATCATTCCAAGCCCGCGCAGGTTTATGTATCAGTTCAACACTGAAGGGAATTTGCGCTCTTTTGCCGAAAGCAGAGACAACCAGCTCATAGGCTTGATGATGCGTCGCGGATTGATTAGCTCAGAAGACACCATCAACCGCTTGCCGATTATGGTTTCTGGGCCGGCAAGGTCTCTGATTAAAATTCGCGTGGATAATCCAACGGAAGCCGATACCCTTTCGACCATAGAAGAGTTTGATTTTTAGATAGTTCTACCACCAATTGTTGGTCTGTATTTTTAGGATTGCTATATTTACAACCTAAACAATCAATTCTAACGCTATGAAAAAATTCTACTTGCTGATGCTCATCAGCCTGTCGGGTATGGCATTTTCTCAAACCATTGGCCTGACTACTTTTGCCACCGGCTTTTCATCTCCTATTGAAATCACGCATCCGGTGGGCGACCCGCGTTTGTTTGTAGTGCAAAAAGGAGGTTCTATTAAAATTTTAAATCTAGACGGCACCGTCAATCTGACCAATTTTTTAACCTTGCCTTCAGGAACGGTTTCAAATGGCAGTGAACAAGGTTTATTGGGTTTGGCGTTTCATCCAAACTACGCCACCAATGGTTATTTCTTTTTAAACTATACCAATTCAGCGGGTAATACGGTTATTGCGCGTTATTCGGTTTCGGCAGACCCCAACATCGCAGACCCTAATTCAGGAACTATTTTGCTGACCATCAATCAGCCATACAGCAACCACAACGGTGGAACCATTCGCTTTGGTGCCGATGGCTATTTGTATATTGGTATGGGCGATGGTGGAAGCGGCGGAGATCCGGGCAACCGAGCGCAAAACATCAGTGAAAATTTAGGTAAAATGCTGCGTATTGATGTAGACGGACCGGCTCCGTATGGAATTCCGCCGACCAATCCGTATGTGGGCGTTGCCGGGAATGATGAAATTTGGGCCATTGGATTGCGCAATCCGTGGAAGTTTTCATTTGATATGCTCAACAATGATTTGTGGATTGCCGACGTAGGCCAAGATGCTTATGAAGAAGTCAACTACAATCCGGCTCCGGTGGCTCCGGGTTTGAATTTTGGATGGAAATGTTATGAAGCCAATAATGTGTATACCAACGGTTGTGCTGTTTCAGGCACCAATTATACTTTTCCGGTGGCGCAATACAGTCATAGTATAGGATGCTCGATTACCGGGGGATATGTATATCGCGGCACCACTTATCCCAACTTTTACGGAAAATATTTTATGGCTGATTATTGCTTCAACAAAATTGGGATGATTTCTGTGGGTTCAAGCACGATTACTTGGTCAAATACTTTTAGCGGAAATTTCACCACATTTGGGCAAGACCTCAACGGAGAAATGTATATAGCCGGCATCAACAACGGAACAGTTTATAAATTGATTGACACTTCGCAATTGGCCAACAGCTCTTTTGAGACGCAAGATTTTCAGATTTATCCCAACCCGGCCAGCACAGAAGTTTTTGTTCGATCAGAGAAAATTAAATTTCCTGCGGTTGCCAACATTTATGATTTAACCGGAAAATTGTTGCGTTCTCAAAAAATAACGCAAACCGGACAATCCATCAGCACGACAGAATTGCCCGCCGGCGTTTACTTGATGAACATTCAAGGAAGTGACCAAACACTGTGGCAATCAAAACTCACCATTCGATAAAATAAAAAAAGGGCTCAAACTAAGAGCCCTTTTATTTTACATTTCGTTGAGCATTTTTGAAATCTCATCGAGTTTTGGCGTTAAGATGATCTCAATGCGCCGATTTTTGGCTTTGCCATCTGAAGTCGTATTACTGGCCACAGGCGCATATTCACTTCGGCCGGCGGCAGTTAAATTCTGCGGATTGATGCTTTTGTTCTCGGCCAAAATATTGACAATTACTGTGGCGCGTTTGGTAGATAAATCCCAGTTGTCAGCAATCGGACCTGAACCATTATAAGCATCGTCATCGGTATGCCCTTCAATAAGCACCGAGATATCTGGATTGGCGGCCAGAACTTTGCCCACTTCAACCACGGCGCGACGACCTTCAGAACCTACGGCCCAGCTTCCGGAGCTAAACAGCAATTTGTTTTCCATAGATACGTAGACTTTTCCGTTTTTTTGCTGTACGGTGAGCCCTTTGCCTTCAAAACTATTGAGCGCGCTTGATAAAGTTTCTTTGAGTTTGCGCATACTGGCATCTTTGGCAGCCATCAAATTTTCGAGCTCATTGAGGCGCTCTGAACTGGCTTGCAAATCAGCTTTGAGTTTGTTGAGGCGGGTTTGTTCGGCAGCCAAGACTTTTTCTTTGGCTTTGAGCTGATCTAGCAAATCGCGATTTTTGGCCATGTTGGCTTGCAAAGCATCGTTGCTGTTTTTTTCTAAAGCTTCATACGATGACTGAAGCGCTTTGAGGTTGTTGCTCGCCGAGGTGTAATCAGCCAGGTTGCGATCGCGCTCTAGCTTAGTAGTATTGAGTTCGTCTTTGAGTGCGTTGTAGGCCATGTCTAAATCAGCTTTAGATTTGACGCAATCATCGTTTTCGTCTTGCAAACGACGGTTTTCTTTTTTGAGGTCGGCATATTTATTTTCGAGGTCTTGATAGACTTTTTTGGTCACACACGACGAAGTGAGTACCAGTAGGCCGAATAAAAGGGTGGCTGTTTGTTTCATATTTTGTTGTGGTTCAAATGATTCATTTTTGGTGGATGCCCTAGCCCTGATCGAAGCGGTTATCCTTTTGGGTTGGGGTTCAACCCAAAAGATAGTAGCGCAGAGCAGGTTCTTGGCTTCTAACTAATTTCAACGGTGGTCGGGCAATGATCAGAATGCTTGGCTTCGGGCAAAATGAGCGCTCGTTTGATGCGCGAACGCAACGGCTCGCTGACCAAACAATAATCTATACGCCAACCTTTGTTGTTGCCACGGGCTCCGGCGCGATAACTCCACCAAGTGTAGTTGTGCGGCTCTGGGTTGAGCATTCTAAAACTGTCAATAAAGCCTGATTTCATAAAGCCGTCGAGCCAAGCGCGCTCTTCGGGCAAAAAGCCTGAAACGGTTTTGTTGCGCACCGGATCATGGATGTCAATGGCCTCGTGACAAATGTTGTAATCGCCACAGATAATGAGGTTGGGAATGGTTTTTTTGAGCTCGTTGATGTAGTTTTGAAAATCGTCCATGTACATGAACTTGTGGTCAAGCCGATCGATGTTGGTTCCCGAAGGCAAATACAAGCTCATGACCGAGAAATCTTCAAAATCAACGCGCAGGTTGCGGCCTTCAAAATCCATGTGCTCAATGCCGGTGCCAAAAACTACATTTTTGGGCTGTACTTTAGACAAAATCGCCACGCCGCTGTAGCCTTTTTTTTGCGCCGGAAACCAGTAATGATATGGGTAACCCGCCAGTTCCAGATCAAGCGTTGGGATTTGATCAGGCGTTGCTTTGATTTCTTGCAGACAAATGACATCGGGGTCTGCCGCTTGCAACCAATTGATGAATCCTTTAGAAATAGCGGCCCGAATACCGTTGACATTGTATGAAAAAATCTTCATGTTGGGCTTTTAAAATGTGCGTTTCAAAAGTAATAAAAATGTCCCGAGGAAATTCAACAAAAGACTTTCAAAGTAGAGTTTTTTGCTATCTTTGTTTCCGGCTCAATCAATTTAAAATTTATTCATGGGATTAGTTACCGCTAAAGAAGTTGCCAAGGCGATCAATGTCGATAAATACGGCGTTTTGGGCACTTTTACAGGTTGGTTGCTCATGAAGGTTTTGAAGATTTCTACGCTCAATAAAATCTATGACCGCAACAAACATTTGCGCGATTTGGATTTTCTCAATGCCATCTTAGACGAGTTTCAGATCAAGTTTGAAATTCCTGAAGAAGACCTCAAACGTTTGCCCAAAGACGGCGCATACATTACCATTTCAAACCATCCGTTGGGCGGAATTGACGGCATATTGCTCTTGAAACTCATGCTCGAGCGCGAACCGAATTTTAAAATCATCGCCAACTTTTTGTTGCACCGCATTGATCCGATGAAACCCTACATCATGCCGGTGAACCCGTTTGAAAACCACAAGGATGCTAAATCAAGCGTGGTGGGCATCAAAGAAACGCTGCGCCATTTAAGCGACGGAAAACCTTTGGGTATGTTTCCGGCCGGAGAAGTTTCAACCTATAAAGATGGCAAACTCGTAGTAGACAGAACTTGGGAAGAAGGCGCAATCAAAGTAATTCGCAAAGCGCAAGTTCCGGTGGTTCCGATTTATTTTCACGCCAAAAACAGCCGCTTGTTTTACTTTTTGTCCAGCTTGAATTCAACCTTGCGCACAGCAAAATTGCCTTCGGAATTACTGACCCAAAAAGATCGTGTGATTAAAGTGCGCATCGGAAAACCGATTTCGGTGGCTGAGCAAAACGAGCACGAAACCATCGAAGAATACTCAGAATTTTTGCGCAAGAAAACCTATATGTTGGCCAACTCATTTGACGATGAAGACAACAACTTCTTGTCGGCACCCAACCTCAACAGTCTTAAATTACCGCGCAGCCCAAAACAAATTGCCACCCCGGCCAACCGTGAAAAAATGGCTGCTGAAGTAGCTCGATTGCGCGACTCTGATTGCCGATTGACCGTGAGTAAAAACTACGAAGTATTCTTTACCGAAGCGCATAAAATTCCAAACATCTTGCATGAAATTGGGCGTTTGCGCGAAGTGACTTTCAGAGAAATCGGCGAAGGCACCAACAACTCAATTGACCTGGATAAATACGATGAATATTATCACCACATGTTTTTGTGGGATGAAGAAACCCAGCAAATTGCCGGTGCCTACCGCATGGGATTAGGCTCAGAAATATTTTCCAAATACGGTATCAGCGGATTTTATTTGCAGGAATTGTTCCGATTTGAACCCGAGTTGTTTGACATGATGAGCAAATCCATCGAAATGGGACGCGCATTTATTACCAAAGAATATCAGCAAAAACCCATGCCGCTCTTCTTGCTTTGGAAAGGCATTGTGCATACTACTTTGCGCCATCCGGAGCACCGCTATTTGATTGGCGGGGTGAGCATCAGCAACCAGTTTACCGAGTTTTCAAAATCGCTCATGATTGAGTTTATGAAATCGCATTACTATGATCCGTATGTAGCACAGTATGTATATCCGAAAAAGGAATACAAAGTAAAACTCAAAGATGCCGACAAAGATTTTGTGTTTGAAGAAGCCGAAGCCGATTTGAATAAATTCGATAAAATTATTGACGAAATTGAGCCGGGGACTTTGCGCTTGCCGGTGCTGATTAAAAAATACATCAAACAAAACGCGCGCGTGATTGCTTTTAACGTAGATCCGTTGTTTAACAATGCGGTAGACGGCTTGATGTATATTCGCATTGCTGACTTGCCCGAGAGCACTGTAAAACCGGTTATGGAAGAATTTCAGGCGGAACTAGAGCGCAAACTCGCTGAAAAAGGCGAATAATATTCAATATCATGAGCACATCAAAAACGCCAGAAGCTATTTCGGTTGCTAACCACGATTTGGTTTGCCCGATTTGTAAAAATAATTTGTTTTATACGCGACAAGCCCAGCTCAACACGGTAGTGGCCTCATTTTTTAACTTAGATTGGGCCAATAAAAGCGCTACGTGTTTTGTGTGTTCTGAATGCACGCACATTTCATGGTTTTTAGGGAGATAGCTATTCTTGAATACGCCACGGCGGATTGAGCCTGTTCTGGCCGGCATAATACAAAATGAGTTGATGACCGTCCGGGTCTTTTAACCGAGCCTCACGCCAAAGCCACGGTTTATCGTTGGGCAATTCTTCAAAATCAAACCCTTGTTTTTGTAATTCGGTTACTTTTTGATCGAGGTTTTCGATTTCAAAATAAATCCAACAACCAGAATTTATTGCGCCTTCGGCTAAATGCAATGAAAATGTAGTTGGCCCATCAGCACAAGCAAAACGAGCATATTGCGGCCTTGACAACACGATGAGTTGAAGCCCTAATTTCTGATAAAAAGCAACCGAACGTTCGAGTTCAGCCACCGGAATGGTGAGTTGATTAAGGTTCATCAAAGCCGATTTTAAAACCAGCCTTTTTTGTTTACTTGATACATTTGGTAGAACTCTTCATCGGTTTTGGTCAAGTAGATAATTCCTTCGATAAGACCAATGAGACTTCCGGCTACCCCACAGGTAATGATGCTAAAAACGATTTGAAGAATTCCCTCGGTAGTATATCCTAAAACAAATTTGTGCACCCCTAAACCACCCAGTAGAATGGCTAGAATTCCGGCCGCTACTTTTTTGTTGTCGGGGCGATAGGGAGGTTGTGGTTCAGGTTGCGGTTGGTTCCAGGCTTCGAATTTTTGGTCTTCCATGACATTTGTTTTAAGGTTAGCGTCATAAAAATAAAAAAAGTTTTATAAAAAAGCGCGGTCGTTGGCTTGCCAAAGTTCAATTTTATTTCCTTCGGGGTCGAGTATCCAAGCAAATTGTCCGTAATCAAAACTTTGCGGCTCGCCTACAAGAGTTATTCCCGAGGATTTTAATTGGCTGAGCAAACCTGCCAAATCATCCACGCGATAATTGAGCATTAAGGACGACTGGCTCGGCTCAAAATATTTAGTATCGTTGGCAAATAAAGACCATTGCGTCATGGCATCATGGCCGTGAGCGTCTTTCCACCAAAATGAACAACCATATTCATCTACGGGCAGGCCTAAGTGTTCAGCATACCAAGCTTTGAGTTCTTTAGGGTTTTTAGCTTTAAAAAAAACACCGCCAATTCCGGTTACTTTGGGTTTTTGAGGCGCTACTGACGAAAGTCCGAAAATCTGATCTTTGATTTTATCGACAATCACTTGCGCCAATCGCTCATGGCTTTCAAAAGTCCAGCCGGCAATGTGCGGCGTGAGCAAAACATTCGACGCTTGCAGTAAATACTGATAAGGCTCGGGCAAAGTATCGCTGTTTAAAGTTTCAAACGAAAGGTTTTCATATTCAATTACATCCAAGCCTGCGCCGATGATTTTTCCGGATTTGAGTGCCGAAACCAAATCAGCAGTGACCACATTTTTACCGCGCGAGGTATTAATCAGCCAAAACGGTTGGGTAAATGCGTTGATAAAATCTGTATTGACCAGGCCATTGGTTTGCGGTGTCCAAGGAATGTGCAAGCTCAAAACATCGGCTTTTTGTTGCAATTCTTCAAGTGAAACTTGCTTCGCATTGGCATCGCCCACATGATTTTGAATATCGTAACACAAAACTTCTACGTCAAATCCGCGCAGTTTTTTGGCAAAGGATTTTCCCATATTTCCATACCCAATAATCCCGACGGTTTTGCCATCGAGTTCGTGCCCGCGGTTGCCTTCGCGCTCACGTTGCCCTTGACGGATTTGTGCATCGGCTTGATTGAGGTGATTCATCAGTGAGAGCAACATGCCCAAAGTGTGCTCACCCACCGCGTTTCGGTTGCCTTCGGGCGCAGCAATGAGTGCGATGTTGTGCTTGGCGGCAGCTTCGGTATCAATGCTTTCAAGACCGGCACCCACACGCGCAATGAATTTGAGTTGTGTGGCTTTTTCTAAAAAGGCGCGGTCAAGGGTAAATCGGCTGCGGATGACAAGGCCATGATATTCGTGAATTTTGGCTTGAACCTCAGCTTTAGTTGACGTGTAATCTTGGTGGTTTTCACAGCCTAATTCTTGCAGTTGTTGCCACAAAAGCGGATGGTTGCTGTCTAGGTGAAGGATTTTGAGTGGTTGTGGGTTGCTCATGTTTAGAGAATATTGGCTTCAAAAATACAAATAAGATTCCGAGGATTCACATGCCGCAAGAGGGATGGAAGTGACACGAGGCCAATGGCCGAACTGGCGAAGCACCTCCTTTTCTGAAATGCCAAGGAAGAAAAAATAGCGTGCACAGCCCAGCCCAAAGGGCTTGCCCAAACTTACTCTTTGATTTTGTTGAGCGATGTTTTGATGCCTTTAATCAGCGACGAACTAAAGCCTTGATGTTCCATTTCATTGAGCCCGACTATGGTGCAGCCCTGTGGTGTGGTCACGCGATCAATGAGTTGTTCCGGGTGGATCTTTTCTTCGAGCAACATACGCGCGGCTCCTTTGGCGGTTTGTGCAGCAATGGCCAAGGCGGTTTGCGAATCAAAACCAATTTCGATTCCGGCTTGCATAGAGGCGCGCACATAACGAAGTGCATAAGCGGTTCCGCAGGCGCCCAGCACGGTGGCGGCATCCATGAGTTTTTCTTCAATGACCGGAGCAGTGCCCAGTTGGGCGAATAATGCAACGACACTCGTTGCGGCTTTTTGATCTTGAGGTTGATGCGAAATACAGGTAGCCGATTCGCCAAATTGAATAGCGATGTTGGGCATGATGCGCACGATGGGCGTTTGTGGTAAAAGCATGGAACGCAAATCAGCCAACGAACAACCAGTGACGGCTGAGGCAATGATTTGATTTTTGAGTTGCGGTTTGATCTGGTCTAAAACCGTTTGCACTTGATAAGGTTTAATGGCCAGAATAATCAAATCAGCATGGTCAAGATTATGGGTGTTGTGGGCCGAAACCTCAATTCCGTAGGTTTGAAGGTGGCTGATGGCATCAACCTGACGACGCGTAACGGTGAGTGCGTGTTGCGTATATTTTGATATACCTAATGCAATGGCGACTCCTAAGTTGCCACCGCCTATGATGTGAATGTTCATGTGGCTTTGTTTTAAAATCCGAGAATCAATCGGGCAATGGAAAAATATAGAACAATCCCGAAAACATCATTGGTTGTCGTGATAAACGGACCGGTGGCGATGGCGGGATCAATTTTGTTGCGGTGCAAAAACAGCGGAACGAGTGTTCCTAAAGTTGCGGCGAATAAAATCACGACAATAATAGAGATAGAAATTGCCAATCCGACTTGATATTGCTGATACATCACCGAGTGATACAACAACAAAAACATCGAAATGATGGTTCCTGATATCATGGCTACCGTAAGCTCTTTGCTGAAGTATTGCTTGCTGAATTCTTTGAGCGTTCCGTTGGCCAAACCTTGTACGACAATAGCCGAAGCTTGAACACCAATGTTTCCGGCAGTGGCTGAAAGCAGGGGAACGAAAATGATTAACGTAGAATATTTTTGGAAAGCGATTTCGTTGCCTTTGAGTACATACGAGGCAACAATTTCTATAACCATCCCGATCAGTAGCCACGGCAAACGCGCTTTGGTGAGTTCAAGCACGCTGTCATTGGCCTCAACGTCTTGGGTAATACCTGCCGCTAATTGGTAATCTTTATCGGCTTCTTCTTTGATTACATCTACAATGTCGTCAATGGTAATGCGACCCACCAAACGCCCGAGTTCATCAACCACCGGAATGGCTTCAAGGTCATATTTTTGCATGATGCGCGCTACCTCAACATCTTCGGTATCTACCTTGACATAGTTGAGTTTGCTGATATACACCTCGCGAATAGGTGTTTTGGTAGAAGTAGTGAGCAAATCTTTAAGCGACAAACGACCTTTGAGTCGGTCTTCATCATCCACCACATAAATAGAATGCACCCGTGAGATGTTCTCAGCCTGAATGCGCATTTCTTTTACGCAGGTGAGCACGTTCCAGTTTTCATTGACCTTCACGAGCTCTTTGTGCATGATTCCGCCGGCAGTGTCTTCTTTGTAACGCAACAAATCGACAATATCTTTGGCGTGTTCAACGTCTTCAAGCTCTTGAATTACTTCTTCTTTTTTGGCTTGAGAAAGTTCGGCAATAATATCGGCCGCGTCATTGGTCTCGAGTTCGTCGAGCTCTTCGGCAATTTCTTTGGGCGATAAACGACTCAGAATGTTCTCGCGCAAATCGTCTTCAAGTTCCAGGAGTATCTCAGCCGTTTTTTCGCTGTCGAGCACCTTGAAAATATATGTGGCGTCATCAAAATCAAGCTCGTCGAGAATTTCAGCAATATCCGCATGGTGCAAGTCATTCAACAAGGCTTCGAGTTGCTCGTCCTTTTTGCTTTGAATGAGTTGTTCCAATTCTTGGATTAATTCTTTGCTGATTTTAAACTCCATCGGCCTGTATTTTTTGCGTCAGTTCAATAAATTGCTCTACGGTGAGTTGCTCCGGTCGGAGGTCAAAGATAGTATCTTCTCGTAAATTATCGGACAAATTTAGCGATTTTAAACTGTTGCGAAGCGTTTTGCGTCGCTGTTGAAAAGCAGTTTTAACCACGTTAAAAAACAACTTCTCATCACAAGGAAGTTGAAAATTTTCTTTGCGGATAAGTCTGAGCACGCCTGATTTTACTTTGGGCGGTGGATGAAAAACGTGTTCGCCCACAGTAAAAAGATATTCAGCATCGTAGAAAGCCTGTACCAAAACTGAGAGAATTCCGTAGGTTTTACTGCCTTTTTTTTCGCAAATACGCTCTGCCACTTCTTTTTGAAACATGCCTGAAAACTCGGGAATTTGCGCGCGCAGTTCTAGGGTTTTAAAAACAATTTGCGACGAAATATTGTAGGGAAAATTGCCGATAATAGCCAGTGGCGCTCCGTCAAAAACTTCGTTGATGTTGTATTTGAGAAAATCTTTTGAAAGGATTTTTCCGTGTAGTTTTGGATAATGTTCTTGGAGATATTCGACGGATTCGGCATCAATTTCAATCACATAAGTATCAAGGGGTTTCTCAAGTAAATATTTGGTCAAAACGCCCATGCCCGGACCAATTTCAAGCACTTGACGGTATCCTTTTAGCGTAAGGGTGTCGGCAATTTTGGCAGCGATGTTTTCATCTTTGAGAAAGTGCTGCCCGAGGTGTTTTTTGGCGGTAACTTTATCCATGGCTCGGGGCAATTGAGGTTAATTTTTGTTCTGCCAGAATTCTGAAACCAATTCGAGCTCGGTTCTAAAAGCGACCATTTTATCGCCAAACAATCGCACGCCTTCTTCGCGCAAACGCGGCGCATCTTCAAGGTAATATTTGTCTAAAGTATCTTTGCTGTCGGTGGTGTACTGAATGGCATAAGTGGTGCCGCCCATTTCTTCTTCAATGAGCACTTTGATGAGTCTGGCTGTGGTGAATTTTCCGGTGGCCAAAACCTCGGGGATGTGTTTTTCTTGCATCCAGTTGAGCCAAATATCATGCACGCTGTTGTCAATATTGATGGTCACGTTGTAGAGAATCATGCTGTTTGATTTTAAAAGAAGACGCCGGGCACCCTCTGAGGTTTATAAAGTAGTGTCGCCCCGCAATTCTCGGTATTTTCTGCGGGCGTCGGTAAAGTAAATGCTGTCTTCGTGGTGAAAGATAATTTGCTCATACAAAGCTTTGGCCTTGGCGGTATCTTTGAGTTGGTTGTTGTAGATTTCTGCCGAAAAATAATAGGCTTCATCAATATAAATTCCGTCTTTGTAATGGTCAATAATGGTTTGATATTGCGACAACGCTGATTGGTAATCACCCAATTTTTCATAGACTTTGGCCAAGCGATATAAAGTTACCGGCTCAATTTCTTGTCCTTTGAAACTTTTGAGAATGGCCTGAAACTGTTCAAGCGCCTGCTGGTTTTTATTTTGATACAACAAGAAATCAGCCTTGGCGAATTGTTTGAGCGCGGTTTGGGTTGAATCAGCTACAGTGTTGTCGTTGATGAGCAAAAAATACTCGAGCGCATCATTGGCAATAAGTTGCGATGAAGCCGATTTGAGTTCTTTGAATTGTTTTTGGGCCCATGAAAAATCGGTTTTAAAATAGCTCGTGCGGGCCGCTTTAAAGCTGGCTTCGTGCCCAACAACATCGTTTTTCAGATCTTCTTCAATTTGGGCAAAATAAATCTGCGCCTGACTGAACTTCTCTTCGTAGAGATAAATATCGGCCAGCTCCATTTTGACATCGGCTTTCTGGAATTCGTTGAGCGGAAGATTGAGCGCCGTTTTTAGAATATTCTTTCCAACCTCGGCTTGCGATAAATGAAACGCCTTAAAATGTGCTTGCAAAATTTGCAACGGCAATGAATACGGACTCACCCCAAATTGTCTGATCAGCAAATCAAGTTCAGAGTCAATCAAAGCTAAATCTTTGGCTGGAGCACCATCAATTTTGAGTTGCATCAGGTAAGTATGCGCACGTATTTTGAGTTCGGTATCTTGGGTGTTTTCAAGCACAAATCCAAAAATATCGGCTGCAGTGATTTTATCGCCTTCTTCAATACACAATTGCGCCAAATTGACAATATTGGCAAAGGTTTCAGGATTGCGCCGATAAATAGCTTTTTGCTGAATAAATGCTTTGCCGTACTCTTTTTGCTGTACATAGAACCAACTTAGATATTCGTTCCAAAACAAATCTTGACTTTTCTGAGCCCGAACAAGGAGTGCTTTTCTGAGCGATTCATTGAAGTTGACATCAGCATCTTCAGTCATAAAACGCGACAACTGATTTTGAATCATGACATTGTTTTGCGGATTGCGCTGTGCCTCGGTTAAGAACATTTCAATCATCATGTCGGGTTGGCCCATTTGTCCGTATAAAAGAGCCATCTGAAAATTGAAATTAAAATTGGGTTCGGCTTCAAGCGCCGTTTGATATGATTTAAGCGCCAAATCAAGTAGGGAATGTCGCTCAAAGGTTGAGGCAATCATATACACTTCATTCGGAAATTTGACAATCTTGTCGAGTGCTTTTTGATAGTTTTTTTGCGCCTGATTGGTATCTTTTTGCAACTGATAATTGTAGCCCAATTCTACCCAAAGTGCTGCTTGCTGAAAGTTCTTGATGCGGTCTTCAAGAACTTGTTCGGCTTGTTTGTATTGTTCTAACTGCTGATAGCACTCTATGATGCGCTGAAAGTAAATATAATTGTAGGGCTGGGTTTTGAGCAAAGATTCATAGCTCAGACGCGCCTTTTCAAAATCGCCTTTGTCAAAATAATTTTGCGCCAATTGTTCATTTTGCGAAAAAATCATTCCGCAACTCAAACACAACAACAGCAAAAACAATTTCTTCATAAAGCAGCCTTGAATTTAGCGCTGTCTAAGGTAAACTTTTTTGCCTAAAACCTTGGGCGCTGTGAAAAGATTAACTTTTAGTTGATGATGTCAAAACCGGTGTACGGACGCAATACTTCGGGCACTACGATTCCATCAGGCGTTTGATAGTTCTCAATGATTCCGGCCAAAACGCGCGGCAAAGCCAAAGCGCTTCCGTTGAGTGTATGCGCCAAATGGTTTTTTCCGTTGGCATCGCGATAACGCAATTTAAGCCGATTGGCTTGGAAAGTTTCAAAATTAGAAACTGAACTAATTTCGAGCCAACGATCTTGCGCCGTTGAAAACACTTCAAAATCATAGGTCAAAGCCGAAGTAAAGCCCATATCGCCACCGCATAAACGCAAAATTCTATACGGAAGTTTGAGCTCACGCAATAAGGTTTTGACATGTTCGACCATGCCGTCTAAAGCTTCATATGATTTATCCGGATGCTCAATGCGCACGATTTCAACTTTGTCAAATTGGTGCAAACGGTTGAGTCCGCGCACGTGGGCTCCGTATGAACCCGCCTCACGACGGAAGCACGGGGTATATCCGGTACACATCACGGGCAATTCATTTTCTTGAAGAATCACATCGCGGTATAAGTTGGTTACCGGTACTTCAGCCGTTGGGATCAAATACAAATCATCAATGCCTACGTGGTACATCTGTCCTTCTTTATCGGGCAATTGGCCGGTTCCGTAGCCCGAAGCTTCGTTGACCAAATGCGGCACTTGAAATTCTTTGTAGCCGGCTTCGGTATTTTTATCTAAAAAATAACTGATCAGGGCGCGTTGCAATCGGGCACCTTTGCCTTTGTAAACCGGAAAACCCGCGCCGGTGATTTTTACACCCAATTCAAAATCAACAATGTCGTATTTTTTGAGCAATTCCCAGTGTGGTTGCGCACCTTCGTACAAAGTTGGAATTTCGCCTTCTTGATGTACCGTTAGGTTGTCATCTGCCGATTTACCCGGAGGCACAATATCTGCCGGTAAATTAGGTAGTGTGTATAATTTTTGCGTGAGCTCATGCGCTAAAGCATCTACTTTTTCCGAGAGTTCTTTGCTTTGCTCTTTGAGCAATACCGTTTTTTCTTTGAGAATGGCCGCTTTAGATTGCTCGCCGCTTTTCATGAGTTGCCCAATGGATGCCGATAATTTATTAGATTCTGAAAGGGTGTTGTCAAGTTCAACCTGAGCCGCTCTGCGCGCTTCATCCATTTGAACAATTTCGGCAACCGTAGCTCGAGCATCGAGGTTTCTTTTAGCCAATGCCTGAATCACTTTTTCTTGATTTTCTCTAATAAATCCGATCTGTAACATGTTATTGGGTTTAAATTCCGTTAAGCTGTGGCAAATGTAGTAAATGATTTGCTTATCGAGTAGAGAAATTGTCAATTAGCGGGATTTCAATCAACAAGTATTAATTTGCTGAAAATTAACAACTGTAGTTTGAATTATTGATTAAATTCGCCAAAAAAATTTTGCAAAATGAAAAATTTATACCTACTACTGGCTTTACTTCCTTGTCTGCATCTATCGGCTCAAACACAGGATAAAGAATTTGAAGATTTGGTTAATGCCGAACGAAAAGCAGCCTCCAAAAGAATGGCTGTAGTCATTAATCCGGACACCTACAACTACGACATTACCTACCATAAATTAGAATTTAAAGTAGATCCGGCTAATTTTTACATTGAAGGAAAAGTAACCACGACCTACACCGCCGTAAGCAATATGACTTCGTTGGTTTTTGACTTGGCCCGTATTACTGATACTTCTGACCCAAATTATTCCAACCAAATTGAGGTGAGTTCGGTCAGAATGAATGGCAATAATTTGACCTTCACCCGCAACGAAGAAGAAATCATCATCAATTTACCGGCAACCCAAACAGCAGGCACTTCTGCCACGGTTGAAATTACTTATGCAGGTGCTCCAGCAGGAAGCGGTTTTGGATCTTTTATTACCGACAATCACAACGGAACACCGGTGCTTTGGACGCTTTCAGAACCTTTTGGCGCGCGCGACTGGTGGCCTTGCAAACAAGATTTGAACGACAAGGCGAACTCAATTGATGTATATATTACCGCTCCGAGCGAATATAATTCTGTTGCTAATGGCATGCAGCAATCAAAAGTCGACAACGGCAACGGAACTTCGACCACGCATTTTCATCACGGTTATCCGATTCCAGCTTACTTGATTGCAATGGCCGTGACCAATTACCAAATTTATGAGCAACAAGCCGGTTTGGGAACTGCTGAAAGTCCTTATTTTCCGATTGTCAATTATATGTATCCTGAGACTGCTACCAATAACATCAACAGTGTTGCGGTGACGCCGAGTATTTTAAATTTTTACGAAACCAAGTTCGGACCTTATCCGTTTAGAAATGAAAAATACGGTCATGCACAGTTTGCATGGGGTGGCGGGATGGAACACACCACGGTTTCTTTTATGACCGCCGGCAACAATGGCGCCTATTCAAGAAGTTTGATTGCACATGAAATGGGCCATCAGTGGTTTGGAGACAAAGTCACATGCGGTACCTGGAAAGACATTTGGCTCAACGAAGGTTTTGCTACTTATTTAGCTTCTATGACCATTGAATTTTTGGATGGTGATGCAGCTTTTATCACCAACAAAAACAGTATGATTACTTCCATTACGAGCAGCCCCAATGGTGCGATTTATATGACCGATGATGAAGCGCTTAATGTGAATCGCATTTTTAGCAGCAGACTTTCATACAACAAAGGTGCTATGGTTCTGAATATGTTGCGTTTTAAATTGGGCGACACCAACTTCTTTCAAGGTTTGCGCAATTACTTGAATGACCCTGCACTCGCTTATGGTTATGCGGTAACGCCTCAGTTGAAAACTCATTTAGAAGCGGCTTCAGGGCTAAGTTTGACCGAATTTTTTAATGATTGGGTTTATAACCAAGGTTATCCTATTTACACGGTGAGCGCACAAACTGTTGCTGCCGGACAAGTGCGCATCACGCTCAATCAAACACAATCTGACCCTTCGGTAAGTTTCTTTGAACTTCCGGTACCGGTTCGACTCACGGGTGCCGGTGGCCAACAACAAGATTATGTTTTAGACAATACTTCCAACGGTCAGCAATTTGTGGTAAATGTCCCTTTTACACCCACCGGAATAGAGTTCAATCCCAAAAAAGACATCATCTCAAAAAATAGTACTGCCACGCTTGCCGCTGACGCTTTTGATTGGGATGCTACCGCCACCATTTATCCGAACCCTACTTATGATGAACTCAATATTGTGGTTCCTGAAAACCAAATGCTTCTATCAGTTGCTTTGTACAATGCCCTAGGTCAAAAAATTGGTTTATACAACACCGATAAAGTAAACTTGATTGGTTTGTCTGCCGGTTTGTACAGCGCCGAAATCATCACCAATTTTGGTCGTTCAATTAAAAAATTCATAAAAAAATAAGCATCGTTAAGACTAAAGGCTTTTTGTGATTCTGAAAACCTTACTTTTGTGCGCTTAAAACGCATCATACATTAATATGGAAATTGCCATCAAACTCTCTCAGTTCTTGTTAAGCTTATCGCTTTTGATCATCTTACACGAATTAGGACATTTCATACCGGCCAAACTTTTTAAAACCCGAGTAGAAAAATTTTATCTGTTTTTTGACGTAAAATATTCCCTACTCAAAAAGAAAATTGGTGAAACCGAATACGGAATTGGTTGGTTGCCCTTGGGCGGATACGTCAAAATATCTGGTATGATTGACGAAAGCATGGACACCGAACAAATGGCGCTTCCGGCTCAACCTTGGGAGTTCCGTTCAAAACCGGCTTGGCAAAGACTCATTATTATGTTGGGCGGGGTGACGGTCAATTTTATTTTGGCTTTTATCATTTATATCGGAATGGCCTTTTTTTACGGCGATTTATACCTAGATAATTCAGAACTTAAAGACGGTATTGCCGTGACCTCTGAAGCAGGTGAACATATGGGCTTTAAAACCGGTGATAAAATAGTGTCGATTGACGGCGAAACAAATTTGCATTTTGATGAAATTCCCAACAAAATTTTGTTCTCCAAAAACGTAGTCATCAACAGAAATGGTCAAGAAATGACCTTAAAAATGCCAACAGATTTGATTGACAAATTGCTCAAAGGAGAAAAAAAACCTTTTATTGAGTGGCGCGAACCATTTATGGTGGGGATGGTGTCAGACTCATCGGCCAACAAAGATGTTTTAAAGGCCAAAGATGTGATGCGTTCCATCAATGGCATTGAAACCAAATATGCCGATCAGGTTGTACAAATCGCTCAAGCCAACAAAGGAAAAACACTTCCGGCTGTGGTTTTACGCGACGAAAAAGAAATTCCTATTAATTTACACGTCACTTCAGCGGGTAAACTTGAAGTCTATGTTGCTTCATTGGGTGTTCAAAGCCTAGAAAAATTAGGCGTTTACAAATTCAGCAAACAAGAATACGGTTTCTTTGAATCGTTCCCGGTGGGCATAGAAAAAGGAAAAAACCAACTCATAGGCTACGGAAAACAACTCAAAGCGATTTTTAATCCGAGCACCGGGGCTTATAAAGGCGTTGGTGGATTCAAGGCTATTTTTGATATTTTTCCGAAAAGTTGGAGCTGGGAAATTTTCTGGAACATTACCGCTTTGCTATCTATTATGTTGGGCGTAATGAATTTATTGCCTATTCCGGCCCTTGATGGTGGACATGTAATGTTTTTACTATATGAAATGATCAGTGGCCGTAAACCCAGCGACAAATTCATGGAATATGCGCAAATGGTTGGCTTTGTGCTTTTAATCAGTTTGTTGGTCTTTGCCAATGGAAACGATATTTACAAGGCTATTTTTCACAAATAATATTTTTTGAAAATTTTGCGGTTTTTATTTGCGTAAAATATTTTTCGCATTATATTTGCACCGCTTTTAAAGGTAACACGCCTTCCTCCTTAGCTCAGTTGGTTAGAGCATCTGACTGTTAATCAGAGGGTCCTTGGTTCGAGCCCAAGAGGGGGAGCAAGCAACAATAAGCCTTCACAGAAATGTGAGGGCTTTTTTTATGGGTCAAAGACGGCTCGCTTTACTTTCTATTCTGTTGAAAAACAAAGCTATATCTGGGTAAAGATCTTAACCATCATCAATAAATTGACAACATTCTCTTTTTTAACAGACTTGATATCTCTGATAGTAATATCATCAATGAGAATTAAACTAAATTGTTAGACCTTTAAACTTATTTTAGGCCATTTGCAGCGCTGCCTTTCCAGGACAATTCCAACTAGACTACTTGTAATAATTAAATTTAAAACTTTGTGTCCATTTAGAGGGTACAAAAACATACATTTGCAGATGTAAAAAATGAATCATAATCAAATGACCTTAAAAAACTTAACACTTAGCATACATACATTTTTACTATTAGTATCGGTCAACTTAATGGCCCAAGACGGCGTATTAGACAACTCTTTTGGCGTAAATGGGATTGTAAGGACAGACATCAACAATCTTTACGATGTTTTCAATGCTTTCGCAATTCAAGCAGATGGTAAGATTATAGTGGTGGGCCACACCTCATCAGGAAGCACTGCCAATAAAGAATCAATCATCGTGCGTTATAATCCTAACGGAAGCCGCGATACCTCTTTTGGAGTCAATGGAATTATCACCGCGGCTTATTCATCGGCATTCGATACACTTAACGCCGTTGAGTTACAACCTGACGGGAAAATTGTTGTAGGAGGGTACTCTGGCCTTGATTTCGTATTGGCGCGCTATACCTCTTCTGGACAATTGGATGCTTCGTTCGGAACCAATGGTGTTGTTTTCACAAATTATTACAGCACAGTTGTGGGTAGCTCACAAGACAGAATCAATTGTATAGTAATCCAAAGTGATGGAAAAATTCTTGTAGGAGGTTTTGCAAGTTATTTTAACAGTTGTCCATTAACCATTGCGCGATATAACACCAACGGAACCCTAGACAGCAGCTTTGGAGTTGGTGGAAAAACGTTGATAGAATTCACTACGCTACAGTATAGCGGTAATAGGGAAATCTTTGACATGGCAATAACGCCAACAGGAAAGATTTATGCGGTAGGGAAAGCCGAAAAAAATTCAAGTGCTACACGTAATGATCAGATTATTGTCAGGTTTAACAGCAATGGAAGCCTTGACACCGGTTTTGGCAATAATGGCAGTCGTGTTTTTGATTTAGGCACTGAGAGTTCGTTTAATGAAATCAAATTCCAAAACGATGGTAAAATGGTGGTCGTTGGCAATAAAAACCAAAGCATGACCTTGGTGCGGCTATTAGAGAATGCGACACCTGACCTAACATTCGGCACTGATGGCAGGGTTTTCCCACCGTTATCGTCTTTGGGTGTTAACATTAGCTACGGTAAGTCAGTTTCAATACAACCAGACGGAAAAATCATTATTTCGGGTTATGTATATGGAACCCACGGCTATGAAACAGCCATCATCAGATACTTGCCCAACGGAACGCTGGATTCAACCTTTGCAAATGGCGGAATCTTTGATTATTCCTTTGGTAGCGGATTTCAAGACGGCGGATTTTCTGCCCTTGCACCCAACGGAATGCTCATTGTTGGAGGCAATGTAAACGATAATAATATTGCAACTGATTTGTTTTTGTATCGAATCTCGGCATCGGCTTTATCCACGTCTGATTTTTCCAGTTCGAACTTTATTTCATACCCCAATCCGGTAAAGGATATTTTATATATTGAAACCGCTGTGTATGATCATGTAACCTATGAATTATATTCTGTTGACGGAAAAAAAGTCGAAACACTCCCAGCGCGCAATCTTTCAAACGGCATAGTTGGTTTGGATGTTTCCTTTTTAGCAAAAGGTGTCTATATCTTGAAAGCTATGGGAGGCAATATCCCAAAAGTGATTAGGATTGTAAAGGAGTAAGTCATCTTAAAATCAATTGACAACACCAAAAAGCCATTCAATTTAAGGCGGAATTTACTTTAATGTTTCCTTTTTTGTCTGAGTTCTGAGGCCGTTCTCAGCGCAGCAAAGTATCCTACAATTGTAAGAATCGTCTTCATCAATTGTAATTTTATCAAAGTAAATCATAGCTTGAAATCAAAATAAATTTGTCAAATTCCCCTTTCAGATAAGTTACGCCCAGATTTAATTTAGCTGAGAAATCACTGTTTAAATTGAATTCTCAGACAAACGTTAAAAGTGAAAAATATTATTATTTATATTTTGTCTAAATAAGAATAGATTGTATTTTTGCCCGCGAATCAAACAATCCTATTTTATTTTATGAAATATTTACTCCTTGTTATTGGACTTGCTGGTTTAGGCAGGCTTCATGCGCAAAATCCAGCATCAAATGACAGCATCATCAATCTAAAACATGTGCTTGTTACGCCCAAACAACAAAGCCCCGAACGCATGCCCGAAGTCAAAAATAACATTCTTTTCTCGGGCAAAAAAAACGAAGTCATTAAGCTCGAGAATATCAACGGAAATTTCGCCACCAACAATGCGCGTGAAATTTTCTCCAGAATTCCAGGGGTAACCGTATGGGAAAATGAAGGCTCCGGAATACAAGTCAATGTAAGCGTTCGCGGATTAAGCCCCAACCGAAGCTGGGAATTCAACACACGTCAAAACGGCTATGACATTTCATCTGATGTTTTTGGTTACCCCGAGGCCTATTACAATCCGCCCATGGAGGCCGTTGAAAGCATACAAATGGTACGCGGAGGCGCTTCTTTACAATTCGGACCTCAGTTTGGCGGCATGCTCAATTACATCCTCAAAAGAGAAAACAATAAAAAGTTTTCGTTTGAAACCCAAAACACCGTGGGCAGTTATGACTTGCTCAGCTCATACAATGCAGTGGGCGGAACTTATAAAAATTGGTCTTATTATGTTTATAACGATGTGCGCAGCGGCAACGGTTGGCGAAAAAACAACCGATACAATGTGCGCAACACACATGCCTTTGTAGCCTATCGATTTACTGAAAAAACCAAACTTTCGGCCGAGTACACCAACATGGATTATAAAATGCAACAACCCGGCGGCTTAACCGATGCTCAATTTGACGATGATCCGAGACAATCCTTTAGAGAGCGCAACTGGTTTGGAACTCCATGGAATGTTTTTGCTTTGCAATTAGACACACAAATCAATGACCGATTAAGTTTAAACACAAAGTTTTTCGGATTGGTCAGCGAGCGGAATAGTGTGGGATTTATCGGCGCAGCAAATACTTTAGACGCCATTAATCCGGAAACAAATTCATATGCCAACAGACGTGTGGATCGCGATTCGTATCAGAACTTTGGCCTAGAAACCAGAAGTATTTACAAATTCAACTTGGGTCGTATCAAAAACAATTTGGCTTTTGGTATCCGCGTTTATCAAGCCAAAACCAAGCGACAACAAGAGGGTAAAGGTTCTACGGGTACTGATTTTGACTTAAACATTGAAGGCGAATTTGCACGTGACTTAAATTTCACCACTAAAAACTTGGCTTTTTTTGCAGAAAATCAATTCAAACTCACCGAACAGTTTAGTGTAACTCCCGGTTTGCGTTATGAAAATATACAATCTGAAGGCAGCGGACAATTTGGTGTAAATGCCGGAAATGCTATAATGCTTGATGAAACTTCATTAAAAAGAAGCAAACCACTTTTTGGTTTAGGCCTTGAATACAAGCTCAGAACCACGAATTTTTACGCCAATATTTCACAAGCGTACAGACCGGTTTTGTTTTCTGATTTAACTCCACCAACTATTAATGATGTGATTGATCCCGATTTAAAAGATGCCGACGGTTTTAATGCTGATTTGGGCTACCGCGGAACCTACAAAAACATCTTAAACTTTGACTTTGGACTGTTTTACTTGCAATACAACAACAAAATTGGTCTAATGCGTCTGTTTAACAATGATCCAACAACCGGAACTTATTTATACCGAACCAATTTGGGCGAAACCATCCACAAAGGAATTGAGAGTTTTGTCAACGTCAACATCACTGAATTATTTGGCGTAAAAAATGCCTTTGGAAACGTGGATGCTTTCGCTTCAATGAGTTTTATAGATGCACGATACACTGACTTCAAAACGTATACAATACCGAATTCAACATCCAACATTATTCCTGAAGGTAATTTATCCGGAAATCGCGTTGAAAATGCACCCAGATACATCCACAGTTTTGGCTTGTCTTGGAGTACAACACAATTTTCTACTACGCTTCAATATCGCATGTCGGGTGAAATTTTTACCGATGCCAACAACACGATGAAACCTTCAGCCAATGGAACAACCGGATTGCTTGACGGATACCAATTACTCGACTTATCAGCCGAATACAAATTCCTGGATTCATATAATATCAAAGCTGGCATCAACAACTTAACCAATGAGGCGTATGCCACAAGACGCTCCGGAGGTTATCCGGGTCCGGGAATTTTGCCGGGTGATGCACGAACCTTTTATATTTCTCTGGGGATGAAACTGTAACCCAAAGAACTTATAACCAACCACCCTCAAAAGCTCGATTTTATATCGGGCTTTTTTTGTTGAAAAAACAAAAACTTTAAACGTTAAAATCTTCCTAAAAAGAATATATTTTTTACATTTGTTTAGGCACTTTTTTGTTTTTCTGTTATTTCCTAATAAAGCCTTTAAAAAAACAGAATTAAGTTTTTTAACCCGAATCTTATTTTCTGTTTTGAGTTGAATTGACCGCTTGACCCTAAAACTATTAACAAAAATTGCCTAAGATTAACCATCAACCTATGTTGTGTGTTTCAACCCATTCAAAACACACAAAGCTATGTATATTATGAAAAAAAACTACCTCGCAACCCTCGCGCTGGTTTTTTGCGTTTCATTGTGCTCTGCACAAACTGAAAAACAAGAATCAAAGGCTGCAACTTCTGACAAACAGCAAAAGGTGATTTCTGATGAAAAATCATCTGAATCCAACACAACACAAAAAGAGTCGTCTAGAAGAACTAAAATAGCTCCAGAAGTTTTTTATGTGGTCGACGACAAGGCTGTTGATTACAAAACCTATTTACTGCATTTACAAAAAACCAAAAACCAACATTAATGCACAGTGGTTTATTACATAAACTACTTTTGTTTTTAGTCGTTTTTTTTGTCGGCATTCAATCTCTATGGGCACAACCGGCCAATGATTTGTGCAGTGCGGCTCAAGTATTAACCATACAAGTAGGCACCTGCACTTCACCTTTTTATACCAACGTTGCAGCCACCACAACCGGAAATCCGGCAACCCCAGCCTGTTGGAGTCCGGCAACCATGAGCAATACCGTTTGGTTTTCATTTATCGCCACTGCTGCTGATGTAGAAATTTCAACCAATTTTGGAGGCACACTCACCAACACGCAAATTGCTGTTTTTAGCGGAAGTTGTGGCGCTCTGAATTTATTAGCTTGTCAAGAAGACATCAATACAATCCGCGGTTTACTCAATAATGATGTTATTTTGCACGGCCTTACCCTAGGTAATACTTATTACATTGCCATTGACGGAAACGGAAATCAAACAGGAGATTTTGGCATTTGTATACAGCAAATTGCTCCGGTAGGACCTCCTTTGCCCATACAAGATTGTATCGGATCGCAAAGTCTCTGTAATTTGAACCAAATCAGTGTTCCCGACGGCCCGGGAAGTATTGGCCCTAATCCCGAATGGCCGAGTTGTTTCGGATCACCCGGAGAACGATCTTCCAATTGGTATTCTTTTACAGCGGCCACATCGGGCACATTTTGTTTTACCGTCAACCCAACCACAAATATTGATTATGATTTTGCCGTATACAACAGTGCGAGCGGTTGCCCAGGTACAGAAATCGTTTGTAATTGGGATCCGGATTCTCCTGTAACAGGTTTAGGCTGTACCGGGTTTCAGTGTGAGCCCTGTATTTCTGTAGTTGCAGGACAGACATACACTATTCTGATTGACCGATTCACCGCTGCTTCAACTTCAGGTTTTACATTAGATTTTACAGGAACTACCGCAACTGTTACAAGTCCGAATCCGACCTTTACAGCAAACACGGTTTGTTTGGGTTCTCCCACACAATTCACCAATACAACCCCTGGAAATTTCACCTATAACTGGAGTTTTGGCGATGGCTTTACGTCAACTCTTGAAAACCCAACCCATACTTATGCTACAACTGGGCCACACACCGTGACTTTACTGGTTACCGCAGTTCCGGGCGGATGTCAAAACTCAATTACTCAAACAGTCAATGTTAATCCTATGCCCACGGCTAGTGCTGGTTCTGGCACGACTCAATGCCCGGGTGCCTGCTATACTCTAAGTGGTTCAACCGATGCTGTTGGATATTTAGGAACTACCTCTTTTAGCAACAATAGCGCTTATGCCATTCCAGACAATAACACTACAGGCGTTTTTTCACCCATTACCGTTTCAGGGGTCAATCCAACAACAGTTACCGCTAGTACAATAGCATCGGTTTGTATTGACATCACCCACACGTTTGATGGCGATTTAGATATTTTCCTTCAAGCGCCTAACGGGACCCAAATAGACCTTTCATCTGATAATGGCGGCGCTGGAGACAATTATACCGGAACGTGTTTTAGTTCGTCAGCGATAACAGCGATAACAGGCGGGACTTCCCCATTTAGTGGTTCATTTATACCCGAACAAGCATTTACAGGTTTAAACGGATCTAATGTTAATGGCACTTGGCAACTTTTCGTTAGAGACGATGCTGGAGGCGATGTTGGAACCATCAACAATTGGTCTCTTACTCTGAGCAACATACAACCTGCCTTTTCTTGGTCACCCACTACAGCTATGACCAATGCCAATACATTAACCCCAACGGTTTGCCCAACAACGACAACGACTTATACACTTACCGCTACCAATGGCCCGGGTTGTTCAACCACAAGTTCGGTAACCATCAATGTAAGCGGAGGATCTACAGCTAATATCAATTATCCAGCTGCCTCTGTTTGTACTACTGCCGGAACACAAGCAGTAACTCTTACCGGAACCGGAACCTACACGGGTGGAACTTATAGTGCTGGTGCAGGGCTTTCGATCAACTCTTCAAGCGGATTAATCACTCCCGGATCGAGCACAGCCGGCCCCTATACGGTAACCTACACTATTCCCGCTTCGGGCGGTTGTCCTGCGGTTACGGCCACAACGAATATAACCATAGTAGCACCTCCGAATGCCGGAACTTTATCCGGAACGCAAAATATTTGTATCGGGGATTCGGTGACTTTTGCTTCCACAGTTTTAGGTGGAAGTTGGACTTCATCTGATGTTACCGTGGCAACGATTAACGCTGCTACCGGAGCGATTGTCGGAGTTGCTGCCGG
>JAIXSK010000041.1 GCA_027484725.1 Flavobacterium sp. | reverse complement strand
GCGCATAGACGCGCGTTGCGGAACAGCGAACAGCGTATGCTCCGCTAAGATAAAAATATTACGTGAAAACCAAACATAAAGTCAACAAAATCAAGCAATGGCGTTTATGCGCTGTTAGCAGAAGGTAGAATATGAAAATTTAATTATTATCTTTGGGATAAAATACGATTTATGAGTCTTAAAGATAAACTTAGGGAAGAAATTCAATCAAAAGAAAAAGCTCAAGTGGATTGGGATAAAAGAAAAAAGGATTGGATAGCATCTGTAAAGGAATTGGATGAATTAATTATAAATTGGTTCTCTGATTACATGGATGATGGGCTTTTAGAATTTAAAAAAACTTCAAAATCACACACTGAAAGTTATATTGGATCATACAAAGTTGATGTCTTACATCTTTTATTCGCTAATAATCGAGAGATAGTTATTGAGCCAATGGGTACAATCATCTTGGGTGCTTGGGGAAGATATGATGTGTATGCTAAAGGTTATAATTCGGATAAGTATTATATTCTTAGAAATAGAAATGAGGACCAAAGTTTTTCTTGGAATTTTGTCAATGCTCAAAATAAGAGAAACATTAAGCCATTATCTAAAGAAATTTTAGAAGAAATTTTTGAAAAATGGTTGAGTTAAATTCTGAACGATTAAATGCATCTTATCTTAATTTATTGGCATTAAGAAATACTGTAACCTATGTGCAAAAAGAGACCTACAGAAGATTTGACGATAATTTTTTGACAACAATTGGTTTTCCTTACGTTGGTGAAAAAGTAAAAGACAAAAAAGCTTTTGTAGGAGATAAGATGGACAATATGATTCAGTCAATTGATGAACTTATAGTTTTAGGATTAGTAGCCGATTTCGAAAAAATTGTTTTTGATAGAGTAAGAAATGCCAGTGGTGAGATACAAAAAATTGTAAAGAGACAATATAAAAGCCCTCCTTTTTTAGATTTTTCAACTAGCTTCGTTAAAAGTATCAATGATATTGATAAACTTTCAATAATTAAATCTATTGTTGTTGAAAAACTTCCTGAAGAACTTTATAAAAAATTTGCTGAAGTAGTTGAGTTTAGAAATCGACTAGCTCATGGTAAACGATTTGGAGAACAATCATTAATGTCCTTTGATGAAATTTCTTTAGTTCTTGATGATGTATTAAATTACATTTAATATTCTCGCTCTCCCAACTACTTTCTGCTAACGTTTTGCGGCCATATCTTGTGGCGGAAAAGCGAGCCGCGTACGCTCCGCTAAGCTAAATAAAAAACGTGAAAGCTGAACATAATGCTGAGAAAATCAAGCCATGAGTTATGACCGCGGTTAGTGGCTGCCTTTCTTGTTATTCGTTTTTCGTATGTTATTCAAATAATTTCCATACGGTTTTATCTTTTTTTCTGACTTTTCTTCCTCTTTCGCTTTTAGGATAATTTTTTCTGGTGCGTCAATTTTGTTTAGGAAAATATCTATTCCAGTTACATTTTGGTTTCCTTCATAATTAGTTTTTCTCCGACTTATTTTGAGCCCGCTTTCTTGAACAATTTTTAAAAAGGTTGGGATTAATTCTTGAAAGTCCTTTTGCGACGAAAATGTTAAATCGTCAATGTATCGAGTATATGTAATACCATTTTCTTCACAGATTTTTATTAGTTGGTAATCTGTTTCAAGAAAAACAATATTCGAAATATGCGTACTTGTTGGAGTTCCTTGTGGTAATTCGCCCTTCCAAGTTGTCAATTTTGTGATGTAGAAAGCAAATTGTTTATTAAAACCTAACTCAAGAAATGTATTGTGAATCTTTTTTGACTTGATTGATGGATAAAAATCTTTCAAATCAGTTGTGAAAATATATTTTTTCCCTTGATGTGGTTTTGCATTTGAGATATTACTTTTCTTTTTGACTCCGCCGTGAACATTTTTTGGTAATTCTATTTCTGAAAGAATTCTATCTTTAATCTTTGATTGAATTAACTTTAGTCTTTTTTTCGATGGACGAATAACTCGTTCTTTAATTGTTCCGTCCAAATAAGTTTTAAATTGACCTGTTTTTTTGTCAATTTTTTGCTCAACCCATTCATTGTAATGAGTGTCTATTTCTTTAATAATTTTGTCAAGATCTTTTTTTGTTTCGCCAATTATAGAAGGCAAATACAATTTACTTCTAGACTCTAAAGAACTCATTTATCAATGATTTTACTGATGGATTTATAATCTCAAAAGCTTTTCTTTTTTCAGGTGAAATGTCTTCCTCATTTAAAGACATAAAAAACAATATTGGCAATGGAATGTCAAGATTTAAACTTATAACTTTTAAAGTCGATAAATTAGGTTCTTTGCTATTGTTTTCTATTTGAGATAAATATGTTTGAGTGATACCACAAGAAAGTGCAAACTCAGTTTGAGTTTGACCTTTTTGCTTTCTTATATCTTTTATAACTGTACCTAGATTCATAATAATAATAATGGAAAAATTTAAAGGGTGTCGGATAATAATAGAACAACGTAATACTGCTTTAACAACTTGGTAGCCATTAGATCAAAAATTTAATAATTAGGTCAACAACATCTGAAATTTCAGATTTATAATGTTTGTCTGTCAACCCTTTCTTAATTCTTAATCTATTTAATTTTGCTATTGCGTCATTTAATAGATTAACATCATTCTCCGATAGAGAACACTGGTTCGTTGCGATAGTTACAAGTACATTTTGTAAACCATCGACGTTCTGAAGTCTTTTTCTTCTAGACATAATAAATAAGTTTTTAGTAATAGCTTAATTGCTACCTGCTTATTTAACAATAATCAATTACTAAATGCGTAGACAATGTTCTCTGTGCACCGCTTTAAAATCCCTGCTTCTTTTAAAATAGAAGCTTTCATCGATACAATTCATTTCATCCTTTCTAATCTGACATAAACCGTTTTGAATTGATTGAATTTGATTTCAATGCTTTCAACGTTTTGGCGATTTCGGCTTTTCACGACATCGACAGGTTTCATCAGGTTTCGAGGGCGAATTGTGCCTGAAACCCCAATAAAGGGTTGTTTAAATGAATAAACAAAATTTAAAACTCTCCATTTAGTAATTAACTTTCAAAACATATTTCAAAGAACTATGGTGCAAATATATAAAATATTACTTACAGTTAATAAAAAAAGCTAAAATATTTTTTATTATTTTTTATTCGATTGAATACGAGTATCTTAAGGTTGCCACTAACGGTTTGCGGCCATATCTCGTGGCGGAGAAGCGAGCCGCGTACGCTCCGCTAAGATAGAATTTCTACGTGAAAAACAAACTTCCGGCTAAGAAAATCAAGCCATGAGTTATGACCGCGGTTAGCTGATGTTTTACTTGTCACTAAGTTTTGACAAGCCAACAATAGATAGAATATGTAAAGTAAAATTAAGACAATAATTAATGAAAGGCATTCCAAAAAGTATAGGTATTTTAAATGTTAACCACGTGAAACCAAAACACATTAATGTAATAATCAAACTTGTCGAATAAAGATTGATTATTGTTTTTAGATTAAATTTCTGTTTGTCTGTGAAAGGCAAAGCAATCATAATTAGAATAGCTATAAGCCAGATTAAATTTGTGCTTATGAACATCGACAGATAAGTCCTATTATCAGGTTCGTTTTTAACAATATTTAAATCAGTATTTAACTTCTTAATTTTTGTTATCTCTGTTTTATCAGGTTTTACTTTTATGTTTTTTGGTGATGATATAAATAATTTATTAATCAATTCTGAATAATGTTTTTCATAAAAAATTTCATTCTCTAGTTTGTTTAGACTTTTTATCTTCGAAGGGTTACTTGTAAACGATTTTTTTAATGATTCAATTTTCTCCAGATTGGTTAGTTTGGATTCTATGAAATGATTATAACTCAGTTTAAAGTTATAGTCAATAATTAGAATCAATGATAAAATTGAAATCGAAGCAGCTAACTTCAATGTCCAATGTTTTGATTTGTCAAGAATTAAATCGATAAAGTTTTTTATTGTTTCGAACATTTCTACATTCTGTTAAAAATATCAGCTAACGGTTTGCGGCCATATCTCGTGGCGAAAAAGCGAGCCGCGTACGCTCGGCTAAGATAGAATTTCTACGTGAAAAACAAACTTCCGGCTAAGAAAATCAAGCCATGAGTTATGACCGCGGTTAGCCCTAGTTGTATAACCTAGCCTTTATGTTTTCTGAACGCTTGGATTGTTTGATAAATACCAAAACTTACAAATATTCTCCCAAAGAAATCTAATACTATTGTTCCGGTATTTGGGTTTTCATTTATAAACAAATCTACTGTATGTAATGGTGATAAAAAATTAAAATATAATCCTAAGTAGTGGACGAAAACTTCACTATTAATGTTCCATGACATTTGAATTAATTCTGTGCTTATGACTGCTAAATAGAAGAAAATAAATCCAGAAAAAGCTGTAAAAAATACTCCTAGTAACCAATTCATATTATGGTCATTTGAATACTTATTAGCGAGAAAAATTATATAATTATTGAAGCGTTTCCACTTAACGGATTTTAACTGTTGAAAGTATACTTCATTTTCAAGTTTTGAATACTCAAGATATTTAAATTGATTTAAATCATCTTTTGAATGTTTTTTTAAGATTCTAAACGTCTCTCGTTTATTGTTTCTAGTTATTATTGCTTGATTTTCGGCATAATCCCTATATTCTTCGTTGTTGTATGTATCCGCAACGTCTGGAAATTTGTCTAAATCTGAACTATGGATATTTATTTTTCCGGTAATAATTGCAAGTGATAAATCCATTCCAGCATTAAACTTAGTCCTTGTAAAAATAATTACATCTGCAATTTTGGTATATGTAAAAAGAACATTTTCATTAAATTCTGTTTCTGTAAAAACTGTAGTAGCGAAAAAATCTACTTTATAGAAAATGATTTTTTTAGAAAAATTAGCTTGAAAAAAGTCTGCTAAATCTTTAAATGAAACATTTAAAAAACTTGTATTTTGATTAAATTTTGTTCCCCAAAAACGCGATTTACTTTTTACAATTATATTTTCAAAATAAACTTCATCTTTAAATTCACAGTTAATAAAATCAAAACATTTTTTTGTTTCAATATTCTTAATAGTTATTTTTTTTAAAAATATACAGTTATTAAACTCAATTGTTGAGAACGAATCTTGAGTGAAGATTATTTCAAAATCAATATTACAATTTGTAACATTAATTATACTTTCACCGTTATGTCTTTGGCTTGAGTTTCTATATTCATTAAAATCAAAGTCAGTAAGCGATTTTATTGTTTTCCTTGACATTTATTATTGATTTATTTTTAATCTTCACTTTGAATAACAATTAGGGCTAACGTGTTGCGCATAGGCGAACGTTGCGGAACAGCGAGCAGCGTATGCTCCGCTAAGCTAAACAAAAAACGTGAAAACTGAATATTAAGTTTAAAAAATGCAGCAATGGCGCTTCATGCGCTGTTATAAGTTCGGCGCTTTATATGGACAAAGTTTGCGCAAAGTTTTTTACACAAAGAATTGTTTAGCCGGAATTGCCTCAACGTAAAGCTTGAAAAAAAGAAAACTTTTCGGCGCAGCCGAAATAAAATAAGCGCTGTTGGCACACAAAGTTTAGATTTCGTTTTCGTCTTGTTTTCGTCTTGTTTTTCACGCAAAGTTTAGGTTTCGTTTGCGTTTAGTTTTCGTCAAGTTTTCACACAAAGTTTGTCCAGATTATTTTCCAAAAAGCAGCGAAATTTCCGCTAGGAAAATTGCTTCAAAAATTACGGACAAAGTTGAGCAAATTTCAACAGCGCGATTTAAAAAGTCAGATTGGCAATTGCGGAAGTTTGTTTTTTGCGGCTCGTAAAATGTGCTGACTTATAACGTTTGGCGGCCATATCTTGTGGCGGAAAAGTGAGCCGCGTACGCTCCGCTAAGCTAAACAAAAAACGTGAAAACCAAACATGAAGCTAAGAAAATCAAGCCATAAGTTATGACCGCTGTTATCTGGCTGGCGCTTTCTATGTTCAAAGTTTG
>JAIXSK010000028.1 GCA_027484725.1 Flavobacterium sp. | reverse complement strand
CGGAGATGGTATTGTTGACGGAACAGATTATTTGATTTGGGAAGACAGCTACAACAACTTCGTGTTTGCGGCTTATCCGTTTTAATCGAACCCAACAAAATTGTAATCAAAACCCGCTCAATCGAGCGGGTTTTTTTGCGTCAAAATATTTCTAACTAATTCATATTATCCCGTCAAAATCGCTAATTTTGCGCCATTATTTTACAATCGTAATCAAAATCGTTATGGTTAAAGATTTATTCGAAAGAATCCAAAACAACAAAGGCCCACTTGGTAAATGGGCTTCACAAGCTGAAGGTTATTATGTGTTTCCTAAACTCGAAGGCGAGTTAGGTCCGCGGATGCAATTTCACGGGAAAGAAATATTAAACTGGAGTATCAATGATTATTTGGGCTTAGCCAATCATCCTGAGGTGCGCAAAGCTGATGCTGAAGCGGCTCAAAATTACGGAGCTGCTTACCCGATGGGAGCACGTATGATGTCAGGGCACACGAGCATTCACGAACAACTAGAAAATGAATTGGCTGCTTTTGTTCAAAAAGAAGCCGCATATTTATTGAATTTTGGTTATCAAGGAATGGTTTCAACCATTGATGCTTTGGTCACTAAAAATGATATCATTGTTTATGACGTTGATGCGCACGCGTGTATTATTGATGGTGTTCGTCTACACATGGGCAAGCGTTTTACCTACAAACACAACGATATCGAGAGCATGGAGAAAAACCTGCAACGCGCCACCAAAATGGCCCAAGAAACCGGTGGTGGAATTTTGTTCATCACTGAAGGGGTATTTGGAATGCGCGGTCAACAAGGTAAACTCAAAGAAATTGTGGCCATGAAAGAAAAGTACAATTTCAGATTGTTGGTTGATGATGCACACGGATTTGGAACTTTAGGAAAAACCGGAGCCGGAGCAGGAGAGGAACAAGGTTGTCAAGACGGAATTGATGTTTATTTTTCGACTTTTGCCAAATCAATGGCTTCTATAGGCGCTTTTATTGCCGCCGACAAAGACATCATTGATTATTTAAAATACAATTTGCGCTCACAAATGTTTGCCAAATCTTTACCGATGATACAAACGGTTGGCGCACTCAAACGTTTGCAAATGTTGCGCTCTATGCCTGAGCTCAAAGATAAACTTTGGGAAAATGTAAATGCACTTCAAAACGGATTAAAATCGCGTGGTTTTAACATTGGCGACACGAATACTTGTGTAACTCCGGTGTATTTAGAAGGAAGTATTCCTGAGGCAATGGTCATGGTCAACGACTTGCGTGAAAACTATGGAATCTTCTTGTCCATTGTGGTTTATCCGGTGATTCCAAAAGGTATTATCTTGTTGCGTATGATTCCTACCGCTTCGCATACCCTGCGCGATATTGAAGAAACATTATCTGCTTTTGAAGCCATCCGCGAGAAACTCACCAACGGAACTTATAAAGCTATTGCAGAAAGAACTACAGTAGATGTTAGTTAAAAAAAGCCAACATCAACCATAAAAAAAGCGCTTCAAATAGAGGCGCTTTTTATTTTATATTATATAGACTTGATGTAGGTTCTTCTGCGACGTGTGACTCTGGAGTCAAAGTTTTTCCATAGATTATGTATGGCATGGTTTTCTTCAAGTTCAGGTGTACGGATGCATTTGGTGACTCCTTTGGCTTGAAAAGTTTTAAAATATTCGTCAAAAATTACCGCCGTTACCCCTTTGTTTTGGTATTCCGGCGCAATTCCAATCAAATAAAACAAGACTTCTTTGCTGTTTTTTTTAGCTTGAAGTAAGTGATAAAATCCAAATGGAAATAGTTTGCCTTTGGCTTTTTGCAAGGCTTCAGAGAAAGAAGGCATTACAATGGTAAAGGCAATCATTTTGTGTTCTTGATCAAAAATAAATTTGATGTATTCAGGATTGATAAACGGAATATATTTCTTTTTAAAATACGCGCGTTGTATATCTGTTATGGCCACAAATGAAGCTAAATGCGCATAGGTTGTATTGAACAAATCAAACATTTCATCTACATAGGGCATGATGTCTTGAGTTCGGGTAAAATTCATCGAGGTCAAACCATATCTCTTTCGAACGAATTCTTGTGCTCTTCTAAAGGGAGCAGGATCTACTTGACTCATCAGAAAACTGCTTTCGTGGTATTCTTTCTCTTTACGAAAACCCAACTGTTCTAAATGTTGTGCATAATAGGGGTAATTGTACCAAGTAATCATAGAACCAATGAAATCAAAACCTTCAGTAAGTACGCCCACTTTATCCAGATTTGAAAAACCCATGGGTCCTTCGATATGTTCCAATTGATTTTTTTGGCCTATTTCATGAACCTTAGCCAGTAATGCTTTGGTTACTTCAATATCATCAATCACATCCCACCAACCAAAACGCATTTTCTTTTTATTTTGATTATGTACTTCATTCCAATTGATGATGGCGGCAATTCTACCTACTATTTTGTGGTCTTTGTAGGCCAAAAACAAATGCGCTTGAGCCGATTCAAATGCCGGGTTTTTGGTTGTGTCAAAATTTTCCATTTCATCGGCGATGAGCGGCGGAACCCAATACGGATGATTTTTGTATAAGTCAAAAGGAAATGTGACGAATGCTTTGAGTTGTTTTTTATTATTGACTTGCTGAACAGTAATCATTTTAGTTTGTTTTTTCACCCGATTCTACTGCATCAAGGCGTTTTTTCTTTTTCTCTTTTTGCTTGTCTTTTTCTTTTTGGAATTTTTTGTCCATTTTAGACTTGCCCTCGTTTTTATCTTTTGGAATTCTGAGCATAAAATCGCTGTATTGTCCTTCAAACCTCCATGAAAAGCCAATGCCACCGTAGATAATTTTTGGAGCGTGCTGTAAATTAGTTCCTATTGAAGCATCGAGCTGCATGTTCTTTTGAAATAAATAAGCAGCACCGAGTCTGATGAAATTATCTTTGTAATTCTCTCCGCTAATTCCTTGAATTTCTAACATTCCTGAAAATCGCATATTGAAACCTCTGGTCAAAGTTAATATGTAGTCAAATGAGTTTCGAGGAGAAGGAAATTGATCTAAAATAAAATTTGTTATAAAAGTGTATTTTCCGAATTGATTTTGCGTAATCAACATTCCTTTGGCTGCCATGTCATTTTCTTTCCAGAGTCCGGTTCGTGCAAATTTATCTTTTGCTAAATTAAAATGTAACCCTCCGTAGATTCCGACAGCGGGAATAAATTGACGCCAATTAAATTTGTGATTGGCTTTCCAACTATATAAATTTGGCTTTTCTTCATAGTTCATCACCGGATCAAAAATCATATATTTTGCGCCCAAAGTAACTCTTCTCAAGGCTGCTTCGTGTCCGTCGCCCCCGGGAAAATTGTACGTTTCATTGTAATAATTTAGCTGTGCATTGAGTTCAAGTTGCTCAAACAAAAATCCATATCTCAATTCTAAATCACTTGACCAAGCATTGGCTTTAAAATCATTTTCATCATTTTTTTCATCGATGTAATTTAAACCCAGTTCGGTTTGAAAGATGGTTTTACCCACTGAAAACGAACTCATTGATTTACCCGGTCGGTTTGAGTTGATTTCGTCAGTATATTGGGCAAAAATTAAAGCACAATACAATAGTAAAATAAGAGATAAGACGGTTTTTTTTTGAAACATAAAACAGTAATTAGCGGCATTTTTGCCAGATTTCAAAAGTAATTATAAAAACCACAATTTATGAATCTGTTATCATTTTTGCGACATTGATTATGTACATTTGTCAAAATTTTATACACATGCAAACTGCTTCATTGAGCGGCTTACTAGAAACGCTTTTATACATCATAGCTATTTACTATTTACTTAAGTTTCTAGCGCGCTTGCTTTTGCCCATTATGGTTCAAAAAGTGGTGCAAAAGGCCGGAGAAAATTTCCAACAACACTACCAACAACAGCAATCAGGAACTGCGCAGCAGCAAGATGAAATTATCTACGATAATACGGCCAAACAAAACAAGCCACGAGAAACCAAGATTGTGGGTGAGTATGTTGACTACGAAGAAATAGAATAAATCTGTACTTTGCTGGCGTGCGGTAGTCACTTTTTGACTATTTTTGGCTGATTAAACTGCCCACCCATCGGGTTTTTGACTTATGACAAACTATTTCAAAAAAATGTATGCACATATTCTGGTAGTTCTAGGATTTGTGTTGGTTTCTTGTCTGTATTTTTATCCTGTTCTACAAGGCAAAAAAATATTCCAATCAGATATTGTTCAGTACACCGGAATGGCCAAAGAACAAAATGATTTTCGCAATACGTACCACAGCGAACCTTATTGGACTGACAGCGCTTTTGGCGGAATGCCGACCTATCAACTTGGGGCAGAATATCCGCACGAATATATCAGTCAATTGGATCATTTATTGCGTTTTCTTCCGCGCCCGGCTGATTATTTGTTCCTTTATTTTTTAGGCTTCTATGTGCTTTTATTGGTGCTTAAGACAGAGCCTTTGCAAGCCTTTTTTGGAGCATTGGCCTTTGGTTTTTCTACCTATTTGATTGTTATATTGGGTGTTGGCCACAATGCTAAAGCACATGCTATTGCCTACATGCCTTTGGTAGTATCCGGAGTCTTGTTGGTCTTTAGAAAAAGATATATCGTGGGCGGTATACTCACCATGCTTGCGGCGGCGCTTGAAATCAATGCCAATCACTTTCAGATGACCTACTATTTGTTGTTGCTTTTATTGGTCATTGGAATCTATTATGCAGTTCAATTCATCAAAGACAAACAATATAAAGAACTGGCAAAAGTATTAGGAATATTTGCTGTTTCCGCTGTTGTGGCTATAGGTGTAAACGCCACTAGTTTGTTGGCTACTTCAGAGTATGCTCAGTACAGTACACGCCACAAAAGTGAACTGACTTTCAATCCTGATGGCAGTCCTTCAACTACTCAGAATGCCATGAGCAATGAATACATCACTGAATACAGTTACGGATTGGCAGAAAGCCTTGATTTGTTTGTTCCTCGTTTGTTTGGCGGTTCAAATAGTGAAAATCTCGGTACTGACAGTGCGGTATATGAGTTTGCCGTTAATCAAGGTGTCCCTGAATCGCAGGCACGTGAATTTTCAGAAGGGTTGCCTACTTACTGGGGCGATCAACCCATAGTTGCAGCTCCGGCATACATTGGAGCGGTAGTTTTCTTTTTGTGTTTGTTGGCTTTTTATGCCGGAGGGCGCCGACTTCGTTTTGTTTTCTTAACAGCGGCTTTGATTTCGCTGGCGCTTTCTTGGGGTAAAAATTTCTCGGCGCTGACTGATTTCTGTATCGCTTATGTGCCGATGTATGATAAATTCAGAGCGGTTTCATCTATTCAAGTTATTCTTGAAGTTTGCGCTCCGGTTATTGCTATTTTAGGTTTACAACAATTTTTCAGATTGTCTAAAGAGCATCAATGGCCGGTTTTATGGAAATCTGCTGCAACTGCATTAGGCATTTTGGCTGTTTTGTTTTTGGCCAAAGGAATGTTTGAATATGCTGGCCCGATGGATGCCTATTACCGTCAAAATTACGGGCCTGAATTTGTTGAGGCGCTCAGAGCAGACCGTAAATCTTTGTACATGTCTGATTTGTTGCGCAGTGGTTTTTTCATGGTCGTGGTTGCGATTTTGCTTTGGATGTTTCAAAAGGAGCGAATGCAAAAAAATACAGTCATTGTTTTGGTCGGATTACTGATGGTGGGCGATTTGTTTTTCATTGACCGCAATTATGTGAGTAGTACAGATTTTTTGAGCGCCCGTGAGATTGATGCGCCATTTAGTCCGAATGCCGCTGATGAACTCATTCTAAAAGACAAATCACATTTTAGAGTTTTTGATATTGACGGAAATATGAGCAGCGCACGCGCCTCTTATTTTCACAGTTCTATAGGCGGATATCACGCGGCTAAACCCAGAAGAATGCAACAACTTTTTGATTATCAAATTGCCAAAAATAACATGGGCGTTTTAGATATGCTCAACGTAAAATACATCATTCAAACCGATTCAACCGGTGCGGCTGTTCCGATGCTCAATGATATGGCCAATGGCAATGCTTGGTTTGTCAAAAAACTTCATGTCGTAAGTACAGCCAATGAAGAAATGCGCATACTCAATAAACTCGATACCAAAAACATTGCTGCGGTCAACAAAAATGATTTTGCCGATTTGAACATCAAGGAAGAAGAATTTGTCAAAGACAGTCTGGCCTTGATTCGATTGACCCAATATTTACCCAATCATTTGACTTATGTTTCAAACAATGCAAATGCCGGTTTAGCTGTATTTTCTGAAATGTATTATGCCAACGGTTGGAATGCCTATTTAGACGGAAAATTAGTTCCCCATTTTAGAGCTGACTATGTACTGCGTGCGATGCATGTTCCTGCCGGTCATCACAAAATCGAGTTTAAGTTTGAACCCCAAGTGGTTAAAACCGGTAGCAATATTGCTTTAGGTAGCTCAGTATTGATGTTGGTTTTGGTGGTAGGCGGATTATATTTTGAAAGAAGAAAACTATGGTTTGACAATCGATCGAATTAATTGTATATGAAAAAAGTGCTGATCATCACCTATTATTTTCCTCCCGCAGGCGGACCGGGTGTTCAGCGATGGTTGAAATTTGTCAAATATTTACCTGAATTTGGTATTGAACCAATTGTTTATATTCCTAAAAACCCTTCATATCCTATTGTTGACGAACAACTTGTAAAAGAAATTCCCGAGCAGGTTACTGTTTTAAAACACAGAATTTTTGAACCCTACGCTTTGGCTTCGTTTTTTTCAAAAGACAAGACCAAAAGAATTAGTGCAGGTATTATTCCCAATGAGCGAAAGCAAACTTTAATAGATCGTATTTTACTGTGGGTAAGAGGCAATTTATTTATTCCCGATGCTCGTATTTTATGGGTAAGGCCATCGGTTTCTTATCTCAAGAAGTATATTCGAGAAAATCAAATAGATACCATTATCACAACCGGGCCTCCGCATAGTTTGCATTTAATTGGTTTGCAACTCAAAGAGCAACTTTCTGTGCGCTGGTTGGCTGATTTTAGAGACCCTTGGACAACCATTGGCTATCATGAAAAGTTACACTTATCTGAAAATGCGGCCCAAAAACACAAAAGATTAGAGAAAAAAGTGCTCAATACTGCCGATCATATCATCGTAACAAGCCCGAGTACTCATGCAGAGTTTGAAAAAAAAACCTTGAAGCCAGTAAGTGTTATTACCAACGGATTTGATCAAGAAAATGTACCGCCTCAATCATTAGACAGTAAATTTAGCTTGGCCCATATCGGATCGCTTTTATCCGGAAGAAATCCGGTGAATTTGTGGCAAGCCATTTCTGATTTAATCAAAGAGATTCCAGGATTCTCAGATCACCTTGAACTTAAACTTATAGGTACTGTCAGTAAAGAAGTTTTAGAAACTATAGGCAGTTATAATCTTAGTGAATATGTTGTTAATTTAGGCTATGTATCACATCAAGAAGCATTGGAACATCAGCGAAAGTCTCAGGTTTTATTGCTTATTGAAATCAATTCTAGAAACACCATCAGCATTATTCCCGGTAAGTTATTTGAATACATGATTTCAAATCGTCCTATTTTAGCAGTGGGGCCCAGAGGTTCTGATTTTGCTGATATCATTCAAAAAACCAACACAGGTGTATTTTATGATTATGCTGCCAAAGATGAAATCAAACAAAGACTAACCCAATGGTATGAATTGTATCTTCAAGGCAAATTGCAAGTTCATGCGGTAGGTGTTGATCAATATTCGCGCAAAAGTTTGACCCGTAAATTAGCTCAATTAATTTCATAATCTATTTTTATGGGTATTGTTCAAAGTCAATCGATTAAAAATACCATTATTACATTTTTGGGCTTTGGTATCGGAGCGGTCAATGCTCTTTTTTTGTATACCCATTTTCTGGGTAAAACCCATTATGGTATGGTGGCTTTTATACTTTCGGCTTCCAACATTATGATGCCGCTCATGGCTTTTGGCGTGCACAGCACTTTGATTCGCTTTTATTCTAATTGCAAAGATGAGCAACAACGCGAGGTTTTTTTGAGTTTTATGCTCTGGATGCCATTGCTGTTGATTGTTCCGCTGCTGGTTGTTTTTTATACTTATTATCATCAGATTGCTTATTGGGTTATTCAAGAAAACCCGAGCATCAAACCTTTTTTTTGGCTTATCCCCATCATTGGTATTTGTATGGGTTATTTTGAAGTGTATTACGCTTGGGTCAAAGTGCATATGCAATCAGTATTGGGAAATTTCATCAGTGAAGTTTTGGTTCGAATCATGGTCATGGTGATGTTGTTCTTGGTTCATTGGGGTTGGATGAGTAAAGATGGTTTCATTTACGGATTATTGGCCGCTTATATTGCACAGTTTCTGGTTATGAAATCTTATGCCATGTACGTCAAAATGCCGCACTTTAAGTTTAAAATGCCGCACAACAGTAAAGAGATTTTTGGTTATTCTTTTTTTATTATTCTATCAGGCGGAGTAGCGGTTCTACTGATGGATTTTGATAAAGTCATGATTCCGGCTTATCGCGATATCAGTAGCAATGCACTTTATTCAGTGGCCATTTTCATCGCAACTGTCATTGCCGTCCCCAGCAGAGCCATGTTGCAAATTTTATATCCCATTACGGCCAAACTCATCGGTGAAGGCAAGCATCATGAATTACAAGATTTATATAAAAAAAGTGCCATTACACTTCAAGTTATTGGCGGATTGGTCATGTTGGGTATTTTTTTGAATATTCATCAAATGTATCAATTGATTCCGGCAGATTACAGTGGTGGGGTGAGTGTAGTTTTTATTATTGGATTGTCAAAGTTTTACGATGTTATATTAGGCAACAACAACGCCATTATTCTCAACACTAAGTATTATCGTTGGGTACTTTTCTTTGGGTTGCTGCTTGTTTTTATGATGATTGCTCTGAATATGCTTTTGATTCCTCCCTACGGAATTGAAGGTGCTGCTTGGGCAACACTCATTTCGGTCTTTGTTTATAACACGATTAAACTTTGGTTTGTGGTGCGCAAGATGAATCTGTTTCCGTTTACGGCAAATACACTCAAATCATTTGCTATTATGGGTGTTATTTTTTTGATGTTTTACTTTTGGGATTTTCAGTTTCATCCGTTGTTGAACATCATTCTTAAATCAATGTTGATTGTTCCGGTCTATGTTTTTCTTAATTATCGCTGGCATGTTTCATCTGAAATCAACGATTTGATTGATCAAAAGAAAAGTATCTTTTTTAAAAACGCATAAAAAATCCCGCCAACTTTCATCAGCGGGATTTAATCATTAACCCAATTTTTAACTATTTATCATTTTTACTATTTCTGTAGAACAAACCAGCGTGGTGGCTGTTGGTATGAAAATGATTGTCGTTATCATCTTCACAACTATTGTACCAGTTTTCACGACCTTTTACTGAACCGAACATTTTTATGATGTCACCATTGTGATTGTATACTATTTTTAAGCCTCCAACTTGAGCTAAAGCGAATCTGTTGTAATTCATGAATACGCTTCCGATTCTTTTGATTCTGTCTTGCGCATCGTAATTCATAAAAACAGATCCGATACTTCTGATGCGGCCTTGAGCGTCTCGTGTAATGCGAATACCTTGTGGTTCTGTATGTCTGCGGCCATTTCTGTACACAACTTCTGAACTTGTAGCTGGGGTGGTACTAAAATCAAAGCCACCATCGGTAAAAACATAGAACGTGATGCCGCGTTCGGTAAATGAAATTGGTTCGTCATAACGATTGTTACTTAATGTCAAAGAACTTTGGTTTGAAGCGATGGCTGTTGCTCCGGTCAACCAAACAAGAGCGGTTAAAAGAGTCATTGTTTTCATAAGGCATCGTATTTAAGTTAAAGGCCAAACTCATTCTGGCCGTTGTCAGCGCCCATACAACTGATGTGCCAAAATGTTTTAAAAAATCAATGAAGTTGATTGCCTATGGTTTATGTTTCAGAAAATCAATAAAATAGATTGAGTCTTTGTCCAATGTTTTTTTACTCATTCAAATGGCTTTTCAATCAATTTTTATATTTTTGGCGAAAATTTTTCAAACCCATGAAGCATCTATATTGTCTTGTGTTTTTCTGGATATCTTTTTTGGGTATGGCCCAAACAACACCTACCAAAGTAAATGAACAACGCCGTTTTAATTCAGACAGCCGTTTGTTTTATGTTTGGAATCAAGCCCGCGATGCATATGACTTAAAAGATACTGAATACGAAAGTTCAGTGATTGACATCCGCGAAATCAATACCAAAAGCAACGGATACATTGTGATTGCTCTTACCGATGACGGAAAAACGCGTTTGTACCACGGTTCTATTGTCAATTATTCTTTAGATGAAGACGGAGTAGCTACTTGGATTCTGCGTTCCAAAAATGCACGCGGAAAACTATCACTTGATCCAAAGGCCAAAAAAATCACTTATTCTTTTGAAAGCAATGAAACGCGTTATGTAAAAATCTTTGTTTTCAATTTATTCTTTGCCGAAGACAATGCTGATCAGGCGCAACCTGAAAACTAAAGTTTTTCTTTGAGGTATTTACCGGTGATTGATTTTTTGTTTTGAACGATTTCTTCGGGTGTTCCTACGGCTAGTAATCTTCCGCCGTTTTCTCCGCCTTCCGGCCCCAAATCAATAATATAATCAGCACATTTAATCAGATCGAGGTTGTGTTCAATAACAATAATTGAATGTCCTTTTTCAATAAGTGCGTCAAATGAAGCCAACAGTTTTTTAATGTCGTGAAAATGCAATCCGGTGGTAGGTTCATCAAAAATAAACAGCGCTTTTTCTTTGGTGCTCCCCTTGACCAAAAAAGTAGCTAATTTAATGCGCTGTGCCTCACCGCCCGATAGGGTAGAAGATGATTGCCCAAGTTGTACATAACCCAAACCAACATCGCGTAATGGCTGAAGTTTTTGAACAATTTTGTTTTGTTTATGGCTTTCAAAGAAATCAACCGCATCATCAATGGTCATGGTGAGTATGTCGTCAATATTTTTGCCCTCAAAATTAACCTCGAGAATTTCTTTCTTAAAACGCTTTCCGCCACACGTATCACAAGGTAGTTGCACATCGGCCATGAAGACCATCTCAACATTAATGGTTCCCTCGCCACTACAAGTTTCGCATCTTCCTCCATCCACATTAAATGAAAAATGTTTGGGTTGATAACCGCGAATTTTAGACAACTTTTCTTTTGAAAACAAATCGCGAATATCGTCATAAGCCTTGATGTAGGTAACCGGATTTGACCGAGAACTTCTTCCGATTGGGTTTTGATCTACATATTCAATGTGGTGAATTTTGTGATAATACCCTTGCATATCACTAAACTGTCCGGCTTTTTCACCAACGCCTTCTAACTTGCGCTGGATGGCCGGATACAAAATCTTTTTGACCAAAGTACTTTTTCCGCTGCCTGAAACACCTGTAATTACTGTGAGCATTTCTAACGGAAAACGAACATCGATGTTTTGAAGATTGTTTTCACGGGCGCCTAAAATATCAATATAACTATTTGATTTTCTGCGGCTTCTAGGTGCAGAAATCTTTTGTTGACCGTTGAGATATTGCGATGTAAGTGAATCTGATTTTAAAATTTCGGCATAAGTGCCTTGAGCGACCAATTTTCCGCCAAAAGTGCCTGCCTCTGGGCCAATGTCAATAATCATATCAGCCGCTTTCATGATGTCTTCGTCGTGTTCTACCACCAAAACCGTATTGCCCAAATCGCGCAATGACAAGAGTACATTAATGAGTTTTTCAGTGTCTTTAGGATGTAGCCCTATACTCGGTTCGTCTAGTATGTACATGGAACCCACCAAACTACTGCCCAATGAAGTGGCCAAATTGATGCGTTGCGACTCTCCGCCTGAAAGGGTGGCAGAGTTTCGGTTGAGGGTTAAGTATTCGAGGCCCACTTCAGACAAAAATTTCAATCGATTGTTGATTTCAATGAGTAATCGTTTGGCTACTTTTTGATCATACTCATTGATTGATAGGTTTTTAAAGAATTCTATGAGTTGTCTGATGGGCAAATCAACCAAATTTGAAATGGTTTGTCCATTTATCTTTACAAAGGATGCTTCAGGGCGCAATCGCCTTCCTTTGCAGGCATGACAAGTGGTTTTACCGCGGTAGCGTGAAAGCATGACGCGGTTTTGTATTTTGTAATTTTTCTCTTCAAGTTCTTTAAAAAAATCATTTAAACCCTGAAAGTAGCTGTTCCCGGTCCAGAGCAATTCTTTTTGAGCTGCGCTGAGTTCGTAGAAAGGTTTGTGAATCGGGAAATCAAATTTATAAGCTGAGTTCACCAATTGGTCTCGGTACCAGCTCATGCTTTCACCACGCCATGGATAAATGGCGTTTTCATAGATAGATAAAGCTGTGTTGGGTACAACCAAATCAGGATCGATGCCAATGATGTTTCCGTAGCCTTCACAGACCGGGCAAGCACCATAAGGATTGTTGAAACTAAACAAATGAATATTTGGCTCTAGAAAACTCATTCCATCGAGCTCAAAATTGTTGCTGAAAGATATCTTTTGATTGGTTTCTAGAGCGCGAAGTTCACAAAACCCTTTGCCTTCAAAAAAAGCAGTTTGAACTGCATCTGACAATCGGTTGATGAATTCCTCGTCGTCTTTAGTTACAATACGATCTACAACCAAATAGAGTTCTTTGGCGGGTACCGAAGCTAAATCAATTTCATCTAAACGCAACATTTCACCTTTAGATAAAACACGTGCAAAACCCTGCTGCATGAGCACTTTGAGTTTGTCATCGAGCTTTCGGTCTTTTTCTAATTGAATAGGCGCCAGAAGCAACCATTTGCTGCCTACTTCAAATTTTTTTACTGCGTCAACTACATCAGTGACTGAGTTTTTTTTCACTTCTTGCCCTGAAATAGGTGAATACGTTTTGCCAATTCGGGCAAATAATAGTTTGAGGTAATCGTAAATTTCTGTAGTTGTTCCTACTGTTGAACGCGCATTGGTGGTGTTTACTTTTTGTTCAATGGCAATGGCCGGGGCAATACCTTTGATGTATTCAACTTTGGGTTTGTCAAGTCGACCTAAAAACTGACGGGCATAAGACGACAAACTCTCTACATAACGTCTTTGACCTTCAGCGTAAAGTGTATCAAAAGCCAGCGATGATTTTCCTGAACCCGAAAGACCAGTGATGACCACTAATTGGTTGCGTGGAATAGCAACATCTAAGTTTTTAAGATTGTGCATTTGAGCACCTTTGATCAGGATGTTTTTTTTGGGTTCGAGCTTTGAAAAATCAACTGGTTTCATGGCTAAATAAATGTGCGCAAAGATAAATAATTGATCCGGAATCAGAATCGAATCGGTTGATTAATCAAAGGTTATATTTCTATTAAAATGACGATGTCTCGTAAATGTCCTACAAACCAGTTCATAAAATCACAGAATTGTTTGCAAATGGTTCAAATAAATCTTTAACAGTTCATGAGATTCAATTTAGTATTTTACGAAAACGTAATAGTTTACCTCTACATCACCACAACATTTAGTTTTTTAGAACTCATTCAAGGCAAATTGTTTTTTTGTTTTTTTATTTTTAAACATATGTTTTTCAATGGTTTAAAATCAATTTTTCGATTGAATATTATAATTTGGATTGTATAGTTTTTATATATAGACATCAAGTTTTTGTAAACGGCTTCCTTGTTACATTTGATAAAACTCTTAAACTATAACATCATGAAAAAAATTACCTTCTTTGTGTTGCTAATGATTGGTTCATTAGGTTTTGCACAGACGAACCCAATTGATTTTGAGGCAGGAGGCAATGGAGCCTCATGGACTTGGAATACATTTGAAAATCCAAGCACACCTTGTCCGCCCTTACTCATTATACCCAATCCAGATGCTTCTGGGGCGAACACTTCATCAACGGTTGCCGGTTATACGCCAGTAGTTGGTGCTCCGTTTTATGCCGGCACTGAAACTGCCCATGGTTCACCGCTAGGAACTTTCAATTTAACTGCTGACAATTGCATTGTTAAAATATTGGTATGGAAACCTGTCATCAGTAATGTTGGAATTAAATTCGCGACACCAAGCGGTGCTTCCACCGGTGAAATCAACGTAGCTAATACATTGGTCAACCAATGGGAAGAATTGACTTTTGATTTTTCTAGTAAAATTGGTCAAGCTGAATCAACCGGAATCGATCAAATCATTGTTTTTATTGATGCTCAAAGCGGAAGAACTACTGATAATACTTGCTATTTTGACAACATTCGCTTTTTGCCGCAATCTGCCTCTGCTGATCAACCAACTGTGGCTGCACCAACACCAACTGTTCCGGCAGCGAATGTTATTTCTATGTTTAGTAATGCCTACACCAATGTGGGCGTTGATACATGGAGAACTGTATGGTCAGCGGCTGATTTGACTGATTTGCAAATTGCCGGAAACGACACCAAAAAATATGCAAACCTCAATTTTGTGGGGATTGAAACTACCGGAGCTAATTTGATTGACGCTTCAGCGATGAACTATTTTCACGTAGATGTTTGGACGCCGAATATGACTACTTTTAGAGTGAAGTTGGTTGATTTTGGCGCAGATGCTGCTTTTGGCGGTGGCGATGACACCGAACACGAATTGTCATTCACACCTACTTTATCTGGATGGAACAGCTACGAAATTCCGATGGGTGATTTTGCAGGACTCATCAACCGTAACCACATTGCTCAGTTGATTTTCTCGGGGAATCCGGCTGGTTCTGGAACCGCTTACATTGACAATGTTTATTTTCACAATGCGGCCATCATCAACCCTGATGAACCAACCGCTGCTGCACCAACACCAACTGTTCCGGCAGCGAATGTTATTTCTATGTTTAGTAATGCCTACACCAATGTGGGCGTTGATACTTGGAGAACTGTATGGTCAGCGGCTGATTTGACTGATTTGCAAATTGCCGGAAACGACACCAAAAAATACGCGAACCTCAATTTTGTGGGTATTGAAACCACTGGAGCCAATTTGATTGATGCATCGACTATGAACTTTTTCCATGTGGATCTTTGGACTCCGAACATGACTACTTTTAGAGTGAAGTTGGTTGATTTCGGAGCAGATGCTGCTTTTGGCGGTGGCGATGATACTGAACACGAATTGTCATTCACACCTACTTTATCTGGATGGAACAGCTATGAAATTCCGATGGGTGATTTTACAGGACTCATCAACCGTAACCACATTGCTCAGTTGATTTTTTCTGGGAATCCGGCAGGAGCAGGAACTGCTTTCATAGACAATGTGTATTTCCACAATGCGCCTATTGTGAATCCGAACGAACCAACAGTTGCTGCACCAACGCCAACAATTCCTGCTGCGAATGTAATTTCAATGTTCAGCAATGCCTACACCAATGTGGGTGTTGATACTTGGAGAACGGTATGGTCTGCGGCTGATTTGACTGATTTGCAAATTGCCGGAAACGACACCAAAAAATACGCGAACCTTAATTTTGTAGGTATTGAAACCACCGGAGCCAATTTGATTGATGCATCGACTATGAACTTTTTCCATTTAGACGTTTGGACACCCAACATGACTGCTTTTAGAGTGAAGTTGGTTGATTTTGGTGCAGATGCTGCTTTTGGCGGTGGTGATGATACCGAACACGAATTGTCATTTACACCTACATTATCTGGTTGGAATACTTATGAAATTCCAATGACTGATTTTACAGGCTTACTCAACCGCAACCACATTGCTCAGTTGATTTTTTCCGGAAACCCTGCCGGTGCGGGAATTGCTTTTGTAGATAATGTTTATTTCAGTACCGTTTCATTGGCTACTGATCGTTTTGAAACTACAACAGCTGCTGTTTATCCAAATCCGACTCATTCAGCACTAAACATCAGCGCTGATAAATCTATCGAAAGTATTGCCGTATTTAATTTATTAGGACAACAAGTTCTTTATGCTCAACCTCAAAACCCAACCACTACATTGGATATATCTTCTTTCCAAGAAGGTGTATACCTAGTAAAAATCACTGTAGACGGTGTTGTCAATACTTCGCGTATTGTCAAAAAATAACCTGTTTATGGTTCATTTCAAAGCACGTTCTTTCTTAGGACGTGCTTTTTTTATGACCTTATATTTTGCGGTGTTGTATTTTGTGTTAAATTGTTGTGCTCTTAAAGAACTTAATTTATTTGATTTTACCATCTTTCTTCTTGCGTATGCAGAATATCCGATTTTTCTTTTTATTCATGTTCTTTTGTTCTTGTTTCACAGGGGCTCAAGAGTTGCCGCCCATCGTTAAATACAACCCAAGTTTATATGGTGCCGGAAATCAAAATTGGATGATTTCACAAGATTCGAATCGATTTGTTTTTTTTGCCAATAATGAGGGATTACTTGAATACAATGGTTCAAATTGGAAGCTTTATCCTTCGCCGAATGAAACCATCATCCGATCGGTAAAAGTCATTGACAATAAGGTGTATACCGGATGTTTTATGGAGTTTGGCTATTGGAGTCGCCAAGCAGATGGGCAATTGAGTTATCATTCGCTTAGCAAAGCAATTAAAAACAAAATTTTAGAAGACGAACAATTCTGGAACATACTCAATTATGAACAATGGGTTGTTTTTCAGTCGCTTAATCAAATTTATATCTACGACACTAAATCTCAGAAGTGCAACATCATCTCTCCGCAAGACAATATTTTAAGATCATTCGCAACCAATAACTCTATTTTTTTTCAAACCCAAAAAAAAGGCCTTTTTGAAATAGAAAATGGTCGGAGCAAATTGGTTTCTAATGATCCTATCATAGGAAACAACAAGATTGTTAATATTTATGCACAAGAAGACGGATTGCTCATTCACACGCAATCCAGTGGTTTTTATAAATTAGCAGACGGAAACTTAACCAAGTTTTTCACTGAAGCTGAGCCGGCTCTTTCTACAAGTAGCCTATATAGTTCACAACAACTCTCAGATGGTAATTTTGCTTTGGGAACCATCTCAAACGGTCTCTTTATTATTTCAAAGCAAGGGCGTGTTTTGTTTAACATAACCCAAAATAAAGGGCTGAGTAACAATACGGTTTTGTCGCTTTTTGAAGATGTTGACAAAAATCTTTGGGTAGGGTTAGACAACGGAATCAATTGCATCAATTTGCAAACACCGGTGAATTGTTTTTATGACAACACCGGGATTCTAGGTACGGTTTACACATCGATTTTGTTCAAAAACAAATTGTACATTGGCTCTAATCAAGGTCTTTTTTGTAAAGATTATTTGTCGAATGATTCTTTTAAGTTTATTTCGGGTACCAAAGGTCAAGTTTGGTCATTGTTTGCATATGACGGCACTCTTTTTTGCGGGCATGATTCCGGCACGTTTATCATTGATGGAACCAATGCGCATTGTGTATTCGCACAATCGGGTACTTGGAAGTTTTCATCCGTTCCCAATCATAAAAATCAATTGTTACAAGGAAACTACTACGGACTTTCGGTGCTTGAAAAAACCAACAACCAATGGGTTTTTAAAAATAAAATAGAAGGCTTTAATTATTCTGCTAAATATTTTGAAATCGATGCACGCAACGAAGTTTATTTGAGTCACGAATATAAAGGCGTTTTTAGATTGACCCTTGACGCGCAAAAAACCAAGGTTCTTTCGATATATGCCTATAAGCAACCGCCTAAAGGAAAAAATGCCAGTTTGGTTCAGTTCAGCGGCAAAATATACTACGCGTACAAAGGCGGAATTTTTGTAGTAAATCCGCAAACAAAGCAATTTCAAAAAGAGTTGACCTTGAGCCAATATTTTGAAAAAGATGATTATACTTCAGGAAAACTCATCGTTGATGCATCCAACAAAATGTGGTTGTTCTCAAAAAACTACATTCACTATTTTACCATCAGCAAACTCAGCAATCAGTTCAAGCAAAACATCATTCCAATTCCCGCTTCGCTCACCAATTCTATGTTGGGCTATGAAAATATCAGCAAATTGTCAAATTCGGTTTATCTTATTGGCACCACTGACGGTTATTACACCATCAATATCAATGATTTGAGCTTTAAAAATTACGATGTATTGATTACCAATGTCAGCGCCGGTAAGCTCAACCATCATGATCGAAATATTTCAATCAGCCAATCAGGTGAGATGAAATCATCTGAGAACAATGTAACCATAAGTTTTACCGTTCCTGAATACAACAAATACATCAACACCGAGTATCAGTATTTGCTCGAAGGCTTTCAAGACCAATGGACCGAATGGAGCAGTAAATCAACAGCAAACTTCAAGAACTTGTCTCCGGGCACCTATACTTTTAAAGTAAAAGCCAGATTGGCCAATTCAGCTTCAGAAAAAGTAGCCACTTATCAATTCACAATCCTGAAGCCTTGGTATGCGACCCATTTAGCCTTGTTGATTTATCTAATTCTGATTTTGATATCGGCTCGTTTTATTCACAAAGCATACAAAAACTATTATCAAAAGCAAAAAGAAAAACTCATTGAAGAAAACAATCTTTTGCTTGAAATTCAAGAACTTGAAAACGAACGCCAGTTGATGATTTTACGCAACGAACAATTGTCGCAAGATGTTGATTCTAAAAACAAAGCTTTGGCTGCTTCATCAATGAGTTTGGTGAGCAAAAACGAACTGCTTTCTATCATCAAAGAAGATCTTAAAAACACGGCGGGCGAAGGGAACAGAAGTGTAAAATCGCTCATCAATACCATTACTAAAAACATTTCTGAAGAAGACAATTGGAAAATTTTTAAAGAAGCTTTTGACACCACCGATAAGGATTTCCTCAAAAAAGTCAAAGCCGCGCATCCGTCACTTACTCCTAATGATTTGCGATTGTGTGCCTACCTCAGGCTGAATCTTTCTTCTAAAGAAATTGCACCCTTGCTCAATATTTCTGTGCGCAGTGTTGAAATCAAACGATATCGTTTGCGTAAAAAAATGGATTTGCCGCACGAAATGGGTTTGGTTGAGTATATTTTGTCTATATAAAGTTGTTTTTTAGCTCTTATAAAACTATACATCAACTATACAAATGTAGTTTTTAGCACTGCCTTAACGGTGCTTTTTTTTGTATTTAAACAACTGTAAATCAATTTTTTGAATCAATTTTTTCAGTTGTATAGTTTGTATGAACACGCTGCCGTAAACTAGTTGATTTGAAAAAGTTAAGTTTAGGTTAAGATAAAATGTTCACGATGCTCATTTTTTGAGGTTGTGTCATGAGTGTGAATTTTAAGTACAATTCATTAACAACATCGCTTTAGGACTTTAATTAAAATAAACGAACATGAAAAAAATTACTCTTTTACTTACATTTACTTTATTCTGCGCATCGGTTTTCGCACAAGGGCATCAGGTTTTTGTTGAGCAAACCAATGGAGACATGAAACTCAAAGTAGACGGAAGAGATTTTATGATCAACGGAATGAATTGGGATTATTTTCCCATAGGCACCAACTATTCCTACAGCTTGTGGAAACAGTCAGATGCATTCATTGCACAAGCGCTTGACAATGAGATGGGCATGCTGCAAAACATGGGCGTAAATACCATTCGTGTATACAGCGGAATTCCCAAAAAATGGATTGAGTATATTCATAAAAATTACGGAATTTACACTGTTGTCAATCATTCGTTTGGGCGCTACGGACTTACCATTGATGGTGTATGGAAACCAATTACAGACTACGCCGACCCCAAAACACAGACTTTACTTTTAGACGAAGTCAAACAATTGGCTACCGAATATAAAGACACACAAGGTTTGTTGTTGTTTTTACTCGGCAATGAAAACAACTATGGTTTATTTTGGGATGGAGCAGAGACCGAGGACATTCCGATTAAAGACCGCAAATCAACCATCAGAGCCCAGTCACTGTATCAACTTTTCAATCAAGCAGCTTTGGCGGTTAAATCAATTGACAAACAACATCCGGTAGCCATTTGCAACGGTGATTTGTTGTTTTTGGATTTGATTGCCGCAGAATGTAAAGATGTAGATATTCTCGGAACCAATGTTTACCGCGGAGTTTCATTTGGCGATTTGTTTGATCGAGTAAAAAAAGAATACGGAAAACCGGTTTTCTTTTCTGAATTCGGGGCCGACGCTTTTAATGTTTTGACCCAGCACGAAGATCAAAATGCTCAGGCGTTTTATCTTAAAGGCAATTGGAAAGAAATTTATGAACATGCTGCCGGACTCGGAAAATCTGGCAATTCTTTGGGTGGTTTTACTTTTCAATTTAGTGATGGCTGGTGGAAATACGCCCAAACCAAAAACCTCGATGTACATGATTCTAATGCATCTTGGTCTAATGGCGGATATCAAAAAGACTACACCGAAGGCGAAAACAACATGAACGAAGAGTGGTTTGGCATATGCGCCAAAGGCTCTACCGATGAAAAAGGATTTTATCAACTCTATCCTAGATCGGCTTATTACTTACTCAAAGAAATTCACCAATTCAATCCGTATGCGCCCGGAACTACTTTAGCTTCAATCAATAGTTACTTTGACAAAGTGCAACTCACTGAAGCCACCCTCAGAGCCAGAGCCGACAAAGCTGCTTTAGATTCTGACAAAAACAGCAAAATACGATTCAGCAGACTTTCGGCTGAATTTACCACTTTCAACACCGGCGGTGATTTAATAACCACACCCAAAGATGCAGATCCCAACAGCACTCAATATCCGAATCAGTTGGGTTTTGATCATATGGAATCTTATTATATAGGAGTAGCAGCCAACCCATCGGCAAACTCCAGTGCCAACGTAGAATTTAATGTTATCGGAAGTGTAGCTAGAAACCCGATTGATCAAATATTTTATGAAAATCGCGGTCGTCCGGTAACCGTCAATAGTGACAACGGCAATGTTACGTTGGATTCCAACAACCGTGTTCAAGTATACAAAGCTAGCTACAATTGGAACCACAATTATTTCAATTTGACAGGATTTTACAGAACCGGCCATTATCATTGGGGTTATGAAGGCGATTTTTTTGGTTTGTATCCTGAGGCCAACTACGGACCGCAAATTGATATTTATAACGGTGCAGCACCTTTTGGTTTTGAAGTTGAAGGCAAAAAAGCGCTTAACGGATTAAAAGTTGCTTTCGGTCCGCAATTGTGGTGGGGTGCCAACCCGGCTTTTTTACTCAAATATTCTAAAAGCGTTTCCAAATTCAATTTGACCACGGTTTTCCATGAAGACCTTGATCAACAAGGTAATACCCAAAGTTCGTTTGCTGTTCCGCAACCCAAAACCAGAAGATTGACTTTACATGTCAACCGAAAATTCGGAAAATTCGCCGTTGATTTAGGAGGTATTTGGGCCGGACAACCGCTCAACGGACGTGATTATCAAGTTTACCGCAAAGAAGCCGGTCTTGAGAAAGTTTATCAAACCCAAATTGAATCCAAAGACAATTGGGGCGGTAAAATTAAGTTTACCTACACCGGTGGCAAATTCAATTGGTACGGTCAAGGCGCAGCGATGGGCTTGGTAGCCAACGGTGGTGGCGATTACACCCAAACTTTTACCGGTTGGAAACTCAAAGACAGCGGAAGCGGTAACCAATACAACTTTTTAAGCGGTTTGACATACAACATTGGTAAGTTTCAGATTGCCCCTAATTTCTTATGGCAAAAACCACTTGAAGGGCCAATTCCTTCTACAGTAGCGGCACCGGGCAGACCTCGTAATATTCTGGACGATCCGTTTGTGGTAAGAGGCAACCGTGAGCAAGTAGCCGGAGAAATTTTGTTTACTTATGACCCAACACCGGGCAGTTGGATGTATGAATGGGACAACGACAAATCTGAAGATGCCAAGTTTGCACTGAGCGCTGGATTTGTATATAGACATTTACCCACCACACAAGATGCAGCCATTGGTATTTTTGGCGACGGAAGAACCACTTTTGCTTTTCCGGGCGCGGCTCCGGCCAAAGATTTGTGGGAAGCCAATGCGCGCGTGGTTTCAAAAATTAACAGTGATTTTGGTTTGATTGCCAATTTTTACGGAGGCGATGCTCAAGCCAACGGAAGTGATGCGCGTACCATCAATCGTTACGGCATGGATTTACGAGTCATTTGGAACAAAATCAAACTCAGCACTTTTGTCAAAGTCAATGATTGGGGTCCTTATGATTACCACCGCGATTTTAACCTGACGTTCCCTTTACAACTCATGACTGATTTGTCTACTGAAATCCAAAAACCCAATTGGTTCCTTTTGCCGGGTACCAGAATTGGTATCCGCGGAACATGGCGCTCATTAGACAAATATTCCCCGAGGTATAATCCGACTCAAGTGTTAAATGCTGCCGGAAATTGGGTTCCTGATCCAAATGCAATTGGTTTCCCGAATGGTTCAGAATGGGAAATCAGAACCTATGTACACATCAACATTGGCAATTAAAAGTAGCCTCAATATAAACGAAAATAAAAACATTGATATATGAAATCAACAGTGCAACAAATAAAATATGGATGGTTTTTGCTGGCAATGCTTCCTTTTTTGGGTTGTGAAAACGATCCGAAAGATTTTCAAGAGGCCAGCTATAACAAGAATCCGGAAGTTTTCATCGATGGGTTCAGTTCATCGCTTGGTTATGGGGCTTTTTCAGGTTCTGTTTTGACTGCTTTTCAAGTAGATAATGAAGTTACCTACAACAATTCAAGTGCCTCGATGCGCTTTGATGTACCGAGTGTCAATGATCCTGAAGGAACCTATGCAGGCGGAGTTTTTTTGACATCGGTGCCGCGTGATTTGTCTGGATATGATGCATTGACTTTTTGGGCCAAAGCCACCCAAGCGGCCAGTATAGATGTAGTTGGGTTCGGAAATGATTTCGGGGCCAACAAATATCAAGCAACCATCAATGGTTTGGCTGTTAGTACCACTTGGAAAAAATATATTATTCCGCTACCGAATCCATCTAAATTAAAAGCTGAAAAAGGAATGCTTTTGGTTTCTGAAGGCCCGGAAAACGGCAATGGTTACTCTTTTTGGATGGACAACGTGCAGTTTGAAAAACTCGGAACTTTAGCGCATGGGCAAGCTTCCATTTTAGAAGGTGCCAACAAAACTGAAACTTCTTTCAACGGCGTACAAACCACCATTAGCGGGCTCAAATACACAGTTAATATGCCCAACGGAATCAACCAATCAATGGTGATTTCACCGGGTTACTTAGATTTTAGCTCTTCAAATCCTGCAGTGGCCTCGGTAGATGCTTCCGGAAATGTTACAACCAATGGTGCCGGAACAACGGTCATTAGTGCGCAATTAGGCGGTCAAGCAGCAGCTGGTTCTTTGACTTTAAATTCATTCGGTGTTTTCAACCATGCACCTACACCCACCCGAAATCCTTCAACGGTGATTTCTATTTTTAGTGAAGCCTACAGCAATGTACCCGTGAATTATTACAATGGTTATTATCAGCCGTATCAAACCACACAATCTGCAGATTTTGAAGTAGACGGCGATAGAGTGCTCAACTACACCAATTTTAATTTTGTGGGTATTGAATTCAGCGCCCCAACTATTGATGCTTCAAATATGTCGCATTTACACGTAGATTTATTTTTCCCGAATACGCTTGTGGCCGGAACAACCTTTAAAATTAATGTAGTTGATTTTGGAGCTAATGCAGCCTTTGGAGGCGGGGATGATACCAATCATGTTGTCACTTTCTCTCCGCCAACTATTACAGCCCAAAATTGGGTAGGTCTAAACATTCCACTCTCAAGTTTGACCGGTTTGGCCAGTAAAACTCATTTGGCTCAGATTATTTTTGAAGGTACCAACATATCCAATTTTTACGCCGACAATATTTATTTCTACAACGACGGAAGTGTGATTCCGGCAGTACCAACATCAGCCGCGCCAACGCCAACTACAGCTGCTGCCGACGTGATTTCTATCTTCAGTGATGCCTACAGCAATGTAGCCGGTTCAGATTATAATCCGAATTGGGGACAAGCAACCGTTACGACCCAAGTTCCGATTGCCGGCAACAATACTTTGCGTTACGGCGGTTTGAATTATCAAGGCTTACAGTTTGGAAGCCCACAGAATGTTACGGGTAAAAACTTCTTGCATTTAGATTACTATACGGCCAATTCTACAAGTCTCAAAGTGTATCTCATCAGTCCCGGACCGGTTGAAAAATCAGTAGTGCTCACGGTTCCTACTACCGGTGGCTGGCGCAGTATTGATATTCCGCTGAGTTCATTTTCACCGGTGAATTTGAGCAACCTCATTCAAATGAAGTTTGACGGAAACGGAACCATTTACCTAGACAATATTTATTTCCGAAATTAAAATTGGAACCCAACAAACAAAACATCATGAACACAAAAAATAAAGCCATGAAATATACGGTTGTATCCTTTATTTTCGCATCACTGCTGATGGGATGTAATTCTGACGACAAATCGCAATACATTGCATCGCGCAATTGGCAACTCACTTGGAGTGATGAGTTTGAGGGCGAGTCCGGAACTTTGCCCGATGCTGCCAAATGGACTTTTGATTTAGGAACCGGCAGCAATGGCTGGGGCAATCAAGAACTGCAAAACTACACCAATAGACCGTCAAATATATCGCTCGATGGTTCCGGAAATTTGGTCATTACAGCTTTGAAAGAAAATTATCAATCTTCTCAATACACATCGGCCCGCATCAAAACCAAAGATTTATTCTCTCAGGCTTATGGCCGATTTGAAGCCCGATTAATCACACCCTACGGACAAGGATTATGGCCGGCATTTTGGCTTTTAGGCAGTAATATTGATGAGGTTTCATGGCCGAATTGCGGTGAAATTGACATCATGGAACTCAGAGGCCAAAAGCCCAGCATCATCAACGGAACAGTGCATGGGCCGGGTTATTCAGGAGCCAATGCCATTTCGGGGAGCTACTCTTTGCAAAACAATCGATTTGATAAAGATTACCACATTTTTGCCGTAGAGTGGGATGCCGATAAGATTGATTTTTTTGTAGACGGATTTTTATACAAACGCATTGGTAAATCAGATGTACCCGGCGATTGGGTTTATGATCATCCGTTTTTTATGATTCTCAATGTAGCTGTCGGAGGCAACTATTTGGGTAATCCGACCAGCCAAACACCTTTTCCTCAGAAAATGGTCATTGATTACGTGCGTGTGTACAAAGAGGTTAACTAAGTTGTTGCACATCATCAAACAAAATATTCAATAAAATTACAATTACTCAGGCATACCATGAGCAAAACACCTATGATGGAAACGGTTGAAATAGCGGGTGAGATTTTTTATAAAATAGTCAATCACGATGCCATGCGTCCTTTTTTTATGAGCTTGGTCAGTGATTCAAACCATTGGATGTTTCTGTCAAGCAACGGAGGTTTGACCGCCGGAAGAAAAAATGCCCATTTTGCGCTTTTCCCATATTATACTGATGATAAAATTACCGAACTAGCTGATATTACCGGCAGCAAGTCAATTTTTCAGATTCATACCAAGCAAAAGACTTATTTGTGGGAACCGTTTTCTGAGCGTTTCAACGATCAATATCAATACAGCCGAAATCTTTATAAAAACAGCATAGGCAATTGTGTTATTTTTGAAGAAATCTGGCACGATTTGTCTTTGACTTTTCGCTATCAGTGGAACACCAGCCATCAGTTTGGATTTGTTAAAACCTCTGAAATCATTAATGATTCAGATCAAGATTATTCAATTACTTTTTTAGATGGATTTCAGAATATTTTGCCCCAAGGTGTAAGCAGTGATTTGCAAAACAGCACGAGCAATTTGGTTGATGCCTACAAACGCAGTGAACTGCTCTCTGAAACAGGTTTGGGAATATTTGCCCTGAGTGCTATTATTGTTGACAAAGCCGAACCCAGTGAAGCGCTTAAAGCCAATGTTGCTTGGTCGTTGGGCTTAGAGCATCCTACTTATTTGTTGTCTTCTGCTCAGCTTTCTGCTTTTAGAAAACAACAACCCATCCAACCAGAGTCAGAGGTTAAAGGCGAAAAAGGTGCTTATTTTATTTCGTCTGGTTTTTTATTATCGGCCCAAGCCACTCAAAAATGGTATTTGGTTGCCAATGTCAATTTATCGCAATCGCAAATTGTTGCTTTGTCTGAAAAACTAACACACCCACAACAAATGCAAGCTCAATTGTTGGCTGATATTGAACTGGGCAAAAGTAATTTGCGCGCCCTGAACGCTGCTGCAGATGGTATTCAGTATACGAATGACGACCGAAGAGATACGCGACATTTTTCAAATGTGCTTTTCAACATTATGCGCGGCGGTATTTTTGACCATCATTATCAGTTAGAAAAAGCTGATTTTATGCTTTATCTATCTCAGGCCAATCAAGCGGTTTATCAAAAGTATTTGGCCTTTTTAGAACAGTTGCCGCAGAGCTTCAACCACAAAGATCTTCAAAAGCAAATAGCTTCCATGGACGATGCTGATTTGATGCGTCTGTCTACCGAATATTTGCCACTTAAATTTAGCCGGCGCCACGGCGATCCGAGTCGACCATGGAACAAATTCTCCATCAATACTTTTGACGAAAAAAGCGGCAGCAAAGTATTGGATTATGAAGGCAACTGGCGGGATATTTTTCAGAATTGGGAAGCCTTGGCACATGCCTATCCGGACTTTATAGATGGAATGATTCACAAATTTTTGAATGCTTCTACTTTTGATGGATACAATCCGTACCGCGTAACCAAAAGCGGCTTTGATTGGGAAACCATAGAGCCCGATAATCCTTGGTCATACATCGGATATTGGGGTGACCACCAAATTATTTATCTGCTCAAATTTTTAGAGTTTATTGAAAAATATCAGCCCGGCAAACTGCACACTTATTTTGATGCTTCGTGTTTTGTATATGCAGCAGTGCCCTACATCATCAAGCCGTATCAGGATATTTTACAGAACCCGAAAGACACCATTGTCTACAATCACGCTTGGGAACAAAAAATCAAAATGCGCAAAGAAAATCTGGGTGCTGACGGAGCTTTGCTTTTTGGCGCCGATGAGCAAATTTATCACGTCAATTTGATAGAGAAAATATTGGCTACAGTATTGGCCAAAATATCTAATTTGATTCCTGAAGGCGGTATTTGGATGAACACCCAACGCCCTGAGTGGAATGATGCCAACAATGCATTGGTAGGCAACGGAGTTTCTATGGTGACTTTGTATTATTTGCATCGGTTTTTGAAATTTTTTCAGAACATGCTTGAATCAGCACCTATTGAAAGCTGCAAAATTTCGAGCGAGTTGGTTGATTTTTATCATGCGGTGCGCGCACATTTGCTCTTGCATCAGCCTTTGTTGCAAACAGCGATCAATTCTAAAGACCGAAAAATCATCACCGATGGATTAGGACAAGCCGCCTCTGATTACAGACAACACATCTATCAAAGCGGATTTTGGGGTAAAAAAAGAACCATTTCCATCGATGGATTAAAGGTTTTTACCCAAGTGAGTTTGGATTTTATCACCCACACCATTCAAGCCAATAAACGGTCGGATTCTTTATATCACGCATATAATTTGATGTCTGTTACTCAAGACGGAATTGAGATTTCACATTTACCTGAAATGTTAGAAGGTCAAGTGGCCGTTTTGAGTTCGGGATATATCCATTCAAAAGAAGCCATACAAATTTTAGAGGCGCTGCGTCAAAGTGATTTATACCGCCCCGACCAGAACAGCTATATTTTGTACCCGAATAAATCTTTACCGAAGTTTTTAGAAAAAAATACAATTCTACCCAGCAGAGTGCTTGACTCAAGTTTGCTACAGGCATTGATCAAGGATAAAAATACCGAACTCATTGAGCAAGACATTCAAGGCAATTACCATTTTAACGGAGATTTTCACAATGCCGATGATCTCAAGAAAGCTTTACAAAGCCTGAGTTCAGCGCCTGCTTACAGCAACCTTGTCAAACAAGAAACCCAATTGCTGTTAGATATTTTTGAAGAAGTCTTTAACCACAAAGCATTCACCGGCCGATCGGGTACCTTCTTCGCCTATGAAGGTTTGGGGTCTATATACTGGCATATGGTTTCAAAACTTCATTTAGCAGTACAAGAAATAGTTTTGAAAGAGGCCAACCAATATGGGCAAAGTTCTTTATTCATTTCATTACTTGACTATTATCATCAAATAGGAGCAGGCATTGGTTTGCATAAATCACCTGCTTTGTACGGAGCTTTTCCGACCGATCCGTATTCGCACACACCGCTTCACCGCGGAGCGCAACAACCGGGGATGACCGGACAAGTAAAAGAAGATATGCTCACCAGAATAGGAGAATTAGGGCTTCAGGTTCAATCGGGGAAACTGAGTTTTAATCCAACAATCCTTTGCAAGGGCGAATTCTTGACTTTCCATAAAACGGCTCATTGGGTTTTGTTAGACGGAACGCCCATGACACAAACAATTCAGAGTGGGCAAATGGCTTTTACAATTTGTCAAACGCCTATTGTTTATGAGTTGGCTGATGCGTGTAAAGTAGGGGTTCATTTTCAAGATGGCTCAGAGCAAGTTTTTTATACAAACGAATTAGACACACAACTCAGCGGACAGATTTTTCAAAGAACAGGTCTTATTAAGAGCATAAAAGTATCGATTGATGAAAAAGTTTTGGTATGAAAAAGTTTTGGCTCATCATATTAATCATCATTTTTTGGGGCAATCATAAAGCAATGGCGCAGAACAACACAAAACAAATAACCGCTGAATACTTGCTTGGAAATCCGGATTATCCGGCTATTTGCTATGGTGGTTATCGGCACAAAACCCGTGATGTTGAGCCTACCATTGCCGAGTTAAAAGAAGATATGCGTATTTTATGGGCAATGAACATCAGAATCGTCCGAACCTATAATGTTCATCATCTTGAAACGGCCCGTTTACTCAAAGCCATCACAGAATTAAAAAGCGAGCAACCCGGTTTTGAAATGTACTTGATGCTTGGCGCTTGGATTGATTGTCAAAATGCATGGACAAATCAAGCACCCAACCATGAGCTTGAAAGTGACCGCAATGCTATTGAAATTCAAGAAGCTGTTCGGTTGGCCAATCTTTATCCGGATATTGTAAAAATAATAGCGGTCGGCAACGAGGCTATGGTCAAATGGGCCACGAGTTATTATGTGCAACCCGGGGTGATTCTCAAATGGGTGCGTTATTTACAACAGCTCAAAAAGCAACAGAAATTACCACAAAGTCTTTGGATTACCAGTTCAGATAATTTTGCTTCCTGGGGCGGAGGGGACAAGCTTTATCACGTTCCGGATTTAAATGATTTAATCAAAGAAGTTGATTACATATCGCTGCACACTTACCCCATGCACGATACCCATTACCATCCGGTTTTTTGGGGCATTTTGCCTGAAGAAAAAAGCTTGACCGAACGCTCTAAAATTGATGCAGCGATGATTCGTGCCCGAGATTACGCCATCAATCAATACAACAGTGTAGTGGCTTATATGCAATCTATTGGGGTTCAGAAACCGGTTCACATTGGTGAGACCGGATGGGCTTCAAACTCAAATGAACTCTACGGTAAAGACGATTCTCAAGCCACCGATGAATACAAAGCAGCTCGATATTATACTTTAATGCGTGAATGGGCCCAAGAAAGAGGCATCAGTTGTTTTTATTTTGAAGCTTTTGACGAATCTTGGAAAGACAGCCAGAATCCCATGGGCTCAGAGAATCATTTTGGTCTTTTTAATCTTAAATCTGAAGCCAAATATGCACTCTGGAAATGGTGTGACGCAGGCGTTTTTAATGGTTTGACCAGAGATGGAAAAAAAATCACAAAAACCTTCAATGGCGATGAAAAATTGTTGTGGGAACAGGTTTTGCCTATTCAACGAACCCTTCAAATCATTAAACCGTGAAGGAGTTTAGAACCAAAATATTATTTTATTCACAAGGCCCAGTTGTCTTGTTTTTCATGTGGCTTATGCAAAGTTGTCAAGCAACCCAAACATTTCGATGTACTGTATATGAGACTTCTCAAAGCGGAAACGCACTTCAAAAAATAGCTGTTTTTTCTCAGCCCAAAAATCAGCTTCAAATCAGGCTCAATGAGCAAATTAAATATCAAACCATCACGGGTTTTGGCGGTTCTTTTACGGCATCAAGCGCCCATTTGCTCTATCAATTGAGCCCGCAAAATCGGCAAAAAATTCTCGAGGCGTATTTTGGGAATAATGGTGCTCGTTATTCACTAACGCGAACCCACATCAATTCTTGTGATTTCTCGCTCAAACAATATGCTTATGCAATGGTTGAGGATGATTTAGCATTGGAACATTTCTCTATATCAGAAGATCTTCAAGGCATCATTCCAATGATTCGCCAGGCACAGTCTATTTCAGAAGACGGATTTAAAATCATTGCTTCACCCTGGACTGCTCCGCCTTGGATGAAAGACAACAAGAGTTGGATAGGCGGTAAATTGTTGCCTCAATACCGAGATACTTGGGCGTTGTATTATGCCAAATATCTGGATGCTTATCAAAAAGAAGGTATCCCTATTTGGGGATTGACCGTGGTGAATGAACCGCACGGCAACGGGAACAACTGGGAAAGTATGCTTTTTTCACCCACAGAGATGACTGATTTTGTTCAGCATTATTTAGGACCTAAACTCGCAGCAGACGGAAAATCAGCGGTGAAAATTTTGGGCTATGATCAAAACCGAGCCGGATTGCCTGAGTGGGTCGATGTTATGTTTGCTGATGAGCAGACCAGTCGTTATTTTTCAGGAACAGCGATTCACTGGTACGAAAGCACCTATGATTTCTTTCCGAAAGCATTGCAATATGCGCATCACAAGGCACCTGATAAACATTTGATTCAAACCGAAGCTTGTGTAGATTCAGAAGTTCCGCATTGGCAAGACGATGCTTGGTATTGGAAAAAAGAAGCCACCGATTGGGGTTGGGATTGGGCGGCTGAAAACGAAAAATATCTGCATCCCAAATATGCTCCGGTGAACCGTTATGCTACTGACATCATTGGCTGTTTGAATAATTGGGTCGATGGCTGGATTGATTGGAATATGGTTTTAGATCGTCAAGGAGGCCCAAACTGGTTCAAGAACTGGTGTGTAGCTCCGGTGATTGTGGATGTAGAAAAAGACGAGGTTTATTTCACGCCTTTATACTACACGTTGGCACATTTTAGCAAATTCATCCGACCGGGAGCAGTCAAAATTGATTGTTCGATCAATTCTTCTGAAGTGATGACAACAGCGGTTAAAAATCCGGACAACAGCATCGTTGTGGTGATATTCAATCCGAGCGAACAAGATTTTGGCATCAGCATACAGCACCAAAATCAAGAAAAGAAAATATCTATTCAAGCAAAAGCATTGCAAACAATTATCATTCAACCTTAAAAAAGACATCATGGCTCAACATCCACATCCAACCACCACTCGTGAAAAAGTTCCTTTTGTCCAAAAAGCAGCTTTTGGTGCGGGGCATTTGGTCAACAATTTACTGCCGGGCTCTTTGGGCGTTTTTTCTTTCTTTTTATTGACCGCATTTGGGATGGACCCTTTTCTGGCGGGAATTCTAGGTGGTTTGCCCAGAATATACGACGCTATTCTAGATCCGATCATTGGACATATTTCAGACAATACCAAATCAAAATGGGGCAGAAGAAGGCCTTATATTTTTGTAGGAGCCATTTTGAGTGGGGTTTTGTTTGCCATTTTGTGGCAGTTAGACCCTAAAGAAACTCAGATGTACAACTTTTGGTATTTCTTGATTTTTTCACTGATTTTCTTAACCGGAAATGCCATTTTTGCTACACCTTTGATTGGATTAGGATATGAAATGACTTCTGATTACAATGAAAGAACGCGTTTGATGGGTTTTTCTCAGACCATAGGCCAAATTGCTTGGATGATTGTTCCGTGGTTTTGGGTCATTATTGCTGACCCTGCAATGTTTAAAACACAGGCCGAAGGAGTCAACAAATTGGCCGTAATTGTAGGGATTATTTGTTTGGTTCTGGGTATTCTTCCGGCTTTGTTTTGTAGAGAAATGGATCAAACCAATCTTGAATCGAAAGAACCTGTCACCCATAAAAACTTGTGGAGTGGTTTGTTAGAATTGTTTAAAAGCATTGGTCAGATTACCAAAAACAAACCTTTTTTAAAATTGTGTGCAGCGACTTTTTTGGTTTTTAACGGCTTTCAGATGGTGGCTTCATTCAGTTATTTTATCATCGTTTTTTATCTTTTTCAGGGCAATTATGGAATGGCGGGTACTTGGCCGGCTTGGTTTTCAACTATTAGTGCGGTTTTTACGGCCTTCTTGATTATTCCTATTGTTACAAAGATTTCAGATAAATACGGAAAAAAGAACGCTTTTATTATTTCAACAGTATTGTCTATTATAGGTTATGGTCTTAAATGGTGGGGGTTTTCTCCTGATCATTTATGGTTGATGTTTATTCCGTTGCCGTTGATTTCTTTTGGTTTAGGCGGATTGTTTACGCTCATGATGAGTATGACAGCTGATGTTTGTGATTTGGACGAACTCGAAAATGGGATGCCCAGAAAAGAAGGTACTTTTGGAGCTATTTATTGGTGGATGGTCAAACTCGGACAAGGCATAGCACTTGTATTGGCGGGTTGGGTATTGGAAGTCATTGGATTTGATGCCGGAAAACCCATTCAAAGTGCTGAAACCATTACCAATCTTCGTCTTTTTGATATTTTCATTCCTATTATAACCGCAGCGATTGCTATATGGGTCATGTGGGATTACAATTTATCAGAGGAAAAAGCAAAAGAAATTAAAAAAGAACTAGTAGCCCGAAGAGGAGAACTTTAATTAAAAGTGTTTTTGTATGTCATTTAGAAAAGAAAAATGGCTGTCTTTGAGTGGAACTCATTACGACCATCAATCACCTGAACAAATCAAAGAATTATTTTTAAAAACCCTGCATCAAGGCATGCACGGACTGTGTTTTAGTTTGTATGAAGACGGGCAAAAACCGGGCGATGAGATTTCTGAAGATCAAGTCAGGAGACGTATGCGTATCATTGCACCTTATACTAAATGGATTCGGTCTTTTTCGTGCACTGAAGGCAATGAGTTTATTCCTAAAATTGCGCGTGAATTTGGTTTGAAGACCATGGTGGGTGCTTGGCTAGGAAGTGATCCTGAAAAAAACCAAAAAGAAATTCAAGGACTGCTTGCATTAGCTCAAGAAGGTTTTGTTGATATTGCAGCGGTTGGTAATGAAGTCTTGTATCGCAAAGATTTGACAGAAGATGAATTGTTGGCCTACATCCATCAAGTGAAAATTGCGATTCCTCAGATTCCGGTTGGTTATGTAGATGCCTATTACGAGTTTACCATTAAACCCAGAATTACAGAAGCTTGTGATTTAATCTTGGCCAACTGTTATCCGTTTTGGGAAGGCTGCGCGCAAGAATATTCGTTGTTGTATATGAAACAAATGTATCAGCAAGCGCTACAAGCTGCGCAAGGAAAGAAAGTCATTATTACTGAAACCGGTTGGCCGAGCCAAGGTGAAAGTCTGCAAGACGCGCATCCGGGAACATCTAATGCGATTGAATATTTCTTGAATACACAAAAATGGTCTCAGACAGAAGGAATTGAAGTTTTTTATTTCTCTTCTTTTGACGAATCATGGAAAGTGGGCGCTGAAGGTGAAGTGGGCGCTTATTGGGGAATTTGGGATAAGAATGAACAATTGAAATATATTTAAACTCAGCCCATAATCATTAAGCATATCCATCTTATTTATTGCATAAAATATGTTAAAGTTTCAATCTTCATTTGCTTTTAAGAAAAATTTTATGCTACATTTGAATTATTATTAATCATTCTTTAACACTATTGCCTATTACGTAAAACTACTTTTTAGAGACATTTCTCCAAATTTATTATTAAAACTAAAAGGTAATTTTATGGCTAGTGTTCAAATTCCAGATGCTTTATTGGTTAAGAATTATATAGCCGGCGACGAGTCTGCTTTGGCTACATTAATTCAACGTCATCAGTCTAAGGTGTACGGTTTTATTTATTCCAAAATAGCTGACCGTGACTTGGCAGATGATATCTTTCAAGACACTTTTATCAAAGTGATTAAAACTTTAAAATCAAATTCGTACAACGAAGAAGGAAAATTTTTGCCTTGGGTAATGCGTATCGCACACAACTTAATCATCGATCATTTCAGAAGAAACAAAAAAATGCCTATGTTTCGTGAAACTGAAGAGTTTTCTATTTTTTCAATCATGAGTGACAACAATCCAAATATTGAAAACAAAATGATTGTTGAGCAGGTTGAAAGTGATTTGCGCAAACTCATTGAAGAATTGCCACAAGATCAAAAAGATGTGCTCATGATGCGCATGTATCAAGATATGAGTTTTAAAGAAATTTCTGAAACTACAGGAGTTAGCATTAATACTGCCCTAGGAAGAATGCGCTATGCACTCATGAATTTGAGAAAAGTAATTGATAAACATCAAATTATTTTAACGAATTAACAATATTGTATAAGTTGCTGCGTTGTATGGTTGTAAACACAAAAACAGCTTTATGGCAAAACTCTACACTAAGAAAACATTAGCAACTTCAAACATGTTACCCAAAAAAGAAACCATTTCTTTTTTATTAAATTATTCAAAAGCACTCCACTTCATCAAAGTAGGAAACTTAAAAATAGAAACCATTGCTAATTAAAAGACATCCCGGTTTTGGCCGGGATTTTTTATGCTTTTTATTTAAGAAATTCTTTTCGTCCAATAGTGCGCGTGATGATGTCTTTTTCTAGATTCCAACCGCGTGCCGGCGAATATTCTCGTCCGTACCAAATAATCTGCAAGTGTAGTTTGTTCCAGCACTCTTTTGGGAACAGTCGTTTGGCGTCTTTCTCAGTTTGAGCTACATTTTTTCCGGTTGATAAATTCCAGCGATGCATGAGTCGGTGAATATGCGTATCCACCGGAAAAGCCGGAACGCCAAAGGCCTGACTCATCACTACACTCGCTGTTTTGTGTCCAACCGCCGGAAGCGCTTCTAAAGCTTCAAAACTTTGCGGAACTTCACCGTTGTGTTTTTCAATTAAAATCTTCGATAAACCGTAAATTCCTTTAGATTTCATAGGCGATAATCCACAAGGACGAATAATATCTTGAATTTCTTCCACAGAAAGCTTCACCATTTCATACGGATTGTCGGCTTTGGCAAATAATAAAGGTGTAATTTGATTCACACGGACATCAGTACATTGAGCAGATAAAAGCACGGCAATCAATAAAGTATAAGCATCTTTGTGATCTAGCGGAACCGGAACCTCCGGGTAGAGTTCATTTAACGTATTTATAACAAATGTTACACGTTCTTTCTGAGTCATTGTCCTTAATTTTAACTTTACAATTATACTACAATTAGATGTTTTTAACCAAAATCTTTCGTTTATTAACCCAATTTAATTTCATAAAAGAATATCCTATGACTTCATTAAAACCGGGCGATGCTGCTCCTGAATTCTCAGCCTTAGATCAAGATGGAAACAAACACAGTTTGGCCGACTATCAAGGAAAAAAGTTAGTGGTTTATTTTTACCCGAAAGCCAATACGCCCACTTGCACCGTAGAAGCTTGCAATCTCAGAGATAATTACCATCAGTTTTTGGCCAAAGGATATGCTATTTTGGGCGTCAGTGCTGATTCTGCCAAGGCTCAAGCCAATTTTAAGAAAAAGTACGATTTACCTTTTCCTCTGTTGGCCGATGAAGATCGTGCTGTTATCAATGCATTTGGTGTCTGGGGGCCAAAGAAATTCATGGGGAAAGTTTTTGACGGCATCCACAGAATTACTTTTGTCATTGATGAAAATTCTAAAATTGAAGAAGTCATCACTGATGTTAAATCAAAAGAGCATACCGCACAAATACTTAAATAAATGAAAAGGCCGCTGAATGAAGCGGCCTTTTTTTATGAGTTACTTTCTTCTAAAACCTTATTCGGGTCATATCCAAAAAGTTTGTCTTTTTTGATGAGTTCAGCAATTCCTGCCGGAAGCATACTTTCCCAACCTGTTTTTCCTTGACTGATCATTTTAAGTACTTCGCGCGAGAATACTTGTAAGTTGTGCAAGTCAAATCCTTCAATGTCGACCACTTTTCCGTTGAACTTGAAGAATTTGTATAATTCCTTCATACGCGGATGCACTTTGAGGTTCTCGGAGTTGATAACTTCACCATTATCACCCAACATCGGATATAGGAATACTTTTAAATCGCGATAAAACAATTTTCCGAAGGCTTCGAGAATTCCACCGCTCAAATGGCGATAATATTTTTCATCAAAAATATCAACCAAGTTATTCACGCCCATGGCCAATCCCATACGGGCTTTGGTATAGGCTGAGAAGTATTCCACCACGCGATAATATTCTTGGAAATTGGATATCATTACCGTTTGACCCAAGGAGCAAAGTAATTCTGCCCTGTCCATAAAGTCACGTTCGTCAATTTCGCCCTCAGAGCGCAAGTTTGATAAGGTAATTTCAAATATTACAAGCGTGTTGTCTTTATCAACCTTGTTTTCGGCCAAGAACATATTGAGCGAGTGCTCATACATGTCCATATTTACTTTGGTTACCGGTCTGAAACTTCCGCGCAAGGCCAAAATATTTTTTTTGTATAAAACCGCTGCCGGCAAAACGTTTTTGCCTTGCGGATCAAACATTACCGCATCGGTCATACCATTTTTAACCAATTGCAAACTCATCAAACGGTTGTCAACATTTGAGAATCTAGGGCCAGAGAAGTTAATTGTGTCGATTTCTAATTGATCTTTATCTAAGTGATCATATAAATAGCGAAGTAGTTTTTTGGGCTCGTGAAATTTATAAAATGCTCCATAGATGAGATTTACTCCTAAAATACCCAGAGTTTCCTGTTGTAAACGCGCATCTGTTTCTTTAAACCTGATGTGAATGATGATGTCATTGTATCCTTCATCGGGTTCTAATTGATAGCGAATACCCACCCAACCATGACCTTTGAATTGCTTAGCAAAATCAATTGTTGCCACAGTATTTGCGTAACTAAAAAACAGTTTGCTCGGATGTTTTTCTCGGCTCAAACGTTTTTCCATGAGGTTGGTTTCATGGGCCAACATTTTTTTCAAGCGACTTTCAGTGACATAACGACCGTCGTCTTCAATTCCATAAATGGCATCGCTGAAATCTTTGTCATAAGCACTCATCGCTTTGGCAATAGTACCCGACGAACCACCAGCTCTAAAAAAATGTCTGACCGTTTCTTGTCCGGCACCAATTTCAGCAAAGGTTCCGTAGATATTTTCATTCAAGTTGATTCGAAGTGCTTTGTCTTTCGTTGAAGGGATGGGCTCAATGGCTCTGTCGCCTTTAATCCTGGTTTCTTTGTCCATTTGGGAAGCAAACATAAAAATTCATCACAAAGTTAATAAAACAGCCCTTTCGCAAAAGATAATTAATAGTATTTTTGTAAAAAAATAACATACTTGAAAGTCTATTTTTTAGGAACAGGAACCTCACAGGGAATTCCGGTCATCGGAAGCCATCATTCTGTATGTAAAAGTACCGATCCTAAAGACAAACGTCTTCGTGTTTCAGTATGGATTCATTGGGATGACCATTCGTATATTATTGATTGCGGACCTGATTTCAGACAGCAGATGCTTACATCCGGCTGCGATAAAATAGACGGTATCTTGTATACCCACGAACATGCCGACCACACTGCCGGATTAGATGATATTCGACCTTTTAATTTTCGGCAAGGCGCTGTTCCGATTTATGCACACGAACGCGTCATTGCCAATTTGCAAAAGCGTTTTGACTATGTTTTTGAAACCGAAAATAAATACCCGGGTGCCCCGTCGGTACAACCCATTCAAGTTTTGCCGGATGTTCCGTTTCAAATAGGCAATAAAACGGCCATTCCCATCAATGTAGATCATGGAAAACTACAAGTTTTTGGTTATCGTATTGACGATTTTGCTTATTTGACCGATGTGAAAACCATTGAATCCCGAGAGCTAGAAAAATTAAAAGGGCTCAAAGTTTTGGTGGTGAATGCCTTGCGCGAAGAACCCCATCATTCACACTTTAATTTACAAGAAGCTTTAGATTTTATTGCACAGGTCAAGCCCGAACGCACTTATCTAACACACATCAGTCATTTGTTTGGTTTTCACGAAGAAGTTCAAAAAAAATTGCCGGAATCAGTTTTTTTGGCTTACGATAATCTAGAAATAACCCTTTAATTATGAAAAAATCACTGTTTTTGTATTTGTTTATTTTGGCTGCATTGATGAATATTTTTACTTATACGTATTTCAATCAAAAGTCGACTTTTGACCAAAACCACACAGAAGTAGTGCGCAAAAGCCTCAAAGACAGCATTCAAATATTGCAAAACAAACTCGTTGATGCTGATTATTTCTCGATTGAAAAAGATCAAAATGCACAGAATTATTTTGACAATGCCAATATTCCGCAGTTTGCATCGTATGATGAACTATCACAATACGTTACGAGTCAACTTATTGCCTATAATGACAATCCTGATGGAAATCCGTATACTGGAATGGCACCTATAAACGGTAAAAAATTCATAGTCAATAAAGCCAAAGTGCTCAATCATCGTTGGATAATTGCTGATTGTAGCGATGGTCAATCATGGGGTGAAGTACTTTTGAAATACTTCATTAATCCTGATAAAACCATTTCTTTTGAAGTGATTCAATCTGTCGTTTTTGACAAATAATCTAAAGTGTCTGGCTTAACCAATTTCTAAAGTCGAAAAAATTTTGTGGCGCTACACCGTGTCCTACCGGATATTCTTTATAAGTTACCTCAATACCCAATTCTTCTAATACAGGAGCTGATTTGCGCGCCCATGTTACCGGAATTACTTGGTCAACAGTTCCGTGAGAGGCAAATATTTTGAGGTTTGAAAAGTCATTTTGTCTGTAATTTTCAGTCATCATCTCCAAATTCAAATATCCGCTCATGGCCACTACACGCTGCACTTTTTGCGGATAGGACAAAGCCACCGCATAACTCAGAATGCATCCTTGGCTGAATCCGACCAGTGTTACTTTTTGTGCATCAATGGCATAGGACAAAAGTAGTTCATCTATAAAGCCGGCTATCAAGTCTCGTGAGCTGCACGCCTGTTCTAAATCAGAGAATTTGTTTTCATCGGCATCAAAATTAATCGCATACCAAGCATAGCTTCCGTACATCAAATCATAAGGCGCGCGCGCTGAAATTACATAGTATTCATCGGGCAATTCAGAGGCAAAAGAGAACAAATCTTCCTCGTTGCTTCCATAGCCATGCAGCAATAGCAAAAGCGGGTTTTTATCTTTTTTGATTTTAGGTTCGCGAACCAGATGGTGTAATGAAAACGACATAATTTATATGAATTGAAACACTTTTTGAAACCATTTTCCCAGCAACGGTATTTCTTTGGTTTTTCCTTGAATTGCGCCCATAAAACCATAACTCCAAAGCACAGAGATAAACACCCACATCGAGAAAGTGATCATCAAATTGTCAAAATTACTTACAATAAGACCTAGCGAGAAAAAAGTGATGGTCAAACCCAAAGCTTGACGGATATGAAAAGCGGCAAATCGGTTGCGGGTTTCTGAGTTCATTGATAAAGCAATGAGTACGCCAATAAACAAAATATAGCTGGTAATGGCAGCGGTTTTTCCTTCTTTGATTACTGCTTCATTCATGAGGTAACAAGTTGGTTTCGGTTGAAAATTCCGTAGGCTTTTCCTTTGAGGGATTGGTTTAAGAAAGCCGCATTTTTTGATTTTGAAAGGATGTCTGTTTCGCCAAAAGTCCAGTTAAAATCAGGATTGAATAAACTTAAATTGGCTTTTTGTCCGATGTTGATGGACGGTGATGCAACCCCAAAAAGTTTTGCACCCGCAGTTAGTTTCTCAATGACAATTTCTAACGGAAGTACTGTATTTAAGGCGCCAAAAGCACTTTCTAATCCAATGCTGCCGTAGTTGGCCAAATCAAATTCTAGTTTTTTACCTTCTATGTCAATAGGCTGATGGTCAGAGGTAATGACATCGATGGTTCCATCCAAAACCGAATTCATCAATTCTTCGCGGTCAGCATTACTGCGCAAAGGCGGCATGAGTTTAAAACGCGTGTCAAATCCGTCCAGAACATCATCGGTCAACACCAAATGAGCTACCGACACGCTGCAACTCACCGATAAACCTTTGGCTTTGGCTTGTTTGATCAAAGCTGCTGAAGTTGCAGATGAAATGGTTGGGATGTGGAGTTTTCCGCCCGCATATTCCAACAAAAATAAATTGCGTGCAATCTGAATTTCTTCTGCCAGTGATGGAATTCCCTTTAACCCGAGTCGGGTAGAAGCAATGCCTTCGTTGACCACACCACTTCCTTTGAGGTTCTGATCTTGTGAAAAAGCTATAATCTGTCCGCCAAAATCTTGCGTATATTGTAGCGCCAACTTGAGCAAATTACTGTTGGAAATGTCTTTTTGATAATCGCCAAAAGCAATGGCTCCGGCTTTTTTCATATCATATAATTCGGCAAGTTCTTTTCCGGCTGATTCTTTGGTCAGAGCACCAATCGGGTAGAGGTCAACCGCTGTATTGTGGGCTTGATTCTGAACCCATGTTATCATCATTTGCTGATCAATAACCGGCTGTGTATTGGGTTGTAACGCAACTGCCGAAAATCCGCTCAAGGCTGCTGCATGGCAACCATTCCGGATGGTTTCTCTTTGTTCAAAACCCGGTTCGCCAAAACCAACACTTGTGTCAAACCAACCCCGAGAAAGATGTAAATTTTCACGTTCTACCAACAGAACATCTGAGTCAGTTAAAATTTCGGATGCGATGTTTTGAATCGAACCGTTTTCAATAAGCACATCTGCAAATTTTTGGTGAAATGCGCTTTCAGGGTCGATGATTTTGGCCTTTTTAATCAGTGTTTTCATTTGACCAGTTTTTGAATGAGTATTTCAAGCGTCAAAAAGAGGAGTGTCAAAACTACGAGCCATTTCCAAAGATTTTGCTCGGTTCGCTCACTAAGTAGTGCATCAAAAAAGCTTTCTACACTTGGTTTTAGGGTAAAGTTTGACAGCACATCATCAGCATTCGGATCAGGTTTGCTCTCGGTACGCGAATAATTAAAACTTAGATTTTTTATAGCGGTTGATCCTTGATAAACCGTGTAATTTCCAGCAAGTTGCGGTGCTTCGCTGCAATTGAGCTTTACTTTATTGCTCAGAATTTGTTGTGTTGGAATGAATTTCTCTCGGTTGTTTTGAATGTTCACAATTTCATCTTTGCCCAAACTGGCATCTAACAAAATAGGTTGATTTTCGCCAATGGTGTAAGCAGCTACTCCGGTTTTGGCCATACTTTGCGCCATATTGTAAAATACGGGAACAATAAGTGGCGAACGTTGAAAATTAGAGTTTTGTAAATTGAGCGCCGCGGCAAAAACATACACAGCACCCAGCGGATTTTGAATTGATGATAAAAACACGCTTTGGTCTTCATAGCTCAAAATGGCCGGATAAGCGTTGCTGATAACAAATTGACTTTCTGTTTTTGGGTATTGAAAATTAGAGACTTGTTTTTCAAAAACACTGCTAAACACCGGATTATTAAAGGATATTTTGGTGATGAGTTTTTGAGTTGTTTGTGCGTTCTGCAATTGTAAATTCCCGAATATTGACAAGAATTTGTTCAGTTCAGTTGCTTTGTTTTCAGTAGACGGAATCAAAACTAAGTTTCCGCCTTTGGCCACAAAATCTTTGAGTGTAGTTTGTAAAGCCTGAGGAATTTCAGTCAATTCATTGAGAATGATGGCATCGTTTTCTTCTATTTTATTGTAATCGAGCTCACGCAATCTAAAGTTGCTGTAAGTGAATTCGTCGGGGGTGTATATTTTGGATAAAAAACTACTTTTTTCAGGTTCTCCAATGCTTAAAACATTGGTTTTCTGCGGTTTTGAAATGCTAAAATAATATGTATTATCATAAGAGAGCGCATTATCAGTAATGGAAACATAACCTTGAAAATCACCTTTAGGAATGGTAAATCGCATGGTCATTGAGGCGGTTTGCATAGGAACTCTGGTTTTGGCTACGAGTTTTTCGCGGTTGTATAAAGCTATCGGAAGCTCTTTGGTTGTTCCAAATGCCGTGAGTTGTACGCCGATTTCGTAGAATTTATCCAGAGTTTGCGCAATGAAAACACTGTCTACCGACACATTGCTTTTTTGTTCTGATTCGGGTGTAATAAAAGTTGTATTCCAACTTTCATCTATGCTTTTAAGTTTTTGTGGCTCTAGGCCTACAGCATCTGTAATAACCACAATATCTTTGGCAGAAGTAGGTTCATGGGCCTTGATTTTAGCCATGGCACTTTCTAACTGAAACGGCAGCGGACTGTAATTTAAATTTTGCAATTCGCGACGAATTGATTTGATATCCGTATTCCAAAAGGTTTCAGCATTGGTAATGAGCGAGAAAGTTTGGTTTTCTGGCACGTGTTCGAGCAAATCTTCAACAGTTCTGGGCAACAGCGCACCTTTTTGACCTTTGGCTTGCATGCTGTAGGAATTGTCAAGCACAATGTACATAGAATTGCTGCTGTTTTTGCTGTCTTTGGCTTTGAAAAAGGGTTGCGCAAAAGCAAGAATCAGAAAGGTCAGCAACAACAAGCGGGTAGCCAGTAACAGCCACTTTTTTATTTGCGAACTTTTTCGGGTTTGTATAGAGATTTGTTGTAAGAACCGAACGTTGGTAAAGTATTCTTTCTTAAAACGGCGCAATTGAAACAAGTGAACCAATATCGGAATCACCAGTAAAAATAGGAAGTAAAGAATTTCCGGATGTTTGAATTGCATGCTGAATTTTGTTTGTCAAAAATAGCAATCAAAAGTCAATAATCGGTGCTATTTTTTTCCTTTTCTTTTTTGACTTTGTGTTTTTAACAAATTCCGATTGACTGATCCGTGTGTTTTCTTTTTGGTTTTGGATGGTCCGCCTAAATTAACTTTTTGGTTCTTTTTGGCTTTTTCATGAAAAGCGCCATCGCCTTCAATTTTGGGTTTTTTGAGCAAAAATTTCACCGGCTGTCGACTTTTTTCAGAACCGATGAGTTGGTCAGAAACTTCCACTTCTTCCGGGAAATTCAATACTTCAATTTCGCGGTTCATCAAAACTTCGGCTTCAATTTTTCGCTCCTCTTCTTTAGGGGTAAAAAAACTGATGGCAATACCGGTTCTGTCAGCGCGACCGGTTCTTCCGATGCGGTGAATGTAAGTCTCGGGCTCGGGCATTTCAAAGTTAATGACGTGGGTAATGTCAGAAATATCTAATCCGCGTGCCATAACATCGGTGGTAATAATACCTCTGAGGTTTCCGAGTTGAAATTCGGCCATGGTGTTGAGGCGATAATTTTGCGATTTATTTGAGTGTATCAGCCCGAAATTCTCACCGTAAAGCGCTTCAATTCCTTCATAAACCAAATCTGCGTGGCGTTTATTGTTCACAAAAATCAACACCCTACTCATTGCTTCATTTTTGAGCAAATGTTCTAGCAAGTTGATTTTGGTATTGAAGTTTGCTACCGGATAAGACAACTGGCTGATTTTATCAATTGGTGTTCCTGAAGGAGCCAAACTCACTTCTTCAGGAAAATCAAAGTAATCGGTTAAAACGGTATCTACTTCATCGGTCATGGTCGCTGAAAAGAGAATGTTCTGTCTTTTAGGCCTCATCATCGCCAGGATTGAAGTGAGTTGCGGTCTGAAACCCAAATTGAGCATTTCGTCAAATTCATCAATGACCAATTTGGTGGTTTCATCAAATCTAACCACATTGTCAAGCGCTAAATCCATGACACGGCCGGGTGTTCCGACCAAAATATCTACACCCTGATATACAGCTGTTTTTTGGGTATTGATGTTTACACCCCCGTAAATGCCCAATGTTCTTACCGACATATATCGGGTGAGTTTTTCGACTTCCTCAGCTACCTGCACCACAAGCTCTCGGGTTGGGACCAATATCAGGATTTTTGGAGTATGGGTAGTACTAAACTTATAAAGCTTAAGTAAGGGCAACAAATAAGCCCATGTCTTTCCGGTTCCGGTTTGGGCAATTCCCATCATATCGCGACCGGACATAATGACCGGAAATGACTTTTCTTGAATGGGCGTAGGAGCAGTATATCCTAATTCATCAATTGCCTTTTGAACGGACTTTGGAAGACCGAATGCCTCAAATGTGCTCATGTACCTTAAAATTTGGTCAAAGGTACAATTTTTAGTGCTTGATAAAACCTCTTAAAAAGGAATCTATGAGGCAGCCAATGAAGTATTGTCGCGATTTGCCATGCTTTGATAAACAGCATTAGAGAGTTGTTTGATGACTTCAGGTAATTTTTTTAAGTCTTTGCCTTTGGTCATGATGGTTATCGTATAAGGGCTGTTGTTTAAATAAATGATTCCTGATTCACTTAAATGTTTTTCATTCGGATCACCCGATTCACCGAATTTATGTGAAATCCTAACATTTGTTGGTATTCCGGCAACCATTCCGTTTTTGAAATTACACTTTGATAGAAGTTCAGTGGCAAATTCAGAATTTTTAATGTTGAGGTAAGAAGCATTGTAGAGCGATCTCATAAAATAGGTAAATTCTTTTGCGCTTATCGGATAATTTTGCGCCGATAGATCTGGACAAACCATGCCAAAATCTGTGAAAACTTTTTTGAATAAGTCTTTATCCATGTGATCAAACAACAAAGAGGTAGCATTGTTGTCTGAATATTCAACCATATATCGAAGCAACTCTCGTACGGTGTAGCCTTTGCCCATTTCAATTGTTTTTGAAACATACAAAGGATGCTTGTCCATGATGTACTCATTTTTCATCGTCAAAACCTTATCCAATGTACCCGGATGCAATTCTTCCATTTTTAAAAAAGTAATTAATTCAGGTACTTTCATCAATGAGCCCGGCATATATTTATCGTTTTCATTAATGCCCATCCAACCGTTGTTGTTGTATTCTTTTATATAAATAGATGCTGATATGATTACTCCGCTGTTTTTGTAGTTCTGAATGAGACTGTTCAGGGTGCCTTTGAGTTGTGATAATTCTTCAGATTCATACTGATTATCAACAAACAAAAGTGGTTTGATGTATTTATAGCCGTTGAGTCTTTTTACATCATAGCCACAACTTCCTTGTACCATTGAGGCTTCGGCAACATCAGAAGAATCAGCATCTGAATATTTTCTTGAAATAAAAGTGAAAGTTATCAAATTAGAAATCACCAATGCCCCGATTAAAATCAGTAGTGAAACCCTTTGATTGATAATTTTTTTCATAGTCGGTAAAGTTTTTATCAGAATAAGGCGCCCCAAATTTAATTCAAAATTTAAGAATAACCTTATTTAATTAGACAATTAACATGTAGGCCACCCTACTTTTAAAATGTTAAAATATATAAGTGATTGATTTAAAATTCAGTTGAGCGATTGTAAGCCTAAAATCCTTCAAAAACACCCAGTCCAAACAAGGCAAAATCGTATTTTACCGGATCGTTTTTATCTAATTTTCGCAGGCTTAAATCAAGTTCTTCCAGCGCCGCGGCATCATTTTGTTTGCGCGTTAGTAAACCTATTTTTCTGGCTATATTTCCAGAATGAACGTCTAAAGGACAAGAAAGTTGTGCCGGTGAAATTTTTTTCCAAATGCCCAAATCTACTCCGCGGCCATCGTTTCTGACCATCCAACGCAAGAACATATTGATTCTTTTGGCTGCTGAATTTTTCATCGGATCAGAAACATGTTTTTGTGTTCTGGTCTGGTGTTCTATTTCAAAAAAGATTTTTCTAAAATGGTGAATACTTTTGGGCAATCGATTTTCAGAAATGTTTTGACTAAAAACAGCTTCCATTCCGCCGTGATTGGTGTAGATGTTTTGAAGCGCTTTGATAAAGGTTTGCGCATCGGCGGCATTAAAAGTTCGATGCACAAATCCGTCTAGTCGCTCTAAATCGGTCTCTGAATGATTCATCACATAATCATAAGGCGCGTCTCCCATTAAATTCATGAGTTTCTGACCGCTTTTGATGATCATTTTTCGGTTGCCCCAAGCCAAGGTTGCCGCTAAAAAACCGGCAATTTCAATATCTTCTTTTACAGTGAATTGATGCGGAATCTGTATTGGGTCAGAATCAATAAAATCGGGCCTGTTATACAAATCTACCTTCTCGTCCAGAAATTCTTTAAGTTCACTTGGGGTCATTGTTTTTGGATTGATTTTGTGTAAAACCCATCACTTAAGTCAGCACCGCGCATTTGTGGAACCACACCTAGTGTTTGTTCAAAATAGTCGATTTGTTCTTGGTTCACACACGGTAGATTTCCGTCACCGTTGGCCCAAAAGAATGCACTTTGCACCGGAGTATAGTATTTTAAGTTCCCGTTTTGAACAACTGTAAAGGTGGTTTGAAGTTTTGAATTTTTATGTGGGAAAACGATGTTTTTGAATGAAAACGAACTGTTTTGGCTGATGAGTTTGTTTTGTGTGAGCCCGTCAAAATTGAGCGGAAAAAACAATACAAAAGCTGTTGCCAAAACCGAAATTGCATAAACGCCAGAAATTAACTTTTGATTTTGTACCAAGCATATCACTATGAAAAAGCCCCAAAAAAGCGTCAGATAAATAAAGTAGCGATACACCGGAGAACTCAAAAGCAATAGTATAAATTCAATGAGAGAAACACTGTAAATAAGCCACAGCGCTTTTTTATGATGAAATTTATAGATAAAAATAGGACTCATCAACAACACCAAAACAGTAGACACATTGATCAAGCCACTTATTTTTGAGGCAAACAACCACCGCAGCGCGATTTGCAAAAAATGCATCGATTGATATTCTTCAGCGGTCACAAAAAACATACACATTTTGCCTGAATTAAAATAGAATTCGGCGCTGCTCAACGGAACTGAAAAATCAACAGGCAATCTAAAATGAGTCAATGGGAAAAGTGGTAAACCAGAGATAATGGCATTTTTGGTTACAAACAAAATCAAAGTCAACAACCCCATAAAACTGATGGGAAATAATTGTTTGCTCCATTTTTTAAAATGCAGGATCAAAAGAAACAACGGAATTAAAATCAACGCAAAGGCCGTAATCTTGACAAACAAAATAAAAAAGCCCAGCAATGCGATGAAATCAAAGTCGGCGATGTCTTCACTTTTTAAATTATCTATCAAATAAAAAAACAGCAAAAAACTCAAAACATAAACGGGTATATCAGGCGATGGTGCGCTGATGAACTGAAAAAAAAACACATTGGCCAGCGGAAACAAACCCATGATTCCATCTTGAATGCTTTTGTTTTTGAAAAATTCATTGAGTTTAAAAAAAGCGAAAATATTTCCAATGAGCAAACAAAATCCGCTCAAATCATTCAAATTCTGATACAAAAATGAAAAGCTAAATGCACTTTGCAATATATGCCAACCGCTCATTTGTCCGAGCGAAATATGCAAATTGGCCAAGCCTTTGACCAGTCCGTATTCATTGAGCCATTTGATGGTTTGTATGTAATAAGTTTCGTTGTCAATCACAAACGGAGCCGAAGCACATTGCGCGATGATGAGTATTGTAACGACCGATAAAAACACCTTTATCAGAACAGAAAGTGCTTTTAAATCAGTGGCAAAATCTTGAAAGATTTGGTGAATTTTCTTTTTTTTTGAAAAGTAAATCAAGCCGTTGAGCGCTAACAAAAACAGATGAAATTCTATATTGATGCGGCCAAAAATTGCCCAAATGGTACTCAGTAATGAAACGCAAAAAAGCCCACTGATGAGCACCGGAATAAGTTGGTTGTTTTTTAATTGAATGAAATAAGACAAACCCAGTCCCAGATGAACACAAGTCAGCGCAATATAAATCCATGAAATTAAAATCAGTGCCATTTTATCTGCCGGATATTTGGCCGTCTACCATCACGAGTTTGCGGTCGGCCATTTGTGCGAGTTCTTCATTGTGCGTCACAATCACAAAGGTTTGCCCTAGTTCATCGCGCAATTTAAAAAACAATTGATGCAGGTTTTCAGCCGATTGGGTGTCAAGATTGCCCGAGGGTTCGTCGGCAAAAATCACCGCCGGTTTGTTGATCAGCGCTCTGGCTACGGCCACGCGTTGTTGTTCTCCGCCCGAAAGTGCTGAGGGTTTGTGGTTTGCTCGTTCTGAAAGCCCCAGATAAGTTAGCAATCTGATTGCTTCGGCCTCGGTTTCTTTTTTGTCTTTTTGCGCTATAAATGCCGGAATACATACATTTTCGAGTGCTGTAAATTCAGGTAAAAGTTGATGAAACTGAAAGATAAAACCCAAATGCAAGTTTCTGAACTGCGACAAGGTTTTATCGCTCATTTTCAAAATATCTTGACCGTCAATTTCAAGTTTTGTTCCTTCGTGAACAGTTGGTTTATCTAGGGTTCCGAGAATTTGCAACAGGGTTGTTTTGCCTGCGCCAGAAGCTCCGACGATGGAGACAATTTCGCCTTTGGCGATATGTAAATCAACGCCTTTGAGCACTTGAAGTTCGTCGTAGTTTTTAAAAATATTTTGCGCTAAAATCATGAGCTTTGAATGTCTTGCAAAGAAACAAATTTTTCATCTTCGGCCGCGTGTTTGTTTTATCTTTGCGCAAAACAATTCTATGAATCCATCACTTTCACGAGCCATCTTAGCGGGCGGTTGCTTTTGGTGTACCGAAGCCGTTTTTTTAAAGGTACGCGGTGTGCAAAAAGTCACACCTGGTTATATTGGTGGTCGTCGGCCGAACCCAACTTATGAGCAAATTTGCACCGGACATACCGGCCACGCAGAAGCCATTGAAATTGTTTTTGACCAGGAAGTCATTTCATTTGAAATGCTGCTGAATATTTTCTTTGCTACGCACGACCCCACCACGCTCAATCGTCAAGGCAACGATATCGGCACACAGTACAGAAGTTCGATTTTTTATCTCGATGACCAGCAAAAACAAGCAGCTGAAGAATATTTAGCTCAGCTCAAAGCAGCTGAAATTTTTGATGCGCCGGTGGTGACGCAACTTGAAGAAGCTACCATTTTTTATGAGGCCGAAGTTTATCATCACAATTACTACAACCGAAACCCAGACCAAGGATATTGCAGTTTTGTGATTAGTCCTAAAGTGAGTAAGCTCAGAAAATATTTTGCCGACTGGCTCAAAAGTTAATCTTCATTTTCTTTGGGCAACAAGAAACCCAAACGCATGCTGCGGAGCATTTTCTTTTCAAACTTCCAGAAGAATTTGAATTGGCCAAACAAAAAACCAATCAAGACCAACAACACTTGATAAATCGGAAAAATCAACAGCAACCGAACCGGTGTAAACCAAAAACCCAATGCATCTTTGGAGATGCCCAACCACAAACAAAACGGTTTTGACAACCAAGCCGAAGCCGAACCAGTGAGCGCAAATACAATGATAATCACCGTAAGTTGTGCATTTGATTGAATGTTCCAGCGCTGTTTAAAAGTAGGCATGAGTCAAAAATGATGGCAAAGGTAATTGATTTATAATCGTTGCTTGTATCGTTGTTGAAAATAGCTAAAATATTGATATAAAAGATAATTAACTTCAAAACCGTAGCGAATATGCGGCTCGTAATCAATGCGCATTTCGTATAAATTTTGATTGTAACGACTGTCTAACACACGGCGATTCCATTCAGATACCCATAGTCTGTTTTTGTTTTCAAGATAAACCAGAGAAAAATAATTTCTGGGTTTGGCCGTGGCCAGCCAACTGTCAAAGCCGGGTTCGATGATGATGATTTCATACTCTATTGAATCATTGGCAATGCGTACCGTATCAGAAACTTTCTGAAAATCAACGGTTGATTTTGGCTTCGGAAGGCTTTTGTTCCAAGCAGAACAAACCACTACAAAGGCCAAAGACAATGCTATTTTTAATCCGATTTTCACGATTCAAAAGTTTGCCTAAAATTAGTCAAATGCGCTCAACTCAGTTGCTTTTCAAACCTATTTAACAACTACAACTTTCGACTTTTATCTGCCAAATAGTTTTCCGAGCAAACCGCCAATGCCTCCTTTTTTGCTCACAGCTGCCATGGCATCGCTCATGTCAACTTTGCCATCTGCGTTTTGGTCGAGCCCAAATTGTCCGCCGTATTGATTGATGGCATCCATCAAACCTGAACTGCCTTGACCACCGGTAATAGCGCCCACCAAGTCTGACATTTCAAAGCCTTTGTGGTTCGGATCTTTGGCATTACCCACCAAATTGCTCAATACTTGTGGTATTAAATTTCCGGCCACGCCTGAAGCTGTCTCACTGCTCAAACCAAATTTTTCGCCCAAATCGCCTGTGAGTTTTTGGGTCAGTTGTTGCACCACAGGGTTTGATGCATCGCCGGCATTATTGCCTTGCATGAGTGTTGCTAAATCAGCAGTTCCGCCTTGTGCTGCGATGTTTTTTAAGCCCGAAAGGATTGATTCACTGGCCGTGTTCATGACCTCTTGGTTGTGTTCATTCGGAACCTCTGAATTGTTGACTACGGCGTCTTGACCAAATTGTTGTACGAGTTGTGTGAGTTGTTCAAACATGATTTTAAAGGATTAGCGTTCCACCAAATGTAATAAAAAAAGCCGAGCGTAACCCCGGCTTTTATACTATGAATCTGAAATTAATTAAGCTTTTTCTGATTTCATCAAACTGATGATTTGCTCTGCCAATTCAGTCCCAATGCGGTCTTGCGCCTCAAGTGTAGCGGCACCAATATGCGGTGTGAGCGAAATCTTCGGATGCATCAAAATCTGAATCTCCGGATTCGGTTCGTTTTCAAAAACATCCAAGCCGGCAAACATGATTTTGCCTTCATCAAGCGCGGCTATGAGTGCTACTTCGTCAATCACGCCACCACGCGAACAATTGATGATGCCTACATTTTTTTTCATGGTCGCAATTTCATCGGCACCAATCACATAACCTTCTTGCGCCGGAACGTGCAGCGTAATAAAGTCAGCGTGTTTGATTACGTCTTCTAAAGGCTCGGTCACTATATCTACGTTAATAAACTGACCGTTGTAAAAATCCACTTTAATCTGTGCGTTGTCTACAAATTTATCAGCGGCAATCACTTTCATTCCCAAGCCCAAAGCCATTTTGGCCGTAGCTTGCCCAATGCGTCCAAAGCCGATGATTCCAAGCGTTTTCCCGCGCAATTCAATACCGTTGGCATAGGCTTTTTTCAATCCGTCAAAGTTGCTGTCGCCTTCCAGCGGCATATTGCGGTTGGCGTCTTGCAAAAAGCGCACACCGGTAAACAAATGAGCAAACACCAATTCGGCCACACTTTCTGAGGAAGAAGCAGGCGTGTTGATCACGTGAATCCCTTTACTGCGTGCATATTCCACATCAATATTGTCCATGCCCACACCACCGCGACCGATGATTTTCAGGTTCGGACAACTGTCAATGAGTTCTTTGCGCACTTTGGTGGCACTGCGCACGAGCAAAATTTCAATCTGATTTGCATTCATATACGCAGCCACTTGTTCTTGGGCTACTTTGGTGGTAATCACTTTGAATCCGCCTTTTTCAAGAGCAGTAATGCCGCTTTTTGAGATTCCGTCGTTGGCTAATACTTTCATTTATTTAGAGTTGCTGAGTTACTGAGCGGCTGGGTTTAGGAGCTTTTCACTCGTTAATTATTTATTTTTTGAAGCTATTCCGGCTTTTCGCTATAGCTTTTCCTTGCTCAAGAAGCAAGCAAAAGGCTGCCGCTGCAATCCGGGCTAGGACTTTCGTGTTCGCTTAAGCTTTTTGTTCAAAAGCGCGCATCACATCTACGAGCACTTGAACGCTCTCGAGCGGAAGCGCGTTGTACATTGAGGCGCGATAACCACCCACCGAACGATGGCCGGCAATCCCCGAAATTCCTGCTGCTTTCCACATTTGATCAAATTCAGCGGCTTTAGATTCGTCCTTGAGCAAGAAGGTTGCGTTCATGGCGCTGCGGTCTTCTACTTGAGCGGTTCCTCTGAATAATGGATTGCGATCAATTTCATTATAAAGCAATTCGGCTTTGGCGTTGTTGATTTTTTCCATGGCCGCAATACCACCATTGTTTTTAATCCATTGCAAGGTGAGCAATGAGGCATATACCGGAAAAACCGGCGGCGTATTGTACATACTATCGGCTTTGATGTGTTTCTGATAATCTAAAATACTCGGAATTGTGCGTCCGGTATGGCCCAGAATTTCTTCTTTGACCACCACCAAAGTCGTTCCGGCAGGGCCCATATTTTTCTGAGCTCCGGCGTAGATCAAATCAAATTTTGAAAAATCCAACACGCGTGAAAAAATATCCGAACTCATATCACACACCAACGGAATGCTCGTTTTCGGGAAACTTTTCATCTGTGTTCCAAAAATGGTATTGTTGCTGGTGCAGTGAAAATAATCTGCATCAGCCGGAATTGCATAATCTTTCGGAATAAAGCTGTAATTGGCGTCTTTTGACGAAGCAACCACTTCAGTCTGACCAAACAATTTAGCTTCTTTGATGGCGTTGTTGGCCCAAGTTCCGGTATCGAGATAAGCGGCTTTCCCGTTTTCTTTCATCAAATTATAAGGAACCATCAAAAATTCCATACTGGCGCCGCTGCTCAAAAACAAAGCTTGATAACCTTTACCGGTGAGCCCGAGGAGTTCCAAAACCAAAGCGCGCGCTTCTTCCATGACCGCGATAAAATCTTTGCTGCGGTGCGAAATTTCTAAAATCGATAAGCCAGATCCGTTAAAATCTAAAATAGCTTGTGCTGATTTTTCAAAAACTTCCTGTGGCAGTATGCATGGGCCTGCGCTGTAATTGTGTTTCTTGATGACTTCGGTGAGCATAGTATAAAATTTTAAGCCGCAAATCTCGGAATTGCATTCGATTGCAACAATTTATTCTATATTCAGTTTTGTGTATGTTATTAACGAAAACGTTGTAGTTAACAAATGAAAAAATGTATTTCGTCGATTTCTGTTGTATAATTTTCTGTGATTTTAGGTTTTTGATGAATTAAATCTTCTAAAATCTCTTTTTACAAATCAAAAAGAAAAGCCAAAGTGTCTACATGATCGGCATAATCCCAAAGCTCGGGTTTTTGGGTTTTTCCAAACGGAATGCTGTGCTCAATTAAGTTATTAGAGACGATGCATTGCAACAAATCGCGGTCTGTTTCAAGTCTGGTTTTGACTTCTTCAAGCGAGTCATAATATTCATAAAACACACTTGAAATAGGCGAGGCATAACTGTTGTCTTCTTTGATGGTCAAAAATCCGTTGTCGAGAATTTTAAAATTGCTCATCAAAAAAACAGCTTTGTTGTAATCGTAGTTGTGGGCGTATTTTTCGTAGTGAATTACATCTTGATAGGCAAACATTGCTTCAAAAAAAGCTTTGAAGTCATAACCTTTTGGTACAAACAACTTTGATACGTTGCGGCAACCAAGGCCAAAATACCTAAAAATATCTTCGCCTAAAGCCGTCAATTGTTCTGAAGTTTCTTGTCCGTTTAAAACCGCTACTGAATTTCGCGACTTGCGAATAATGCTTGGTTTGTCTTTAAAATAATATTCAAAATAGCGCGCGGTATTGTTGCTTCCGGTGGCAATCACGGCATCGTAATTTTCTAGTTGACCCGATGTAAAAGTGATTTGATTTTTTAACTCAGGTGAAACCGCACCAAGATACTCAGCCAAAAACGGCAATAATTTCTGATCATTGGATGAGGTTTTGACCAATACTTTATGCCCCGAAACCAGCACCGATAAAAAATCGTGAAAGCCCACCAGAGGAATGTTTCCGGCCAAAACCAAGCCTACAGTTTTTACTGATTTGGCCATCTGTGGATAAGCTGACAGCCATTGATTTAGGTTTTCTTCAGTCAGCGCTTTAGCCCACGATTGCACGGCAAAATAAACTTGCTCTGGCGTAAACCAACCGTTGTGCGATTGTGATTCTTTGATAAGGTTTTCAAAACGGTCAAAAAACAAATCGTTGAACACAACAGCTTCATTGGGCTTTGAAGCATCGAGTGAAAATTGTGCGAGAAATTTTCCTAATTCAATAAAAGATTTCTTTTTATTGTTTTGTGACATTCGTTACTTGTTTTTGAACTGTTTTGATTGTAATTTTGCCGCAAAAATAAGCAAAATAAGCGTAGACTTTATGTCTAGCTCCAATTCAAACAAACAAAGTCATGGCTATAATTATCACTGACGAATGCATCAATTGCGGTGCTTGTGAACCTGAATGTCCGAATACAGCTATTTATGAGGGAGCCGATGATTGGCGCTACAAAGACGGAACCAAATTGCACGGAAAAGTAGTCTTGCCTGACGGAACCGAAGTTGATGCCGATGCACCGCAAAGACCTATTTCAGACGACATATATTATATTGTACCCGGTAAATGTACTGAATGTAAAGGTTTTCACGAAGAACCACAATGTGCAGCAGTTTGCCCGGTAGATTGTTGTATACCGGATGACAACCACGTTGAGTCAGAGGAAACTCTGCTCAATAGACAAGCCTTTTTGCACAATGAATAAGAAATTTCCTGAATTTATTTCAGGATTTTTTTTGTCAATTTCTTTGAGATTTATATTTTTAACCCAGATAGATAAATTGATTTTTTGATTAATCTTTTCAAAATCCTCAATAAATCTGTTAAAATATAAGTTGTATGTTAAAGAAGATTGCGTTCTTTTTTGTTTGCTTGTTGGGTTTTTCAGTTACTGCACAAAAAGTGGAGCGCATTCTTATCCTTCAAGATGAAGAAACGCATCAGCCCATTGAAGATGCAACGGTCACCATTCTTAAAACCAAAGAAAATCTAATCAGCAATCACGAAGGAATTGTTACTTTTGAACTCTCTGGTGCTTCAAATATTCAAATTCGTCATTCATCTTATTTGCCGGTGAACATCCGTTCTTTGTCGCTCAAAGAAAAATCAACAGTAATTTATTTGCGCAACAATGTAACTGATCTTGAAGAGATTTTGGTCTTTAACAAGCATCCGCAAAAAATTCTAGCTTCATTGATTGACAATTCAAAATTAAAACTCACCGTTCCAGCCAGGCTCAAAGTGTATACGCGCGAGTTTTTTAAACTCAATGGCAATTATGCATACTACAATGACGGGCTCATGAATTTTCAGTTGCTCGGGAAGTCCAAAAATATTGATGCCGTTATTTTGGTAGAACAAAACCGTGCGCGCAGTTTGGTGCAAGAAGACGTAATTCCGGATTTGTTGGGTTATAATCTCAACGATATCATGGAGAATTACTACAACTTCAAATACCTCAATCCGCTTTTGGTGGCTGAGGCACGCAAAGAATATGATTTTGTCATCAAAGTGTATTCTAAAAACAAAGAGTTCAACATCATCAGTGCGGTTCCCAATGAAAATTCCCGCGGAATGCACGATGATTTCTCAATTATATATGACCCCAAACGCAAGTTAATTGTTGAGGTCAGTTCAAGTGTTTCACCAGCAGTTTTGGCTCAGCTCAAAGACAAAACACGGGTTGGTGCCAGAAACATATACAAATCAATGTACAAAACCATTTACAAAATTTACAACAACCATTATTATTTGCTGAGTTCTAAAGAAGAAATTGGTTTTGAGAAAGTTGAAAAAGACAAAACCAAAGACATAGAGGTGCGCAACTACTTCTTTACCCATGAGTTCAGTACTCAAAATTATACCTATAAAGAAGCTGAGGTTTTTAAAGACAAAACGCTCTACAATAAAAAAGACGTGGTGCTCTCAAAATACTGGAACGAATCAGGTTTAACCGCTACTGAAGAAGAGCAAAAAGTGCTTGAAACGCTCGAAGAATTACCTGAATAAAATTTACCAAAAACCGCGCTTTCAAAAAAGATTTAAACCGTTATATTTGCACACCTTTTTTAACGGTTAATCTCCACTAGATATGAAAGCAGGAATTGTCGGATTGCCCAACGTAGGGAAGTCAACTTTGTTTAATTGTTTGTCTAATGCCAAAGCCCAAAGTGCGAACTTTCCGTTTTGTACCATCGAGCCCAATATTGGTGTTGTCAACGTTCCTGATCCGCGCATTGTGCGTTTAGAAGAACTGGTCAAACCAGAACGGGTACAAATGGCCACGGTGGATATTGTGGATATTGCCGGTTTGGTCAAAGGCGCCAGCAAAGGTGAAGGTTTGGGGAATCAATTCCTCGGGAATATCCGTGAATGCAACGCCATCATTCACGTTTTGCGTTGTTTTGACAACGACAATATTGTGCATGTAGATGGCAACGTGAATCCCATCCGCGACAAAGAAACGATTGATATAGAGTTGCAGTTAAAAGACTTAGAAACGGTTGATAAACGTCTTGAAAAAGTCAATCGTGCGGCCAAAACCGGCAACAAAGAAGCGCAAGCCGAAAAAGCACTTTTAGACCGCATTCGCGAAGCTTTATTGCAAGCCAAATCAGCTCGAACCGTTGTTCCTCAAAACCAAGATGAAGAAGCATTCATGCAAGATTTTCAATTGATTACCAACAAACCTGTTTTGTATGTGTGTAATGTTGATGAAGGTTCAGCGGTGAACGGAAACAAATACGTTGATCAAGTTCGAGAACTCGTTAAAGACGAAGATGCTGAAGTGATCATTCTTTCGGTGGGTGCCGAAGCAGATATTACTGAGTTAGAAAGCTACGAAGAACGACAAGTTTTTCTGGAAGATATGGGCTTAACCGAACCCGGTTCTGCCGTTTTGATTCGTGCCGCGTATAAGTTGTTGAAATTGCAAACGTATTTTACAGCCGGAGTCAAAGAAGTGCGCGCTTGGACTATTAATATTGGCGATACAGCTCCAAAAGCCGCAGGCGTAATTCACACTGATTTTGAAAAAGGATTCATCCGTGCCGAAGTGATTGCCTACGAAGATTTCTCAAAATACGGCTCTGAGGCCAAAGTAAAAGAAGCCGGAAAACTTCGGGTTGAAGGAAAAGATTATATTGTCAAAGACGGTGACGTGATGCACTTTAGATTCAACGTCTAAGCCATTGTCAAACTAATACTACAAAGCCTGTAAATTATTTTACAGGTTTTTTTGTTTATTCCAACTGCTTTGCGTTACTTTATACAAACAAAATGTTATCTGTTTTCACATTTTTTCTATCTTTCAAAGAGCTAATACATGAATGTAGAACAACTGTCCATCAGTACTACGAATCAATCATCCTCAGTTTTTCATGATCCAAAATTTGATGCCCAAAAGGCAAATTTGGTGCTGGCCTTTGGCCAAAGAACACTGCTTGAACAAGTAAAGCCTTATGCCTTACTAAGCGCTAAATATCCCAATGCGCAAATTGTCATCTGTTCTTCTTCGGGGCAAATATCAAATCGCTGTGCTATTGAAACCAACATTGTAGCCACAGCGATTGAGTTTGAAAAAACCTATATCAAAACTTCAGTGGTTGATATTATTTCTAATGCAAGTATTCATGATTTAGGTCACAAAATCAATGAAGACTTGTGGGCTGATGATTTACAATCTTTGCTTGTTCTCTCAGAAGGGAGCAACGTCAACGGCACAGAACTCATCAACGAACTCATTGATAAAACCCATAAAAACATTCCTATTTTTGGCGGTTTGGCCGGTGACGAATACAGTTTTGAAAAAACCATCGTCGGGCTCAATGAAGATGCCACTGCCGGAAAAATTGTAGTGATCGGATTTTACGGAAATCACATCCATTTTGGTTTTGGTTCTGAAGGCGGTTGGAGCGATTTTGGTCCGGAGCGCGAAGTGACCCAATCCAAGCAAAACGTATTATACAAAATCGGCGACCATCATGCTTTAGATTTGTACAAAGATTATTTGGGCAAATATGCTGATGAACTGCCGGGTTCGTCTTTGTATTTTCCGCTTTCAATGCGCGAAAAAGGCAGTACTACAACTGTGGTGCGCACCATTTTGTCTATAGATGAAGAAAACAAAACCATGACCTTTGCCGGAAACATTCCTGAAGGCTCTTCGGTCCGATTGATGAAAGCCAATACTGATCGACTCATTGATGCCTCCTCTCAAGCTGCCGCAAAAGTGCAAAACAATTCAGTAACTGCGCGACAATTGGCTTTGTTGGTCAGTTGTGTGGGCCGAAGAATTGTTTTGGGCGATCGCGTTGAAGAAGAACTCGAGGTGGTTCGCGATATATTTGGCCCATCCGCCATATTGTGCGGCTTTTATTCGTATGGTGAAATTTCGCCCACCTTAGACCAAGTTGCCTGTGAATTGCACAACCAAACCATGACCATAGCCACACTCTACGAATCATAATCATGGACAAGTCTCAACTCCATAGAAACCTAAAACGACAGCTTGATAAATGGCTCAGCGATGATTTAATTGAGCAAAATCCGTCGTTGCAATCGTTTATTAAAATCGTCCATCAAACGTATTTGAATTACGATAAAGATGCCGAGTTGTCTGAACAATCCGCTCGACTCAACGACAAAGAATACGCTGAAATTACCTCAAAACTCAAAGATGAACTTGAAAAAAGAAGGTTCTTTCAAAAAAAACTCGTCGAAGCCATCAAGCAACTCAATGCCGACGGACACGAACTCGACGATGAAAACCTTTTAGATTTGCTGCATATTCTGCACAAAGAGATTGAAATTAAGGCTGATATTCAGAAAAAATTATACGATTCCATTGCCGATGCTAAAAAGGCCAACGATGCCAAATCAGACTTTTTATCCATTATGAGTCATGAAATCAGAACACCGCTCAATGCAATTATTGGTCTGATTTACATCATGGAAAAAGAAAACTCATTGCAAAGTTTTCAAGAGAATATAGAAGTGCTCAAACATTCAGCGCAAAATTTATTCCTGCTCATTAACGATATTCTTGATTTCAGTAAAATTGAGGCGGGTAAAGTAGACATTGAGAAAATTCCGTTCAATCTCAAAGAACTCGTCCACCAAATTGCCAAATCAATGGAGGCCCGCGCCTCAGAAAACCTCAATACCATTGAAGTAGTTGTTGATTCAGATTTTGTTCCGAATCTTATTTCTGACCCATTGCGCATCAACCAAGTCATTACCAATTTGGTCTCAAATGCCGTGAAGTTTACCTATGAAGGCAAAATTCAAATCAGGCTCAAACAAATCGCTTTACAAAGCAACTTCTCAACCTTTAAAGTTGAAGTCATTGATTCAGGTATTGGTATTGAACCCAGTAAATTTGAAACCATTTTTGAAAAATTCACCCAAGCCGAAACCAAAACTTCTCGCCTATACGGAGGCACCGGGCTCGGATTGGTCATTACCAAAAAACTACTCGCACTCTTGGGTTCTGAAATCAAATTTGAGAGCGAAGTAGGCCGGGGTTCTAATTTTTATTTTACGATGCACTTGCCGGTTGATCTCAAACACGCAGCGGTCAACACGCGCGATTTGCACGACGATTACAAAGAAGAAAACCTCAAAGGACTAAAAGTTTTGCTTGTTGAAGACAACATCATCAATACCAAAATTGCCCAGAAAATCATGTCTCAATGGGAGGTTGAAGTAGATACTGCTGAAAACGGACTCGTCGGAATTCAGAAATACAACCAAAACCACTACGATGTTATCCTCATGGATCTTTCCATGCCCGTCATGGACGGTTATGAAGCCACCACCACCATTCGTCTGACCGACAAACTCGTTCCGATTATTGCGCTCACGGCATCGGCCTCATTTGGCTACTTGGACCGCGCCTTGCAAATTGGCATCAATGAATACATCATCAAGCCGTTCAACCCCAAAGAGCTCAATATGAAATTGAGTAAATATTACGACAAGTAGTTTTCGTTTTAGGGCGCCATTTCCGGCTGTTCGCGCCAAGATTAAGCCCAAAATACGTTTTTTTGCTCGGCTTCAAAAGCGCTTCTGCGGTCGCTTTTTTCAGTCGGCAAAAAAGCTTTTTTGGGCTCAATGCTTTTTGCTGCCATCCGGGGCGATACAAATGATTGATGAAAGATAAATGACTCGTGGTTTGTGAAGTTTTTTGTTTCGTGCGACCACAACCCAGCATCGTTATTCATTGTCAATATCCGTTTGATAACTTTGATTCTCATACCTTTTAAAATCAGAAGCGATGCCTTAAATTAGCGTGCTATTCGATTTTTATACCATGTCAGAACAAACACAATATACCGAAGACAATATACGCTCGCTGGATTGGAAAGAACACATCCGCATGCGACCGGGTATGTACATCGGAAAACTCGGCGATGGCTCCTCGCCCGACGACGGTATTTATATCTTGGTCAAAGAAGTCATTGACAATTGTATCGATGAGTTTGTCATGGGTGCGGGCAAAACCATTGAAGTCACCGTCAAAGACAAAATGGTTACCGTACGCGATTATGGCCGTGGGATTCCGCTGGGCAAAGTGGTTGATGTGGTTTCCAAAATGAACACGGGCGGTAAATATGATTCCAAAGCATTTAAAAAATCGGTCGGACTCAACGGCGTCGGTACCAAAGCAGTCAATGCACTATCGAATTATTTTCGGGTAGAATCAGTGCGCGACAACCAGCAAAAAGCCGCCGAATTCACCGCCGGAAATCTCACCCTGGAAGAAGAAGTACAAGAAAGTACCAAACGCCGCGGAACCAAAGTGTCGTTTGTGGCTGATGATACCATTTTTAAAAACTACAAATACCGCAATGAGTATGTGGTGCGCATGCTCAAAAACTATTGCTATCTCAATACCGGCCTGACCATTTATTTCAATGGCGAAAAGTATTATTCAGACTTTGGGCTCAAAGATTTATTGCAAGAAACCATTGCCGATGAAGACATGGTTTATCCAATCATTCATTTGGTAGGCGATGATATTGAGTTGGCCCTCACACACAGTAAGTCGCAGTATTCTGAAGAATACCACTCATTTGTCAATGGGCAAAATACCACCCAAGGCGGAACGCATCTCAACGCTTTTCGCGAGTCAGTAGTCAAAACCATCCGCGATTTTTACAACAAAAACTTTGAGGCTTCAGATATTCGAAAATCAATTGTGGCAGCGGTTTCTGTAAAAGTTGAAGAACCGGTGTTTGAATCGCAAACCAAAACCAAATTAGGTTCAACCGATATTGGCCCCAATGGCCCGAGCATCCGAACTTTTATCAATGATTTTGTTTCAACCAAACTGGACAATTTCTTGCATAAAAACCCCGAAACGGCCGATGCTTTACTCAAAAAAATCTTGCAAGCCGAGCGCGAGCGCAAAGAACTTTCGGGCATTCGGAAACTCGCTCGGGAACGCGCTAAAAAAGCCAGTCTGCACAACAAAAAACTGCGCGATTGCCGGGTACACCTTACCGATGCCAAACACGAACGCTGTTTAGAAAGCACTTTGTTTATCACTGAGGGTGACTCTGCTTCTGGTTCCATAACCAAAAGCCGCGATGTCAATACACAAGCGGTGTTTAGTTTGCGCGGAAAGCCACTCAACTCGTATGGCATGACCAAAAAGATTGTCTACGAAAACGAAGAATTCAATTTGTTGCAAGCGGCTTTAGACATTGAAGAAGATTACGACAACTTGCGCTACAACAACATTGTCATTGCTACTGATGCCGATGTGGATGGGATGCACATTCGTTTGTTGCTCATTACGTTCTTTTTACAGTTTTTTCCCGAGCTCATCAAAGAAGGGCATTTGTTTATTTTGCAAACACCGCTGTTTCGGGTGCGCAACAAAAAAGAAACCATCTACTGTTACAGCGACGAAGAGCGCGTAGCAGCCATCGAAAAACTCAAACCCAAACCTGAAATCACCCGATTCAAAGGGCTCGGAGAAATTTCGCCCGATGAGTTCAAACACTTTATTGGCGAAGACATCCGTTTAGATCCGGTCATGCTCGACAAAAATACTTCTATTGAGACTTTGTTAGAGTTCTACATGGGCAAAAACACGCCCGATCGTCAGGATTTCATCATCAATAATTTGAAGGTTGAGTTGGATGTGATAGAGTAGTCTTGGAACACAAAGTTTCTAGAAGTTTTCACGACTAAAAGAATGATTTAGAATAACTAAATAAACACATAGGTAGACTTGGCAATAAACTAGGCAAAACTTTGTGTTACCCAAAAAAATGAAAGACGAAGAAGAATTTGATAACCTTCCCGAAGGAGAACAGCCCAACGAAGAAGCCTCAGCTCAAGAAAATGCCGAAGGTTTTGACGAGGTAATTCGGCCATCTACCGGAAGTCATTTTTACGAAAACGACGAAAACCCCGACGATACCATTACCAAAGTAACCGGTATGTACAAAGACTGGTTTTTGGATTACGCCTCGTATGTAATTCTCGAGCGCGCGGTTCCGGCCATTGAAGACGGTTTCAAACCCGTACAACGCCGCATCATGCACTCCATGAAAGAGCTTGACGATGGGCGCTACAACAAAGTAGCCAATATAGTAGGGCACACCATGCAATACCACCCGCACGGCGATGCGAGTATTGGCGATGCCATTGTGCAAATTGGTCAAAAAGATTTGCTCATTGATATGCAAGGAAACTGGGGGAACATCCTTACGGGCGATGGCGCTGCGGCTTCGCGTTATATTGAGGCGCGCATTTCAAAGCTCGGGCAAGAAATTTTGTATTCGCCCAAAGTTACCCAATGGCAACTCAGTTATGACGGACGAAAAAACGAACCGGTTCATTTGCCGGTAAAATTCCCTTTGTTGCTGGCTCAAGGCGGTGAGGGAATCGCCGTAGGTTTATCTACCAAAATTCTGCCGCACAATTTCAACGAGCTCATTGATGCTTCGATTAAAATTCTTAAAGGAAAACCTTTCACGATATTTCCTGATTTCCCGACGGCCGGTATTGCCGACGTTTCCAATTACAACGACGGTATGCGCGGAGGTCGTGTTCGGGTGCGTGCCAAAATTTCTCAATTGGACAAACAGACTTTGGTGATCAACCAGATTCCGTTTACAACCAACACATCCACCCTCATTGACAGTATTTTGAAAGCCAATGAGAAAGGCAAAATCAAAGTCAAGAAAATAGAAGACAACACCGCTGCCGAAGTTGAAATCTTAATTCACCTTCCGCCGGGTGTATCGCCGGATAAAACCATTGATGCGCTGTATGCGTTTACCGCTTGTGAAACATCTATAGCGCCGCTGGGCTGTGTGATTGTTGACAACAGTCCGGTGTTTATGGGCGTTTCTGAAATGTTGCGTTTATCGACCGAGCGCACCAAGCATTTGCTTAAACGCGAGCTTGAAATTCAGCTGGATGAACTTGAAAACAAATGGCATTTATCAACGCTCGAGAAGATTTTCATCCGCGAAGAAATGTACATCGACTTCAAATTGTACTCTGATCGAGAAACCTTGTATGCCTATTTATACAAGCGATTTGACAAATTCAAAAAAGATTTTGTACGCGAGATCAACGACGACGATTTGCAAAAGCTCACCCAGATTCCAATGATCCGCATCACCCGTTTTGACTCAGACAAAGCCGACGAAGGCATTGCCAAACTCGAAGCCGAAATGGAGCAGGTCAAACACGATTTAGATCATTTGACTGATTTTGCGATTGCCTATTTTCAGAACCTCAAAGACAAATACGGCAAAGGCCGAGAGCGTCAAACAGAAATCCGCAACTTTGACACCATTGAAGCCACCAAAGTGGTTTTGCGCAACACTAAACTTTATGTCAACCGCGAGGAAGGTTTTATCGGAACCAGCCTGAAACGCGATGAATATATAGCCGATTGTTCTGATATTGACGATGTGATTGTGTTTTTGCGCGATGGCCGTATGATGGTTACCAAAGTCGATGACAAGAAATTTGTGGGCAAAGACATCATTCATGCAACGGTATTTGACAAAAATGACAAACGCACCATTTACAACATGATTTATCGCGATGGTAAAAACGGAGCGGCGTTCATTAAACGATTCAACGTTTCGGGCATTACACGCGATAAGTTTTATGATTTGACCCAAGAAAAACCGGGCAGTATGGTGCTGTATTTCTCGGCCAATCCGAATGGTGAAGCTGAAACCGTTACCGTCTTATTGCGTCAGGTGGGCAGCATCAAAAAGCTCAAATGGGATGTTGATTTTGCCGATATTGCCATCAAAGGGCGCGCCTCACGCGGAAACACCGTGAGCAAATATCCGATCAAGAAAATTGAGCTCAAAGAAAAAGGCATCTCAACCTTGCGCCCCAGAAAAGTTTGGTTTGACGATACGGTGCAGCGCCTGAATGTTGATGGCCGCGGCGAACTTTTGGGCGAGTTTAAACCCAACGATCGTTTGCTGATCATTCATCAATCCGGAAAAATAAAAACCATTATTCCGGAACTAACCACGCACTTTGACGAAGACATGATTGTGCTTGAGAAATGGATTCCGACCAAACCCATTTCGGCCATTTATTTTGACGGAGAAAAAGAACGCTATTTCTTGAAGCGTTTCTTGGTAGAATCAGAAGGTAAAGAAGATTCGTTCATCAATGACCATCCGAATACGCGTTTAGAGATTGTCTCGACAGATTATCGCCCGGTAGCTGAATTGGTGTTTGCCAAAAACAAAGGGGTACAGAAAGAGAATTTGGTGGTAGATATGGAGGCATTTATCACTGTTAAAGGCTTCAAAGCGATGGGTAATCAACTCACGACCGATAAACTCAAACAAATCAATTTGCTTGAATCATTGCCGTATGAAGCACCTGAAGAACCCGAACCTGAAACAATGCCCGCAGCTTCAGATGAATTTGATGCACCGGATATTCCTACAGAACTCGATGATGACGGACAAATTACATTGTCTTTAGAATAGAAAAAGGCTGTCTTGAATTGGAGACAGCCTTTGTTTTTTAGACCTACAAGGTTTTCAAAACCGCGCAGGTCGTTTTGAAAATCTTACACTTTATTTTTTTCTGGTGGCTTTCATATTCAAAACTTCTACCAGTAATGAGAACGCAATGGCAAAGTACAAATAGCCCTTCGGAACCGATTCTACATGGTTGCCAAAGAACGAAGCATGGGCCAAATGTGCGCTTTCAGTAACAAGCATAAAGCCAATCAAAATCAAAAACGACAAGCCCAAAATCTGAATCGACGGATGTTTGTTAACAAAATTCCCCACCGGAACCGCAAACTGCATCATAATGAGCACCGAGATAACCACCGCGGCAATCATAATGTACAAAGCGCCTTCAATACCGTTGGTCATACCCACTGCCGTGAGAATACTATCAAAAGAGAACACCAAATCAATCATGATGATTTGAAAAATAACTTTGCCAAATGATGCGGCCGCCGAGCTTTTGATTTCTTTTTCTTCTTGGCCTTTCTGATCCACTTTTTCGTGAATTTCATGCGTGCTTTTGTACATCAAAAACAAACCGCCCAACAGCAAAATAATGCTTTGTCCTGAAACATCTGCACTAAACCAGTTGTAGTGAAAACTCAGCCAAGGCTCTTTCATGGCAATGAGCACAGAAATGCCCAAAAGCAACACAATGCGCATAAACATGGCCAAAAACATACCGAGTTTGGTGGCTTTTTTGCGCTGTTCTTCGGGCAATTTCCCGGTGGTGATGGAGATAAAAATAATGTTGTCAATACCCAAGACAATTTCTAAAAAAGTCAGGGTTAATAGGGCTACCCAGGCATTCGGGTTCAGAAAAATTTCCATGTAATGTTTGTTTATTCAATTCTACGAGCGGTTCCTTTTTGGCGCGCATCGTCGCCTACCAACCCAAATTCAAATGTATACGAATTTTGGTTGGTTGTCAAAATTTTAATCGAAATAGCTTTTTGCTCGGCCATAGTTTTGGGGTGCATTTGGCGCAACACATATTCGCAATCGCTCACCCAACGAATTGTTGCGGTATCAGTTTTTCCTTTGTAGGTTTCAATAACCAAAGAGTCGGTTCGTTCAGAAATGGTGCGTTGTTGCACACCATTGATGACCACCACAGATTCAAATTTTCCGGTTTTAAAATCGTTGCAATTACACTTGGTTTGGTAGCAAGCGCTCAGCAGCGGAACTAAAATTAAAAGCAAATATTTTTTCATCATTTTTATTTGGGCAGCTAATCCTGTCGTTCGTTGTGTCTTGCCGCCTGAACCCCAGTCGGCAAGGACGCCACTTCCACCAGGGCTGCGGGTTAGCGTAGCCGATTAAGCTCGTCGTCTGTAAAGTTACGAATGCCTTTTTCACGTGCAAATTTATCGGCATTATAACTTTTTGAAGCATTGCGCGGAATCGACAAACTTTCCCACGGCGTGGCTTTGAGTTGCTTGGCGTAAAACACTATTTGTCCCACGTGATACGGATAATGTGCCAACTGTCGGTTGATGGCTTCCACAACCGTATGGCCTTCATTGCGGATGTATATAATTTCGCCCAATTGCTGCGCCGATAAGCTGTCAAGCGCCCCTAAAAAACACGTCCAACCTTGATTCCACAAAGCCCAAACTTGTTCGGGTGTTTGCAAATCATTTTCAAATTCGCTGTCTCGGTGGCGCCATTCTTTTTCGCCGTCGGTGGTTAAAAAGTCAGTCCAGCGCGAAAGCATATTTCCCGCCAAATGTTTGACAATCGTGGCGATGCTGTTGGTGTCTTCATTAGTCATGACAAAAAATTGTTCCGGCTCCAATTGCGCCATGGCTTTCTCACCGAGCATTTTGTAATACAAAAATTGCTTGCGAACGCTTTCGAGATAGGTTTCGTTTATCTTCATGACAAATCAAGTTTTATATCGTATTGTGAGAGCAAACCGATGAGTCCGTGGCTAGAAAAACGCGCCTTTTTCATCGGGTTGTATTGTGGGTCAATGGTAAAATTGCGTGCCGAAGTAAAATCAGCGCCGGCCAGTTGCGTTTGGTTAAAAACCGCCAAGGTTAAATCGGCATGGTCAAAATCGGCACCGCTCAAATCAGTTCCAACAAAACTTACTTCTTTAAGTGAACATCCGGCAAAAGATGTTTTGGGCATTTTTTTGTAAGCAAATGATGAAAAGTCTAACGCGCAATGATCAAAAGAAACTTCAAACAAAAAATCAGAACATTGATCAAATGTAAGCCCGAGCATTTTACAATTTTTAAAAACCACATGGGCCAGTTGCGTTGCGCTGAGTTGTGCCATAGACAAATTGCAATCAGTAAAAGTACAGGCTGTAAAAATACTGCCCGAAAAATCGCAACCTGAAAATTGACCGTTTACAAAATGACAACCGTCAAATTCTTTGTTGGCAATGCGGCCGTTTTGCCCTTGGTAGTGTTCAAAAGTTTGGTCTATGTAGAGTAATTCATTCATTCGTCATCATTGTAGTCAAACATACTTTTTACCATCAGCTGAATACCGCGAAACATCAAATAAACGCCCGTCAAGCAAATGGCAATACCAATGGCTAAAACCAAATAGTGCCAGTTGTTTTGTTTGTTGATGAAGGCGTTGTAAATCACTGCCGGCCCGGTAAATAAAGCCGGTAGGGCAAATGCTAATTTTTTGATTCCTTGGTTTAGGACTTCTCGGTTGGTTCCCATTGGGCGGCGTATTTAAAACGAAACAATAAAGCAAAAATAAAACTTCCTATACTGTGTGCGAGCAGGATAAAAAAGATGAGTGCAATTTTTTTCAGACCATACGGGTCTTGCTCAAAAAACTGTGATCCAAAAAAGCCCAGAACAGTCAGATAAAAAAGAGCCAGCAAAAAGTTACTCCAAAAATAAACTCTGAAGTTTCGCCAACGACGCAACCACCATAAGCTCCAAACCCAAAGCAACGGAATGGCTGCCGAGAGCAAATAAAACCCAATCATGATGCTTGTGATTGATAAAACGCAACCGCTTGGCGCACACTGCCGTGTTTTTCTAATAATGCTGCGGCAACTTCATAACTTACCGGAATTTCATCCATAATCATCCGCACGCCGCGCTCTACAAGTTTGTTGTTGCTGAGTTGCATATCAACCATTTTGTTGCCTTTTACGCGCCCCAACTGAATCATGACTGTGGTAGAAATCATATTCAAAACGAGTTTTTGCGCGGTTCCGGCTTTCATGCGCGAGCTTCCGGTCACGAATTCCGGACCCACGACCACTTCAATAGGGTATTGCGCGGTAAGCGCCAATGGGCTTCCGGCGTTGCAAGTAATTCCGCCGGTAGCGATGCCTTTTTGGTGACAGGCTTCAAGGCCGCCTAGCACATAAGGTGTCGTGCCCGATGCAGCAATGCCAATCACAAAATCATCCGGGCCAATGTGGTTGGCTTCTAAATCAAGCCAGGCTTGTGTGGTGTTGTCTTCGGCGTTTTCAACCGCGCGGCGAATGGCTTGGTCACCACCGGCAATGATGCCGTTGACCAGATCATGCGGCACGCCATAGGTAGGCGGACATTCAGAAGCATCGACGATACCCAAACGACCCGAGGTTCCGGCACCGATATAAAACAAACGCCCGCCTTTTTTGAGTTGCTCGACCACGCGGCTAACCAATTTTTCAATTTGTGGCAGAGCGCGTTCAACAGCCAGCGGAACGGTTTGATCTTCGCGGTTGATGTTGGCAAGTAAATCATGCACAGACATCTCTTCGAGTGCTTGATAATGCGAGGCTTGTTCGGTGGTTTTGGTGAAGGACATTTGTTATTTTGAATGTTGAATGTTGTATGTTGAATGTTGTATGTTGAATGTTGTATGTTGAATGATTTATGTTGGGCCAAGTTACTGCCGAATTGTATAGAGGGCAGCGGAATAAATGTTGTTATTTTCAAAGACTCAAAAGTAGGGAATTTTGCTTGGAAAGGCGCAAAGTTTTTGAACAATCGAGATGTCCACTCGCGCAGCGTTTTCTATGGTTTGATTCAGCGATGAATCATCTTACGTCCCTTTTGTCCTCAAGCGCATCGGTCTGTAATGATTAACGATTGAAGATTAACGATTGTTGATTTTTGAAGTAATTGAATTCGTGAAACCGACGATTCCTTTTATCCCAAAGCGCAGGGGTCTGTAGCGCAGCGTGTCTGTAGCGGAGCGTGTCTAGAGCGGAGCGTGTCTTTTTCCGCGTGAGGGATAGCAGTGAAAATCCTTTTTGAGGAACGAAAAAAGATTGCAACGAATAGCCCGACCCTTGTGGTCACGCCCTAAATCAAATAAGCGAGCGCAAAGCCCAAAATAATGACCGTGATTTTGGCCAAGTTGAATTTGTGTCCTTCGCTGCTTTCAAAAATAATGGTCGAGGAAATGTGGAATAAAATTCCAATGACCAATGCGGTAAAATACGATTGATACTGCACTACATCCGGCCAATGACTTGCGAGCCAAGCGCCTGCCGGAGTCATGAGCGCAAAAAGCAACATCATGAGCAGGGTTTGCATTTTGCTCAAACCTCCGTTGATTAAAAACAGGGTGAGAATGATGGCAATGGGCAAGTGGTGAATGCTGATGCCCAGCGCAAGTTCGGGATATTGGCTCACGGGTAAGCCTTCAAGAAAAGCGTGCAGACACAAACTGCCCAAAAGCAACCACGGAATTTTGGTGAGCGGGTCGTGTCCGTGCACGTGCCCATGTTCAGCGCCTTGCGAGAAGTATTCTAAGATGATTTGCAACAAAATACCCAGCATGATGTATAAGCCAACATTCGGATTTTGGGTGCGATAAATTTCGGGTAATAAATGAATAACGGTCATGGACAGCAAAAATGAACCGCTAAAAGCCAACAACAATTTGAGGCTTTTTTTCTTTTTGGGTTGAAATCCGATGGCCAAACCATAACCCAAAATCACCGATAAAAAGGGTAATAAATATGGTATCATTTGAAGATCATGATCAGGCGTTCGCTTTCGGTTTTATGGAATTTTTTGAGTTTGTAATCGCCAAAAATATCAAGTAAATAAATACCGGCTTGTTCCATGAGCGATTGAAAATCTTGTAGGGTAAAGGCGCGGACTTTTTCTGTATAATGATGATTTTGACCTTGGTCAGTAAAGCTGATTTCTTTAAAAATGTAGCCTTCGGTAGGGTAGCGTTTGATGTGAAAATCAATGCCGTCGACGGTTTTGGTTTCTTCGGGAACCAGTGTGGACAAGACTTGGTTGACATTCATAAAATCAATCACGCCAAAGCCATATTCGGTGAGGCTTTCTTTGATGGCGATGAGCGTTTTGAGGTGGTCTTCATCGCACTGAAAATAGCCAAAACTGGTAAACAAATTAAAAATGGCATCGAACTTTTCTTCAAAGGGCTCGCGCATGTCGTGCACTTCAAAACGCAAGGTTTCATTGGCATTTTTTGAGGCAATGGCAATACTGTTGACCGACAAATCAGCCCCGAGCACCTGATAACCCAATTGATTTAAGTAAATAGCATGTCGGCCTTTGCCGCAAGCCAAATCAAGCACTTTGGCTTTTTCGGGCAAGTTGAGGTAATGCGTCAGGTTGTCCATAAAAATTTGGGCTTCCCGATAATTGCGCTCTTTGTATAAAATATGATAATACGGCGAATCAAACCACGAGGCAAACCAATTGCTGCTTACGTTGGGTTGGGTGTTTTTCGCTGATGAATCTTCGGTCATTTGTTACTTGAATCAATTTCGAGGGCAAATTTAGACTATTTTTGCACCGATTACCTGATTTTACAATGGAAAATAATTTTAAAATGGTGGCCAAAACCTTTTTTGGTTTTGAAGAAATCCTGGCTGCCGAACTCAAAGCTTTGGGCGCACAAGACGTTCAAGCCGGATTGCGCGTGGTGAACTTTAAAGGCGACAAAGGTTTTATGTACAAGGCTAATTTGGCTTTGCGTACGGCGCTGAAGATTCTCAAACCCATTCACCGTTTTCGGGCTTTTAATGAAACGCTTTTGTACAAAGGAATTTCTGATGTGGATTGGTCAAAATACTTGCTCGACCACCAAACTTTTGTGGTAGATGTAACGGTGCATTCTGAGCATTTTACACATTCTCAGTTTGTGGCGCTCAAAACCAAAGATGCCATTGTAGATCAGTTCCGCAGCAAAACCGGAGCGCGACCAAGCATTGAAAAAGAACATCCGGATTTGCGTATTCACGTGCATATTGATCGCGATCAGGTATCGGTTTCGCTTGATACTTCCGGCGCTTCGTTGCACCATCGCGGATACAGAACCGCCACCAATATAGCACCGATTAATGAAGTTTTGGCCGCTGGGATGTTGTTGCTTTCGGGTTGGGACGGACAGAGTGATTTTCTGGATCCGATGTGTGGGAGCGGAACTTTGTTGGTTGAAGCTGCGATGATTGCGTGTCATATTCCGGCCAACATCAACCGCCGAGAATTTGCCTTTGAGAAATGGCCGGATTGGGATGCTGATTTGTTTGACAAAGTTACCGATTCATTGCTCAACCGCACGCGCGAATTCAGGTATACTATTAAAGGTTATGACAAAGCGCCCAGTGCTGTAAGCAAAGCCAAAGACAATATAGAGAATGCCAATTTGAGCGAATATATTACGGTGCAAGAGCGCAACTTTTTTGATACACAAAAAGAAACGCAAGGCCCGTTGCACATGGTTTTTAATCCGCCGTATGGCGAACGTTTAGACATTGAAATGGAGCGTTTTTACCGTGAAATAGGCGATACCTTAAAACAAAATTACCCCGGAACGCACGCTTGGTTTATTACCGCCAACTTAGAAGCTTTGAAGTTTGTCGGGCTTAAACCCTCGCGCAAAATTAAACTTTACAACGGAAGCCTCGAAGCGCGTTTGGTGAAGTACGAAATGTATGAAGGCAGCAAGCGGGCGAAGTTTAACCCTAACTACAAAGAAAATTAATCATGACCAAACTACAAATACGTGCACTTATTTTTCAACTGCTTTCGTTTGGATCTATTTTTATCGGATTGCAATTGATTCTTAAATCCTATTCACACTTATCAGGCATGTGGCTGATGTTTACGGCTTTTGTGGCCGGAACGTTATTGGCTCCGCAATTTCAAGCGGTTAAAACCAATGATGGCGAGCACATTTTCATGCGCTGGATTTTTATGAAAGGGTTTAGGAAAATTAAATAATTACGAATTACGAATTACGAATTACGAATTACGAATTACGAATTACGAATTACGAATTGTAAATTTTAAATTACGAATTACGAATTGTAAATTTTAAATTACGAATTTGTGTATGAAGGAAAATATCGTGCAAATGAAGAGTTATGCTTTTGCTGTCAGGATTGTCAATTTATACAAACAATTGTGCGAGAATAATAAAGAGTACATATTAAGCAAGCAACTGCTTCGATCAGGTACTTCGATTGCAGCTAATATTGAAGAAGCGATTGGAGGTCAGTCTGAAAAAGACTTTTTGTCTAAACTTTCTATTGCATACAAAGAAGCCAGAGAAACACTTTTTTGGATTAGATTATTGACAGATACAAATTATATCGATAAAGTAGAAAGCGAAAGTTTGATGTATGAAGCCAATGAACTTTTGAAAATAATCGGCTCTATCCAAAAGACATTACGCAATAAAAACGCCTGATCACTCATTCGTAATTCGTAATTTTTGAAAATCATCTGCTCAATCCAAAAGACATTACGCAATAAATACGCCTGATCACTCATTCGTAATTTCTAATTCGTAATTTTTGAAAATCATCTGCTGAATCCAAAAGACGTTACGCAATAAAAACGCCTGATCACTCATTCGTAATTCGTAATTTCTAATTCGTAATTTTCACCGGAACTTTTTTCTTATATATCGGAATCATATACGAAAGCGTATAATTGAATCCCGCGCCAAAGGTTCCGTCATAAGTGCGGTTAAAACCCGGAATGTATAAATTGTCAAAACCGTCGGGCTTTTTGTTGCTCACGAGTTTGTTGATTCTAAAGCTAAAGCCTAAATAGAAATTGTTGATGATTTTGGCTTTGACTCCGGCTACGACTTCTACCCATTGCGCTGATAAGCCGTCAAATTTTTCGCCGGACTCAATGGTTTGTGTAGGTGTAAAATATTGATATCGATCATAGATTTTATAGCTGTTCAAGGTTTGGCTAAAGGCGCTCACACCATAGCGCATACCGATGTAAACCATGTTTTCCATGTCGAGCCAATTCTCATATAAATTATAATCAAAACCTACTTTAAAATACGTTCCTTTGGTGGTAAAGTTGAGACGGTCGTCATCGGTGGTTTTGTTTTCATTTCCGATTTCACCGGCGAGATAGTATTTTTTGGTCAAACGATAATCGCCCACTACTTCAAAACCTTTGTAGTCTTTTTCATAAGATGAACGGGCAATTTTAAACAAATCAACACCCGCGCGAATGCCATATCGATTGGTTTTAACCGCCGCCGAATCTTTGGGTTTTGCTGCTTTGTCTTGTGCCAAAACAACGGTTGATCCCAGCATCAGCAAACTAAAAAGAAATCTCAAGGTGTGTTTCATTTTCGCTGGAAATGGCTGGTTGAACAACGGTGATATTGCGCATCCACAAACCATCAGGTGTGGTAGCATCAGTATGAATAAATGGCGTAGTGTTGCTTAAAGTAAACAAAGTTTTGTATCCGCAAGCTCTAGAAACGTATACTTGTGAACGACTGTAATCAAATTCCATCAAATCAGTATTGACAAAATCCGGATTACTGTTGTCGTAATTGAGCACAAACTGATATTTGGATAGATTTTGTGCAACATCCAGCGGCACTTGAATCTTGCTTACACCATTGTAGGTTTCGTATGGCGTGGTCATTCCTTCGCCAATGATGGCCAAATTGGTGACGTTTTTGGTCAAGGTCGGATTGGTAAAATCGTAAAAATCAATAATCAGACGCGGAGTAGTAGGTGTGGTCTCGCTACAGATGTCGTCTTTTTCGCATCCGAAGCTAAAAACCAATAAAACCAAACCGAGCAACGCTGTTTTTTTCATGTTCATGGCAAAATCAAAATCAGTTTTTGCGCTGTAAAAGTACAACATTTTCTACATGGTGCGTTTGCGGAAACATATCTACCGGGCGTACGCGCGCTACGCGGTATTGACTGTCTAAAAGCGCCAAATCACGTGCTTGTGTGGCCGAATTACAACTCACATAAACAATGCGCTGCGGAGCAATTTTGAGCAATTGTTCAATAACATCTTTGTGCATGCCATCGCGCGGCGGGTCGGTAATAACCACGTCGGGTTTTCCGTGGCGGGCAATAAAAGCATCGTTGAACACGGCTTTCATATCGCCTACATAAAATTCGCAATTGGTGATGTTGTTTCTTTTTGCATTGGCTTTGGCGTCTTCAATGGCTTCAGGAACGCTTTCAACACCAATGACTTTTTGCGCTTTTTTAGAGACGAATTGCGCAATGGTTCCGGTTCCGGTATATAAATCATATACGGTTTCTGTGCCTGTCAATCCGGCAAATTCTCGTGTAATTTTGTAGAGTTCATAAGCTTGCGCCGAATTGGTTTGATAAAATGATTTGGCATTCACACTAAACTGCAAGCCTTCCATTTCTTCAATAATATAATCGCGGCCGTGGTAACAAATCACATCTTGGTCATAAATGGTATCGTTGGCTTTGCCGTTGATGACATATTGTAGTGAAGTAATTTGTGGGAAAGTCTCGATGAGATAATTCAGTAAGGCTTCTCGCTGGGCTTTTTGCTCTTCAAAAAACTGAATCAGCACCATGATTTCGCCGGTGGATGCCGTCCGGATCATGAGTGTTCTGAGCAATCCGGCCCGGTTGCGCGGATCGTAAAAGGCTAAGTTGTTTTGATTGGCATAAGTGCGAATCGCGTTTCGGATGTCATTCGACGGATCTTGTTGTAAATGACAATGCGTAATATCGAGGATTTTATCCCACATTTTCGGAATGTGAAAACCAACGGCATTGCGGTTGTCGTGGTTGTCTTCGCTGTCAATTTCGGCTTGGGTCAGCCAACGAGCATTCGAGAATCCGAACTCCATTTTGTTGCGGTAGAAAAAAGTTTGCGCTGAACCCAAAATCGGTTCAAATTCGGGAAGTTCCACTTTACCAATGCGTTGCAAATGATTCAGCACTTCGTTGTGTTTGTAGTCTAACTGTTTGTCGTAACGCATGTTTTGCCACTTGCAACCGCCGCAAACCCCAAAATGTTGGCAAACCGGCTCCACGCGATCGGCAGAATATTCTTTGATGCGAATGGCTTTGCCTTCGTAATAGGCTTTACGCTTTTTAAAAGTTTGAATATCGGCTACATCACCGGGTACTACATTTGGCACAAAAATGACTTTTCCGTCGGGTGCTTTGGCTACCGAAACGCCTTTGGCTCCGGCATCGGTAATACGGATATTTTCAAAAATAATTTTGTCGGTTTTTTTTCTTCCCATGCCGCAAAAGTAGATAAAGTTTGGCAATATAATGCGTTTGATTTTTATCCTTTAGATAACTGTAAACAGATTTTAACAAGCCTCAGACTTAGGGTTTGTTTACAGATGTTTGTTTTGAAAGAAACCAACCAATATTAATTTAAAACTCAAATCACAATGAAAAACTTCAAAACTTTAATGCCGGTTTTAGGGTCGTTTTTTTTAATGACTTCCTGCTCTTCTGACAGCAGTAGCATTTCATCTACAAACAATGCCACGCTTCAAATTAAAGCGAGTGCCACCTACACCAATTCAGCCGGGCGTAATGCCGCTGCAGCCGCAATTGACATCACCAGTTTTGTGGTGAACATTCGCGAAATTGAATTCAATGCTCAAGATGAGCACGGACAAGGTCACGAACACAATGGTCACGACAACGGTCATATGGATGGCGATGATGATCACGGATTTTTCAACAGCGATGATACCAACGAATTGCAAGGTCCGTGGGTTTTAGATTTGCTCAACACCACGGCTCAGGTTACTTCGGTGAGTATTCCGAACGGAACCTATGAAGAAGTTGAATTTAAAATGAGCCCAAGTACAGACAGCGCTTCACCCATCTACAACAAAACACTTGAAGTGCGCGGAACTATTGACGGAACTCCGTTTGTTTTTTGGCATAACTTAAACGAGAAATTTGAGCTGGATTACGATGATCCGAATCAAAACTTAGTGATTACCAACGGAACTTATGATTTGGTGTTTAATTTTGATTTGAACGAAATCATGAGCCATGTTGATTTATCTACAGCAGTTGACGGCGATGGTGATGGCGTGATTGAAATTGGCCCGGATGATACCGATGGCAACAACGCTTTGGCTACCCAATTGCATCAACACATGCATGGAGGAACACATATGCACGATGGCCCGCACCACCACTAAGATTTACTATTTTGTAAAAAACCGCTTCTGTGGGGAGGCGGTTTTTTTTGTTTTTATGAATTTAGGTGTTATTGCTTGATAATCTTGAAGGTTTGCTGGCCCAAATTTGAACTTAATTCAACCAAATAAATACCCGGTTTTAGTTTGGATACATTGATTGAGTTATCTAATAGATGAGCATTCTGAACCAATTGTCCCATTAAATTATATACTTGTAACTCATATACGCTGATTTCAGGATTGGCTTGAATGTGCAACACATCATCAACCGGATTCGGGTATAAAGCTATTGTTTCTTTATCAGAATGATTCGTAGCTAATACCGAATAAAAAAAGGTTGAAGTGGTGTTGGTAATAATCGGATCGTTGAAATCAAAATAAATCGAGGCTGAATTTTTAATGGTTTCGCCTTCGACGACATCGGCGTTTGGTTTTATTTTAAAAGACACATAACCCTGACTGGCTGCTTCATCTGAAGCCATAGGCGGTAAGTTGATGTTGTCAAAAGTGAACTTTAATTTTCGATTGCTGCTGTCGTATTTAGTTTCAACATTGTGGCTCGAAGCAACCAGTTGAAAAGTGTTGGCATTAAGTCTGGAATTTAAGAAATCTGTAATGACTACCTTTTCAGCAGCGGCCGTTCCTAGGTTTTGAAAGTGAATTGTATAGAGCAAATCGCGCCAATCATCAGCTATAATTCCATAATCAGAAATGGATACTTGCTTGTCATTCGGATCAAGTGAGTTGGTAACGGTTTGGTTGAGATAAGCCATGTTGTCAGAAGGAGTTTCATCAGCTTGGGTTGTACTGATTTGAGCAGTGTATTGCAGGACATCTCCTAGGTTTAACGGTGGGTTTTCTTGCGGGGTATTTAAGTTTAATAAAAAATCGATTGATCGACTTTCAAACGGTGCTAAATTGGTAAAATTCCACACAAGATTGTTGGTTTGTATGTTGTCGGGTAGAGGTGATGCACTGACAAAATCTAATACTCCGTCTTGAAAGGCTAGATTAATTTGGCCCGATTGTACCGTGGTCCCTTTGTTTTGATAAGTAATTTTATATTTAGAATCAAATCCAGGACTTGTTCCATTTACAGGTGTTAAGGCGATATCCAAATCGGGATGAACTCCGTTTGGAGCAATACAAAAATCAGCATTTACATTGGTTAATTGTTCTGTAAAATTAAAAGTGTATGAAGGAGGCGTAACATTAAAATAGTTAGGAGCCATCAAATTAGGTGTAACAATCACATTGTCGGTTAAACCATAATAACGGTAATAGTAGTTTCCGAGATCATTTGTGAATACACTTGAGTTCAAATCGCCCGAAATATTAACCATGGAACTATTAAACGGAACTCCATCGCTGCAATCGGGCTGTGTTGCATATTGAATATGCCCTTGTATTTGACCCACCATAACAGGACTGAGCCCCGTGTCGTTGGGCTGAATGTCTCCCACCGCTACATTATCAAGCAACCAACGATCACCTGCGGTAGTTGCTCCGGGTTGTGTAAAAACCTTTACAAAAGCTATGTGTACCGTTTGCCCTTCATATGCTGCCAAAGAGAATCCAATGCGAATATAATCAAGCGTCGGAATCATAGCACTTTCAGGCCAACTGGCAATGGTAGTGTAGCTATTTAAATCTGATTGTGAAGTAGTTGATATCCTTACTTGATATAAAGTGCCATGGTCACCCATAATTGTTTGACGACAATAAAAAGACAATGCCTTGCTGGCGCCTATTGTAATGGCTGGTGTGATCAACCAATTCTCTGAGGTGTTTCCTTGGCCAATATTACTTCTGTCTACAAAAGCGCAATTGGTTCCCTCATAAGCAGGCCAAGGTAGAGTATTTTTTTTCCAAAATTGACCATCTGAAGTCCCAGCATTAGTTGCTAACCAACCACTTGGTGGAAAAACACTATTTTCAAATCCTTCAAAAAACTGTGCGTTCAAACTCATAGAAATGAGGAGCACTCCTAGGTAAAATAACTTTTTCATAGCTGCAATTTTTATCAAATGTAATTATTTATCATCAACTTACAGGTTTTTATCGCTCATTTTCAGCCCTATTAAATTAGCCATCTTTTGGCCTCAAGGTTCAAAAAAAAGCCCTAATTTTGACACAAATTTTTAAAAAACCTCTTTAAAATATCATATTCTATGAGTTCATTTGACGTTGCTATAATAGGTTCTGGTCCGGGTGGATATGTAGCGGCTATTCGTGCTGCCCAGTTGGGATTCAAAACTGCGATCATCGAAAAATACAATTCTTTAGGCGGAACTTGCCTCAACGTGGGTTGTATTCCTTCAAAAGCTTTGTTGTCATCATCACATCATTATGCCGAGTTGGCGCATATGGCCGAAAACGGAATCGAAATCAGCGGTAAAGTCAAAGTCAATTTGGCCCAGATGATTGCCCGCAAACAATCAGTCGTAGATCAAACCGTTGGTGGCATCAACTACCTCATGGAAAAAAACAAAATCACCGTTTTTAATGGTTTGGGTTCGTTTGCTGATGCTACGCATATCAACATTACGGCAGCCGATGGCAGTGTGCAAACCATTGAAGCTAAATACAGCATTATTGCTACCGGTTCAAAACCGTCGAGTTTGCCGTTTATTAAAATTGACAAAGAGCGCATCATTACATCCACCGAAGCTTTGAAACTTACTGAAATTCCTAAACATCTGATCATTATTGGCGGCGGTGTGATCGGAATCGAGCTCGGACAAGTGTATTTGCGTTTGGGCGCTCAGGTTTCGGTGGTTGAATATTTAGACCGCATTATTCCGGGTATGGATGCAGCGCTCTCCAAAGAACTCACCAAAGTACTCAAAAAGCAAGGCATGAAATTCTATACTTCGCACAAGGTAAAAGAAGTGAGTCGCAAAGGAAAAGCCGTTACGGTAAAAGCCGATGATGCCAAAGGTGCCGAATTGGTTTTAGAAGGTGATTATTGTTTGGTAGCCGTGGGTCGTCGCCCTTATACCGATGGGCTTCAAGCCGAAAAAGCGGGTGTTCAAATAACGGATCGCGGACAAATTCAAGTAAACGATCATTTGCAAACAACCGCTTCAAACATATACGCGATTGGCGATGTGGTACGCGGAGCGATGTTGGCGCACAAAGCCGAAGAAGAAGGCGTGATGGTAGCCGAATATTTAGCCGGACAAAAACCACACATTGACTACAATTTAATTCCGGGCGTGGTGTATACCTGGCCGGAAGTGGCTGCGGTGGGCAAAACCGAAGAACAACTCAAAGAAGCCGGCGTTGCTTATAAAGCCGGAAGCTTTCCGTTTAAAGCTTTGGGTCGTGCTCGTGCCGGAGGTGATACCGATGGATTTGTCAAAATTTTGGCCGATGCTCAAACCGACGAAGTTTTGGGTGTGCACATGATTGGCGCCCGCGCAGCTGATTTAATCGCCGAGGCGGTTACCGCCATGGAATTCCGTGCTTCTGCCGAAGATATTTCACGCATGAGCCACGCGCATCCGACTTTTGCCGAGGCCATCAAAGAAGCTGCTTTGGCTGCTACCGACAACCGTGCATTACACACATAAAAAACAATTTTTTCTACCATAAAAAAGCCGTTCACACAGAACGGCTTTTTGTTTTTAAGAACTAGGGTGAAGCTTTTTATCATTTTTAATTCTGAACTTCTGAAACAACCAAACGCCCAAAATTCCGAGTACCATCAAACTCCAAAGTTGCACGATAAAAGCCAAAATACCTTCAAGTATGAACCAACCGGTTTGCACGCTTTCTAATAATTGTACCCCAAAGGCCGGATGATAATCATCAATGGGTTTGATGGTGGCAATCACATTTGAAGCAACCGTTTCATCTTGATACAGTTGAATGCTGATGGTGCTGTATGCCACCTGATCTTTGAGCGACCATTGATTGATTTGTGCCTCATCTACTTCAGATTGTGTGGTTTCTAAGTGATCTTCAGCGGCAACCACCTGATTGAGTTTCTTGCCTTTTTGATCGATGGCGGTGGTGAGTCTTTGTTGCTTTTTTTCTTGGCGGGCAACCGTTTTTTGATTTCTGAGTACATCCAACGAAACATCGTTTTGGTCAAGGTTTCTGCTATCTAAAAAACAAACTTCTCTTGAAATCGCCTGAACCAAAGTATCCAGTTGTTTGTTCGGAACTCTGATTTTAATGGTATTCTCGACATTGAAACGCGTGGTTTTTAAAGTGCTGTCGCGACTTATTTTGACTTGTCCGGTCTCTATAATGTTGCTGTGCAAATGCGATTGAACCACATAACCGCCCAATCGGCGCGTTGCGTTTTCAATGATTTCAGTGGATTGAGCCACATTTTTGACTTTTCCTTTTAAGTCAGCTGTGCGCACCAGTGGCCTTTGATTCAGTGGTTTGAGCGTGTTTTGACTGATTGAATCGGTCTGTATGGCTGATAATTCACCGGGTGCAGCAGCTTCTTCTGCCGGAATTTCGCCTTGTTTGCAAGCAAAAAAAAGTGCGGTGAGCAATAGGGTAGTGAGTACCCAAAAACGAGGTGTTTTCATAAAAATAATTGGTTAAGTGAATAAATAAGTATTAAAATCTGCGGGTTTCGCTTTGCGTATTATTCACTGCATAGGCCAATCATTTTTTTAAAAGTCAGTTGCCGGCTGCGCAATAAAAAGTGTGCCAAAAATTTGCCCGCTTTGTTGTAATTTTAGCCGCGATAAAAAAACTATCTTGAGAACATCGGTACATCATTCCATTGCAAATCCTGAAAAACTAAAGCAACAGTTGCTTGAATGGTCGCGTAGTTTTCGCGAAGTGGTTTTGCTCGATAGCAATGCGCATCAAGCGGCTTACAGCGATTTTGATTTTGTTTTGGCCGTCGATGCGTTGACTTCTATCCAAACCGATCATTACAATGCTTTTGAACAGCTCAATCAATACCAACAAACCACACAAGATTGGCTTTTTGGCTATTTGTCGTATGATTTAAAAAACGATGTTGAAGATTTAAAATCGCAGAATTTTGATGGTTTGCAGTTTCCGGAGTTGTTTTTCTTTCAACCCAAAAAACTGTTTTTGTTGCGCGGAAATCAGCTGGAAGTTGCTTATTTGCCTTTGTGTGACGATGAACTTGATGAAGATTGGGCATCGATTCAAAAACAGCCTATTTCCGGTCAAGAAGCACAAATTTCTTTAAATATTCAGGCGCGTATTTCGCCCGAAGCCTATCTTGAGAAAGTGCAATCTTTGCAAAAACACATTCAAGCCGGCGATGTTTATGAGGCCAATTTTTGCATGGAATTTTATGCAGAAAATGCCTCTATTGATCCGTGGCAACAATTCCAAAAACTTAACGCCATTTCGCATCCGCCGTTTGCCGTTTTACTCAGAAATTACAAACATTATTTGATGTCGGCCTCGCCCGAGCGGTATCTCAAAAAAGTAGCCAACAAACTCATTTCACAGCCCATCAAAGGAACGGCGCGCCGTTTTGCCGATACAGCGCTAGATGAGCAAGCCAAAGAACAATTATCGGTTGACCCGAAAGAGCGCTCAGAAAACATCATGATTGTTGATTTGGTGCGCAATGATTTATCGCGAACCGCGGCTAAAGGCTCGGTGCAAGTAGAAGAATTATGCGCGATATATTCGTTTGAACAAGTGCATCAGATGATTTCAACCATCACCTCTGAAATGTCGCCCGACTGTAAAGCTGTTGCTGCTTTGCAAACTACTTTTCCGATGGGTAGTATGACCGGAGCGCCTAAAATTTCAGCTCTGCAAATCATCGAACAACTCGAAGAAACCAAACGCGGATTATACAGCGGCGCCGTGGGTTATTTTACGCCAGCAGGTGATTTTGACTTCAACGTAGTGATTCGCAGTATTTTGTATAATGAGCAAAATCAATACGTTTCATTTTCAGTAGGCAGCGCCATTACGGCTTTGTCGGTGCCGGAAAATGAATACGAAGAATGTTTGGTCAAAGCCAAAGCCATGCGTGAAGTATTGACTTAATGTTTCAAATGTATACCTTTGAGCATGTTTGAACGATTCCAAAAACAGCTGCAAGAAAACTTCAGTTTCTTAAACGGAAAAAGACTTTTACTAGCCGTCAGCGGCGGAATCGACAGTATGGTTTTGCTTGATTTGTTTCAGAAATTACCCTATTCAATAGCAGTTGCTCATGTGAATTTTGGTCTGCGTGCCGACGAAAGCGATGCCGATGAAATGTTCGTTCAAAATTACGCGCTAGAACATCAATTGCCTTTTTATTCCAGAAAATTTGACACTGAAGTGTATGCGCAAAACCAAGGAATTTCAATTCAAATGGCTGCGCGTAAGTTGCGTTATACTTGGTTTGACGCGTTGTTGGCGCAAGAAAATTACGATTATCTTTTGACGGCGCATCAGGCCGATGACGTGCTTGAAACTTTTCTGATTAATCTGAGCCGCGGCACCGGAATCGATGGGCTTTGCGGTATTCCTGAGCAAAACGGAAAGATTATTCGTCCGCTGTTGCTATTTGATCGAAATACCCTTTTAAAATATGCGCAAGATGAGCAACTTTTGTGGCGTGAAGACAGCAGCAATGCCTCAGACAAATACTTGCGCAATCAAATCAGACATCATTTGGTGCCTGAGTTGAAAAAAACATCGGATGATTTTCTGTCATCCTTTCAAAATACCTTGATGCATGTCCAACAAACGCGTTCTTTGGCCGAAGATGCTGTCGAACAATTTTACGCAGAAGTTGTATCTGCTGATGAAAATAAATTCAGTATTGATTTGTCAAAATTGCTCAAACGAAATAACTACCCAGCCTATTTATACCATTGGTTGCAACCCTACGGATTTACGGCTTGGCAAGATGTTTATGATTTGTGCTCGGCGCAATCGGGCAAGCAAGTTTTTTCTAAAAATTACGGGTTGCTCAAAGATCGCCAGCAACTGATTTTGTATCCGTTATTAGAGACTTCAACCGATGAAACGTATGAGGTTTCTTTGACCGATGGCGTTAATTTTCCCTTAAAAATTTCGATTAGTCAAGTAGCCGACATGCAAGCTTTGGGCAATTCGGTTATCTTTGTCGACGCTGATAAATTACAAGCTCCACTGTGTTTGCGCCCATGGCAAAACGGGGATGTTTTTTATCCGCTGGGCATGAACGGCCAATCCAAAAAAGTGAGCAAATATTTTAAAGACGAGCGCTTTTCGTTGCTTGAAAAACAAAATACTTGGTTGCTTTGTTCGGGCGATGCTGTGGTTTGGATAGTTAACCACCGTGCAGATGAACGTTTTAAAATTAGCAGTTCAACCCAAAAAATACTCAAAATAACTTTGTACTCATGAAAAAAATCTTTTTTCTGTTTTGGTCTTTGACCTTTCTTATTTCAGGACATGCCCAACTTGTTGATCCCGTCAAATGGAAAAACAGCGTTCGCAAAAAATCAGACAACCACTATGTTTTGGTTTTAGATGCGCAAATTGAAAAAGAATGGCATATGTATTCGCAATTTACCCCAGACGGCGGTGCATTGCCTACCGAAATTAAATATGTCAACGTCGGAAAAGATTTTAAACTCATTGGTAAAACCAAAGAAACGGGTACGCACAAAACCTTTAATGAGGTGTTTGGTGTGGATGAAATTTACTTTGAAAACAAAGCGCATTTTGAGCAAGAAGTCGAGGTTAAATCAGGTGTCAAAACCATTGATGCGTCAGTTGATTATCAGGCTTGTAAGCAGATGTGTAGCAACTTTACTAAGAAATTTACTTTTGCCATTCCTAGCTCTGAACCCGCAACAGCTGTAGTGCAAGAAGTAGTCACATCAGATACAATCACAGTTGTTGATGAAGCGCCTGAAGTGGCTCCGGTAGTTGATTCAACAGCCGCCAAAACCGTTCAAACCGCTAACGTTGAAGCCGCTTCTAAAACCGTTCCGCGCAGTTTGTGGGGTGTCTTTTTGATTGCTTTTCTCTCAGGATTTGCAGCTTTGCTGACGCCTTGTGTGTTTCCGCTGATTCCGATGACGGTGAGTTTTTTTACCAAACAGAGCAAGACCAAAGCTGAAGGAAAGAAGAATGCCCTCATTTACGGAATCTCAATTATTGCGATTTATGTGATTTTAGGTTCGCTCGTGACCGCTATTTTTGGGGCAGATGCACTGAATGCTTTGGCCACTAATGTTTGGTTCAATGTAATTTTCTTTATTCTTTTGGTGGTTTTTGCCATCTCATTTTTGGGTGCTTTTGAAATTGTTTTGCCGCATACTTGGGCTAATAAAGTAGACCGTCAGGCAGATCGTGGCGGCATTATTGGCATCTTGTTTATGGCTTTGGCTTTGGCCGTAGTTTCGTTTTCATGTACCGGACCCATTGTAGGCACTTTGCTTTTTGAAGCGGCTTCGCGCGGTGGTATTGGACCGATTGTGGGAATGCTTGGTTTTTCATTGGCTTTGGCCCTGCCGTTTATGTTGTTTGCGATGTTTCCGGGTTGGCTCAATTCTTTGCCTAAATCAGGCGGTTGGCTCAATACAGTAAAAGTATTTTTAGGATTTTTAGAATTGGCTCTGGCCTTTAAATTCTTATCAAATGCTGACTTGGTTTTGCAGTTGCATTGGTTAGAGCGCGAAGTTTTCCTGGCCATTTGGATTGCTATTTTTGGTGTTTTGGCTTTGTATCTTTTCGGAAAAATCAGTACGCCACACGACAGTCCGCTCACGCATATTTCAGTGGGAAGATTGCTTCTGGGTATTTTGGTTTTGACCTTTACCGTTTACTTAATTCCGGGCTTGTGGGGCGCTCCTCTTAAACTCATCAATGCGTTTCCACCGCCGCTCGAATACAGCGAAAGTCCGCATGGGTTGGGTAATTCTGGTTCGGTAACCATACAACAAGAATTGCCTGAAGGAGCCAAATCAGGCCCGCACGGGATTACTGTTTTTGACGATTATGAAAAAGGGATGGCCTATGCCCGAAAAATCAATAAACCCATCATGCTTGATTTTACCGGATTTGCCTGTGTGAATTGTCGTAAAATGGAAAACAACGTTTGGTCAGATACGCGCATTTTGCCTATCTTAAAAGAACAAGTGGTTTTGATTTCGTTGTTTGTAGATGATAAACGACCATTGCCGACTCAGCAACAACACATCTCAAAAGAAACCGGTGAACAAATAGAAACCATCGGCGATCAATGGACTGATTTTATGATCAGTCGATATCATACAAACACCCAGCCTTTGTATGTACTCATTGATCAGCAAGAGAAAAATCTCAACACACAACAGCCAACCATTAGTTATACAGATGTAGCATCTTTTGAATCTTGGCTCAAAAAAGGAATTTCTACTTACAGAAAATAATCTCCGAATCCCAATGTTTGTTGGGATTTTTTTATTTTCAGAAAAAAAATGAAAAAAATATTCAAAAAAAAGGAGGGTGATGACTCATTGGGTTGTCTCATTAAAAAAACGCTATCAAAAAAAATTGCTATGGGAAAGATTAAATTTTTATTAACGATGGTTTTGTTGGTCGGAACATTTTACTCTTGTTCTGATGACAATTCTATCAAAGGCGAAACTGCCACAGAGCATAGCGTAGCTCTGAGAACAGTTTTAAACAAGCTCAAATTGGAGCACACCGTTACCCACGGTAAAAATGCAACTGCGGCCAATCCGGCTGCTGCCATGTTGTGTTTTGATTTTGTGTTTCCGATGACTTTTTCGTACAACAACGGTACAACCGTTACAGTTGCCAGTTTGGACGGCTTATTAAGCATTCTTCAAAATGAATCGCCTAATATGTTTCTGGCAGGTGTTGTGTTTCCGTTTGAAGTACAAAGTGGTGGTGCGTTGCAAACCATCAACAATGAACAAGAACTCACTGCGCTAATCATGCAATGTGGAGTACCTACTTTTGTTGAAGATTTGCAACATACTTTTTGTTTTGATTTGGTTTTTCCGATTCAGTTGACTTACAATGGTCAAGTGGTGACGATTAACAATCAATCAGAGTTAATGCAGTTTGGAGATGCTCCGGGTTTTAATGGAGTTATTGAAGTAGTATTCCCGATTTCAGTTATTTACCAAAATCAAACGATGGTGCTAAACAATACCTATGATTTTTATCAAATGGTGAACAATTGTAATCAAGGTTCGTGTAACTGTCCTCAGAATTACGAGCCGGTTTGTGTGCAAACACCCAATGGAATTGTTGAATTCGGCAATATGTGTTTTGCTCAGTGTGCCGGCTACACGCAAAATAATTTGGTTCCGTGTAATTCAAATCAATGTGTTATCAGTAATTTAACTACTACCGCTGGGAATTGTAATCCTGCAGGGGGTTATTCGCTGACCATCAATTTTGTATACACCAATGCTCCTACAGATCATTTTGTAGTGTATAATAGTTTATATGAGCCGATTGGAACCTATTTGTTGTCTGATTTACCCGTCACCATTGACAATTATCCAATTATGAACAGCAGCGGTGCTGATTTCTTAACCGTTGATTTTGGGGTAAACAGTAATTGTAGTTCATCACAACAATGGTCAACACCAAATTGTGGAGGATGTAACTGTACCACTGAATACAATCCGGTATGTGTTCATGACAATCAAGGCAACACAATCACTTTCAGTAATCCATGTTTTGCACAGTGTGCGGGATATACCCCAACTGATTACGTAAATTGCTTGAATCCATCATATAATTTTAGTCAAGCATTAGGGAATTGTTTCAATATTACCTATCCGGTTCAGGTACAGTACAACGGAGCAGTTCATACTGTAAATTCTGACGGTGAATTATTGCAATATTTTAATCCGAATGTTACTCCGATGCCAGTGGTAAGTTATCCGATAGTGGTGTCGTTTGCCAGTGGTTCATACACCTTTGTGAACCAACAAGCATTTGAGAATCAAATTCAGATTTCATGTCCGTAAATATTTATCTTTAAATAATTGAAAAAGGAGTTAAATTAAGTTGCCCGTTGCCACATGTTCTTGCATAAAGAACGTGTGGTAACGAATTTTAGGAGGTAATGAAATGCCAGAAAAAAGCAATCAGTTGTGTCTTTGTTCTGAAGCCGTTTTTAAATCGGTTTTCACGACGCATTTTAAGACCCTGAGAAACTTTTTGGTATTTAAATTCAAAGATGCTGAGCGCGCCGATGACATTGCCCAAAATGCCTTTGTAAAACTTTGGGAAAATTGTGGAATTTTAAAACCCGAACAAGCCAAAAGTTTTTTGTATACCACTGCCATCAGGCTTTCACTCAATATGATCAAGCACGATAAAGTGGTAGCAGATTTTCAGTGGAAAACACAACCTGGTTCTACCCACGCAGAAACTCCAGAGTTTCTAATGGAAGAAACCGAACTAAAAAAACAACTCGAAAAAGCCATCGCTGATTTGCCCGAAAAGCAACGTGTGGTTTTTATGATGAATAGATTTGAAAATCAGTCTTATGCTGAAATTGCCTCAGTTTTAGACTTATCGGTAAAGGCAGTAGAAAAAAGAATGCATCTGGCGTTGGTGTCTCTTCGGCAAGTTGTAAAAAATGTTTAAGTATGATGAACGATTCGTTGTTATATTCAGATGAGCATGAGCCTTTTTTGGCAGCATGGATGGAGGGTGTCATTTCAGATGATGAATTGCGCGCACTTGTTTCTGAGTCAGATTATCGGGCTTACCTAAAATTGCGTCAAGGCATACGAATGATTGAGTTGTCAGAACCTAATCTCGAAGCTCAGTTTGCAGCAATTCAAGATAAAATCAATCAACCTAAAGCGGTTGCATCAAAAGGCAAGCTGATCTCATTGTATGCATCAATTGCTGTTGCGGCTTCAATACTTTTGTTTTTGGGATGGAACGCAATGTTTTCATTCTCTGAACATATTGCATCGCCCTACGGGACTACACAAACCTTGGCTTTGAGCGATCATTCACAAGTTATTTTAAATGCCCATTCACAGATAGATTATCCGCGGTGGTTTTCAATGAACCGACAACTCAAATTAAACGGAGAGGCATTTTTTAAAGTTTCTAAAGGCAGTAAGTTTACGGTAGAAACGTCGGTAGGAGCAGTACAAGTTCTGGGCACTCAGTTCAATGTTTTGACCGGAAAAGATTTTTTAGAAGTTACCTGTTATGAAGGAAAAGTGCGCGTTCTGCACCAAGGTCAAGAATGGATTTTGACCCGCGGAATGAATGTGCGCATTAATGGCTCTCAGGTACAAACTTGGAATCAAATCCTCCATACCCAACCCTCATGGATTTCAGGAGAATCATCTTTTACCAATATGCCTTTGCAAAGGGTAGTGCAACAACTTGAAAAGCAATATCATTGTTCGATTATTTATCCGCAAAATTTAGCACAGATAAGTTATACCGGAAGTTTCCCGCATCAATCATTAGAGACCGCATTACAATCAGTTTGTTTACCTTTACAACTCAAACACAAAACCAATCCAGACGGAACCATCGAACTTTTTGAATGAAGCTGTTATTGAGGCTCTTACTGATTTTGCTCTTCACCCACTGCGGTTGGGCGCAAAAGTCAGTGTCTCATTTGACCGAATTCTCAGAGAAACCTTTGGCTCAAGCGCTCAAAATAATTGAACAGCAGTTTGACGTTCGTTATTCGTATGCCGATAGTTTGGTGGTACAACAAAAACTTAATTTACCCAAGGCATTATACACTTTAGCGCAAATTCATCAAGCTATTGAACAGCAGACGCGTTTAAAAATTAACTCTATTGACGGTCGATATTATGCCTTGTCTTCGTCTGATCAAGAACTGATGTTACAAGAGCAGTTACAAGAGGTTTTGATAGATTGTTTTTTATCTAAAGGCATCAAAAAAAACAACAATCAAATTCAGCTTTTTCCGCAAAAAGTTGAAGCTTTACCAGGCGTTACTGATACAGATATATTGTTGTCACTTCAGCAATTACCCGGTGTGAAAAGTCCGAATGAAACGGCCAGCGGTTTGTATGTACGCGGGGGATCATTTGACCAAAATTTAATTCTCTGGGACGGTATTCGCATGTATCATCCCGGACATTTATACGGAATGATTTCTGCATTCAATCCCAATATAAACCAAACAGTAGATTATCAAAACAAGGCTACAGATGCGCAATACGGCGAACGACTCTCAAGCTTGATTTCAATACATGCTACTGATGAAATTCCCTCCAAAACCAAAGTAAGTGCCGGACTCAATGCACTCAATGCCGATGCCTATGTGCATAGCCCGATTCTTAAAAATAAACTTGGTTTGCAGTTGGCCGGAAGAAAATCTTTCACCCAATGGCTGCAATCGCCTACTTTTAATTCGCTGGCAACCAAGGTGTTTCAGAATACCCGATTCAAAGATTTTGACGACCAAAATAAATTTGGTTTTGAAGATTTCACAGCCAAGCTCAATTACAAACCCAACCGCAACACTGATTTTTCTGCTACGGCTATTTGGATTGACAACCAACTTGATTTTAATACACTTGACAATTCGTTGACACAAAATCAAAAGATGAATATTTCAAATCAAGGTTATAGTTGGATTTGGAATCAGCGCTACAGCGAACAATTTTCGCAAAAGGTTTTGTTGCATTATTCAGGTTATATTTTTGATTATCGCAAAACTAAATTTCCAACCCAAAGTACTTTTGAGCAATTTTTAAAACGAAATCGCGTAACTGATTCTGGAGCAGAAATCAGTTGGAATTTCAAATTGACAGACAAAATGCAATTACAGGCGGGTTATCAATTGTCAGGGTACGATATTTCTCATTCATTCAACAGTTTGAATCAAGACATCAATATTCAACTAGACCAAAAACAAGGTTTTAACCGTACACACACTTTGTTTGGTTCGGCCAAGTACGAGTTTCATGAATGGTTGTTTCAAACCGGATTGCGCTACAGCCGATTCAGTGTTTTGGCTTCAGAGTATTGGGAGCCCAGATTATTCTTGCAGCGCAAATGGGGCACTTCTTGGACTTGGCAAAGCTCGTATGAACAAAAGAGTCAATTGGTGAGTCAAGTTCGTGAAAGTACTGTCAATGATTTGAGTTTAGAAAATTATGTTTGGGTGTTGGCAGATAATCAGGTATATCCTTTGCAAAAGTCGCATCAGTACACTTCGGGTTTGATTTACAAAACAGGTTCTTGGGTTTTTGATGCTGATTTTTATTACAAAACAGCTACCGGATTGACATCGCTCACCTTTGGTTTTTTGAATCCGATTGATTTTGGAATGCATCAAGGACAGAGTTTTACCAAAGGAATTGATGTGCTGATTCAGAAAAATACCCGCTTAGGTCGCATTTGGATGACCTATAGTTATCAAGATTCTCAAAATAGATTTGACGGTGTGAATGAAGAGCAATATTTTCCGACCAATGCCGACATTCGACATGCTCTGAGTTTGTCTTTGTTCCGAAAATGGAACCGATTTTCACTCACCGGCGGTTGGTTTTGGCATACCGGAAAACCGTACAGCGAGTTAGATGCTAACAACAAAGTCACTGGCTTTAATACTCAGCGGTTACCGGTTTACCACCGTTTTGACCTTTCTGGGATATATGAATTTGCACATCAAAAAAACTGGTCAGCCAAAACCGGATTTTCAATTTATAATTTATATAATCGCAAAACCTTGCTGGCACGCGAGTATGAGCGTCAATATGCTACTGCCGGAAGTTTGAACACTACCGGATATAAACTTCAAGAGTATTTTTCATTGGGTTTTACACCTAATATTTTTGTTCGATTTCAGTTTTAAAAAAAGACCGACTCTATGGCCGGTCTTGATTTTATTAAAGAATATGTTTGCTTAAAACGCGATAAACTTCATTGATGTTGTTTCCGCCTTTGCCAAATTGTTTGACAATTGGTGCAGCCTCGCCGCGAATCCAGATTTTGAGTTCGGCATCTAAATCAAGTAATCCGGCACTTTCTTTTGAGAATTTTACCACACTGTGGTACGGAATTGACAAATAATCGACTTTGCTGCCCACCAGTTGTTTTTCAACCAAAATCAAACGTTTGTTGGTAAAGATGAACATGTCTTTGACCAATTTAAAAGCCAATTCGATGTGTTCGCCATCTACAATAATCGGTTCAAATTCTTTGGCTACTTGTTCGAGGCTTACCTCTGAAGCGTTTCCTAAAATTGCATTGAATAATCCCATGTTGTTTTTTGTTTATTGGACGCAAAAATAAATGAATTGCAGAAGCCTTGAGATTAAAATTTTATTAATTTTAGCCTTTACAATTATTCGCCATTAAAATTTTTATTTGCCATGTTAGTAAAAGTCTACGGAAGCGCCGTCTTTGGCGTTGAAGCCACCACCATCACTATTGAAGTCAACATTGATACCGGCATTGGGTATCATTTGGTCGGATTGCCCGACAACGCCATCAAAGAAAGCAGTTATCGCATTGCTGCAGCACTCAAAAACAACAGCTACGTTTTACCCGGAAAAAAAATCACCATCAATATGGCACCGGCCGATTTGCGCAAAGAAGGTTCTGCCTATGATTTAACTTTGGCGCTGGGCATATTAATCGCTTCGGGGCAATTGGTTTGTGATGATTACTCAAATTATGTCATGATGGGTGAGCTATCGCTGGATGGGAGTTTACAACCTATTAAAGGAGCACTGCCCATTGCGGTCAAAGCCAAAGCCGAAGGTTTTAAAGGATTCTTTTTGCCCAAGCAAAACGCGCGCGAAGCTGCGATTGTTTCTGGTTTAGAAGTCTATGGCGTTGAGAACTTGCAAGAAGTGATTGATTTTTTTGAAGGAAAAAACAACCTCATACCTGAACCTGCTGAAACGCTTGAAGATTTATGCATCACTGATGTAATTCCTGAGCATGATTTTAGTGATGTCAAAGGGCAAGAAAGCATCAAGCGCTGTATGGAAATTGCTGCTGCCGGCGGACACAACATCATACTCATTGGGCCACCCGGCGCCGGAAAAACCATGCTCGCCAAACGGTTGCCCAGTATTTTGCCTCCAATGACGCTTGAAGAAGCACTTGAAACCACCAAAATCCACAGCGTGGCCGGCAAAGTCAAAGAATCCGGACTCATGCGCAGTCGTCCGTTTCGCAGTCCGCATCATACCATTTCTAATGTCGCTTTGGTGGGTGGCGGAACTTATCCGCAACCCGGTGAAATCTCTATGGCGCACAACGGCGTTTTGTTTTTAGATGAATTACCTGAGTTTAAACGCGATGTACTTGAAGTGATGCGCCAACCGCTCGAAGACCGCGAAGTCACCATTTCTCGCGCTAAATTTACCGTGACTTACCCAGCTTCATTTATGCTTGTGGCCAGCATGAATCCGAGTCCGGGGGGCTTTTTTGTCGATTCAGAAACGATTAATGCGCCCAAACCCTATGAAATGCAGCGCTACCTGAGTAAAATTTCGGGTCCATTGTTAGATCGAATTGACATTCATATTGAAGTGAGTCCGGTGCCGTTTGAAAAGTTATCTGATCAACATCCGGCCGAAAGCAGTCAAAACATCCGCGCACGCGTTACCCAAGCCAGAGCTATTCAGGGCCAAAGATTTGCAGCACATCCGCAAGTACATTACAACGCACAAATGGGCAGTAGGCTTATTCGAAAGTTTTGCCAGCTTGATGAAGCCTCGGGACAATTGCTCAAAACTGCCATGGAACGACTCAATTTGTCAGCGCGCGCTTATGACCGAATTCTCAAAGTAGCCCGAACCATTGCTGATTTAGAAGCTGCTGAATCAATTCAGGCCAAACATATTGCTGAAGCCATTCAATACAGAAGTTTAGACAGAGAAGGTTGGTTGGGTTAGTGGTTTTCAGTTGAAAATGTTATTTTTGAAAGATAAAATTCCCATCGATGAAAATCTTATTATCACCCGCTAAATCGCTTGATTTTGAAACGGCTTTGCCTACGAATCAGTGTACACAACCGATTTTTTTAAAGCACAGTCGCATTATTAATAAAGAACTCAAAAAGAAAAAACCTGCTGATTTAGCTGAACTCATGTCCATTTCAGACGCTTTGGCGCAGCTCAATTGGCAGCGCAATAAAGCATGGAAAACACCTTTTTCACCCGAGAATGCTCGCCCGGCCATTTATGCTTTTGCCGGTGATGTGTATGTTGGATTAGACGCTTATCACATACCGGAAGATAAATTGCCGCTTTTACAAGAGCGGGTGCGCATACTATCGGGTTTATACGGTTTGCTCAAGCCGCTTGATTTGATGCAACCGTACCGATTAGAAATGGGCACGAAACTTCCGGTGGATGAATCTAAAGATTTGTATGCATACTGGAAGCCAATCTTGACACAATCGCTCAACAAAGAACTCAAAAAAGGCGAGTTGCTCATTAATTTAGCGAGTAACGAATATGCTTCGGCCATTCAGTTTAAAGATTTGAAAACGCCTGTAATCACGTGCGATTTTCTAGATTACAAAGACGGAAAACTCAAGATGATCAGCTTTTTTGCCAAGAAAGCCCGCGGACTGATGACGCGTTATATTATTGATCAAAACGTAGAAACGGTTGAAGAACTCAAAGGGTTCAACTATGAAGGTTATGGTTTTGATGCGCAACTATCATCGGCCCAAAAACTTGTTTTTACCCGTTAAAAATGGCTCTATTATTTTGTTAATTAAGTTATTGCCTGAAGGTAATTCACTATTTTTATGCCCGCTAATTATATAACCAAAATGAAAAAATCTTTATTATTTGCTGCAGCGTTTTGTTCGATGAGTATGTTTGCTCAGGATGAATTGATTAAAAAAGTTATCGGAAACGCTTCAATCAACTCAAAATTTGTGTTTACTGATGTCATTGATCTTGAAAAGACCTCGATTAAAAATCAAGGTTCGGCAGGAACTTGCTGGAGTTATTCCGGAAATTCATTTTTAGAATCTGAAATGATCCGAAACGGAAAAAAACCGGTTGATTTGGCCGAAATTTACTCAGCGCGCCATGTATACTTGGGCAAAGCCAGAAACTATATTTTGTTTAACGGGCATATGGGCTTAGGCGACGGAGGAGAAACACACGACGTTATGAATATGTTGCGCAAATATGGTGCAATGCCGCAATCAGCTTACAATTTAGAAGACTACGGAAAAGGCACAGTAAAATCTTCAGAATTCCAAGACGGATTCAAAGCCATTTTAGATGCGTATATGAAAAATGAAGACCCGAACAAAGGCGCTAGTTGGGTGAATGACATCAACAATTATATGGATGAAAAGTTGGGTAAATTGCCAGAAACGTTTACCTATAATGGCAAAACGTATAATCCAAAATCATTCGCCAAAGAAGTAGTGGGGATTAATCCGGATGATTATATTGAGTTTTCATCATACAAAGATCAGCCTTATTACCAAAAAATAGTGTTGCCGGTGCCAGACAATTGGAGCTATGATTTGGTGTATAATGTTCCGATGAAAGAAATGACCGATATTATAGATTATGCTGTTACCAAAGGATATACAGTAGCTTGGTCATCAGATGTTTCAGAGCCTTATTTTAGTTGGAGAAACGGTGTGGCCGAAGTACCTGATACAGATTTGAACAACATCACGCCAGAACAAAGAAAAACCATGTTTGACGGACCGATCAAAGAAAAAGAAGTCACTGAAGACATGCGTTTAGAAGGCTTGTATACTTTGTCAACCACCGATGACCACGCCATGCAAATTGTGGGTTTGGCCAAAGATCAAAATGGCAAAGAATACTACAAAGTCAAAAATTCATGGGGCGAAAGCAACGATTACAAAGGTTATTTATATGTGACCAAAGCGTTTGTTCAGCTCAAGTCAACGGGAATTTTACTGCACAAAGGCGGAGTTCCTAAAGCGATGAAATCAAAAATTAAAGCTTAATAAAAAGTCCCTTTCACAAGGGACTTTTTTTATGTGTCAAACTCTTCGTACAAGCGTAAAGTTTCGCGGGTGGTTTTGCGTTGATGTCGGTATAAATCACGCATCAAATGAACCCCGTTTTTGGCGCAATGATCAATATGCCTCAAAGCGAATAATAGCTTCTCAAGTTTATTTACTTCTTCTGGCGAAAGTTTGTTTTTAATGTTTGCAGTAAAATGAACCAACTCTGGATAAGCTTCATGATATTGGTCGTATTCTGATTTTAGATCTTCTAACGATTCTTGAATTTCGTTGCTTAAATCATTTGAATAGTCTTCACTTTTGGTTCTAAACTCATCAATAATTTTTTTAAGGTTGTAGCCAAAGAGTCCCATAATTTTGATTATTTAGTTTGTAAAAGCTTGATTCGTAATCAAATATATTTAAAACTAAATAATTATTGAATTTTTGTTGATAAATAAAGATAGCCTTTAATGCATGGCCTCGCTTAAATCAACTTTGCTTTTTCCTTTCTTAATGAACAAAATCACCGGAATACAGCACAAAAACAAAATCCCCAAATAAATAAAAACATCCATATATGATTGCACCGTGCTTTGCTTCATGACCGAATAATCTAAGGCTTGATAAGCTTTGTTGAGCGCTTCATTGGCACTGAATCCTTTGGCCATAAAGCCCTGCTGTAGTTGGGTTACACGTTGCTGTACTTCAAGTTTGGTCACGTCGAGTTTGGCCACCAAATTCACGCGGTGTTCTTGTGAGAATCTCGTGATGTAGGTAGTAATAATCGCAATTCCAAATGAACCGCCCAATTGACGCATCATTCCGGTAAAAGCGGCGCCTTCGCCAATGTTTTTTCCTTTAAGCGTTGAAAGTGCCATGGTGGTAATGGGCACAAACAACAAGCCCAAACCAATGCCGCGCAGAATGAGTGCCCAAAACAAATGCTCGCTTCCGGTGTCGGGCGTCATATTGTTGTGCATCCACAAAGTGAAGAAGAAGAAAATCAAAAATCCGATGGCCACCAAATACGGTTGCGGAACGCCTTTCTGAATCATATTACCAATAATCGGCATCATAAAAGCGGTGGTGATTGAGCCCGGGATCAACAGCAAACCCGCATCGGTAGCCGTCCAACCCAAAATTTGTTGCGTATAAATCGGAATCACCAAGGTTGAACCATACAACCCAAAACCCAGAATAAATCCCATGAGCGTACCCACGCGCAAATTGCCATCGGCCAAAACTTTAAGGTTGACAATCGGATGCGCATAAGTCATTTCGCGCCAAACAAACGCCAGCAATCCAAAAACACTTATTATACTCAGAACCACAATGGTGTTGTCGTTGAACCAATCGTCTTGTTGTCCGTGTTCGAGCACAAATTGCAGCGAGCCAATAAAGGCGGCCAAAAAAACAATGCCCCACCAATCTACCTGATGCGCTTTGAGTTTTTCACCATATTTCGGGCTGCGCACAAAAGTCAAAGTCAAGAACGTGGCAATAATCCCCAGCGGAATATTGATGTAAAAAATATACGGCCATGAAAAATGGTCCACCAAATAACCACCCAACGGCGGCCCCAAAGTAGGGCCAACAATTACGCCCATACCGTAAATAGCTTGCGCCATGCCGCGTTTGGCTGCCGGATAACTCTCGGTAATAATGGTCTGAGCCGTTACCAAAAGCGCGCCGCCGCCCAAACCTTGTATGAATCTAAAGAACACCAGTTCCCAAATATTATTGGCGTTTCCGCATAAAAACGACGAAACGGTAAAAATCACAATCGATACCGCAAAATAATTCTGACGGCCAAATTGCTGCGAGAGCCAACTCGTCATCGGAATCACAATCACATTGGCAATCGCATAGGCCGTAATCACCCACGCCACATCGTTGAGCGTTGCGCCCAAACTTCCGCGCATGTCGGTGAGTGCCACGTTTACAATCGTGGTATCAACAATTTCCAAAAGCGCGCAGAGTACCGCGGTAATAGTAATAATCACGCGTCTAAAACCGTATTCTACCAAATCATCGGCCTGAACCATAAAGCAATATTGTGGGTTGTTTTTTTATTTTTTAAAGCTCTTCCTGCTGTTCGCTGTATCTTTTGTTCTGAACCCCAGAACAAAAGGATGCCGCTGCCATCAGGGCTAGTTGTGCAGTGACTTCAATTAACTTTTGTCTCAAATGAATCTTTACTGCACATGTACATCTACTTCAACGTTCAACCCCGGACGCAAATTTTTAACTTTTTCAGCTTCTTTGCTCGCGTCAATACTAATTTTTACCGGCAATCGCTGAATGGTTTTAACAAAGTTTCCGGTGGCATTATCGGGCGGCAACAATGAGAATTTTGAACCCGTTGCCGGTGAGAATGAAACTACTTTTCCTTCAAATTCAGTATCCGGATATGCATCTACTTTTAAAGTTACCTTTTGTCCGGCCACCATTTTGCTCAATTGTGTTTCTTTAAAATTTGCCACTACCCAAGCTTGCTCGCTGTTGATGATGTAAAAAAGCGATTGCCCCGGCTGAATAAATTGTCCCGGCTGAATATTGATTTTGGATACTTGTCCGTCACAAGCTGCAGTTATTACCGTATAACCCAAGTTGAGTTCTGCTGCTTTGAGCGCCGCTTTGGCCCGGGCAATGTTGGCCGCTGCCACCTCGGTTTGTTTGTTGCTCACTTTTGATTTGGCTACAATTACTGATTTTTGGTAAGCGCTGGCTTTTTGTTGTTGTTGCAAAATTCTGAGCTGGCTTTCGGCTTCTTGTTTGGCTGCCAAGGCTTGTTCGTATTGTTGTTTGGTAATTGAATGATTTTTATACAAATTGCTGTAGCGTTCAAAGTCGTTGCTCGCACGACCCAGTCTGATTTTGGCGGTTTCAATGTTTCCACCGGCTGATTGTACATTGGCTTCAGAGGCGGCTACATTGGCCACCGCACTGCCGATATCGGCTTGGGCAGCTTCATAGCTACCCTCGGCCGCTATCAGCGCTGCTTTGGCATCTTCTAATTTAACCCAATAATCTTTATCGTCAATTGTAAACAAAGTATCGCCTTTTTTTACGAGGTCATTGTCTTGAACATATACCTTTGAAACATAACCCGAAACTCGGGGAATAATAGGGTTCATGTTTCGTTCAATTTGTGCGTCATCGGTAGTTTCGTGTGCCAATGAATGCACATATTTATAAATCCCGTAGCTGCCGCCTAACAGAATCAGCGTTGCAAAAATGAAGATGAATTTTTTGTTGGTTTTTTGAGTTTCCATGCGGTTTTATTTTTGAGAATCTTGAAACGTTTCGAGTAATTGTCCGGTGCTTTCGAGCCACTGGTAATATTTGAGCGCTACATTCGCCTTGGCATTGGCCAGATTAATTTTGGCTGAGAGTTGTTCTACATCGGCTTCGAGCAAATCATTGGTGCTGGCCAATCCGTTGTCGTATTTATCTTGAACAATGCGATAGTTTTCAGAGGCTTGTGTGACTGATTCGGCATAAACCTGATCTTGCTTTTGCGCCAATTCATAGTTTTCTTGTGCGTTTTTGATTTGGGCTTTTACCTCGTCACTGCGCTCGGCTTGTTGTTTTTCAATTTCTACAAGTTTGCTTTTGGCGGCTTTAACTTCAGTGCCGTTTTTAAACAACGAACTCAAATTATAAGATAAACCCAATCCAAAATTCATGGCGTTCTCAACGCGAATAGCATTTTGCAAGTCCAGGTAAATATAACCTCCGCTGAGCATCAATGACGGATAATAATTACTGCGCGCAATTTTTATTTGTGCTTCTGAGGCTTTTTTCTCATAATCCAAAGCAGTGAGGTCTGTGCGTCGTGAGAGTGCTTCATTTGTGTTTTTGGGCAAATAAGTAAACAGTTTTGGATCAATGTTTTCTGGGCTCACGTAAATTTGAGTCTCCGGATCTAATTGTAGTAATTGCGCCAATTCAAACCGAAGCATCGTTAGATTTTTACGCGCTTGATCTAAACTCAGTGCAACCTTTGAAACCTGCAATTGGCTTTTGAGTAAGTCATTACGCGCCAATAGTCCGTTTTGTTCCATAGCCGTAAAATCTTTCACGCGCTGCTGATTGCTTTTGAGGCTTTCTTCTAACAAATCTACCGTTTGCTGTGCCTGATAAATGGCTGCGTAGTGTTCAATCACCTTCATAGCGGTGTTCTCTTGGGTGTTTTGCGACATGGCGGTTTCTGCCATATACATATTCTGAGCGGCATCAATGCTGTTTTTGAGTTTAAAGCCTGAAAACAGCGGCATGTTGGCGTTGGCTTGCGCCAGAATTAATTGGTTGATGGGTTTGCTGCCCGCACTTGAACTTCCGGAATTACCTGATGATGTATTGGTTTTCATGGTAATATCGGCATTGGTTAGGCGCATGTATTGCCCCGAGAGTTTCACATCAGGGTAGCGATTGTTTTTGACGCTTTCGTACTGATATTTTAGCGTGTTTACACGGGCATTGGCCAGTTGGGTTGCATTGCTTTTTTCAAGGGCCAAGCGCACAGCTTCGCGAATGGAATAGCTCGTTTTTTGTTGGGCAGTGGCAGACAGAATTCCTCCCCAAAAAACAACCCAAAAGCTGAATGATTTAATTTTCATATTTGAGTAGTGATTGAATGGTTTGTTTTATGTGTTGTGTGAGTTCGGTTTTGATGTAGTTTTCATAGGCTTCTTCTGATTGTAATTCCAGAACGGCTTCATAGTGCGGGCGGTTCATTCTAAAATGCACCAAGGTTCCGATGATGGTTGATGGAATCAGGTTGATGTTGATGTTTTGTTTGAAAATGCCCAATTCTTGACCTTCGGCAACTATTTTTTTGAAAATTTCAAGGTTGGCTTTTTTGACTTCGGTAAATGCTTTGAAGTCAATAGCTCGTTTTTGTGAAGATTGTTCAAACAACAAAATCTGATAAAAACATTTGTGTTTGTTGATGGTATTTATGTACAATTCAATGAATCGATTGATTTTTTCTACAGGCGCAATGCTTTCGCGATATAAATTTTCAACCTGCATTTTGATGTCTTCAATGCGGTGCAAAATCAAACTTTCGAGCATTTTTTCTTTTGAACCGAAATAATACGAAACCATCGCAATGTTGATTTGCGCTTCTTGGGCAATGTTGCGGATCGAAGTTCCGTCGAAGCCTTTTTCAGCAAAGAGTTTTTCGGCTATCAACAAAATTTTGGTTTGTTTTTCGTTCAAGTCCGTGGCAGGAATCATAGGCGAAGTTTAAAATCTCGGACAAAATTAAACAGTTGTTTAAATTAAACGTTTGTTTAATATTTTATTTAACGATAAATTAACATGAAAAAAATAATCGAAAAGTCAGGATTAATCATTGAGCCAATTGGCTAATATTTGCTTTCCTAGCGGAGTAAGAATACTTTCCGGATGGTACTGAACTCCGGTTAAATCAAAGGTTTGATGTCTGAGAGACATAATATTTTGTTGGCTGTCTTGCGCGGTTATGAGCAGTTCTTCGGGGAAATTTTGAGAACTCACCACCCAAGAATGATAGCGCCCGATGTTTATTTTTTGCGGCAGTCCGCGGTAAATTTTTTCTTGGGTATTTACTTCAATAATGGTAGAAACTCCGTGTTGCACTTGCGGTAAATTTGACAATTTTCCACCAAAAACCTCGGCTATGGCTTGCATGCCCAAGCAAACACCCAGGATGCTTTTTTGCGAAGCATAGGTTTTAATAACTTCAAGCAAGTTTCCGGCTTGTGCCGGTAATCCCGGACCTGGCGAGAGGACTATTTTGTCAAAAGGCTGCAATTCATCGAGCGCAAATTCGTCATTTCTAAAAACGGTTACCAAGGCATTTAAATCTTCAAGATAATGCACCAAGTTGTAGGTAAAACTGTCGTAATTGTCAATGACGGCTACTTTTTTCATGGATTTGTTTTGCGGGCCAAATATCGTGAATATTCATCAGCGCAGCAACATCAAAAAGCCAGTGCAACATCTAAATCAAATTCGTCATAAATGGTTCGGTCGCCCAAATCTTCAAAGAAGCTTCCAGAACCATACTGAATTCCGTATTTGGTTCGATCAATTACTAAATGTGCGGTAGCCGATTTTGATTTCAGATTTAAGTCAAAAATGACCGGATTGGTTTTTCCTTTTATAGATAAATCAGCACTAATTTGATACAAACCTTTTCCTTTAGAAATTATTTTTTTGAAGATCATTTGTGCTGTTGGATAGCCTTCTGTATCAAAGAAGTCTGCCGATTTTAAGTGGCCTTCGAGTTTGGCCTTGTCGGTTCCGGTTTGATCGGTGTTGTTCAGCGAAGTCATATCTACAACAAAGTTCCCGCGCACAAGCTTCTTGTTTTTAAATGTCAAACTTCCGTTTTTGAACTTGAGTGAACCTTGATGTTCGCCGGTGACTTTTTTACCGGTCCAGGTAAGCGTACTTTTTTTGAGGTCTATTTTTTTAGATTGACCCAGTGAAGTTTGTAATCCGAAGATCAAAAACAGAAGCAGTGCAAGATTTTTCATGGCCGTGTTTGTTGTGTTACTACCCAAATGTACAAAACAAATGAGAATGAGTGGTTTATAAAACAAAAAAACCTTGACGGTGAGGTCAAGGTTCTTTTCTTAGCAATTTATCTTGATTAAAAAACTAGATTCACTGTTAAATCAAAATTATCGTAGATGGCTTTATCGCCTAAGTTGTCAAAGAAGCTTCCTGAACCGTATTTGATGTCGTACTTAGTTCTGTCTACTACCAATTTAGCTGAAGCTGTGTTTCCTTTTACGGTTAAGTCAAATGTTACCGGATTGGTTTTTCCTTTGATGGTTAAATCAGCTGTTACTGTGTAGACACCCGCAGATTTTTTAGCTACTTTTTTGAATGCCAAAGTTGAAGTTGGGAATTTTTCAGTTCCGAAGAAATCATCCGATTTCAAATGACCGTTGAGTTTTCCTTGGTATTCACCGCTCAAATCAGTAGCCGTCATTGAAGTCATATCAACGGTAAATTTTCCGCCTTTTACATCGGCTCCTTTAAAAACTAAATTTCCGTCTTTAAAGTTCACAGTTCCTTCGTGTTGTCCGGTTACTTTTTTTCCTACCCAGTGAATATCACTTTTGGCAGCATCGATTTTTTTAGTTTGCGCAGAAACTGTTGCAGTACTTATGGCCACAAATGCCAATACAGCTAATTTTTTTAAGTTTTTCATGTTTTTTTAATTGTTAAAGATTGTTATTATTAAAGTGTTATAAAAAGTTCTTCAGCCGGTTTTCTAACCTTGGTGTAGTGTTGCGTGGCATCATCCGCGTGGCGATATCCTAAGGCAACAACCAAAGAAGCATTTAATCCGCGTTCAGTAAGTCCGAGAATTCTGTTGAATTCAGCCGGTTCAAAACCTTCCATCGGCGTTGCGTCAATTTCTAATGAAGCGGCTACTGTTAAAAGTTTGCCCAACGCAATATAGGTTTGTTTTGAAGTCCAGATATTTCGGGTTTCTTCTGAGAGCGGAGTAATTTTTGATTTCATAAAGTCGCTGTATCCTTGCACATCCGCTAAAGAGATTCCTCTGGTTTTGGTCATGTTTTCAAAATAAGCATCGATGTGCTTTTCGTTCAAATTGATTTCATTAGCCAAAACGAGCAAATGCGAGGCGTCAACAATTTGTGACTGACCCCAGGCAGCGGGTTGTAATTGAGCTCTGAGTGCCGGATTTTCTACAAAAATAAATTGGTACGGTTGCAACCCGTATGATGAAGCGCTGAGTTGTAAGGCTTCTTTGATGATGGCCAAATGTTCTGCTGAAATTTTTTTCGAAGCATCGAATTTTTTGGTTGCATAACGCCATTTAAGGCTGTCTATAATTGAATTCATCTTGATTTGATATAAATATTAATAGTTTAATTTTTTCTAAATTTTTCTAAGAGTTCGTTGAATTGAATTAGTTCTTCGGGTAATAAGCGCGCCCCCAAATCTTGCTCATGTGCTTCTACTTTGGGGTCTAGTATCGCTAATAAATCAAGCCCTTTTTGGGTAATAAGCACTTCCATTTTGCGGCGATTGTTAGGACAAACTTCACGCGTTACCAATTCTTTGAGTAATAATTTGTCAATGAGTCGGGTAGTGTTGCTGCTTTTGGCAATCATGCGTTCTTGAATAACACACATATTGGCCGGTACTCCTTTCTGGCCTCTGAGGATGCGCAAAACGTTGTATTGTTCTCCGGATAAATCATAAGGTTTTAAAAGCTCGCTAAATTTTTCACCGATGATATTTTGCGTGTACATCAAATTGAGGATGGCTTTTTTGGCATCAGACATCGCAACAGTTGATTTGATAATTTCTTCAATTCTCATGTTTGTAATTGCAAAATTTGTAGGTACAAATGTAGTAGGTTTTATATTTGTATATACAAATGTTTTGTTATTTTTTTGTTAATGGATGTAATTCCTTAGAGCGTGGGGTTTTAATCGAACCCAAAAAAATTACTTTTGATTGATTTTACTATTTTTACCCGAAAAACATCATGGATTTAACCCAACAACAATGGGCAGAACAGCTCAGTTCAGACAACAATGCAGTCATTATTGATGTGCGTACGCCCGAAGAGTGGAGTGAAGGCATCATTCCCAATGCCCAAATGATCAATATTTACGAAGGTCAAGGGTTTATATACAAATTAGACGAACTCGATAAAAGCAAAAACTACTATGTGTATTGCAAAGCAGGCGGTCGCAGTGCTCAAGCATGTCAAATCATGCAGCAATTGGGTTTTGAAAACACCTATAACTTAATGGGTGGCTTTATGCAATGGCAAGGCGAGGTAACTTCAGCTGACTAACTATCGACCAATACGGTTTTTCTCATCTTCCAATCCGGTTTCCCGCTGACGTGATTTTTTAACGGCATCATTTCCGAATTTATAACTCAAATTAAAACGCACCTGACGGCTGTCTTGCCCGCCATCGCCCACAATGTTTACAAAAGCATAGCGCGTGCGGCCTTTCCAAGGTGAAGTGTACAAAATGTCTGAGAACGCCAAACGAGCGGTGAGTTTTTTATTAAGGAATTGTTTCTGAAAAGCCATATCTAATGAACCAATGCTGCTGGTTCTGAAAGTTCCGCCCCAAATAGAAGGCGAATTGAACCAACCAGAAACTTCCATAGATATTCCACTCGGAAGATTAAAAGTATTTTGTCCATAAATATTCAAGGTTTCCTGACTGATGGAATTGAATGCATCATTGGTGGCGGTGTAAATGCTTTTGTATCCATTCACGCTCAAGTAAACATTCCACCATTTATTGACATCAAACGGATACGAAACCCCCAAATTGATGACTTCTTCGGTGGCTACATTGCGCGATGTCAAAAAGCTTCTGCTGGTGCCTGAGGCTTCAATTACTTGCGCAAAAAAGTCGGTCACGCGTGTGTAACTTAAACTGGTATTAATTGCATAATTGTAGGTGTGCGAAAGTTTGAAATTATCGGTGTATTGCGGTTTGAGAAACGGATTTCCGCGCATGAATGACAATTCGTCAATTTGGTATTCAAACGGATTGAGGGATTGATAATCCGGACGTTCTATACGACGGCTGTATGTAAAGGCCAGCGAGTGTTTATCAGTCATGTTGTAGGTAATTCCGCCGCTCGGAAACCAGTTGGTGTAGTTTCTTTTTACGCGTTCGTTGTTGGTTGAAACCAGCGCGTTGAGTTGTCCGTCAGAATTAGTGTTTTCTACACGAACACCCACCTGAAAATTAAATTTCTGAATGGTGCGGTTAAAATTGATATAAGCAGCATTGACGTTTTCTTTATAGACAAAATTGTTGCTGCGGTTCGGATTGAGGATGTTTACATGATTGATTACGTTGTAAAAATCCAAGGTGTTATCTGTTTGTACCAGTGAAGTTTTCATTCCTAAACTCAGCACACCCTTCCAGAATCTCTGCTCATAATCTGTTTTAAAAGTAGCAATATCAATATCAGTAGGCGTATTTTGATAGCTTACGTTCTGATTCAATACCGTTTGCTCGTCGTTGGCCAAATAGGTATTGGGCTGATCTACTTGTTTTTTGCTTCCGTATTTCCCGAAGTCTACATCAATATTCAAACTCACCCCGGAAGTGTCGGCATACTTATAATTGACATTTGAATACAAATTATACGTTCGGTGATGATCGTTATTTTGTGCCACTAAAATACTGTCGTAAACAGTTGTATTGGTAGGTCTGATGGGGGTTCTGGTGCGGGCGTTGCTAAAACTGTTGTTGAAGTTGCCACTCAGCATCACCCCAAAAGTATTTTTGGCATTGGCATAATAATCATAACCTATTTTGAGGTTGTTGGCATTGACCGTGTTTTTGGTTCTTGAACGCGAATCAAAAATCATATTGCTTTGTTCGCGGTAGATGTTTATGAAATCTTTGTTGGCGCCAAATCGGTTGCTGTAATTTCCGTAGAGATTGTTTTTCTTATTGCGGTTGTTGAGTGATAATGAGTTGATTGAAGTCTGATAACGACCAACGTTCGTTCCGCTTGAAACGCTGCCGTTGGTGCCGAAGTTTTTGTTTTTTTTGAGTTTGATGTTGATGATACCAGCGTTTCCGGCCGCATCGTATTTTGATGAAGGTTGTGTGATGATTTCAATATTGTCAATGTCACTGGCTTGAATTGTTTTTAAGAAATTGGTCAAGTCGGTTCCGGTTAAATACGACTGCTTTCCGTCTATATAAATCAAAACCCCTGATTTTCCTTCAACAATCAAATTGTCGTTGTTGTCAATGACCACACCCGGGGCTTTTCTGAGCAATTCAAACCCCGAAGTGCCCGTAGCATTGATGGTATTTTGCACATTAAAAACTGTTTTGTCGGCCAAAACCTGAATCATGGGTTTTTTGGCTTTTACGGTAATTTCGCTGAGTTGATTTACTTTTTCTATCAAAACAGCAGCTGGTAAAACAACCGATTGGTTGATCACTTTAAATGGAGCAGATTGATACTCTAAGAAACCCGGTGCTTCAATCTTAAGAAGATAATCACCCGCAGGAATTTGAGTAAAAATGTATTTTCCGTTGGCATCGGTCAATGCGGCTTTTAAAAAGCTGCCTTTTCCGGTTGGATAAATCAGTACGTTGTAATTGGCTTGCGCGGGTTGCACCGATCCGCTAACGGTTTGATTTTGGGCTAAAAGACTAAAAAAACAAAGGAATAAAACAACCGTAAAGATTTTTCTCATGAGCATATTTTTGATTGGGCCGCAGTAATATAAAAGCCAGCATATAAACAATGCCGCTTTAGTCTGTGACAGATGTTTGATGTTACAATTTGTGGTTAGATTTTTTTCAGAAAACACACACTGCTATCTACTCCTGCGTATTGACCAAAATTCGGAATGACTTCATAGTGATTTTTGGTATACAAGGCAATGGCTTCTGGCATTTTGAGTCCGGTTTCAAGAATGCACTTTTGGTAGTTCAGTTCTTGGGTCCAAGCTTCTAAGTTCTTTAAAATCAGTGAAGCAATACCTTTTCCACGTGCGTGGTCAGCAACAAACATTCGTTTGATTTCCATGGTGTGTTCATCATAGGCTTTGATGGCACCACAGCCTACAGCTTTCCCGTCAAGGTAGGCCACAACTGCATATTTCACGCCTTCAAGTCCGTTAAATTGCGCAAAGAATTCGTGTTCTGCACCATCGCGCAATTGCAATTCAATATCTAGTGAACGCACCAGTTTTAAAAAATCCGGATTTGAGGCATCTGTTCTTACAATTTCAATCATGGCCGTTGATTAAGAACCATAAAAATAGACTTTTTATTTTACGATTGAAAATGATAGACAAAACTTTACCAAAAGTTGACAGTTTATAGTTGTCAGCTACTGATATCTTTACTTCAACAATCAAAAATCAACAATCAAAAATCAACAATCAACAATCGTTAATCATTTGGGCGTGCCCCTGCGGGTCGCGTTTTCCGCAGTGCACGGCACTGAGCTCCAACCGCTCACGCGAGCGCACACAGAAACCTTTCGCAAAACAATAGGCCAACAGTTCATGGTTGTCAGTTACAAAAATCTTTCAACTCAACTTCATAAACTTTCTAAACTTTTTTACGCTTTATCAATTTTCACCGACATCATATTAAGCGAACCCGCCAACAATGCATCGTTAAAAATAGTGGCTTTTTCGTCTTTTTCTTGTAAGCCCAAAATGTACAAAAGCGGCAAATAATGCTCCGGCGTCGGAATCGACAAATCAAACGCACGCCCTTGTTTTCTATAGTCAATCAGCGGTTTGTGATTTCCGTCTAAGATATAATTTTTCATTTTTTCGTTGGCCGTTGTGGCCCAATCAAAGGCATATCCGGGCACGTTTATTTTGTCCCAAGCCACCATACTCAAGTTGTGCACGGTGTTTCCGCTGCCCACAATCAAAACCCCTTTGCGTCTGAGCGCTGCAAGCTGTTTGCCCAATTCATAATGATAAGCGCCGCCTTGGCTGTAATCAATGCTCATTTGCACCACCGGAATATCGGCCTTTGGGAATAAAAATTTAACCACCGTCCAACATCCGTGGTCCAAGCCCCAATCCAAAGTGGGTGTTACACTTGTTGATTGCACCAAATCATGGGTTTCTTGGGCCAACCAAGGGCTGCCCGGCGCCGGATATTGCACATCAAAAAGCGCTTTGGGAAATCCGCCAAAATCGTGAATGGTCTTGGGCTTTTCCATAGCGGTAATAAAAGTGCCTTGGGTTTCCCAATGTGCCGAGATACACAAAATAGCTCTAGGCTTGGGTAAAGTTTTGGACATGCTCTGAAAACCGCGGGTAAAACTATTGTCTTCAATGGCGTTCATGGGGTTTCCGTGTCCCAAAAACAAAATGGGCATGCGCTCTGTGGGCGTTAAATGCTCTGATATTTGGTGTAAGGTATTGAGTTTCATAGCAGCTGCTTGTAAGGGCAAAAAGCCCATTATTTTTAAAAAGTCTTTCCGATTCATGGCAGCTCATATTTTAAGGCAACCCCGGAATCCGCGTGCTGCATAATAAGACGAGGCACCGTTGTGATACACAAAAACGGTATCGTATCTTCGGTCGCAAAAAAGAGCACCGCCCAATTGACGAATATTCATGGGTGTTTGGATCCAACTCGAGGTTTTTAAATCAAATTTTCCGAGTGATTGCAAACTTCGGTATTGTTGTTCAGAGAGCAATTCGATGCCCATTTTATGGGCCATTTCTACAGCGCTTCCTGAAGGTTTGTGTTCTTTGCGCTCGTCCCAAGCTGCTTTGTCAAAACACAAACTTCTCCGTCCGATTGGGCTTTCAGCGGCACAATCCACATAAAACCATTGTTGCTCAAAACAAACCAAATCAGGTTCGCCACCGCTGGTTTCCATTTCAAAAACGGAAGCTAATTTTTCGGGGGAATTCATTAGTTTTTGCTCAACCTCAGACCAATCAATACCCTGATGTCTGTTGGGATTTTGCGCAAATCTCAGCTGTAAAACTTCTAAAAACTTTGTTTGCTGTAGTGTCATATTCATAAAAAAATGCTCTGCCAAAGAAATTTACTTCAGCAGAGCATCAAATTTATAAAAGTTTATGCGAGTTAAATAACCTCAAGCGCTTGTTGGATGTCGTTGATGATGTCTTGATAATTTTCAACACCAATCGATAGACGAATCATTTTTTCAGTAATCGAGAATTTAGCTTTGTCAGCATCATCTACATCGCAATGCGTCATCGTGGCCGGATGTTCGGCCAAACTTTCGGTACTTCCCAAACTCACGGCAAGTTTAATCAGTTTTAATGCATTGAGAAATTTAAAAGCTTCTTGCTCACCACCTTTAATATCAAAAGAAATCATTCCGCCGTTGGTGGCACATTGTTTTTGTTTGATTTCATATTGTTTATCGCCGGGTTTAAAATTTCCGAGATAATACACTTTCTCAACTTTTGGGTGCGTATTGAGCATTTCGGCTACTTTATCAGCATTTAAAGCTTGCATATCCATACGCACTTTGAGTGTCTCTAAACTGCGCAAGAGCAACCAACCGGTGTGTGGGCTGGCCATGTTTCCGAGAAAAGTACGCATGCCTTTTACGCGTCCCATCAAAGATGCATTCCCCAAACAAGCGCCCGCAATCACATCGCTGTGTCCGCCAATATATTTGGTGGCTGAATACAAAACCAAATCGGCTCCGTGTTTGAGCGGATGTTGCCAAACCGGCCCGAGGTATGTGTTGTCAACGGCCAAATAAACTTCTTTTTCAGAAGTTGAAAAATGTTTGGCAATTTCTTTGGTCGCTTCAATATCAATTAAATCATTGGTTGGATTGGCCGGTGTTTCAATATACACCAAAGCGAGTTTATCGGCCATGCCGCTGTTGTTGACCAACTCAATGATTTCTTCTTGGCTTTGCCCCACGGTAAATTCTAAGTAGTGAATATTGAATTTAGGGAGAATTTTCTTGATGAAATGATCCGTTCCGCCATATACCGGACTACTGAACAAAACCACATCACCGGGTTTTAAGAATTCTAGAAGTACGGTGGTGATGGCTGCCATACCGCTTTCAAAAACGGCGCAATCTTCGGCTTGGTCCCACAAACACAAGCGGTCTTCAAGAATTTCTAAATCAGGGTTGTTGATGCGGCTGTAAATTAAGCCCATTTCTTCACCTTCATTTTTGGCTCTTTTGCCATAAGCGAGTTCAAAAAACGCTTTGCCTTCTTCGGCATTTTTGAACACAAAGGTAGAAGTCATGAAAATAGGGCATTTGATGGCGCCTTCAGAGAGTTCCGGTTTAAAACCATGCGACATCATTAAACTTTCGGGTTTCATTATTTTTTATGATTTAGTTAGTTACGTATTGATAAATTGTTCTATTCTTAAAAATACAGCCTTGTTTTTGAAGTATTTTTAAAACAGCGGCAATTTATACAAATAATAACAACCCGGCAATTAAATTTTAATCAAAATGCATCTATGATAAATGCATGATTTTAGTTTGTTTTTTGAAGTACAAGTTGTGTGATCTAATCAATTAAATGAGTTTTTTTAATCAAGTCAAGTTTGGGATATTTTTGATAGAAAGCAGCTGGGTTGGTGTACATATTTGGGTCATCCATGGTGCTTTCGGCATAACCTGAATAAAGTTTTTCTACCACATCCATTCCGCTGATCACGCGTCCGAATGCCGGAAAACCTTGTACGCCTTCAAACCGCAATGTATCTAAAACCGTGTTGTTGTTTAGATTGATAAAAAGTTCTAAATCACGGGTCTCTTTGCCGGAGCGTGCAAAACTAACAGAGCCTTTTTCATTGCCTAAAATCACCGGCTCATCCGGAATTTTCACAGCGCGCCATGATTGCATCAAAGCAGCATCAGTATTGCCAAATTGAGCCACAAATCCGGGAACAACTCGATAAAAAATGCCCTCGTCAAAATAATGATGTTTCACCAATTGATAAAAACGATCGGCGGCTTTGGGCGATAATTTTCGGGTCACTTCAATTTCAAAATCGCCTTGGGTGGTTTCAAATTTGGCATTGAAATGTTCGGGCGCTTGTTCCCGCGTCCAAGCAATATTGAAGTTTTCTTTTTGCGTACAATTAAGCAACAAAAAAGCGGTCAATAATCCTAGAAATCTTTGATAAATATTAATAAATAACAATTTTTTGAGTTTGTTTGTTTTGATTTTGGTCAACAGTCAAAAAATAAATTCCCTTGGCGAAATTTTTTGTGTCAATGCTAACTAAATTAGAAGTCGGGTATTCTTGACTGTATACAATTTGCCCCAAACTATCAACAATTTCAATTTGTACAGCACTTTTACTGTTTTCTGCAAATGATACATGGATATTGTCTTGCGCCGGGTTCGGGTAGATTTTAAAAGCTTCTTTTCTGTTCTCTTCAACACCCATTGAAGGCATAGTTCCGGTTGAATTTTTATAAATAGTGCCCACTGGCGGAAATGTATTCATGGGCGGCATCACATATCCCACTACATATCCGGTGGTTTCGTTGGCAAAATGAATGGCATTGTATTTTTCATACTCATTCAAAAAATCTTCACAATTGCTCGAATATGGTTTTTCTGCATTTTGATTCAAATCTAGTTTAGAAATGCAACTATAGTCCGGACACCAGCACAACAACATTATCAAGCTAGTATCCCAAACGGTATTTTGATTTGTTGCAAAAACATCAGATACTTGCCCATGATAGCCCAACATATCAAATGATAATTCTGTAAAATTTTGACCCCCATCAGTGGTTTTTGAATACCCAGATTGGGAAGCCAGAAAACCAATATTTTCATCGATAAAAAAGAACGAATCAGGATGAAAATTGCTCATGCTTGTCCAACTATTTCCGCCATCAATGGTTTTGTAAAAACCACTTTCACATGAAATATAACCCGTTTGTTCATTTAAAAACTGTATCAAAAAAATGTTAGCAGGAGCAATGATAGTGGTAAAAGTTTGACCACCATCAGTTGATTTTTTTAATTCATCTTTAGCGATAAAAAGAGTATTTTGATTTACACAAGAAAGACTTGTATAGTAGCTTGCATTAAAGGCTGTAGTTGAACTCCATGTTTCTCCAGCATCGGTCGTTTTTAAAACCGTTCCGGCTGAAGTTACAGCAAATCCAACATAGGCATTTACAAACTGAACTTTGACAATATGTTCTGTTGTAGGTGAACTTTTAGATATCCAATGTTCTCCGCCATCAGTGGTTTTAAGAATAACGCCAAAATCACCTACCACTACCACTGAGTTTTCAGAAATACAATACACATCATTGAGCGCTGTTGTTACGCCTGATTGTTGTGGAATCCATTGGCAGTAGGCTGAAAAGTTGAAGGCAAATACCAAAAGAAGTAATAATTTTTTCATAGGCCTGTGTTTGTTTTGTTGGTTTTTCAGCCGTTTATGTGGTTTTCAAATGTAGTGAATGTATCGCTTACAGATTAGTTTTTACTTTATTTACATTTATGGAATTCAAAAAAAATCTGCAAAAAAAATTGATAATTGACCAAATCAAGGATGATTCTGATAAACCACATCCATTAAATGGCTGGACACACCGGGCCGGTAATGTGAATTTTCATAATAATTCATGTAATTGTTTGTGATGTAATTGCTGCCTGAAAAATCAAAAACATTTTCTTTTTTAAAAACATTTTTCAGATAGGCTAAATCACTTTGGTTGCATTTAATTTGGTCGTAGAGCGGACTGATGATGATTTTGAGATGGGTGTGGTGTTTGTGCACTATGCGTGCTATGTTTTGAAGTTGCTTTTTTTGTTCGGCGCTGATTAATTTTTGAGATTCAATTGATTTTGATGCCTCACGCGCATAAAAAACCTTGCGCCGCTGGGTTGTATAGTATTTTTGTTGGCGTATCAAACTTTCAAAATAATCTAATCTGATTTCGTTGCTGATTGAATTATAGGTAATTGGGTTGTTTTCAAAAAGATGTTCTTCAAGCATATTTGGCTTCAACCGATGGGTTAATTTTAAATCAATATATGACCCAAGAAACTTCGGATTTAAAAATGCAAACAGAAAACTCTTATGAAATTCAAACCAGTTGGGTTTTTCTGATAATTCGGGGTAAGGCACGAACAAATGTCCGGTATTGGGTTTGTCTTTGCTCAGTATATCATGGTCCAAAACAATCAATAAATAATCTATTTTGTAGCCTTTGCGGTCCAGAAAATTTATTTTGTGGTTAATACCCCACAACGATTCGTCTGATGCGTCTAAATGATATCCCACCGCAGTTGTGTCTAAATGCTGCTTCCAAGAATCAACCTCATAAAAAATAGAACGTGAATTGCCTAGAATAAAAGCGTTGTAGTGAATTCTTTTGCGGTTGTTAATTAGTGTTTGAACACTGACAAATTCTCGGTTAAGTGATATTCTGATGCGGTCTTTACTATTGATGAGTTGCGCCTTTGGTCGAATAACTTTGAAAGGATCATCGCAGATATATAAAACCAAAGTTACCCCCAGAAAAACACCGCCAATCCATGAAAAACAAATTATTTTTTTTAAAAATTCCCGCATGTTAAAACTGAAAGTAAATGAATTGTTGTTCTTTTCCGCCCCACCACCAAATCACCACAATAATTAAATAATAGAAAGCATACCGAATTGGGCGTTTCCAATTGAGCCCTATTTTTTCAATAGCGTATTGTTCTGCGCGTCCCATCCATTCAATCCAAATAAAAACCAACAAGAGCAAGAGCAATAGCCCCGTATTTTTCATGCCTTCAAACCTTGGAACTGACCACAATGAATTTGAAAAAATTCCGCTCACGTATTGCCATGCATGAGATAAATTTTGAGCTCTGAAGAAAATCCAAGCCAAAACGGTTAAGCTAAAAGTCAACAATATTGATAAAAATTCGCGCAAACTCGGGAAAGTTTTTCCGAGCGCAACTATTTGCATATTTTGGCGATTTTTGCGCGTCAGCATCAGCGGTAAAAAATACAAAGCATTGAGCAATCCCCAAACAATAAATGTCCAATTGGCGCCGTGCCAAAACCCACTTACCAAGAAAATAATAAAAGTGTTTCTTACTTTTAACCAAACAGATCCGTTACTTCCGCCCAACGGGATATACAAGTAATCTCGAAACCAGCTTGAAAGCGAAATATGCCATCTGCGCCAGAATTCGGCTATGTCACGCGAAAAATACGGAAAGGCAAAATTGCGCAACAAATCAATGCCAAATAAACGCGCCGTTCCTAAAGCAATGTCTGAATAACCAGAAAAATCACCGTAGATCTGAAAGCTAAATAGCAAAGCACCCAAAACCAAAGTGCTTCCGGAATACTGCGCTGAATGATCAAAAATCAAATCAGCCATTGCGGCACAATTATCGGCAATTACCATTTTTTTAAACAAGCCCCACAAAATTTGCCGCAAACCGTCTGAAGCCATTGCTGCATTAAAAACACGTTGTTTTTTGATTTGCGGAAGCAGGTGTGTTGCCCGTTCAATTGGTCCGGCCACCAACAGCGGAAAAAAACTCACAAATACGGCATAATTGACAAAATTTCGTTCAGCTTGAATTCGGTTTTTGTATATATCAATTACATAAGAAAGGCCGTGAAAGGTATAAAACGAAATTCCGACCGGCAACACAACTTGCAGCATGATTGGGTGAATTTTCCAGCCAAAACCGGCCATGAACTGCGCCCATGAAGCTGCAAAAAAGTTATAATATTTAAAAATGCCTAAAAAACCCAGATTCACACCAACACTTATCCAGAACCATGCTTTTTTGGTTTTTAAATTTTGGGTTTCTTGCATTTTTATTCCCGTGTAAAAATCCAAGAGCGTTGAGCTTAGCAGTAAAAATAAAAAATGCCAGTTCCAACAAGCATAAAAAAAATAGCTTGCTACCAGCAGCAATATATTTTGTCGTTTGAGATGGGTGTTGGTTGCAAACCAATATAATGCAAACACAATCGGAAGAAAAACGGCAAATGAAAGTGAGTTAAAAAGCATATAATTGCCGGTTGGTCTGTTTTTATTTAGAGTTGTAACGATGCAATTCTAGGTTGTTTTTATAAAAAAAAGACGTTTATTTCTGACTAAACCTTTAAGCGCTCTAAAGTAATAACAATCTATTAAAAATGCTATTATAGTTTTTTTTGCATGAGTGTTTCTTCAAAATCCACCCCCAAATATGCAATGACCATATCTTTCACTTTGCACCAACCTCGGTTGCGGTAAAATGACACGCCTATGGGGGAAGCTGAAAGTTCTAGTTTTTGAATGCCTTGTGCTTTCGCGTAATTTTCTAAATATTCCAAAAGTTGAGTTCCAATGCCTTGTCCAATTTGATCTATTCGGGTGTAAAAGCCTATGACAAAATCATCTTCAAGCGCTATGGTTCCTATAATTTTTCCGTTGTTTTCAGCACAAAAAATAGTTTGTTTTGACAACTTTTTCAGCATGGCTTCGGCCGAATAATAGCGCAAAAAAATCTCCAGTTGAAGCTCGCTGTAATGAGGTTGAAGCAGTAATTGAGCATTTTGACAAATCAATTCGCTCAAAGCAAACGCATCGTCTGGAATGGCTTGTCGGATGAGTAATTTAGAATGATTCATTAGGGTTAAGATATACCTTTTGAACGAAGATAAGGAAATCTTATGTGTTGTGCGTTTTGGGTTGCAGGAATCAAAAAAATCAAAAATCTCTCAGCGCCAAAATCAACTTCTACTCAGCACTTGGCTCAGTTTTCGGTATAATTTAGTCAGTGTTGGGGTTTTGTCTTGAGGTGTTTTTTTTAAAGAAACGGTTGGGGTTTTGTCGCGATTCTCTTTCAAGTGGTTCATCCAACCGCCTTGTTCACAAATGTCTATTCCGCGTTGGTTAAGTTGATATTTTTGATCTGCGTTTCGTTCTATCAAATTTTTGAGCTCCATAATCTCTGCGAGCACCTGAGCATCAGCCAGCGAAAGTTTTCCAAAAAGCGCAAAGTCTTTAAGTTCCGCTTGCTGATGCGGGTGTTCATATAAAAAGCGTAGGTTAAGCTCAATGAGTTGATTAATATGATTCATCATAAATGATATCTAGTCCCTAAAATTGTGATCAACAAAATGGGCAGTTTGCATTTGGTCAAACATTTCCCTCGTTAAACCCTCTAAACGAAATGATGATTACGATCAAACAAAATTTATTTTGCCAGGTCATATCCTAAATGCAAGCCCAAATTGTCAATCAACACGAGTAAAACAAAAGCAGCAATGGGCCATTATAAAGCAGGTTCGGCAGTTGTGTTTTCCCTAAAAACCCATAAATTCACTTATATGGGTTGGGCAAACTCATAGGATTTTTAGGTGCCACACTTTAACTTAAACCAAACCCAATCTTTAATTATTATGGCTGATTACCAAGACAAAACTAGGTCAATCTTGCGGCGAATTTTGTAGAATTCAAAGTCAAATTTTGTAGAATGATTTCTACAATAAAATTTTAAAAGTCAGTATTTACAATGCTTTACAAAGATTACTGATACAACTGAAACATATCGATCAAATCAGCCAAGTTGTTGATGGTCAATTTCTCAAAAATGCGGTTTTTAAATGTACTCACAGTTGATTTTTTAATGCCCAACGATTCTGAAATTTCCATATTGCCAAAGCCTTTAATGAGCAAACGCGCTACTTCAATTTCGCGATCAGACAATTGCTCGAGCGGATTGAGCGGTTTTTTAGATATATATGAGTCGAGAATTTTGTCTTTGATGTTTTGGGTAATGTATTTGCCTGAAACCACCATACTTTGTAAAGCTTGTTTCATCTCATCTTCACTACAAGCTTTGTTCAAATAGCCCGAAGCTCCGGCATTGAGGTAGCGCAGCGCATACAGGTTTTCATCATAGGCTGAGAATACCAAAATTTTTAACTGAGGTTGCAATTCTTTGAGTTCGCCAATTAGATTCAAACTGTGACTATCCGGAAAGTGAATATCCAAAATCAATAAATCAAATTTGTGTTCATGAACGGCTTTTAGAGTTTCTTTAATTGAACCAGCCTGATGAATATCGGCATTAAAAAACAAATCTTTGAGCACCATCGCAACGCCTTGACGCACCACCATATGGTCATCGGCAATTAAAAAAGTATAACGTCTTGGTTTGTTTTTTTGTGCGGTTGTCATGAGCGAATAATTTAATGAATGAATGAAACAATTCGGTATTAAGCCTGACTCAAAATAATTCTAAAACTAACGACGGTTCCGGTATCTTGCGCACTTTCAACCTGAATTTCACCGTCAAATAATTCTGCAATTTCTTTGCATAAATTCAATCCCAAACCAACACCATTGTTCATGGTTTGTCCAGAGGCGCTTCCTTGGTAATAAGGCTCAAAAATATGCTGAATATCGTCTGCATTGATACCCGGCCCATCATCGCGCACTACTGCTTGCAAGTTGATTTCATATTCTGATATCTCGCCGGCCATCACCACAACTTCAATGGTTCCGTTGCGCGTAAACTTATTGGCGTTCCCGACAATATTATAAAACAACTGATGAATCCGCGCCACATCGGCACAAACTTCTATATGTTCATCAATATCAATGCGGGAACTCAAATGGTTTGCATTGCTTTGCGCCAAATCAGTCAAGGCTAGTAACATGCGCGAAACTTCGGCTTTGAGCATAAAATTCTGATTCTTCAACTGCAAATTTTGCGCATCTTCTTGCGAATAAGCCAGCAATTGGTGTGACAACAACAACAGCGATTGCGTGGTAAAATCAATTGATTCAAAAGTGGCCTTTACTTCGGGTTCAGTGGTTGTGTTTTTAATTTTACGGCTGTACAGTGCCAGCAAACTCAGTGGCGATCTAATTTCATGACTAATCATGCCCATCATTCGGTCTTTGAACTTGAGGTTTTGCTTGATTTTTTCTTGGGCTTCTTGCAAACGCGCTTCATATGCATAAGTCAGTCGCGTGTAGCCAAACAATATGGCCGAAATCACGAGCATGAGCAAAATAATCAGCACCAGTGCCACACTGCGCACCACTTTTCCGGTTTTGTTACGCAATTTGAATTCGCTTTCAGTTTCTTCTTTCAAAAGTTTTAACGCCTTTGAATAAGCCGGTAAAAACTGCTGACTTTGCCACAACAATTTTGCATTGAATTTTGCCAGTTGTGCATCTTTGCTGTGTAATTGCTGCATAGATGTGCGCAGTTTGCTAAATTCTTTACGGTAGTATTGATTGCTTTGTTCAATGATGCTTTTAAGCAAATCTTCAATGGTTCCGGTAACCACTTTGTCTTTGTATTTTATTGTGATGACCGTTTTGAGCTGCTCTTTTTGCACTTGCATTTTACCTGAAAAAGCAGCAGCGAGTCTTGCCAACAAACCTTTGCGATTCATTTTGTCTACCGTAATCACCGTATTGGTTTTAATGCTGTCCAGCACTTTTTTATAACTCAATGCAGTCAATTGTGGTGGTGCCGAACCCGTGTGATTAGAAGTTGAACTTTCCCAGGCAATTTGTTGGTTAATTTGTTTCTTCAGTGCATCAATCCCGGCTTTTACTTTTTTTTGATGATCTACTATCTGTGAAAAGTCATCGAGTTTTTGCCCCGTCAATTTGAGACTGTCACTGGCCAGAGCTGCCCACTGCAATGATTGTTGGTAATTTTTGAGCGCTTGTGATTGGCCGTGTTCCATGTACTCTTGGAAATACATTTGCGCATGGAGCAAAGCAGTAGTTAATTGGTCTGCCCAACCATTCACATGGCTTACTTTTGACCAATGTTCCAAAGCATTTTGGGTTTTCTTAGCGCCATAAGTTTCCTGATACCAAACCACCACAGCCAACAACTGCAACAGTAGCATACACGCCAGTAAAATATAATGAACCACTTTTCGGTGACGAAATTCAAGTGGTCTGGTAAAAAATGATTTCAATAACAATCTGTTTGATTTTCAGCAATCAGCAGAAGGGTAGATGGTGGGCATCATTATCCAATAATTTTCAGGATAATCTTACGACAAAAATACACGAACCAATTGATAAATCCGTAATACATTTTTTTAGTTTTTGTAGAATATGTTCGACAATTTTTGGGGTTGAATAAGTTTAAAAAGTTTAGGAAGTTTAGTCGAAGCATTCTGTTATACGAATCATTTCATTTCCAAATTTCCAAATTGTCTCATTTTCAAATTCTCTTTTGTCTAACAGCGCAGCGGTCCAAAGGCGCAGCCGCATTCTCATTTGGCGTGCCCCTGCGGGTCGCGCTTTCCGCAGTGCGCGGCACTTAGCTGCAATCGCTCACGCGGGCGACTCACAGATACATTATCTAACATGAGGGATCACTATTGACTGTGCTGACTTTATTGTCTAAGTGGTTTTCAACTAAACTTTCTAAACTTTTTTCAACTTCCTAAACTCATCTTATGAACCGTCAAATCAACTTTTCTTTATATTTACCCCAAATTAAATTTTATGTGTTTAGACAAACAAACTGAGTTTATGCAGGAAGCCATTCGCCTGTCTATTGAAAATGTAACAAGTGGCAACGGCGGACCGTTCGGAGCGGTCATCGTCAAAGACGGAAAAATCATCGCCCGCGGAGCCAACGGCGTCACCTCTACCAATGATCCAACGGCGCATGCCGAAGTAGTCGCCATCCGAAATGCCTGCAAAGAACTAGGCACTTTTCAATTAGACGGCTGCGAAATATACACCAGTTGCGAACCTTGCCCGATGTGTTTGGGCGCGATTTACTGGGCCAGACCTGATAAAATGTATTTTGCCAACACCAAAAAAGATGCGGCAGATATCAACTTTGACGATCAGTTCATTTATGAAGAACTAGAACTTCCGTATGCCCACCGCAAATTGGTGACCGAACAATTCATGCGCGAAGAAGCGCTTGAAGCCTTCCGTTTGTGGGCTTCTAGCCAAGACAAAATAGAATATTAAAAGTATGATTCAATTCTTACTCAACCAAGAACTCATCGAGAGCGAAGTACATCCGGCCACTACTTTGCTTGATTTTATCCGCTATGAACAAAACTTGCGCGGAACCAAAATCGGTTGTCGCGAAGGTGATTGCGGCGCTTGCACGGTGCTCATCGGTTCTCAAGCAGCAGATACCGTCCGTTATATGAGCGCCACTTCTTGTTTGACACCGCTGGCCAACATTCACGGCAAACACGTCGTAACGGTGGAGGGCGTTAATTTGCCTGACGGGCTCAACAAAGTCCAACAAGCCATGGTGCAATGCTCCGGAACCCAATGCGGATTCTGTACGCCGGGCTTTGTCAATTCACTCAGCGGTTATGCTTTAACGTGTCAATCGCCCACGGCTGAAGACGTCATCAGCGCCATTGACGGCAATATTTGTCGCTGCACCGGATACAAATCGATTGAGCGAGCGGCCACAGTGGTTGCGCAAGAGTTGCAACACAAAGATGCGCAACAGCCTTTGTCTTGGTTGGTAGAAAATAAATTTATACCTGATTATTTCATAGAAATTCCCGAGCGATTGGCCGCTCTTCAAAGCCAGCCGGTTACAACCAACGGGCAACTTCCCGTAGGCGGCGGAACCGATTTATACGTACAAAAACACGACGAGCTCCACGGACTTGAACTCGATTATTTGTTTCATCATCCCGAGCTCAACCAAATCAAAGTAAATGGCAATCAAGTAAGTTTAGGCGGTTCAGTCACGGTCACGCAACTCATGGAGCATCCGTTTTTGCTCGAGCGCATTCCGCAGTGGCATCGTTTTTTAAAACTGATTTCATCCACGCCCATTCGCAACATAGGAACCATTGCCGGAAACTTAGCCAATGCTTCACCGATTGGTGATTTCACCGCTATTTTATTAGCGCTCAATGCCCAAATTACTTTACTCGATACGCAAACCCAAACCAGCCGAAACTTGCCTTTGCGCTCGTTTTATCTCGGCTATAAAACCCTTGACAAATCACCTTCAGAAATCATCAGTCAAATGAGTTTTGAACTTCCGGAGCAGCGATTGTTTTATTTTGATAAAGTTTGCAAACGGCAATACCTCGACATCGCCAGCGTTAATACGGCCATCAGTTTGCAAATGAGTGCCGACCAAATCACCGAGGCGCATATATCCATGGGTGGTGTAGGGCCAACTCCTTTGTATTTGTCGGCTACGGCTGATTATCTCATCGGAAAAAAACTCAGCGCTCAAACCATCCGTGCGGCCGAAGCCATGCTGCAAACCGAACTCTCGCCTATAAGCGATGCGCGCGGCACACAAGATTACAAGCGATTACTCGCCCGACAATTGTTCTTCGGGCACTTTTTATCGTTGTTTCCGAATCAATTAAATATGCAAGATTTGATATGATCAACATAGACGCCCACAACCACGTTCAAGGAAAATCCATTTACCTCGACGATTTACGCGAGCAATACGGAACCTTACACGCGCTTCCGTTTGATGCTACTGTGGCGCATGCCAAAATTAAATCGCTTGATTTATCGGCAGCCCAAAAAGCTCCGGGCATTGTAGCGATTTTAACAGCCGCAGATGTACCCGGACGCAACCAAATTGGCGGTATTATTCCCGATGAGCCACTCTTGGCCGAAGGCGAGGTACATTTTCGAGGACAAGTCATCGCTATCATAGTCGGCGATACAGAATATAACTGTCGTAGGGCGGCCAAGCTCATTCAAGTTGAATATGAATTGCTTGAAGTGATCACTGATCCGCGTGAGGCGCAAGCCAAAAATAAACTCATCATTCCACCGCGTACTTTTCGTTTGGGCGATACCGCTCAAGCATGGGCGCAGTGCGATCACATCATCGAAGGCCGAAGCGATGTCAACGGTCAAGAACATTTATACATTGAAACCCAAGGAGCGTATGCGCGTCCGAAAGAAGACGGCAGCATTGTGATTTCGTCTTCTACGCAAGGCCCAACGGCTGTTCAACGCATGGTGGCTCAGGTATTGGGCATTCCGATGCACAAAGTTGAAATTGACACCGTTCGACTCGGCGGTGGTTTTGGCGGAAAAGAAGATCAAGCAACACCATGGGCCGTGATGGTGGCTATGGCAGCGCAAATTTTAAATCGTCCTGTCAAGATGTCTTTGCACCGGATGGATGATATGCGCATGACCGGAAAACGCCATCCGTATTCAGCCGATTTTAAAATAGGTCTGAGTAAAGATTTAAAAATTCTTGCTTATCAAGTAACGCATTATCAGAATGCAGGCGCGGCCGCCGATTTATCTCCGGCCGTTATGGAACGTACGCTTTTTCACTCCACCAATGCCTATTATATTCCGAACGTTTTGGCTACAGCGTATAGTTGTAAAACCAATTTGCCGCCCAATACAGCCTTTAGAGGTTTTGGCGGTCCGCAAGGAAAATTCGTTATTGAAGCAGCCATTGTTAAAGCAGCAGAAACGCTCGGTGTGCGCCCGGCCGAAATTCAACAAAGAAATTTAGTTCAAGACGGTGACGAGCTCTCCTACGGACAAATACTCACGCAAACCCAAGCCCATCAAGCCTGGGAAACGTGCATGAAAAAATACGATTACCAACAGCAAAAACAGCGCATTGACGCGTTCAATCAAAACAACCATCGCTACAAAAAAGGCCTGGCGGTACAACCTATTTGTTTCGGGATTTCATTTACCAATACCATGATGAACCACGCGCGTGCTTTGGTGCATATTTACCACGACAGCAGTGTGGTCATCAGTACCGGCGCGGTTGAAATGGGGCAGGGCGTCAACACCAAAATGGTGCAGATTGCCGCTGAAATTTTTGGTATAGCGCCGTCGCTGATTCGCATAGAATCAACCAATACATTGCGTGTGGCCAATACTTCGCCTACCGCTGCCAGCGCCGGAGCTGACCTAAACGGGAAAGCTTTGGAGCTCGCTTGCAACGCGCTGGCCCAACGACTCAAAGCGGTGGCCAGCCAAGATTTTAATGGTGAAATTACCTTGGCATCACAACAAGTCATGGCCGAAGGAAAAGCCACCGGCATGACTTGGACAGATTTGGTACTCAAAGCGTTTACCCAACGTGTGGCCTTGTCTGAAAATGCGCATTATGCCACACCCACCATTCATTACGACAAAACCAAAGAAAAAGGACATCCGTTTGCGTATCATGTTTATGGAACGGCTCTTTTTGAGGTAACCGTTGATTGTTTGCGCGGAACCTATGAATTTGATTCGGTGCAATTGGTGCATGACTTCGGAAAAAGTATGAACCATGACATCGATAACGGGCAAATCGAAGGCGGATTGGTGCAAGGTATTGGTTGGATGACGCTCGAAGAAATCGTATACAATAAAGAAGGCCGACTCCTGTCTAACGCCTTATCCACCTATAAAGTTCCGGATATTTACTCGGTGCCCAAACATATAGAGGTGGCGCATTTAGAAACCGAAGGCCACGAACTCGCGATTAAAAAATCAAAAGCCGTGGGAGAGCCGCCACTCATGTACGGAATCGGCGCTTATTTTGCGTTGCGCGATGCTGTACGTGCGTTTAATCCAAAGGCTGATTTAGCGGTGGATGCACCCTATACACCCGAGAAAATCTTAACTGATTTGTACCGATAAACCGCAGTTTATGGCTTCTTTGATTACTACTGTTCATCATTTGCTGCAGCAAAAAAAACGCTGTGTGCTGATGATAGTAACCGAGCATGAAGGCAGCAGCCCGGGTAGAAAAGGTTTTAAAATGGTGGTGACTGCCGAGGCTCTTTTGGGTACAATTGGCGGCGGCATCATGGAACACAAACTGGTTGAATATGCGCGGACTTTGCTTTTGGGGGATGCTTTTACGCCTTTTATCAAACTGCAAATCCACGATAAAGCAGCTTCCCAGAATCAGTCAGGTATGATTTGTTCCGGGAGGCAAACCATTGCTTTTTTTGATGTATCATCAGCGTACGAATCACTTTTTGACAGACTCGTTATGGAGGTAAATTCTACTTTGTATTTTAGCTCAGAAGGCATTTCACTCCAAAAACCTGCATCAGCTTTGTGGTTGTATCAAGAAGAGCTACAAAAGCAAGCACAAGTTTATATTATTGGTGGTGGCCACGTGGGGTTGGCTTTGAGCGAAGTGTTGTCGCGACTTGATTTTGAAATTCATATTTTAGACCACCGCGAAAACCTCAATACCATGCAAGCCAATGCGTTTGCTCACCACAAAGCCACGGTTGAATTTGAACACATCGAGCAATATATTCCCCAGGGCAATGCGGTTTATGTGGTGATTATGTCTTTTGGTTACAGAACCGACGGAGTCATTATCCGCAGATTGCTTGGCAAACACTATCGTTATATAGGCATGATGGGCAGCCGCGAAAAAATCGAAACTTTAAAAAACGATTTGCTTGCTGAAGGTTTTACCCATGAGCAATGGGTCCAATTGCGTGCTCCGATAGGTCTAGATATCAAAAGCGAAACCGCACCGGAAATTGCCATCAGCGTAGCGGCCGAACTCATTGCTGTAAAAAACAAACCGAGCTTATGATTTCAGTGGCCGAAGCTTTTGATTTAGTACAAAATGCGTTGCCCGATCCGGTGGTGACAAAGCAATCTTTGCCAGCATCGTTGCAACATGTTTTGGCCCAAGATATATTCGCGCCGATTTCACTTCCGCCCTTTGACCAAGCCACCATGGACGGTTATGCTTTGGCTTTGCACGATTCATTGGCCTATGAAATCATCGGTGAAATCAAAGCAGGCGATGCAACGCTCATCAACTTAAAACCCGGTCAAGCCGTTAAAATATTTACCGGAGCTTCGGTTCCGAGTTCGGCGCAAGCAGTCATTCCCATCGAAAAAGTTGAAGTATTTCAAAATCAGCTGATATTATCTGAAACGATACCAATCGGAAGCAACATTCGCCATGCCGGAGCACAAATCAAACAAGGCGATTTGGCTTTGGCTCAAGGCACTTTTCTGAGCGCCGCTGCCCTTGGTTTTTTGGCCGGATTGGGCATCGCTGAAATTTCGGTTTTTAAAAAGCCCAGCATTGGAATCGTCGTCAATGGCAATGAATTGCTTGCGCCCGGCGAACCCTTAACGGCCGGAAGAGTGTACAACAGCAATTCCATCATGCTCGAATCGGCTTTGCGCCAAGCCCATTTTATACAAATCAAACATTATCAAACCCTAGACGATTTACAAGCTACCGAGCAAACCTTGCAAAAAGCACTCGGTGAAAATGATTTTGTGCTTATTTCGGGCGGTATTTCTGTAGGCGATTACGATTTTGTCGGGAAGGCATTAACTCAATTGAAGGTCGAAAACCTGTTCTATAAAGTCAATCAAAAACCCGGAAAACCTTTGTGGTTCGGGCGTAAGAATCATCAACTGGTTTGGGCTTTACCTGGAAATCCTGCGGCGAGTTTGACGTGTTTTTATTTATATGTTTTGCCCGCTTTACAGCAAGTTTCTGGTTTTTCAACCAGCTTTAAATCTGAATTTTATCTGCCTTTGGCTCATGATTATCAGGTGAACAATGTGCGCGATCAATTTTTAAAAGCGTGCATTATTAGTGAGCAAGTGCATATTTTGCCGCATCAAGATTCGGCTATGCTTGATTCGTTTGTGACGGCTAATTGTTTGGTGTATGTTGCTGCCGGAAAATATGCCTTGCAATCGGGCGATAAAGTTGCACTTTACACGCTGCCACAAGCTTAATTGTCGTTATATTTGTGGGTTGTAAATCTCTAAACGATGCCTGTTTTTGACTTGTTTCAATCGCCTTTATTACTCATGCTTTTGCCGGTAGTGGCTTTTTTGTATGCGAGTGTCGGGCACGGCGGAGCCAGTGGTTATTTGGCTTTGATGAGTTTGTTTGCCTTTCCGGTATCGCTCATGAAACCCACCGCGCTGGTGCTCAATATTCTGGTTTCGGGTATTTCGTTTTACTTTTATTATCGAGAGAAAAAATTTGAATGGTCTTTGTTTTGGCCGTTTGCGATTACTTCGATTCCGTGCTCTTTTTTGGGCGGATTGCTCACCGTTGAGGCGCAGGTGTACAAAATTATTTTAGGTTCGGTTTTGCTGGTGGCTGTATTGCGATTGCTGGGTTTTCTGGGGAAATCTCCCGAACAAATCAAGCCCGTTCATTTGCCCAGCGCATGGCTCATTGGCGCCCTCATCGGATTCATTTCAGGTCTGATAGGCATTGGCGGCGGAATCATACTGAGTCCGGTTTTGCTGTTGCTCGGTTGGGCACAAATGAAGCAAACCGCAGCGGTTTCGGCCTTGTTTATTTTGGTTAATTCGCTCTCGGGTTTGTTCGGACTCGTTTCAAAAGGCGATGTGCTTCCGGCCACATCCTGGATGGTCGCTCTGGTAGTGGCTTTGGGTGGTGTTTTGGGCGGTTATTACGGCAGCCGAAAATTCAACACCGTAACTTTGCGTTATGTACTGGCTTTGGTTTTGGGCATCGCGGTTTTTAAATTATATACGGTTTAAAATGACGATTAAACTTCAATATTTTGGATTGATTGCAGAATTGATCGGTTGCCAGCAAGAATCGTTCACGCTGGCTACAGTTGCCACAGTTGCCACAGTTGCCGAACTTAAAGCTGCTTTGTTCGAAAAATATCCTCCATTATCTTCGGTTTATTTTAACCTGGCGGTCAACCAAAAAATAGCCTCAGAAAACACACCGATTGATGCTACTTCTGAAATTGCTTTGTTGCCACCTTTTGCCGGCGGATAAATATTATGGAACGCTACGCACGACAAATCGCTTTGCCCGAAATAGGCGCTCAAGGCCAGCAGAAATTGGCTTCGGCGCGTGTATTGGTTATAGGCGCGGGCGGATTGGGTGTGGCCGTTTTGCAACAATTAACCGCTGCCGGAGTCGGACATTTGGGTTTGGCTGATGGCGATGTGGTGTCGATGAGCAATTTGCATCGGCAACTTATCTACACAGCTGAAGATTGTGGACAGAAAAAAGTATCCGTGGCTCAGCGTTGGATTAAAAATCAAAATCCGGAAATTTCAACCGAGGTTTTTACCGATTATTTCTCAGAAGGCAATGCATTTACGCAGGCTTTGGGTTATGGTGTTTTGGTGGATTGCACCGATTCTATCCGCGCGCGATATTTGATCAATGATGTAGCCTTGGCGCTTAATGTTCCGATGGTGTATGCCTCGGTACACGCTTGGCAAGGACAGCTTTCGGTGTTTAATTATCAGGCCGGCCCAACCTATCGATGTTTGTTTGCCGAGCCCGAACAAATTGAGGAACAAATGAATTGCGATACTTCCGGAACCCTTGTTTCGGTGCCACAATTGCTCGGAACCATACAAGCCAATGAAGTGCTCAAAATCATTTTGCAAGCCGGCGCTGTTTATTCCGGAAAATTACTCGTGTGTGATTTGTTGACCTTGCGTTTTGAGGTACTGGCTTTTGAAAAAAATGCGTTACAAATTCAAAAAGGTTTGTTGCGCGGTCTTGATTTGCGCAGAGCTGCTTTGCCTGAAATCAAGAATATCGAGTCGGAACATTTTATGCGGTTGCTCGACCAAGCCGATGTTTGTTTGGTAGATTTGCGCGAAGCCCATCAAGAAGCTGCGGTTTCAGGAAGTGCCGTTTTGCATTGGCCGTTGAACGAATTATCATCTCGGCTTGAATCTTTAGATAAAAACCAAAAAATAATCTTATTTTGCCCTTTCGGAAATCAAAGCCGATTGGCCGCTGAATATCTCATGAGTCGTGGCTTTACCAAGGTCGGACACTTGGTGGGCGGCACGCAGGCATTGCATCATCTTCTATAATTTATGACTCAATCAGCTACCCCAAAAAAGGTTTTTGTAGACGGAGCTATTGCGCCCGCTTTTATTGCCGACTCGATTGCCAAGCATCAGAGCAAAACCAATATTGGTGCGCATCAGATATTTCTCGGGCAAGTGCGCGCTGATGTGATTGATGAGCAAACCGTTTCGGCTATTGAATACACCGCATATGAGCCTATGGCCGAACAAATTTTGTCTGAAATTCGCGAACAAGCGTTTGCCCAATTTGACTTAACTTGTATGCATATTTATCACAGCTTGGGAACCGTTGCCGCAGGCGAAATTTGTCTGTTTGTTTTTGTTTCGTCTGCACACCGAAAAGCCTCGGCGGATGCGTTGTCTTTTTTGGTGGAAGCCATCAAGGCCCAAGTGCCGATTTTTGGCAAAGAAATTTTTGAAGACGGAACCCATACCTGGAAAAAGAATATATAATATGGTTGATATTACCCACAAAATAAACACGCTCAGAGAAGCCGTTGCACAAGCTGTAGTTCAAGTAGGTTCACCCGAAACCATGCAGGCCATACGCGATAAAAAAGTGCCCAAAGGCGATGTGCTCGAAGTGGCGCGTACGGCCGGATTATTTGCCGTCAAAAATACTTCGTCGGCCATTCCGGATTGTCATCCGCTGCCCATTGAATTTACCGCGGTGGCGTATCATCTAAACGAAAAAAGTATAGAAATTCAGGTAACCGTTCGAACGATTTATAAAACCGGCGTTGAGGTTGAAGCCATGCATGGCGCATCCATTGTAGCTTTGACGCTGTATGATATGCTCAAACCGATTGACAAAGCGCTCGAGATTAGCTCGATTAAATTATTGCATAAAAAAGGCGGAAAGTCAGATGTTTTAAAAAACAGAAAACCTGATTTAAAAGCCGCGGTGGTGGTTTGCTCAGACAGCGTTTCAGCCGGAAAAAAAGACGATGTTTCGGGCCGAATTATTTCAGAAAAACTCACGACTATGGGTGTTTCGGTAATTGATTATCAAATTATTCCCGACCAAGTTCAGGCCATACAATCTTTAGTTAAACAATACGCAGCGCAAAAAATCGATTTGCTCGTTTTGACCGGAGGCACCGGATTGTCGCACAAAGATATAACGCCCGAAGCCGTTTTGCCGTTGCTCGACCGACGCATTCCGGGCATTGAGGAAGCCATGCGTCATTACGGACAACAGCGTACACCTTTGGCCATGCTTTCGCGCAGTGTGGCCGGATTCAAAGGCGATACGTTGATTCTGGCTTTGCCGGGTTCCGCCGCCGGAGCAGCAGAATCAATGGAAGCTGTTTTTCCGTCGGTGTTGCATTTGTTCAACATACTCAATGGTGGACAACATGAATAATCAGGCGCTCTTATTGCAAGATGCTTTTGGCCGAATGCACGATTATTTGCGCATTTCGCTCACCGAACATTGCAACCTGCGTTGTACTTATTGCATGCCTGCCGAAGGAATCCAACTCACGCCCAAACCGCATTTGATGACTGCCGACGAAATCGTGCACATAGCCCAAACGTTTGTCAATTTAGGCGTGCGCAAAATCAGATTGACCGGTGGCGAACCGCTGGTGCGCAAAGATGCAGCATCCATCATTCATGCACTCGGAAAGCTCGGTGTTCACTTGACTTTAACAACCAATGGTTTGCTGGTTCATGAGTTTATAGATACATTTAAGCAAGCCGGAATCAGTTCTGTAAATCTAAGTTTAGATACACTTTCAGCCGAAAAATACCGTCAAATTACCCGAAGAAATCACTTCGCACAAGTAGGGTCAAACATCGAACTTTTGCAACAACATTCGTTTCGCGTAAAGCTCAATGTGGTGCTCATGAAAGGTTTTAATGAAGATGAAATCCTCGACTTTATTGCTTTGACCCAGCACCAAAATATTCAGATTCGGTTTATTGAGTTTATGCCCTTCAACGGAAACGAGTGGGACAGAAGCAAGCTCGTATCGTATGCTGAAATCCTTGAAACCTTGCGCAGCCATGTTGATTTTCATCAGATAGAACGTTTGGATGACGCGCCGCATGACACCGCCAAAAACTACAAAATTGCGGGTTATGCCGGAAGCTTTGCGATCATCAGTTCGGTGACCAATCCGTTTTGCAGCACCTGTAATCGCATTCGGTTAACGGCCGATGGCAAGCTCAAGAATTGCTTGTTCTCAAATTCGGAAACGCCGCTACTTGAAACTTTGCGCTCAGGCGCATCTATTTTACCGCTCATTGAGCAAAACTTACGTTCCAAATATCCGATCCGTGGCGGCATGGATGACGACCGAAAATTTGAAAATCCCGACCTGTTTTCACAAAACCGCAGTATGATTGCCATTGGCGGATAAATGGGTTTGAATTATTCGCAATAAGCCTTGTATTTTTTTAATTAAAACCTATATTTGTTGGTTGCCTTTTTTAAAAATACACTTTTGAACGAAAGAAAAATATACAGCAGTCGCGTTTGGATTGACCAAAAATTACAGCCTGCCACTTTGGGCTTACGCGACGGAAAAATAACTTCGATTGATTTGACTCAATTGCCCGAAGCAGAAGATTTTCACAATGATGTCATCATGCCCGGTGTGATGGATGTGCACGTACACGTCAACGAACCCGGCCGCACGCTTTGGGAAGGATTTGATACGGCTACGCAGGCTGCTGCTGCTGGCGGAACCACCACCATCATTGATATGCCGCTCAACGCGAGTCCGGTAACTACTTCGGCAGCCGCTTTCCGACAAAAACTAGAAGCCACTAACGGAAAAATGCACACCAACGTGGGTTTTTACGCGGGCTTGGTTCCGGGCAATGAGCACGAGTTGCCTGCTTTGATCGAGATGGGTGTAGTAGGTGTGAAGTGTTTTTTGACCCATTCCGGAATTGATGAATTTCCGAACGTGACCGAAGCCGATTTAGAAGAAGCCATGCCAATTATTGCGCGCTATGGAATTCCGTTGTTGGTGCATTGTGAATTATACGATGACGAAGTTGAATGCGGTTTTGAATCACATCCGACGAGTTACCAACATTATTTGGCGAGTCGTCCGAAAAAGTGGGAAAACGATGCTGTTGATTTAATGATTCGCTTGTGCCGCAAACATCATTGTCCGGTGCACATTGTACATGTGGCTTCGGCCGAGGCGTTATCTGCTATTGAAGCGGCCAAAAAAGAAGGTTTACCCATAACTTCGGAAACCTGTACGCAGTATATTTACTTCAATGCCGAAGAAATTCCCGATGCGAACTGTGTATACAAATGCGCGCCGCCCATTCGCGAAAAGGCCAACAATGCGCAGTTAAAATCGGCTTTGAAAACCGGTGTACTCAATTTTTTGGCGACTGATCATTCACCCGCACCGCCCGAAATCAAAGAAATGGAATCGGGTAATTTAAAGAAAGCTTGGGGCGGAATTGCCGGCATTCAATTTTTGCTTAATGCTTCATGGACTGCCCTTAAAGATGCGTTTTCATTAGAAGAATTTATTCCGCTAGTGACTTCTGCACCCGCGACCTTTCTGCAAAATCAAAACAAAGGAACACTTGCTGTAGGTGCCGATGCCGATTTGGTGATTTGGCAACCCGAAAAAGCGCAGCTGATTCGCCAAGAAGATATTTTATTCAGACACAAAATTAGTCCGTACATTGGGCAAACGCTCTATGGTGTGGTTCAAGAAACCATCGTCAACGGCGCAACTGTTTATAAAAACCAAACGATAGAACATAAAAACCAAGGAAAATGGCTTTTGAGAAAGTAAAAGAAATCATCAAAGAAGCTCCGGCTTTTGCCCAACTTACTGATTTGGCAGCCGAGCGTTTAGGCGGTCAGGTATTGTATTGTACCGACGATTTTTTTGCCGAAAAAGAAAATCTCATCAAACCCACACGCGGCATTTTTATCGCCGATAAATATACTGATCGCGGCAAGTGGATGGATGGTTGGGAAAGCCGCAGAAAGCGCACACCCGGCCACGATTGGGCGATTGTAAAACTCGCTACTTCGGGCAAAATCAAAGGTTTTGATATTGATACCAACTTCTTTTTGGGCAATCATCCGCCGCATGCTTCGGTAGAGGCTGCGTACATTTCAGATGATTCCCATATTACCGATTGGGAAACGGTCGAGTGGAAAGAAATTTTGATTAAATCGCATTTAGATCCGGGTTCGCAAAATTTTTATGAATGTCAAGACGATGCGATATACACGCATTTGCGGTTGCATATTTTTCCCGACGGAGGCGTCGCGCGTTTTCGCGTGTATGGTGAAGTGTTCAAAAACTGGAATGAAGTATCTGAAAACCAAGTCATTGATTTGGTAGCGGCCATCAACGGCGGTCAGGCCATTGCTTGTAACGATATGTTTTTTAGTGCCATGGGCAATTTGATCATGCCGAATCGCGGTGCCAATATGGGCGACGGATGGGAAACCAAACGCAACCGAACCCCGAACAACCGCGACTGGGTTATTTTGCGTCTCGCTCACCAAGGAACGCCTGAGCGCATTGTGGTAGATACTTGCCACTTCAAAGGGAATTACCCGGACAGTTGCTCGATTGAAGCTTGTGTAACCACCGATGAGCAAATAGAATCAGCAGATTGGAAAACCTTGCTGCCACCCCAAAAACTCAGTGCTGATCACGAGCATGAATACACCTCAGAAATACAAACATTAGGACCGATTACGCATATTCGTTTGAATATTTTTCCGGATGGCGGCGTGAGTCGATTGAGAATTTTTGGTAAAATCAACAAATAGTGAAAGTCAATTTATTCATCATTTGGGTATTGTATGCCGTGTATTTCGGCTTGCTAATTACCCTAAGTTATATGGCGTATAAACTGCCCAAAAAAGTGATTGCCCAATCTGAAGAAGAACCTTCAGAAAATGAAGAAATCCGCACCACCGGATTGAATTACATTTATGCAGGCATCTTACTGGTTTTGGTGGGCATTTTATACAACACGTATATTTTGGTGCAAGGTTCGCCGCTCGAGAGTCATTTTATGGAATGGCTCAACATCATTATTCGCGTCATGCATATTACCTTTGGGATTGCTTGGATTGGCGCTTCGTTTTATTTTGTATTTCTTGAAAACGCCCTGAATCGAACCGAAGAGGTGCGCGATGAATTGGCCGGAAACCTCTGGGCTGTGCACGGTGGCGGTTTTTATTATTTAGAGAAGTACAAAATTGCGCCCAAGACCATTCCGAAAGATTTGCATTGGTTTAAATACGAAGCCTATTTTACTTGGCTTACCGGATTTTGTTTGCTCTTTGTGGTGTATTATTTCAATGCATCGGCTTTTTTGATTGACAAAAATGTACTCGATATTACCGCAACCCAAGGCATTATGATTGGCGTGGGTTCATTTGTGGTGGCTTGGATTTTATATGATTTATTGTGTAAATCGCCTTTGATTAAAAAACCAGTGGCTTTTGCCGTCATCGGATTTTTGATTTTGATTGCCTTTGCTTGGTTTTATTGCCATGTATTTAACAGCAGAGCGGCATATATTCACTTTGGGGCGATGATTGGCAGTTTGATGGTAGCCAATGTGTTTTTTGTGATTATTCCGTCGCAGAAAGCCATGGTAAATGCCGCCAAAAAAGGCTTGCCGCTTGATCCGACTTTGGGCAAAAAAGCGCTGGCTCGTTCGCTGCACAACAACTATTTTACTTTGCCGGTGTTGTTTGTGATGGTCAGCAACCATTTTCCGTCGACCTTTGGCTATGAATATCCGTGGCTTATTTTGGCGATTATTTCATTGGGCGCAGCCGGTGTAAAGCACTATTTGAACCTCAAAGAAAAAAAGCAACTCAACGTATGGATTTTACCGGTTTCGGTATTGATTTTACTCGCGGCTTGTTTTGTTTCGGCGCCTGATGCTGATCCGTATGCGTGTAAAGAAGAAGTTCCGTTTGCCGAGGTCAATGCGATTATTCAGAAGCGTTGCGTGCAGTGTCATTCGGCCAACCCGACTGATGATACGTACAAAGTGGCTCCGAATGGCGTAAAATATGACACGCCCGAAGATATCCTCAAAAAGAAAGATTTGATCATGCAGCGCGTAGTCATTACCAAGACGATGCCGCAAAACAACAAAACCAATATGACCGATGAAGAGCGCAAACTCATTCGATGCTGGATAGAGCAAGGCGCACACCTAGAATAATATGAATTTAGCAAGTTTTAATCGATTAGATAAAAGTACCGCCGCGGGCCATTTGTTTGCCTGTTGTGGTTCACAGCGTTGGACGGATGCTCTGATGCAGCATTTTCCGTTTGCTTCTGAGCGTGATTTGGTGGCGCGTGCCGAAGATATTTGGTACCACCAATGCACTGAAGCTGATTGGCGCGAATCATTTACGCATCACCCGAAAATTGGCGACGTGAAGAGTTTGACCGAAAAGTTTGCCGGTAAAGAACAAGCCGGCGTTGCGGATGCCACGATGCAAACCATTGAAGATTTAGCCAAAGCCAATGCAGATTATGAGGCCAAGTTTGGTTTTATTTTTATTGTTTGTGCCACCGGAAAATCAGCCGATGAAATGCTCAGATTGTTGCTAGACCGATTGCAAAATTCTGTGGATGAAGAATTGACGATAGCCATGGGCGAGCAGCATAAAATAAGTATTATTCGGTTTCAGAAATTGCTCACCGACGCAAATTTCGGATTTTTAAAAGTAAGCCAGATTACCACGCATGTGCTGGATACTTCGGTGGGCATTCCGGGAAAAAACATCACCATTAAACTCAAGAAGTTGAGCAATGGTAGCTGGCAAACCCTCGCGCAAGGCGTGACCAATGCCGATGGTAGAATTCCGGATTTATTGCCACCCGACCGTATTTTAAAACCCGATACGTATCAGATGGTTTTTGATACCGGCGCGTATTACCAAGGTTTGAAAACCCCCACTTTTTACCCGATGGTAGAGATTATTTTTCAGACTTTTGACGATGCGCATTATCATGTGCCGTTGTTGGTGAATCCGTTTGGATACAGTACCTACCGCGGAAGCTGATTTCATAGCCCCGATAGCAGCGGAAATCCTTTTGTGGCGTTGTTCGACACAAAAGATTGCAGCGAATAGCGGGATGAGCTTCTAAAACTAATAATTCAAAATTCATAATTCGTAATTAAAATGACCATTCCCAACGATAAAAAAGAGCAGTTATTCAATAGCTTGAAACAGGCCAATTCGGCTTTTAACCAAATATATCCGGGCGATCGAAGCGACCGTCAACCCGTGCATACGCTCTATGGCGGTGCGAATCTTTTTAAATCAGATGCTGCCTTGGCTTTGGGCGCGCGCGCTTTAGAAATTCTGCAAACCTATGCGCCGAACCACGAAGTTTTCGGGAGCGTTTTTGGTTTTTCGGACCCGAAATTCAGCCAACGCATTTATGATAAAGTGGTGGCCAAACTCAAAACCGAAGCCGTTGAAGATTACCGCATTGACTTTGAAGACGGTTACGGAAACCGCAGCAACGAAGAAGAAGATCAAACCGCCCAAACCACCGCGCGCGAGTTGGCTAAAGGCATGCGTGAAGGAACGCTTTCGCCGTTTGTGGGTATTCGTATCAAGCCGTTTACCGAAGAAATGAAAGAACGCGGATTGCGCACTTTGGACATTTTTGTATCGACTTTGGTTAAAGAAACCGGCGGGAAACTTCCGGAGAATTTTGTGGTGATGTTGCCCAAGGTGACCATTCCGGAGCAGCCGCAAACTTTGGCGCATTTCTTTGCGATTTTAGAACAAGAACTGGGCTTGGCGTCAGGTGTTTTGAAAATGGAAATGATGGTTGAGACCACGCAAGCGATTATGGCTATTGACGGAACCAACCCATTGTACAAATTTATTCAGGCCGCGCAGGGCAGATGTATTGCTATGCACTTCGGAACTTATGATTATACCGCGAGTTGCAGCATTACGGCCAAGTATCAAGAGATGGATCATCCGGTGTGTGATTTTGCGCATCATATGACCAAAGTGGCTTTGGCACACACGGGCATTTGGCTCAGCGACGGAGCGACCAACACCATGCCGATTGGCCCGCACCGCGGCGATTTAACACCGGAACAAGAAGAAGAAAACCGCCAAGTGGTGCACCGCGCTTGGAAGAAAGGTTATGACCATATTCGCCACTCATTGTGGAACGGATATTATCAAGGCTGGGATTTGAATCCGGCGCAGTTTGCGATGCGTTATGCAGCTGTATATGCGTTTTTCTTAGAAAGTTATGACGATGCAGTAGAGCGTTTGAAAACCTTTGTAGACAAAGCAGCGCGTGCCACTTTGATAGGTGATGTTTTTGACGATGCGGCCACAGGACAAGGTTTGCTCAACTACTTCTTGCGGGCACTCAACAGTGGTGCCATTACCGAAGAAGAAGTGTTGGCCACAGGATTAACACTCGACGAAATCAGAGGGCGTTCGTTTAAGAAAATTCTCGAGAACAGAATGGCTAAATAAATATATAAATGATTTGATATGAAAAAAAATACGTTTGTCAGTGCTATTTCGGGCATAGAGTTTCCGCTGTCTGAGCGTGTTTCATGTCAGTTTGTGAGCCTTTCTATTTTGGATTTAATGCGACAAGATTATCCGGCTTTAAAAGAGGAAGATTTTGTATCGCTCAGCGAACTCAATTTGTACCGAGAAAAGTACATAGCCAATTATTTGAGCCGCGGTGTAGGCGAACTCAGCCAGCTTGAAAATACGGTGATGAACTCACTCAATGAAAACAAACTCATTGTGAACCAAATTGATGAAGCACCATCTGCTTTAACGTTGGGGCAGCGCGTGGCCGATCGCGTGGCTGATTTTGGCGGAAGTTGGACTTTTATCATTTCGTTTGGTTTTTTTATTTTGGTTTGGATCAGCCTCAATGTATACTGGTTTGCCAACAAAGGTTTTGACCCGTATCCGTTTATTTTGCTCAATTTGATTCTTTCGTGTATTGCGGCTTTGCAGGCGCCGGTCATTATGATGAGCCAAAACCGACAAGAAGAAAAAGACCGCGAACGCGCGCGTAATGATTATATGATCAACCTCAAATCTGAGCTTGAGATCAGAATGCTGCACGAAAAGCTTGATCATTTGATGTTGCATCAACAGCAAGAACTCATCGAGATTCAAAAAGTTCAAATTGAAATGATGAACGATATTTTAAACAAGATTCAAGATCAGTATAAACAGAAGCCGTAAAAAGGCCTTGTATATTATTGAATTCTCAATATTTTGCCTAGTTTTGTGGCATATTAGGATGATTTCTCTCCGTATAAGTAGGAATGGTGATTTTCTATTGTAAAGAAATTTTTTATGTCAGTGATTGAAAAAATGAGCTCGGCCGCTTTAATTGAACTCGAAGATAAATACGGAGCCCATAATTATCATCCGTTACCAGTGGTTTTGAGCCGTGGTGAAGGCGTTTATGTTTGGGATGTTGAAGGCAACAGATACTATGATTTTCTTTCGGCTTATTCGGCGGTCAATCAAGGGCATTGCCATCCGCGGATTGTGAATGCCATGGTAGAACAAGCACAAACACTGACACTTACTTCCAGAGCTTTTTACAACGATAAGTTGGGTTTGTACGAAGAATATTTGACTCAGTATTTTGGCTTTGACAAAGTGCTTCCGATGAACACCGGAGCTGAAGCCGTTGAAACAGCACTTAAAATTTGCCGCAAATGGGCTTATGAAGTCAAGGGAATTGCCGAAAGTCAAGCACAGATTGTAGTTTGTGAAGGCAATTTTCACGGAAGAACCACGACGATTATCTCTTTTTCAAACGATGAGAATGCGCGCAAAAATTTTGGCCCGTATACTGACGGATTTATTCGTATTCCATACAATTCTGTTGAAGCTTTAGAAGAAGTTTTAAAAACACATGCTAATATTGCCGGATTTTTGGTTGAACCTATTCAGGGCGAAGCAGGAGTGTATACACCGGCCGATGATTATATGATGCGCGTTAAAGAACTTTGCAACCAACACAACGTTTTATTTATTGCCGACGAGATTCAAACCGGAATTGCCAGAACCGGTTCACTATTGGCCGTTTGCGGAAATTGTACTTGTGAAAAACAATGTGAGCGTCAGGCAACTTATTCCACACCGGACATTTTAATTTTAGGTAAAGCTTTATCAGGTGGCGCTTATCCGGTTTCGGCTGTTTTGGCCAACAATCATATTATGAATGTAATTAAACCCGGTCAACACGGATCTACTTTTGGCGGAAATCCGGTAGCTGCCGCTGTGGCTATGGCAGCACTTGATGTAGTGTCAGATGAGCAATTGGCACAAAATGCGCGTGCTTTAGGAAAGCTTTTTAGAAGTAAACTTTCAGAATATATTCAAACCAGCAACATTGTAACTTTGGTCAGAGGACGTGGTCTTTTGAATGCCATTGTAATCAATGATACTGAAGACAGTGATACTGCATGGAACATTTGTATGGCGCTCCGAGACAACGGATTGCTGGCCAAGCCTACCCACGGAAACATCATCAGATTTGCACCGCCTTTGGTCATGAATGAAGATCAGCTATTGGACTGTGTGCGCATCATTACAGAAACTTTAAAACAGTTTGAACGATAAAAAAAATCCTCCGTAAACCGGAGGATTTTTTTATTCCATTTCATCCATTTCTTGTTGGTGTTTGATTTTTTCAATCAAGTTTTGTTGGAAGTCTTTGATGCCTTGTTCGCCCAACACTACCATCATGTAGATATTAATGATAAAATAAATGGCACTCAGAACAATCCCTATAATGGCCAAAACTCTACCGGTATTGATGTTGGAATAGCCTTCATAGAGTTCGGGGTTTTCTTGATACAGGGCCATGTCTTTTTTGGCCAACACCAGAGCTACGATGCCAAGTATCAGGCCAATAACACCCCAGCAACAGCAGGTGAGGATAGACATAATTCCTAAAATGAGTACCGCAGAGGCATTGGGTAATTTTCTTTTTTCCATGAAATAAATCAGATTAAAAAATAAACATTTTATAAAAATAGGCAACAATCATGAACACAGCATTGACAACAGCCAAAGAGGTAACTATCTTATGGTAATTCCGGCTTTTGTCTAAAAAGTGAAGCCCCAAAAAACCAAAAAATAGAAGGGTCGTGTAAATGGGTGGGTACATGTGAAACGCTGCCGAAAATTCACCTTTTAAAACCAACAGTAAGCCTCTTTGTGCACCGCATCCGGGACATTCCAAACCGAATAAGGCTTTGCTGAGGCACGGAATCATGTAGTTTTCCCAGTTCATGTTTTGGATTTGCTGACACAATTTTACAAAAAATATCTATTTAAATGCAGCAGTTACCAATATTAAGTTTGCTATTTTTGACTTTCAAAATAAATTTCTGTAAGATGAAAAACCTATTATTACTCATCATGGTAGTAGCCATTGCGGTGGCTTTTTATGAGCAAAATTCTGATGAAAAGAACATGATGGTAACGGTCATTGCGTTGGGTGTTTTTATCTTTGGATTGATGAAATTGAGCGGAAAAATTCCGAGTAAAAAAGAAGAAGACAACAATGAGCAACTTTAAAATTGGCGATCAGGTTTCGGTTTTAGACGACGATATGGACGGCGTTGTTTCTGCAGTAAGCGGAGACAAAATTACCATTGAAACCACCGATGGATTTACGATGACTTATTTTGTCAATCAGTTGGTTAAAAATTTAAATTCCAGTAGTTTAAGTGGAACTATAAAAAGTTTTAATGCTCAAAAAATTAAAGAGCTAAAAGAAGCCCCAACCAAACACAAACAACCTTTAGCGGTGCGTCAAAAAGGTGAGATTCCACCACCCGAATTTGATTTGCATATTGAAAAGTTGGTCAAGAACCACAAAATTTTGAGCAACTATCAAATCTTGAATTTGCAAATAGAAACGGCCCAAAGGCATGTTGAATTTGCCCTGAGAAATCGCATCCCGAAAATTGTTTTTATTCACGGGGTGGGCGAGGGAATTCTCAAAGCTGATTTAGACGCGATGCTCAGTCGATATGAACAAATTACTTTCCAGGATGCCAACTATCAAAAGTATGGCATAGGTGCTACGGAAGTTTATTTCAAACAGAGTAAATAAGTTTTAATTGGTCAACAGATTTCCGTACAGAATATCGTTGCCGTAATAAAAAGTATTATTGCCTTTTTGAAAAGTGACTCCTTTGAGTTTGATGGTGTGTAAATATCCGGTTCCGTTGGTAGTGGTAGTTACTTCAATGATTCCGCTGGTTCCGGTAACCCCGGGTTGCGCTACCCACTCTTCATTCACCAGCGGCTCGCTCGGGAAGCTTCCGCTGCAAAAATAATCCTCATTAGAAATGGTTATAGCGGTTTCAAATAAACGATAAATCAAGTGGTTAGCAGTGTCTGAAATCAAAGCGGTTTTAGCTGTTCCAAGGTTATCTGTAGATAAAAGGGCAGGGTCTAAATTTTCAATGTATAACGCTTCGATTCCGTTGTTGCGGGCGTTGTATAGCAAATTTCCGGAAGAGCAAAGTTTAACATCGTCGGCGATTAAATTAAAAGGAAGGGTAGTGGGTGTGGTGCTGTATTCGCCAAAATTAAAGGTTTCATATATCTGCTGACCATCGGGTTTTTGAAACACAATATTTTTAAATACGATGTTGTGCAAGTAGCGGATGATTTTTGTGGCTCCGGTGGTTGCATCAGGAGCTGAATAAACAGCAGTAGTCGTGATTTCAATGGTGCCATCAATAGCTGTCCATTCTTGTGTAGCCGCAGGGCTCACCGGACTAGGTGTGCTGCAAATATTGGCCGATGAAACCGTTCCGTTGTATGCTCGATAAGTAACGCTGATTTCACCTCCAATACTTCGAACGCGCGGGGTTCCTTCTGGAGTAGCTTCATTGATAAAAGCATTTTGTGAAGTAGGCATTTTCAGATACATGGCTTCATTGTCTCTGATTTTGTAGATGGTTTCGCCACAGCTGGCAGCAGTAACCGTTTGGAAATCTACATTTTCAATCGTTAAATCACCATCATCACAGCTGTTCAAAGCCAAAAGCAAAGCCAATATTCCGAATACTTTTTTCATGAAAAAAATTTTGACAAAAATAGGATTTTAATTTACATCACAGCATTACAAACGCTACAATCAAAGATGAAATTAATACCTTTGGCGCATGAAAAAAGTCTATCTCGATCATGCCGCTACTACGGCAATTGCTCCTGAAGTTATAGAGGCTATGCTCGTTTCTTTGCAAGAAGATTTCGGCAACCCATCGTCAACCCACAGCTATGGTCGTCAGGCCAAAAGCAGCGTTGAGCTTGCCCGAAAATCAATTGCCAAATGCATTCATGCAGCCGCTTCTGAAATTGTTTTTACCTCATGCGGCACCGAATCCAACAATTGGGTGTTTTATAATGCGATTCAAAATTTAGGTGTCAAAAGAATTATTTCAAGCCCCACTGAGCATCACGCCGTTTTGCATACTTTAGAACAGATGACCCAAGACAGCGATGTTTCATTGTTGCTTTTAACGATTCAGCCAGATGGTCAGCCTGATTTGACTCAATTAGAAGAATTACTCACTGCGGATGTCAAAACTTTGGTGTCATTGATGCATGTAAACAACGAGACGGGCGTGGTGACTGATATTCAAAAAGTAGGCGAATGCTGTCAAAAATACGGTGCTATTTTCCATTCAGACACGGTACAATCTATGGGCAAAACACCACTGGATGTACAGCAAATACCCGTTGATTTTTTAGTAGCCAGTGCGCATAAATTCAATGGCCCTAAAGGCATCGGATTTTTGTATATCCGCAAAGGAATCTCCATGCAACCCATCCTTTTGGGTGGCGAACAAGAAAAAGGCCTGCGTGCCGGAACCGAATCGGTACACAACATTGTGGGCATGGCCAAAGCACTTGAAATTTCTTTGGAACAACTCGATGCACATCGCACTCATGTGTTGCATTTACGCCAATATTTAATAAATGCTTTAAACCAAGCATTCCCCGGATTTAAAATCAACGGTGCTGTAGATGGTTTTTACAACATCCTTAATGTGCTGTTGCCTTTTCCGGCGGATAAAACGGCCATGATTTTGTTTCATCTCGATATGAAAGGCATTGCTGTATCACGCGGAAGTGCTTGTCAATCGGGCAGTATTTCGCCTTCTCATGTGTTGGCGCAAATGCTCTCAGAAGATGATCTAAAGAAACCTTCGTTGCGCATTTCACTGAGCCATCTGAATACCCAAGACGATATTGACTATCTGATGGAAGCCCTCAAAACGGTGTAGTTGGTTGGGTCGGAACAAGCTTGGCTTTGAAACCTTGCAGCACAAAACAAGAATAGCCGCAAAAAAAATCCGCTGGTGGCCCAACGGATTTGATATATGTATTTTGATTTTTACAAGTGAATCACTTCGCCATAGGCATCGGCAACGGCTTCCATCACGGCCTCGCTCATGGTGGGGTGCGGGTGCACCGCTTTGAGGATTTCGTGACCGGTGGTTTCAAGCTTACGTGCTACTACGGCTTCGGCAATCATATCAGTAACCCCGGCGCCAATCATGTGACAACCGAGCCATTCTCCGTATTTGGCATCAAAAATAACTTTGACAAAACCGTCTGGAGTTCCGGCTGCTTTGGCTTTTCCGGAGGCAGTAAACGGAAATTTACCTACTTTGATTTCGTATCCTTTTTCTTTGGCGGCTTTTTCAGTCAAACCTACCGAAGCAATTTCTGGCGTAGCATAAGTACAACCCGGAATGTTTCCGTAATCAAGCGGTTCAACGTGTAATCCGGCAATTTTCTCAACGCAAAGAATTCCTTCGGCCGAGGCCACATGTGCCAAAGCCTGACCTGGTGTTACATCGCCAATAGCGTAATAACCCGGAACGTTGGTTTGGTAATAGCTGTTTACCAAGATTTTATCGCGGTCAGTAGCAATACCGGTTTCTTCGAGTCCGATGTTTTCGATGTTGGTTTTGATGCCCACGGCTGATAGTAGAATGTCAGCTTCAAGAACTTCTTCGCCTTTCGCGGTTTTGACAAAAGCTTTGACACCATTGCCCGAAGTATCAACGCGCTCTACCGAAGCATTGGTCATGATGTTGACCCCTGCTTTTTTAAGCGAACGTTCAAATTGTTTTGAGATGTCTTCGTCTTCAACCGGAACAATGTTCGGCATGAATTCAACCACGGTTACTTCGGTGCCCATGGCATTATAGAAATGAGCAAACTCAACACCAATGGCGCCTGAACCCACTACAATCATTTTTTTAGGTTGGCTCGGAAGCGTCATGGCCTGACGATAACCGATGATTTTTTTGCCGTCTTGTGGCAAGTTGGGCAACTCGCGTGAACGAGCTCCGGTAGCAATGATGATGTGATCAGCGCTGTACTCAGTTACTTTGCCATCGGCGGCGGTCACATCAACTTTTTTGCCCGGTTTGATTTTGCCAAAACCGTCAATGACATCAATTTTATTTTTTTTCATCAAAAATTGAACGCCTTTGCTCATGCCGTCGGCCACTGAACGCGAGCGCGCAATGACAGCGTTGAAATCTTTGTCGTATTCTTTAACAGTCAAACCGTAGTCTGAAGCGTGTTTTAAGTAGTCAAACACTTGTGCTGATTTTAAAAGCGCTTTGGTCGGAATACAACCCCAGTTGAGGCAAATTCCCCCAAGGTTTTCTTTTTCAACAACGGCTACTTTAAAGCCCAATTGCGAAGCGCGAATGGCAGTAACATATCCGCCCGGTCCGCTTCCTAAAACAATAATATCGTATTTCATTGTAGAGTGTTATTTCAAAAAATTGCTAAAAATGACTTGCGTCCATCCGGCTGCGAATGTACGGATTTATTTTAAAATCAAACGGGTTTTGCGCAGTCGGTACGCGTTAAAAAGTATAGGTCAAGCCCAGTTGATAGCCGTTTTGGTCGTTGGTAAAACCTACCTGAACTTTTTTCTGATACGGTTTGGTAAAAATATAAGCCGTACCCGTTCCGATCGCTGCCCCTGCGAGCACATCCCAACCGTCGTGTTTTTTGGCCTGAATGCGCGAATACCCCACAAAAGAGGCGAGTAGGTAACAGGGCGCTCCGTATTTCCAGCCGTATCGTCTTTGTATAAAGGCAGCACCGCTAAAGGCAGAAGTGGTGTGTCCTGATGGAAAAGAATAATTGTTTGAACCATCGGGCCGTGGTTTTTGCACAATATGTTTGAGTGATTGTTGTATGATGAAACCGCTTCCGTAAGCCAATAAGAATTGTTTTACGGGTTTTGAACCATCGTCGTTGTATATAAACGCTGTGGTTAAAGCGGCAGCCGGAATGGCCATTTGAAGAATATCGCCGGTGCACGTAATGTCTTTATTTTGCGCTTTAGCGTGCGTTAAAAAGCAGATGCTAAAAATAAGAGCAATGATTTTTTTCATACAGCTGCGCTAAAACTTGATGGTTACTCCGGCCAATTGGGTGTTGTAAAACTGATTCAAACTATAGCTTACATCATAGCGTGGCTTTTTGGGAACCATCCCCACGGTGTTGTTTTTTTTAACGGTAATGCGGCGTTTGGCAATGTTCTTACCAATCATATAACCAATCAGAATCCCTACCGGATAATCAGAAGCCCAATGTACTTTGTTGCTCACCATACTAAAAGCTAACAAACCACCCAGTGAATACCCTACCGGTTTGATCCATTTATATTCAGGGTAATTGGTAGCAATAATAACCAAGGTAGCCATAAAAGTAGCCATGTGTCCTGAGGGCATGGCATCATAATAAGGCGTGTGTTTGCCAAAGGCACTAAAACTCGGAAACGGTGTCCAATGTCCGCCATCATATCCGGTTTCTAGAGCAGCTATCGGGCTTTGACGCCCCGTTATGCGTTTAAAGGTTTGTGTTGTAACGCCCACACTCAGCAAAGCTTCAACCAATTCACTAGAGGTGTTCAGTGCCCGATAATCTTGTCGGTTGATGAGCCCTTTTATATAGAAAAATCCGCTCAAGAAAAGCGTGGTGTTTCCGTTGCCCAAATAGTAAACGCCTGAGCTTACACTGGTCGGAAAAAACTCCAATCCCAAAACGCGTTTGTAGCGCGGTGATTCGTCCCAACCGCCCAATCGATCGCCAAAATCAATTGCATCTTCTAAGATTTTCTGATCATACGGAATGGTTGCTAGCGTGGTTCCCAAAGCCAAGGCATCCCATTTGAGGTTTTCTTTGCGCGTAAGCGAAACGCCAAATTGATACAAATCAGAAGGTACATACCGAATCAAATCAATGGTTCGCGGTTTAGAGAAAATATAAGTAGTGTTGGGGTCAACCTGAACCCATTGTTGTTTGACGACTTTTGTAGAATCAGTGAGAGCCGAACTGAGTTTGAGTGAGTCAGTAGCTGTCTGTGCCTGGGTAATAAATGTGATTAAAAGAACAAATAAAAAAGGATGTTTCAAGCGCATACTATTTTTTTTAGCGCGCTAAAAGTATAATTTTTTTAAGATAATATTAACTTTTAAAGATTTTAACAGCTAATATGTATCAATTTTAAATTATTCTAATGAAGACAAGAATTGCGAATCGTACAAATTCTTGTAATAACCACCCGATATATTCAATAATTCGGTATGTGTGCCTTGTTCAACAATCAAACCTTTATCCATGACAATAATTTGATCAGCCTTGACAATGGTGGCCAATCGATGCGCAATGACCACTGAAGTTCGCCCCCGCGTGATTTTATCGGTGGCGCTTTGAATGAGCTCTTCAGAGTGCGTATCAATCGATGAAGTGGCCTCGTCTAAAATCAAAATACTTGGGTTGCTTACATAAGCGCGCAAAAACGCAATGAGTTGGCGCTGTCCGGATGAAAGCATTACGCCGCGTTCTTTGACGTTGTAATCATAACCGCCCGGGAGACTCATAATAAAATCATGTACCCCAATTTTTTGGGCCGCTTCCATGACATGTTCACGGCTGATGCTCGGGTTGCGCAGGGTAATGTTGTTCAAAATGGTATCGGCAAACAAAAACACATCTTGCAGCACCACCGCTATTTGTTTGCGCATCGATTCTAAAGTGTATTCCTTGATGTTGCGCCCGTCAATATAAATGCTGCCCGCGCTGATTTCGTAAAAGCGATTGAGCAAATTAATAATCGTTGATTTTCCGGCTCCGGTAGCGCCCACTATGGCCACGGTTTGTCCGGCCTTGACCTCAAGGTTGATGCCTTTGATGATTTCTTCGTTTTCAATATAACTAAAGTGTACCTTTTTGAACTCAATATGGCCTTTAAAAACAGGCGCTTCTACGCTTCCGGTATCTTGAATCTGATCTTGGGTATCAATAATATCAAACACGCGGTTGGCCGAAATCATTCCCATTTGCATCTCATTGAACTTATCGGCAATTTGGCGCAGCGGGTTAAACAACATGCCAATAAACATGGTATACGAGAACAAATCTCCGAAGGTCGTAAAATGGTCGCCGTGCAAAATCCGGATGCCGCCATACAACACCACAAAGCCCAAAGTGAGCGATGAGATGATGTCGGCAATCGGAAAGAAAATTGAGTTGTACAAAATGGTTTTCACCCACGCCTTGCGGTGCTTGTCGTTGATTTGGCTGAACTTTTCGGCCTCAATGGCTTCGCGGTGAAACAACTGAACTATTTTCATGCCCGTGACGCGCTCTTGTACAAAGGTGTTCATGTTGGCAATTTGGTTGCGGACTTCCTCAAAAGCCACTTGCATTTTGCGCTGAAAAATTCGCGTAAAAAACACCAAAACCGGCATGGCCAAAACCACAATCCAACTGAGTTGCCAGTTCATATAAAACATAAACAACAGCACTACCACCATCTTCATCAAATCACTGGTAATCATAAACAAACCTTGGCTGAAGATTTTGGCAATTTGTTCTATGTCTGATACCGAGCGCGTAACCAATTGCCCCACCGGAGCGTTGTCATAATACTGCATTCTAAAGCTCAGCATGTGCTTGAAAAGTTTAATGCGGATGTCTTTGACAATATCTTGCCCGAGCCAATTGGCCCAAAGCACAAAGTAAAACTGCGACAAAACCTCGAGCAAAAGCACCACGCCCATCAAAATAATATACAACAACAAGCCCTGTCCGTCGTGGGTTTTGATGTAATTATCTACCGTGAGCTTGAGCAAATACGGCCGGAGCGCGGCAAACACCGAGAGCGACACAGCAAAGGCAATCACGCTGTTAAAGCGCCAACGGTAGGGTTGGGCATATTTTAGAATTCGTTTAAAAACGACGGTATCAAAGGCTTTTGCTTTCATCTGAGTTACTGAGTTGCTGAGTTGCTGAGAAACTGAGCTATTTTATTTTTTTTGTAGCAATTCCCGCTATTCGTTGCAATCTTTTGTGTCGAACCCCGCCACAAAAGGATTTTCACTGCTATCGGGGCTAGGGCTGCACGTATGGATATACAATTTTGGTTAAATACAAACCGTGCGCGGGCACTGAAACGCCGGCCTCGCTGCGGTTTTTACTGTTTAATACTTCTTGGAATTCAGCCACCGTCATTTGCCCGCGGCCCACTTCAAGCAAGGTGCCTACTATGGCCCGAACCATATTGCGCAAAAACCTGTTGGCCGTAATGGTAAAGACAAGTTGGTCTTGCGCCACCGTCCAAAACGCTTCTGAAACCGTGCAATCAAAGGTATATACTTCGGTATGCACTTTTGAGAAACACTCAAAATCAGTATGCGTCAAGAGCAATTGTGCCGCCTGATTCATCGCCTCAACGTTGAGTTCTTTGCCATAAAACCAACTCAGCCCGTCTAAGAAAACATTTTTCTGTGGGTGCATGTGGTACTCGTAGGTGCGCGCCGTGGCATCAAAACGCGCATGGGCATCGGCGGCTACTTCAAAAACCTTTTGCACGGCAATGTCTTTGGGCAAAAATGAGTTGAGTTTGTGCACCAAATTTTCGGGCAACGCGCGCTCAAAATCAAAATGCGCAACCATCATTTGGGCATGCACACCGCTGTCGGTTCGGCCGGCGCCGGTTAACTCTATCTTTTCTTGCAACAACGTGCTCAAAGCCTCGGTCAGGGTTTGCTGCACAGAGCTGGCATTGGGCTGAATTTGCCAACCGTGGTATTGCGTGCCGTTGTATGAAAACTGAATAAAATAGCGCATGCTTGGTATGAGAATTCTGGGGGCAAATATACTTATTTTATTGGAGTTGCTGAGACTCTGAGCAGGGGAGAGCCTGAGATTCCTCCTGCGTCGGAATGAGAAGACACGGCTGCGCCTACAGACACGCTATGCTACAGCCCGCTGCGCTGTAAGACAGAAGGTTTGTGTGATGACACGATTCTAAACTTCAAAAATCAAAGTTCGTTAATCTTCAATTATTCCGCTGCGCTCCATACAATTCGCCTACGGCTCGGGTCGTTAATCATTTCGCGCAGCCGCTTAGGCACTCAGGTTCTCAGCTGCTCAGTTTAGTGAGATTCCTCCTGCGTCGGAATGAGGGGATACGGCGGCTTTAAGAATTACGAATTATGAATTACGAATTACGAATGGGGAATTACTAATGATGCTTCAAAATCAGTTTCTTAAACTTTATTAGCTTGCTGCGTAGTATGAATTACGAATTACGAATGGGCTTCAATCTACACTTCTTAAACCTTTTACACTTTTTAAACCTGTAATATGTTCTCGGTTACACCAATGTTTCAAATTCATTCAGGAAAACATAACCAACAAATAATATACGCTGCATTCATTGAGCACAGCCTCTCAGCCGCTCAGGCACTAAGTAGCTCAGGCACTCAGCAAATATTGCTTCAAACTAAACTTTTTAAACCTTTTACACTATTTAAACTTGTAGTGGGTTGTGGGATTTAAGACACGCTACGCTATAGACACGGCTGCGCCTACAGACCGCTACGCTGTAAGACCGCTGCGCTGTAAGACCGCTGCGCTGTATGAATTACGAATTGGGAATTACTAATGATGCTTCAAAATCAGCTTCTTAAACGTTATTAGCCTGCTGCGCTGTATGAATTACGAATTACGAATGGGCTTCAATCTACACTTCTTATACTTTTTGCACTTTTTAAACCTGTAATATGTTCTCGGTTACACCAATGTTTCAAATTCATTCAGGAAAACATAACCAACAAATAATATACGCTGCATTCATTGAGCGCAGCCTCTCAGCCTCTCAGGCACTAAGTAGCTCAGGCACTCAGCAAATATTGCTTCAAACTAAACTTCTTAAACCTTTTACAATTTTTAAACCTGTAGTGGGTTGTTAGTTACTCGGCTGTTTCAACTAAACTTCTTAAACCTTTTACACTATTTAAACCTGTAGTGGGTTGTGGGATTTAAGACACGCTACGCCTACAGACACGCTGTGCTACAGACCGCTGCCCTGTAAGACCGCTGCGCTGTATGAATTACGAATTATGAATTACGAATTACGAATGGGGAATTACTAATGATACTTCAAAATCAGCCTCTTAAACTTTTTTAGCCTGCTGCGCTGTGAGATGCTTCGCTTTATGAAGAAATAGGTAAGAAAGAGATGGTTAGCAGACGTTTTAACTATTTACAATAATTTCCGTTAAAATGTATTTGATTAATAATTTTAGGATTTATTAATCTACCAAAAGATGTTATTCTCTTTTCAATATTTTTTTTGCAAATGAATTGGGTCTTACCACTAATATTTAAAAAACCTATGTCTTTTATGACCCATTCTTTATTATAATAAAAATCGATAAAAAAATATTCTGGTTGTACATCAGTATTTTTACTCAATAAACGGAAGCCTTTATTTTTTGTTTGAACCTCATTTGCTTCGAGATAAATGTTTTCAATACTTGGAGATGTTAAGATAAAGGTAGAATCTAATCTAGGCATTATCTCACAGATAGGTGACTTTTTACCTTTTGAAAGAATTAAAATTGATTTGTTATATTTATTTGTTTTCGGGTTTTCGATGATTAGAGTGTCAAGGTCTGAATTTCCAATAACATCAAAAAAAAAGAGTCTGGATTCATTTTTTGGATAAATTATGATATCATTCCTTTTGCATCCTAGAACGATTAATACAGTAAGAATCAAAAAATGTATTTTACTTATTGTTTTTGCAGATTTCATCATATCTGAATATTGGTTTAAGAAGATTGAAGTTCTTTTATTTCTTTATCATTAAATTGATCTTGACTATGAATTATTCTTTTCATTTCATTTTCTAATTCAAAAACATAAAATCGTAATGCAATCGAATAATCCCAATCTTTCGGAATTTCATTACAGAATGCCTCGTGCTCTTTTATTTGTGTTTGTTGCTTATCTATTATTATTTATAAATGAAATTTTGTTCGATGAATCAAAAAAGGGGCTTATTTCTTCTATTGTCTTTTTTTATACATTTTGATATGAATAGTCATCTACAAGGTTTTGTTCGTAGAATCTTTTTGATTTTTGTAGTACTATATCCATTCGATTCTTCAAATTTGCTGCTGGCATTTGGAATTTATGTCTTGCGGCTGACGAGCGAGCCACGTATGCTCTAGTAAGCTAAACAAAAAACTCGGAAACAGAGCATACAGCCTGTAAAATCAAGCCGTAAGTCATGGCCACTGTTGGCAGATTTTTTTATTCAATCTCAAAAATTTTAAAATAATATGTATTTCCCCAATATCCTAAATCCCATTGTACAAAAAACAATTCTTCTTTTCCATCTCCAGTAATATCTTGTATAAAGAAAGTTGGAGTTCCTTTTTTCGTCTCAGAAATAAATATCTTTGAAACGCCATTTGTTTTTGTTATTTGAAGGAATGTTTTTTCGATATTATTTTTTTCGTTATACATTTTAAAGATATCCCCTTTTTTAGATTTTCGAATTATGTCCCCACGTTTAACGTCTGTTTTGGGAAATAATAGACTATCGATAGAATAGATTTTTAAATTGAATTTCTTTTTTAGATTATAAAATTTTTCATTTGTTGCTATTTTATTTCCGTTTAAAAAAAATATTACACTTGAGTCTGAAATTGTTTGGGAAGTGTGATTATAACTGTTTGATTTAAGCAAAAGAATGCTGTCAGAAAAAGCAAGTTTTGAGTTTAGTATTTCATCGTCTTCCATTGTTTCAATTGTAAAAGCTGTAAGTGGTTTCAGAGAAATATTTTTTTTCACACCTATTTTGTCTTTGCAAGCCAGCGATAGAACAAATAAGAGGCATATCATTAACGGATACTTAATCTTGCTCATAATAAAATTGTTTTACCTTGGATTTCTTTTCTGGAAGCTTTTCCGGATTTTCTTTGAAGTATTTAATAATATTGTCTTCATCAAAAATGAATGATGTGTTAAAGCCATCTTCTAATATCTTGATATATCTGTTTTTTACTTTTCTTTCTATTTGTAGCCAATAATAAACCCTTGCTTGATACCATTTAGTATTATCTTTTTCGCCTATTAGATTTAGGTCTTTCCAATAGCCCTGCCCATACCAGTTAGGAAATAAATTTATTGGCTCTTCAATAAAAATATCATTTTCTAGATATTGTTTAAACAAATCAATTTTCTTTTGAATACCATTCTTAAAATAATCGGTTAATATCCAATCGCTAATTTTTGTATTATTAGCCATCTTGACATCTTTATATTCATCCCCATGACCTAAGTAATACATAAAGATTTTATATGTTTCAGGTTTGTTATTGTAAAAAGATGAACGTTTCATTCCTTTTTCAAAGCCTAAGTCAGAAACTAAATTAAAATAAACCCAAGTTATATTCCATAATGCGACATCGCCATTGTGGGTTTCTCCGAGCGCAACAGAAATAAATTGGGCTTTTTGCTTTTCAGTTAAACTAAGTTGTTTTTCTTTTTCTTTTTTTGGTTCGACAAGATTAGAAGTTTCCTCACTTTTATTTTCATTTTTTTTCTCAGAACCTAATTTAAATTCTTGCGTTTCTGCAGAAATACCATCACAAGTTATGAATGCTTTAAACTCAAAACCATCATATTCTAAGACAGAGCTAAGGTTTTTGATAGCATTTTTATTAAGTTTCATTGTATAATTACTTATTCCATTAGGTGAAATGGTAATAGTTCTATTGGGTGTAATAAGAGTATCGCTTAACACTCTATTTATCTCTTTAAGAAAAATATATGCGGTATCTTTTTTTAATTGACTTGCGATAATTTTATATAGTAAGTAATAATATTCTTTATCTTCCTTTGAGGAAATATATGTTATTTCGAACGATTTTTTAGGAGTATCTTTGGTTATTGTATCGTAAAAGTCTTCAAAAGGAAAACCCATACTTCTCCATCTTTCTAGTTGCTCTTTTGTCAAATTTTAGTTTTTTTAATTATATTTTCTAATTACATGAACTTTTTATACAGCATCGTCTCAAAATATCTGCAAACTATTGTGTATGCCCTAAGTTTATAAACATATCTGCCCCCTCAAAAGTCTCCTCTCAAGCGGCGGTTATCATGCAGTAAATAAAGTGGTGAGTGTGGTAAATGTAGTAAAATTTCTTACAGAGGCAAAAAAAAGTGCCTGAGGCGCTGAGTGCCTGAGTGCCTGAGATGGGGGTGAGATTCCTCCTGCGTCGGAATGACAGGACACGGCGGCTTTAAGAATTACGAATTATCAATTACGAATTACGAATGGGGAATTACTAATGATGCTTCAAAATCAGTTTCTTAAACTTTATTAGCTTGCTGCGCAGTATGACAAAAGGGATTGATAGATAATGCAATGTTTCAGCTATACGCTGCAAAAAAACGGTCAGGAACTCCAAAACTTGAATACTTACATGCCGCATTCATGGAGCGCAGCCCCCGGCGTTGCAAAAAAAGCGTACATAAAAAGAGGTCTTCATAACCGTTAAAAACCAGGTCGCTGATGAGTCAGCAACATTCATTGAAAGTAAATACAGAGAAACGCCGTCAACACTCAGCGCCACGCTCATAGCTGGTTTAGGTTTGGAGGCCCTTTTTATAGCTTTTTTTGGGTGGCCGGATGACTTTTTTGTTACTTTTTTTGGCTTTGGAAAAAAAGTAAAGAATCAATCAAAGACACGGTTGTGCTTTGGACACGCTGCGCTATAGACCGCTACGCTGTAAGAATTACGAATTATGAATTACGAATTACGAATGAGGCATCAAACTAAACTTCTAAACCTTTTACCCTTTTTAAACCTGTAGTGGGTTGTGGGATTTAAGACACGCTTCGCTATAGACACGGCTGCGCCTACAGACCGCTACGCTGTAAGACCGCTACGCTGTATGAATTACGAATTATGAATTACGAATTACCAATGGGGCTTCAGCTAAACTTCTAAACCTTTTACACTTTTTAAACCAGTAGTGGGTTGTTAGTTACTCGGCTGTTTCAACTAAACTTCTTAAACTTTCTACACTTTTCCTGTGAATGCTTATTTTTACACCGCTTTACTAGCCCTGATAGTAGTGGAAATCCTTTTGTGGCGGGGTTCGACACAAAAGATTGCAACGAATAGCAGGATTAGCTACCAAAAATCAAAATGTGGTTATGAAAAAAATCCTCCTCTTATCAGATACCCACGGCTATATAGACGAGGCTATGCTCAAATATGTACAACAGGCCGATGAGGTGTGGCATGCGGGCGATATTGGCGATTTGGTGGTAACTGATACTTTGCAAAAACACAAACCTTTGCGCGCGGTGTATGGCAATATTGATGGGGCTCAGGCGCGTGCTGAGTTTCCGCTGAATGCGCGTTTTACCTGTGAAGAAGTCGAGGTTTGGATCACGCATATTGGCGGTTATCCGGGTAAATATCCGGCGGCCATCAAAGCCGAATTACTGCGGCAGACGCCCAAGATTTTTATCTGCGGACATTCGCATATACTCAAGGTGATGTATGACAAAACCCTCGGTTTGCTGCATTTGAACCCCGGAGCTGCGGGCAAGAGCGGGTTTCATTTGGTGCGCACGATGTTGCGTTTTACCATTGACGGCGCTGAGATTAAAAATATGGAGATTGTAGAGTTGGGGAAGAGGAGCTAAGCGGCTGCGCATTGGGACACGTTGCGCTATAGACCGCTACGCTGTAAGACACGCTTCGCTATAGACCGCTGCGCTTTAAGACAAAAGGAATCGTCGGTTTCACGAATTCAATTACTTCAAAAATCAAAGTTCGTTAATCTTCAATCGTTAATCTTCAATCGTTAATCATTATGCTTAGCAGCTCCGTAAACGAAAAAAGCCCGAGCATTGGCCCAGGCTTTCTTCGCACTAAAATAAACTAAGTTCACAGGTTTATCTCAATCGATCTACAGATTTTACGAGATCTTCGTCCCTTTTGATGGCTTTATTGGCCAGAACAAGAAAAACGATAGCAATGGCGGGCAAGAACATCCCAATACCTTTCTCTGAAACGGCAGGCGCTTCTCCAGGTAAGCTTAGCGATCGATAAATCAATAATCCTAATAAAATTAAATTTAATATCATATTCAATCTGCCCAGTACAAATTGATGTTGTCTTTTTTTGTAAAATGAAATACTCAAGACCGATATAGCGGTACTGAGTCCGAATAAAACCACAAACGGCATATGCATCATAAAATATTCAACTTTGCCGTTGGCCAGTGTCCAAATCGGAAAAACAAAAGGCAAAACCCCGGTCACAAGGAAGGCCAATGCTAAATATACCGTTTGAATTCTCTGAATCATATTTAGGTTTTAAGAGCCACAAAAATATATTTTCTTTTTAAAAAATGCTATTGTATGATTCATTTTTATTCGTATTATTGCAAGACCAAATCGTAATTACTTCATTTACGGACGGTTTACCGGTCACACTTATCCACAAATTTTTATAGTACCAAAGCAACCTTAAAAATTCTCAACAGTTTATACATGTTTGATATTTCTGCCTTAAAGCAAATGAAGCTACCTGAGCTTCAAGACATTGCCAAATTATCTCGTTCTATTAAGTATGCCGGTGTTAAAAAAGAAGTCTTGATTCAAATGATTCTTGACCACCAAGCTGCTACACAAGATAATCCTCAAAAAGCCAATGAAAATGCCGCCAAACCTAAACGAGCGCGCATTTCAAAAGACAAAGCTGCTCCGGTAGCTGCCGCTGAAACTGATTTGTTTTCAGCCCCTGCTACAACCCCGATAGCTCCGTCAGAAGTTAGTGCTGAAGAACCGGCGCAAAACAACCCGCCGCGCGAGTTCAAAAAGAACAACAAACAAGACAAGTTCAAAAAGTACGAGCGCAAGCAAAGAACTTTTGAAGCGCCCGCTGCTGATATGGTAGCCGAAACCACACAAGAACCTGCCGCTGCCGAAGTTGCCTCTGAATTTACGCCAAGCGAAGCCGAAGCTGCTGCGCCTGCTGAAAACAAAAAGCAACCCCACCAACACCGAAACCAACAAAATAATCCGCAAAACAACAATGGTTTCAACAACCCCAATGGGAATTATAAAAACAAGAAAACGCTCAATGTACGCGATGCAGACTATGAGTTTGACGGCATCATTGAGACCGAAGGCGTTCTTGAAATGATGCCCGACGGCTACGGATTCTTGCGTTCATCAGATTACAACTATTTGGCTTCGCCCGACGATATTTACCTTTCGACCTCGCAAATCAGATTGTTTGGTCTCAAAACCGGTGACACCGTTAAAGGGGTGGTGCGTCCGCCCAAAGAAGGCGAGAAGTTTTTTCCGCTGGTGCGCGTATTAAAAATCAACGGGCACGACCCACAAGTAGTGCGCGACCGTGTTTCATTTGAGCATTTAACGCCGATTTTCCCGATGCAGAAATTCAAGATGGCCGAAAAAGGCAGCTCAATATCTACACGCATCATTGATTTGTTTTCTCCCATCGGCAAAGGGCAACGCGGTATGATTGTGGCGCAACCCAAAACGGGTAAAACCATGTTGCTCAAAGACATTGCCAATGCCATTGCCGCGAATCATCCGGAAGTTTATTTATTGGTTTTGCTCATTGACGAGCGTCCGGAAGAGGTAACCGATATGCAGCGCAGCGTGCGCGGTGAAGTGATTGCCTCAACTTTTGACCGCGAGCCGCAAGAGCACGTTAAAATTGCCAATATTGTACTTGAAAAAGCCAAACGACTTGTGGAATGCGGGCACGATGTGGTGATTTTGCTCGACTCGATTACGCGTTTGGCCAGAGCCTACAACACGGTACAACCCGCCTCCGGAAAAGTACTCAGCGGTGGGGTTGATGCCAACGCCTTGCAAAAACCCAAACGCTTTTTTGGCGCAGCGCGCAACGTGGAGAATGGTGGCTCACTGAGCATCATTGCTACGGCGCTTACCGAAACCGGTTCAAAAATGGACGAAGTGATTTTTGAAGAATTCAAAGGAACCGGTAATATGGAGTTGCAGCTTGATCGTAAGATTGCCAACAAACGCATCTTCCCGGCCATTGATTTGACCTCATCAAGCACGCGTCGCGACGATTTATTACTTGACGAAAAAACTTTGCAACGTATGTGGATCATGCGCAAATATTTGTCAGACATGAACCCGGTAGAGGCGATGGATTTTATCAACGATCGCTTTACCAAAACGCGCAACAACGAAGAGTTCTTGATATCCATGAACGATTAACAGAGCACTTTACGCCGTGACGGCCATGGGCTTTACCCAAGGCTTTTGGCCGAACTGACCGAAGGTAATCGCTCACGCAGCTCGGAAACAACTTGAAACCTTGAGTTACTACTGAGCGCCCCGGAGGGCAGCGGAAAGCAAGCGCCGGAAAACGACCGTTTTTGCCCAGCTAAAAATGCGACCGCCGGAAGCACTTTTGAGGGGTTGCAAAAACAAGTTTGCCGAAGCTTCTTGAAGCGAACCGCCGGAAGTTGGCGCCCTAATCATAGAGATAAAAAAAAGCTCCCTATTGCTCGGGAGCTTTTTTTATGCAGTGCAATTCAGTTTATTGAACGGCTATTTTTTTGATGATGACTTGATCTTCAACATTGAGTTTGAGCAAGTAAAAACCATTGGGTAATTGCGTTAAGGTGTATTGATGGTCAGTTGTGGTGGCAGTTGGATTTTGAATTTCAGAAACTACTTGACCGCTCAATGAAATAATTTGAATTGAATCTATCGCTTTTGGACTGCTGATGTTGATTTGTCCGGTGCTGGATGGGTTGGGTGAAACGCTCACAAGTGAATACCAGTCAAAAGTTTCATTGGCTAAGAAAACATTGGGCCAACGGTTTTGAGCTGCAGGTCCGCCCCAAATGCGCGTGGCCAGATACGGATTGTCTATAAACGGATTGCGGTTGCCTTGACCGTAAAAGTTGTTGGCATTGCCCAAATAGGTGTTGCGTCGGTCTTCAACAGCCGAAACCGGATCATCGGCATTCCATTGTAAGAACAAATCAATCATGTTGGCATCAATGGCCAAAACGTTTCCGACTCCAACACTTTTAGGCAAACATTGGGTTCCGTAGCGCAAATACATATACATCATCATGCGCGCAATGTCGCCTTTCCATTCATCGCCCGGATACCAATAAGCGCCCACTATACCTGAGTTCCCGGAACCATCGGTAAATTTTCGGCTGCTTCGGGCATCATTCCGACTTACATCGGCTGGACGTAAGTGATGCACATCTGAACCCGGGCCATCGGTTCCTAAATCAGGGTTTCCGAGGGATTTGGCAAAGGTGTGCTCGCGGTTCCATTGACAACCTCCGGTTCCGTCATCGTCTTTGTCACGACGGCGGTGTGCGGTATTATCGGGTGAAACTACCGGACAAATCTCTGGACTATAGCCATAAATTAAAAAAATGTTTTGGTTGGTATTGTCAGCCGGGTCTAAATCAGTATAACGAATGGCGTTTTCTGCTTCGGCATAAGTGAGTAAGTGCGTGTGGGTATCAGTAATTTTGGTAGCCAGCGCACTTTTGAGCGCCATACCGGTCAAGTTAAAATCAAATCCGTTGTAGTAGGTTGCTGGGGCACCGGCTTGGCTCCAGCTGCTGATTGAACTGAATAAAAGCGCGGTGAGTAAGGTTTTTTTCATGTTTTTAATTTTGCGGGTATAAATGTAAACACTTTTTGGACAATTGCCCAATATTTAACTTGTGGGCAATAAAAAAGCCTCTGTTACAGAGGCTTTTTGGTTCATTTATTTCGGATGTTATTGAACAACTATTTTTTTGATGATTGATTTACCTTCAGAGGTTACTTTCACGAGGTAAAACCCTGAGGAAAGTTGATTTAAAGTATAGATTTCGTTTTTGATTTCGGGTTTGATGTCTTGGATGATTTGCCCATTAAGGTTGTATAATTCAATTTGATCAATGGCTCCGGCACAACTTACTTGCATGGTGTGGTTGTTGGTTGGATTCGGAAAAACGGCTACCGTTTGGATGGCCTCAAAAGTTGGGTTGGCCAAAGGGGCACCCCAAATTTGGGTTGCATAGTTGCTGTTGTCTATAAACGGATTTCGGTTGCCTTGACGAGCAGCTCCGCCTAAAACATTGTTGCGGTAGGTTTCACGCGCACTCACCGGATCTTGTGCATTCCAAGTGAGTAAAATATTCAAAAAAGTATTGGATAAAGCATGATCGCTGGTTCCGTCAAACATAACTTTGGCTTCTGAAGCGGTGGTGTTGTAAAAGTCAACCAATTTATCTTCATAGCGTGTCACAAAGTAAAAAATACAACGTGCAATATCGCCTTTGAATTCATCAATGGGCTCGAATACTTTTTGACTATATCCGGCCGAATAGCCTGAATTTAAATTGTTTCCGAGTTTTGAACCGTTTTGGGTATTGCACGGATTGTTGGTAGCACCGGTATTACAAGGGTTGGTTGTAGCGCCTGCAACAACTCCGTAGGGGTGGTCATCGCGCCAAGCGTTTACTTTTCCGTCGGTAGGCAAAACAAAATGTGCATCAGAATACATAGGGGTAGCTTGACTTCCGAAATAACTTTGTGGAACCACATGCTCGCGGTTGTAGCAGTTGCCTTCAACCGTGTAGGTTCCGCATTGACTGCTTGAATAAGTGAAATTATAAGGGTCAGCTCCGGCGGCTACCTCAGAATAAACATCTAAAATGGTATTGTCGTTTTCATAAAACCGATCGCGGTCAGACAAACCATAGATGGTCCAAAGCCCATCGTAGCCGCGATCCGTATGGTTTTTTATGATGTTAAAAAGTTGGTTTTTAAGGGTGTAACCGGTTCCGGTAGCGGTGTTGTAATAGCCTGCGGGGGGTTGGGCTAAAGCCACAGTAACACATAATACGCATAAAAGCGTGAATAATTTATTCATGGTAGTTTTGGTGTTAATCGTTTTTTCTTTCTAAAAGTGCCATATAGAATCCGTCAAAGCCTGATTCTGAGGCCAGAATTTTAGAATCTTGAACAAAGGTAAATTTTTTACCGTTGTCTGTTGTTAAGAAGTGCTTAATTTGTTCCTGATTTTCAGAGGGTAAGACAGAACAAGTAGCATAGACCAACTTTCCGCCGGGTTTGACCATGCGTGAATAACTCTCTAAAATTTCTGCTTGTATTTTGCGGATGTTGTCAATGAATTCGGGTTGCAGCTTCCATTTAGAATCGGGGTTGCGTTTGAGTACACCGAGTCCGCTGCAGGGTGCATCAATGAGCACGCGATCTGCTTTTTCTTGTAGTTTTTTAATGACTTTGGTTGAATCAATAATTCGGTATTCTATGTTGAAAGCCCCATTGCGTTTGGCGCGTAACTTGAGTTGTTTGAGTTTACTTTCATACAAATCCATGGCAATGAGTTGCCCTTTGTTTTGCATGAGTGATGCAATGTGCAGTGTTTTTCCTCCGGCACCGGCACAGGCATCGACCACGCGCATACCCGGTTGTACATCAAGTAGAGGCGCTACCAATTGCGAGCTGGCATCTTGAACTTCAAACAATCCTTCTTTGAATGCATCGGTTAAAAAAACATTGGCGCGTTCTTTTAAAACGAGTGCATTTGCCTGGTTGGGTAAATATTCGGTTTCAATGTTGTTGTCCATCAAAATGGCGCGCAACTTTTCTTTGGTTGTTTTGAGCGTGTTGGTTCTGAGGATGACTTTGGCGGTTTGATTTTGGGCAGCAATTTCTCTCGACCACACTTCTTCGCCTAGTTCAGCAGCGCCTATTTGATCCATCCAATCCGGAATAGATTCGCGGTAGACTCTGATTTTTGAGAGTTCATCAAAACGTCCTTTGATTTTGCGCTCGGGTGTTCCTTGTAGTTGGTTCCAATCAGGAATAGGGTAGCCTCTGAGCACCGCCCAAACCGCAAACATACGCCATAGATTATCTCGATCATAAGGTTCTTTGACTTCGGCAATTTCAGCGTAGAGTCTTTTCCAACGAACAATTTCATAGATGGTTTCGGCCACAAATTTGCGGTCAGAACTGCCCCAACGTTTGTCTTTTTTAAGCGCTCTGGCCACTACTTTGTCGGCATATTCGCCTTCATTGAAAATGCTGTTGAGCGAGTCAATGGTGGTATAAACTAAATTTCGGTGTAATCTCATATTGTTTTTGTGCCTTAGTTGATTCGGGTAAGGCAGATTTTTTCAGGCGGATGCAGTACCATTGGGAATTTTTCAATTTTCACAGAACTGCTGTCGAGGCCGAATCCGTTTTCTTCAGAAAGACTGAATTTCTTAATGACAAAGTAGGTGTTCATAATGACCTTTTCATGCCACATGAGGTCACTGTCATTGGATAGAAACTTCTCAGACAACATAAATTTAAAGTCGCCTAAAATGTTGTTTTTGTTGAGCGATTCATAACGGCTGGTGACGTCAACTTCACCATTTTTTACCATATCTTTTAAAACTTCTTTGAACATCAAATTGATTTTGGTGGGTTCGCGGAAGCCCAAATTGAAGTCAATTCTAAACAAATCGTCTTTGATGATTTCAGTTACTTTGTATTCGGTTCTGTAGGGTTCGTTGAGAATGTTCACGTGTACAAACCAATAAATGTCGGCTCTTTTGGGACGCTTTTGCAAAATTGAATACATGACTTTTTCTTCAATTTCGTCGGTTCTGCCGGCATTGGTCATATACACCAAATGCGTTGCGTATTTTGGAATCGACAAATCGACACTGAGTTCAGCCAAAACCTTTTTGTAGTTTTCTATTTTGACAAAACGGGTATAATTTTTACTAATTTGTTTGGCCATATACCAGGTGGTCATGATGGATATCAAAACAATGGCAATGATAAGTGTTACGTAACCTCCGTCAGCAAATTTGGTAATGTTGGCTACAAAAAAACTGAATTCAATGACTAGATAAGCGCCGATGAGCGGCAATAAAATATACCATTGAACCCTTTTAATAATCAGATAGAAGTTGAGCAAAATGGTGGTCATAATCATACAGAGAATGATGGCCAAACCATAAGCGTGTTCCATATTACTTGATTCTTCAAAATGCAATACAATCCAAATACACCCCAATAGCAATAACCAGTTGATGGACGGAATGTAGAGCTGTCCTTTGAGTTCTGTTGGATATTTGATTTTGACTTTGGGCCAGAAATTCAAACGCATGGCTTCATTGATCAAGGTGAATGAACCGCTGATCAAAGCTTGAGAAGCAATTACCGCGGCTAAGGTTGCAATGACGATTCCAACGGGTTGAAACCAGCTGGCCATGGATAAATAAAACGGATTGGCATTAGAACCTCCTAGACTGCGCAAGGTTTGCCCTTCGTGATTAATGAGAAAAGCAGCTTGCCCGAAGTAGTTTAAAATCAAGGTGGTTTTAACAAATAACCAACTAATGCGGATGTTTTTTCGACCGCAGTGCCCCATATCTGAATACAATGCTTCGGCTCCGGTAGTACAAAGGAAAACAAAGCCTAAAATAAAAAAACCGTCCGGATTGACCCCGTGGTCGGCAATGAGAATTTTGTAGGCATAATATGGGTTTATAGCTTTAATTACTTCAGGATTACCAATAATTTGAATCAAACCTAAAACGCCCAACATCAAAAACCACAGCAACATAATAGGGGCAAAAAATTTACCAACCAGCTTGGTTCCAAATTGTTGAATGGTAAATAGAACCACCAAAATGGTAATGACAATTGGAATGGTATTGATTTGTGGATAAAATGTTTGAATCCCTTCAACGGCAGATGACACCGAAATAGGTGGCGTAATGATTCCGTCGGCTAAAAGCGCACTACCTCCAATAATGGCCGGAATAATAAGCCATTTGATTTTTGTTCGTTTGACTAAGGCATAAAGAGCAAAAATTCCGCCTTCGCCGTTGTTGTCTGCGCTGAGTGTAATGAGCACATATTTGAGGGTTGTCTGAAGTGTTAGCGTCCAAAAAACCAATGAGATTCCGCCCAATACTAAATCTTTGCTGATGGCGAAATCGAGTCCGAGGATGGCTTTCATCACATATAAAGGCGAAGTTCCGATGTCACCGTAAATGATTCCTAATGAAATCAATAATCCGCCTAAAGTAAGCTTGCTGTGAAGTCCATGATGTTGCGAGCTCATAAAAAAAAGTTAAAAAAAGTGAGCAAATTTACTACATTACAGACAATTTGATGCAATAAAAGCAGTTTTTTTAATAGCTCGTAGAAATCTAAATTTTGTGTCATAAAAAAAGCATCCGTTTGGATGCTTCTTGATTTATTTATCTTCTTCTGCCTCTTTCAGGGGAACGTCCAGAGCTTTCATTTCCTCGGGAAGCTCTAGCTTCTTGAGATTTATTTGTTGATTCAATTTGACCTCGATCGTGATTTCTGGGGGAGGAAGTTTGATAATCCCTGCCTCGAGTTGGTTTGTATTCAGAGTTTTTGGCTCTGGTTGTGTTTTCAGTTCTTGATCCTGATTGATATCCATTATTTCTGTTTTCTGAATTTGATTCAGATTTGCTTCTATGGTCAGTTCTCGTTGATGTACTATTATAATTTCTGGTCATATTCCGCCCCGATGAATTGTAGGCAATATCTGTTCGCGGTTGAGCATATTTAACGTTGCGGGTCTGGTCTAATTCATATCTGTTGCGATAGTTGTGATTTCTGTAGCTGAAAGCGCGCGTTGGGTAAGTTCTTTCACAATAGTTGCCTCTGATTGGTTGATGCAATGCAACCGCTCTATTGCATTTACGAACACTTACGTAATTGTAGTGGTTGTAAAAATTAATGTGGCGACCAATATGATTTCTGTATCTAAAAACGGGCCACGGATTCCATGCTACATAAAATTTTGGATAGTAGCCCCAATACCATACTGATACATAAGGTTGATAAACCGGAGCCCAGAAAGTGGTATAAATAACAGGAGTATGAACATATACCGGTTCGTAAATATAATTCGGACCGTACATATAAACATCGCCTACAACTTGTACTTGAACTTGATTGTTGTTGTCTTTTTCAACTTCAATTGTAGCTACGTCTTGGTAGTTGTCTTTTCCTAAAACCGACTGAATAACAACTAAGTGCGTATTTGCTTCAACAGATTCAACTACTCTGAGGTAGTCTACTTGGTTGTCTTCATTTAGGTCTAAATTAGAAATTTGCGCATTTGGATCATTGATTCTCTGTTCAAAATCTTCTAGATTTTTTGAATCTCCGAATACAGATGCCAAAGCTCTCAAATCTAGATTATCACTAATTTCAGTGCTTTTGGCATTAACTATAGTTTTGTCTTGGGCAAACAATGAGCCAGTCAAAAATATACAAAGGGCAGAGGTAAGCATCGTTTTCATAAGTTACTCATTTGGTTGATAAATGTTTCATTTGCTATGATATCAGCATCTTTACAGCCCGGTTTCAATTACTATGCCATCAAGCACGAAATGAATTGTTGCGCTGAATTAAAAAAATGTTAATTGCGGATTTTTTCTTTGTATTGCTGGAGTAGCTTGCGATTGAAACCTTCTTCGGCTTGTTTGAGTTTAATAATTTTTACCGCCGGAATAATACCTTTTAAACTGGCAATAAATTTTTTTCGAGCTTGAAAAACTTCTTCTTCAGCGGCTTCCATTTGTGTGAGCATGGCAGTTGCTTCTTTTTCAGAAAGGTTGCTGATACTCGATTCATCCATTCTATTGAGATAACCTTTTACCTTTTCTTTTTTATTTTCCTTTCTTTTGTCTTCATAAGCATTGTATAATGGCCAAAACCTTGAAGCTTCTTCAGGGCTCAGTTGTAATTCTTCAGTAATAAAGGCTACCTTGAGCGCTTTTATTTGTTCTTTTTTCTGTTTCACAATTGGTTGTGCACCAGCAAAAGATATACAGAAGAATAAGGCAGTTAGGGAAATATACTTTTTCATAAGTTTTCTTTATAAATTAATCAGTAATGTATTTTTCAAAGTTTTCTTCAGAAGCCAAAATATCTTCAATTTCTTGATTGTTCAAATTCATCTTGACTTCTATTTTTTGAATATCATTTTCGTCCAGTAAATTGGCCCAATCTTCATCGGTGAGATGGCTGTTTGCCGCCAGATAATTTTCAATAATTTCATTAGATGCAGCATAATTGGGCGCTTTTGAATATTGTATGAAAGCTACTCCAAATGCAATAATGAAAATAGCAGCTATATATATCACTCTGCGTTGATTTATGCTAAGATATCTTTTTCTCTTTGGTTTTGACAACTCTATTTTTTGTTGTAAACGCAGAGCAAAATCATCAAAATAGCCTTCAGGTTCTTTAAAGCCTGTTTTGATTTTTTCTATTTCGTCTAACTTGAAAGTTTTCATATGACTATGACTTTTGGGTTTATTTTAGGTTTAATTTTCTGAGAGATAATTTTCAATTTTTTTCACTGCGTGATGATATGAAGCTTTCAAAGCCCCTACGGAAGTCTCTAAAATCTCTGACATATCTTCATATTTAATTTCTTCAAAGTACCTCATTTTAAAAACCAATTGTTGTTTTTGTGGGAGTAATGCAATGGCTTTGTGTAGTTTTATCTGTGCTTCATTACCGTCAAAATGTATATCTGCTTTTAATTGTCCTGTAAATGAACTTTGCAGTTCATCAATGTTAACCCCTCGGCGTTTGGCTTTTTGGTTGATAAAAGTGATGGCCTCATTCGTAGCAATTCGATAAACCCAAGAAAACAATTTGCTCTCGCCCTTAAAGTTGTGCAAATGCCGAAAAACTTTAATAAAAGTATTTTGAAGCACATCATCAGTATCGTCATGATCTAAAACGATGTTGCGAATGTGGTGATATAAAGGCCGTTGATAGTCGTTAATAAGTTTCTGAAACGCGGTGTTTTGCGTGTCAGGATTTAATAATTGTGCTATAAAGGCTTGTTCTTCCAAATGTTTTTTTGCGATTGGAATTCAAAACGAGGAAATGGTTTAAATCAGAAACCAAAAAAATTATGGATTTTCTGTTTCTGTGTCTTGATGCGGTTCATTGTTTGAAGGTTGGGTAACTACTTGTTTAGAGACAGAAGCAACTTGAGAAACTCCAACCGGAATATAAATATCCGTTATCCATTTCGACGGATTGGCCACTTGCATCATATTTTTTCGGTACACTTCAATTTGTGTTCCTCCTACATTTTCAGATAAATGATTTTTGGTTAAATAGGCTCTGGTTTTTCCCCAAGCTTCGCGTGTGTGTGAATAATCTCCGGTTAAAGTTGTTTTTACTGCTTGAAAAGGATAAAGCAAGCCCGTTGACATATCGCTGCCTTCACTAATAAAAATTTCTTTGTCAATGGGCATACAGACCGATAATTTGCTTGTTCCGCGCGTAACATCATAAGTGTGATAAATAACAAATGGATAACCGTTTGATTTAAGTTTGTTCTTCTCAAAAAAATTAACCATTCTGGGAATTAAAATCCTCAGATTATAGGGGATTTTACTGATTTCACTGTTGATGGTTTGTTTGATGTAAAAGGTTCCGGTTTTTTTGACTACGCCCGCTACTTTGATGTTGTAGGTATTGATTTCATAGGCTATTGTTTTATCTAAATTGGCCAAACTTTGTTTTTGAATTTGTTCTATTAGATGAATAGGGCCACCTCTGAGCAAACCATATATTTTGTATCCAAAACTCATTTTTCCCTTTAAATCCCAAGTGATTTTTGTTCCGCCTAAAGTATCTTTGAACGTCATTTTTCCGTTGGCTTCAGCTCCGTTGTAATCAATTTTATGGACCATAAATTCTGATGTTTTAACGGATAAAGTTTTAATATTTCCTTCTTGTTCAGAACCTTTCCAACTGCACGAACCATGAACACCTACTGTATTTTTAGCATATTCAAATTGGGTGTTTGGTTGTGTTTTTTTCCAAGAGGCAAAGGTCTCCCAATTGCGATAATCATTTACATAATTAAACAAAGTGGTTCTTGGTGATTTTAAAATTATGCTCGTATGAGTTTCAAAATCTGATTTCAATGTAGCTACATAAACAGTGGTGGCAAACAAGGCCAATAGAGCCAACAAAATAATGTATTTAAATATTCTCATATAAATGCGGTATTGCAGCCTTGTAAAAATAGCGATTTATTTTTTTAGATACTGCTTTGAGTTTGCGATAAGTTGTCAACCTTCGAGGGAAGTATTTCTTTATATTTGTTGACTTATGATAACAAAACAAATTAAAAATAAATCATGAAAAACTACAAAATTACGTACACCTTTATTTTGATCTGCTTCAGCTTTACTATAGTTGCGCAGAAAAGGAGTGCTGCAACAAATAAGGTTCAAGCAAATGACCATGTTGTAGTAGAGAGGTTTGCCGATATCAACGTTTTGCGCTACGAAGTCCCGGTTTGGGATAAATTAACTTTAAAAGAAAAAGAATTGGTTTATTACCTCACGCAAGCTTGCACTTCAGGACGTGATATCATGTGGGATCAAAACTATCGACACAACCTCAAAATCCGCAAAGCACTTGAAAACATTTACACACATTACAAAGGTGATAAAACAACTGCAGATTGGAAAAAATTTGAAATCTATCTCAAAAGAGTTTGGTTTTCAAACGGAATTCATCATCACTATTCTAATGATAAAATCAAGCCTACATTTTCAAAGAATTACTTTTTAACATTACTTAAAGCGACCAAAACACAACTTGATTCTTCTGTAACGGATATACTCTTCAATGATGTTGACAGCAAAAAGGTCAATTTAGACCAGTCAAAAGGATTAATTTCCGGTTCAGCAGTAAATTTTTACGGCTCCGGATTAACCGAAGATGAAGTTGAAAATTATTACAAAAGCTTTAAAGCTCCTGATCCGGAAAGACCTTATTCTTATGGTTTGAATTCTAAATTAGTCAAAACCAAAGCCGGTAAAATCGAAGAGAATTCTTGGAAGCATGCCGGGATGTATGGTGCTGCGATAGATAAAATTATTTACTGGTTGCAAAAGGCCAAATCAGTTGCAGAGAACAAGCCTCAAGCCGATGCACTTCAGCTACTCATTGATTTTTACAATACCGGAAATCTCAAAATTTGGGATGATTACAACATTGCTTGGCTCAAAGCCACTGAGGGCAATATTGATTATATCAACGGATTTGTTGAAGTATATAATGACCCACTCGGATACCGTGGCTCGTATGAAGGTGTAGTTCAAATTAAAGATTTTGATATGTCAGCCAAAATGGAGGTTGTTTCTAAAAATGCTCAATGGTTTGAAGACAATTCGCCTCTGATGCCTGAACACAAAAAGCAAAATGTAGTTGGTATTTCATACAAAACAGTAATTGTAGCCGGAGAGGCCGGAGATTCATCGCCAAGTACACCTATTGGTGTCAATTTGCCCAATGCTGATTGGATTCGTGCTGAGTATGGTTCAAAATCAGTGTCACTCGGAAACCTAATTGATGCCTATGCAAAAGCCGGAGGTAAAGGAAAACTGCAAGAATTTGCAAATGATGCTGAAGAAATAGCTTTGGCGGAACAATATGGTGCGTTGGCTGATAAACTACACACAGCACTACATGAAGTTGTTGGACATGCCTCGGGAAAAATAAACCCCGGAGTTGGAACACCTAAAGAAACTTTAAAAAGTTATGCCTCAACCCTTGAAGAAGGTCGTGCCGATTTGGTAGGACTTTACTTTTTGTACCATCCAAAATTACAAGAAATTGGTTTGGTAGACAATTGGAAAAAAGTAGGTATGGAAGCCTATGACAACTACATTCGCAATGGTATGATGACTCAATTAATACGTTTAGAATTAGGCGCAAATGTTGAAGAGGCTCACATGCGCAACCGTCAGTGGGTGAGTTCTTGGGTGTTTGAGAAAGGACAAAAAGACAACGTGATTGAGCGTGTAACCCGCAACGGGAAAACCTATTTCAACATCAATGATTATGAAAAACTTCATGACCTATTCGGGCAGTTGTTGCGTGAAGTACAACGAATCAAATCTGAAGGCGATTATGAAGCCGGAAAAAATTTGGTTGAAAATTACGGTGTAAAAGTAGATCAGAAACTTCATGCTGAAGTACTCGAGCGCAGCAAGAAATTCCCGAATGCACCTTACAACGGTTTTGTCAATCCGGTTTATGTTCCTAAGTTAGATGCACAAGGAAACATCATAGACATCAGTTTAACAGAACCTAAGACCTTTGCAGAACAAATGCTTTACTACGCAAAAAATTACAGTTTTTTACCCCTTGATAATTGACCTCAATAGATCAAAAAAAAAACGCCTGTTAGAAGATAACAGGCGTTTTTTTATCTTTTCATGGTCACTTTTATAATGAACAAAACCACAATAAAAAGCAAAAATCCAATCAGAACTTTGTAGCTGCCCTTGTAAAAATACTGATGGGTATTGGTGTCTTTTTTGTATGAAAAAATCATAATAGCTACAAAAGCAACAAAAAAAAGCGCAGCAAAAATGAGTTGTCCGGTTGAAAACATCTGGAATAATTTTTTTCAAAAGTAAAACATTTGACTCATATACTTGCTAATTTAGGCCATCAATAAATCATTCTAACATGCAAAAACAAATCAATGCTGTCCAAGAATTTCACACAGCTTTTGGACTGGGCGTGAGCCGTGAAATGAAAGCAGATTTAGGCGAACAAAAAAATCTCTTGCGCTTTAATCTGATGAAAGAAGAAAACGAAGAATATCTTGAAGCTGTTCAAAACAATGATATAGTTGAGATTGCGGATGCTTTGGGCGATATGTTATACATTTTGTGCGGAACCATACTCGAACACGGTTTGCAACACAAAATAGAAGAAGTTTTTGACGAAATTCAGCGCAGCAATATGAGTAAATTGGGCCAAGACGGGCAACCTATTTACCGCGAAGACGGCAAAGTCATGAAAGGCCCTTATTATTTCAAACCCGATTTCACCAAAATCCTTCAACCATAAAAAAGGCGGAATTTTTAGTTCCGCCTTTCATTTATCCTTCAATTTTAACCATCCAGCCAAAAGTATCATCGGCCATTCGGTATTGAATTTTGGTGAGTTTTTCTTTGAGTTCTAAAGCAACAGAATGTTCTTGTTTGGGTACTTCGTAATAAACATCTTCATACGAGAATCCGCAAATTGGGTTTACAACTGCTGCTGTTCCGGCGCCAAAGATTTCTTTTAGGGTTCCGTTTTTAGCAGCTTCAACTAGTTCTGACACCAGAACGGAACGCTCTTCAACTTGAATTCCATCACGCTGGGCAATAGAAATCAAACTTTTGCGCGTTACGCCATCCAAAATGCGTTCACTTGTGGGTGCAGTGTACAAAGTATCGTTGATTCTAAAAAACACATTCATTGTTCCAGCTTCTTCCAGCTTTGTGTGTGTGGCATCATCGGTCCAGATTACTTGCTGAAAGCCTTTTTCATTGGCCAATTTGGTCGGATAAAACTGTGCCGAATAGTTTCCGGCTGCTTTGGCTGCACCAATTCCACCATTGGCTGCACGACTGTAATGATCGGCGATGAGTACTTTTACTTCACCTGAATAATAAGATTTAGCCGGTGATAAAATAATCATGAATCGGTATTGTGTTGAAGGCGCTGCAATCACTCCGCTGCCAATAGCAATCATAAAAGGTCTGATATATAAACTGTTGCCTAAGCCTTTTTTGACCCAGTTTTTCTCAAGGTGAATGAGTTTTTGTAAACCGGCCATAAAGATTTCCTCCGGAATTTCAGGCATGGCCATACGCGCGGCTGATTTGTTCAAACGATGAATGTTTTGATCCGGTCTGAACAACCATACATCGTCGTGCTCGTCTCGATAAGCTTTCATTCCCTCAAAAATGGCTTGTCCGTAATGAAAAACCTTGGCCGAGGGATCAATCATAAAAGGTTCGTAAGGCTTGATTTGTGGTTGTTGCCACTGTCCTTCGCGAAAGTCGCAAACAAACATATGGTCAGTAAAAATGCTTCCGAATGAGAGGTTTTCAAAATCAACCGAATCAATTTTTGAACTTGAAACGGTTACGATATCGATTTCGTTGTTGGGATTATCACGCATTTAAAGGTTGTTTAGGAATGTTGCTTTTGTATTATAATGTGTTGTAAAACAATAATTTAAAAGCCAAACAAGCATGTATTTAAACCTTTAAATTTTAATTTCGGCTAAAATAATAAAATTGCTTTAGTAATTAAGGCAATTCCTTTAACAAAATCTGACTTTTTAGAATCTTTTGATTCAGATGTTATTTTCTTATCAATTTCTAATTTCGGACAAAAAGAACCGTAATTCTTTTTAATTATTTAGCGATAAGTACCTACTTTTGGTGCATAATTTACGACAAATGAAAAGAAACATACTTTTATGGGCTGCCTTGGTTTTTGTATTGGCTTGTCAAAAGAAAAATGAGGTACCGGCAAAATCGGAGGTACATTATGCATCCTTTGGCGACACTATAAAACCAGATGCTGCCATCACCAAAGAAGCACTTTTGGCTAAATACGCAACTTTAAAAGAAGGCGATACGATTCCGGTGAAATTTACTTCAACCATTAACGATGTTTGTCAAAAAAAAGGTTGTTGGATGAATGTCGATTTAGGAAATGACCAACAAACATTTGTCAAATTCAAAGATTACGGATTCTTTATGCCACTTAATTCAAAAGGCAGCGAAGTGGTGGTAAACGGAAAAGCATTTTTGAGTATTGTGAGTGTAGATGAACTAAAGCATTACGCCAAAGATGCCGGAAAATCCAAAGCAGCAATTGACAGCATTACACAACCAGAAAAATCATACGGTTTTATTGCTGATGGCGTTTTAATTAAAGAATAATGAAACAAATTTTGAGTTTATTCTTGTGGGCGATTTTGATTTCATGCCATAAAAAAGTTGAAGAGAAAGCTTGCCCTATTCAGCAAAAGAAAGAAAGTAAATTCAAGATGTATCAAATGTCTGAAATGTCTTTGCTCATGGAGCAAATGTATGCAGACAATATGCGCTTGAAAAACCGAATCATGTCAGGAGAATCTGTGGGTGCGTTTCCGGAGCATTTTACCCAAATTCACCATGCCCAAATGACTGATCCGGCAGAAAATGACGAATTTTTTCAAGCACAAGCGGATGCTTATTTAACAGCGCAACATTTAATTTACAATGATTCGGCACAGGCTAAAAAGCACTTCAATGCCGGAGTAGATGCTTGTATTGACTGTCATCAAGCCAAGTGTACGGGCCCCATTGAACGCATCAAAAAACTATACATTCCTTAAACAATGCGTCGCGAAATCATCACCACATCTGATGGTTCAACCTCTATTCGTTTGCCGGATTGGGATGAGCAATATCATTCTAAGCACGGAGCCATTCAAGAAGCGCGTCATGTTTTTATTCAAAACGGATTGGCTTTGTTCAAGAATCAATCCATCAGAATTTTAGAAATTGGCTTTGGCACCGGGCTCAATGCGCTAATTACTTTTCAAGAAGCAAGACAATATCATTTGAATGTTGATTATGTTGGAGTAGAGGCATATCCGATTGATGACGCTGAGATTTTAGCAATGAATTATGCTTCAGAACTTAAAATTGATCCGTGTTTTTTTGAACTGATGCACCGCTCTTCTTGGCACGAACCACATTCAATTGCAAATCATTTTCAGTTAACCAAACGCCAGCAACTTTTCTCAGAAATTGACGACATTGCTGATTTTGATTTAATCTATTTTGATGCTTTTGGTTACCGTGTTCAACCCGAATTATGGTCAGAAGAAATTTTTAAAAGCATGTATCGCGCTTTAAAGCCCGGTGGTTTATTGGTGACTTATGCCGCCCGAAGTGTGATTAAAAAAAATATGGTTTCGGCCGGATTTACCGTTTCAAAATTACCCGGACCACCCGGAAAAAGAGAAATGTTTCGCGCAGTAAAATCAGAGTAATAATTTTTCCCAATTAACGTTTCATTAATTATTGCCATCGGCTTTTGATTGTATTTTTATTTTTCAATTGTCAAAAATTCAAACTATGAAACGCGATATGTTTGTTTTTACCAAGAATATCCTAGAGCATGTGAGCTTTGACGCACACTTATTTTGTAAAGAACTAGAAAAGGCGCTCAGGGTTTTACTTCCTTATGAAATTGAACAACTCACAGAATGGTTGTTGCAGTATACTTCTGAAAAGCCTGAACTCAGGCAATGTTTGATTTATGTAAATCGATAGACGTTTTTATTGTAAGAAAATACATTTTTTATTTTAAAATTTATGTATTTCATCGATTTTTAACGTATTTAATCGTTGTTTTTTTTGGCGTGTAATTTTTTTTTGATTTACATTTACAACCAGAGAGAACCCCTAAATCTTACCATTATGCCTAGAATGATTTACGACTACACGAAATCGGTGCTCGAGCGAGTGAGCTTCGACCCAGTGCTTTTTTGTAAAGAATTACGAAAAGCTTTGAAAAACTTATTGCCTTATGAATTAGAGCAATTGAGGAAATGGTTGCAAAACTACACAACAGAGAAGCCCGAACTAAGGCAGTTTATAAGTATTGTCAGTTAATTGTTTATATTAAACAGGGAGTCCCCAAAAGGCTCCCTATTTTTTTGATACCGGACTGATGATTTCTACGTTCTGAAAAACTATAGCGCCTTTTATGACTCCGGAAATGGTTGAACGCAAGGCATCAATAATTTGAATTTTTAATTCTGTCTTTGGATAAATCAAACTGATTTCACGGGCTGGTTTCGGTTCTTTGAAATGCTTGAGTTTCAATTTGTCTTTTTCATTCAAGTCAAGTGTGTGCAAGTAGGGTAAAAGTGTGATACCTAAGCCTTCATCAGCTAATTTGATCAGAGTTTCAAAACTTCCGCTTTCTAGCTGAAAATGGGTATGCTTGTTTGGATTGGTATTTCTGCATAGATTTAAAATCCCGTCTCTGAAGCAATGACCGTCTTGCAACAATAAAATTTCATCTAAATTCAAATCATCCACCTCGAGTTCATCTTTTTGGAAATGTTGATGATTGGTCGGAACATAAACCATGAAAGGTTCATAATACATCACTACTTCTTTGATTTTTTCTTCCATGAGCGGAGTTGCAGCAATAGCAGCATCTAAATGACCATTTTTGAGTTTGATGATGATTTCTTCGGTATTGAGTTCTTCAACAATCAGTTTTACTTTGGGGTATTTTTTGATGAACGTATTGAGAAACATCGGAAGCAAAGTAGGCATCACTGTTGGAATAATCCCCAATCTGAATTCTCCGCCAATAAACCCTTTTTGTTGCTCAACAATGTCTTGCATACGATTGGCTTCGTTCACAATATTTTTGGCTTGATTCACTATTTTTTGACCAATTTCAGTGAGTTGTATCGGTTTTTTGCTGCGGTCAAAAATAAGAATACTGAGTTCTTCTTCTACTTTTTGAATTTGCATACTCAGTGTAGGCTGAGTTACAAAACATTTTTCGGCAGCTAGTGTAAAGTTTCTGTGTTCGGCAACTGCCAAAACATACTGTAGTTGAGTAATGGTCATAAAAATAGTTTAATACGATGCAAATATAAAAACGATTAGTTTAATCTATTCTGTTTGTGTTATAACATTTTTTAATATCCTTACTCCTGTTAATTTTTATATAAAATTTAAGACTTTATTGTACTGAATAGTTTCATCTGTTATTTTTGTTAAATGAAGTTTCTAGCCAAACTCTTACTGATTTTATTTGTTACTTTTCTCGCTACACCCACCATTGTAAGTTTGATTGAGAAAAGTTCAAATACTACTTTTTTCTTCAGTATGTCAGAAGAAGAACAACCTCACAAAGAATTCAAAGCTGATATTAAAAATGCATATGATTGCGTTTTGATTTTTTTTCCGAAAAAACCTTCAACAGTATTTCTAACAATTGACTCTGTTGACCACCACAATTTAACGTCTTCTATTTTTATTCCGCCTCCTGAACTGACTTAATACTTTTTATGATTGATCCCGCTATTGGGGCTCGTTTATGTATTTAATATTTCAGGAATTATGACTAAAAAAATCAATCTTTTAGCACACCTCAAATCTGATTTTGCCTCGGGTTTGGTGGTGTTTTTAGTGGCTTTGCCATTGTGTTTAGGTATAGCAATGGCATCAGGAGCACCCTTGTTTTCAGGAATTATTTCAGGCATTGTAGGCGGAATTGTTGTAGGTTATTTAAGTACCTCTCATCTCAGTGTCACCGGTCCTGCTGCTGGTCTTACAGCCATTGTTTTGACGGCCATAACTGATTTAGGTGCTTTTAATATCTTTTTAACCGCCGTATTTATAGCAGGATTGCTTCAGCTTTTATTAGGTTTTCTCAAAGCCGGAACACTTTCTAACTATATTCCTACCAATGTTATTGAAGGAATGTTGGCCGGCATCGGAATCATCATTATTCTAAAGCAATTGCCACACGCGGTGGGTTATGATGCTGATTTTGAAGGTGATGAAGCTTTTTTACAAACCAATGGAGGCAATACTTTTTCGTCCTTGTTCGGCTTGCTACATTATGTACAGTTGGGTTCTATTTTGATTTCAGTAGTATCTTTGACGGTATTAATTTTATGGGATAAAATACCTGCACTTAAAAAGTTAAAGGTGATTCCGGCTGCTTTGGTCGCAGTTATTTTGGGCGTTTTACTCAACGAGTTTTTTGTCCAAAATATGAGCTCTCTTGCTATTCAAAAGCAACATTTGGTAAGCTTACCCGTGCCGCAATCAATCAGTGATTTTCAGAATATATTGATTCTGCCCGATTTTACTGCATTGTTCCAGATGAAAGTTTGGACCATTGGTCTGACCATTGCCGTGGTGGCTTCTATTGAAACTTTGTTGTGTATAGAAGCTGCTGATCGAATGGATTCCCAAAAAAGATACACCAATACCAACATTGAGCTCAAAGCCCAAGGCATTGGAAACATTTTGAGTTCATTACTGGGTGGTTTGCCTATGACTTCGGTGGTAGTTAGAACATCAGCCAACAACAATGCCGGTGCTAAGACAAAAATGTCAGCCATTATTCATGGCCTTTTGTTGTTGTTGTGTGTGCTTTCTATCCCGGCTTTACTCAATAAAATTCCATTGGCAACATTGGCTTCTGTGTTGCTCTTGGTGGGTTATAAACTTGCGCAACCCGCCACATTTATACATTTTTGGCATCGTGGCAAGTATCAATTTATTCCTTTTATAGCAACTTTGTTGGCCGTAGTGTTTACCGATTTACTTAAAGGTGTTGCACTTGGACTCATTATAAGTGTCATTTTTGTTTTAAAAGGAAACCTCAAGCGAGCTTATAGTTTTAGTAAACAAGCTTATGCAGATGGTGATATTATTCACATTGATTTGGCACAAGAAGTTTCGTTTTTGAATAAAGCAGCCATCAAATCAACACTTAATGATTTGCCAGAAAATTCTAAAGTGGTCATCAATGCATCAGACACAGTATACATAGCCCATGATATTTTAGATTTGATCAAAGAATTTAAATCGGTCAGGGCCAAAGAACTTCAGATTAAAGTGAAGCTCAAAGGTTTTAAAAAGGCTTATCAACTTGAGAATTCAGAAGATGTTTTAAATAAAGTCAAAATTGAGCATAACCCAATCAAGACTCAATCTAAAACCGATAATAATTAAATTGAATATTCCTGATAAATACTATTTTTATCATCCACAAAAGACCAATCCAAAAACAAAAAAAATGAGTGATTTTTACAAAAAGATATTAGACAATAATAAAGAGTGGGTTGAAAAATCTCTGGAATTAGATCCGAATTATTTTCAACATTTAGCCAAAGGTCAAACACCACCACTTTTGTGGATTGGATGTTCTGACAGTCGCGTTCCGGCCAATGAAATCATCGGGGCCAAACCCGGCGAAGTATTTGTTCACCGCAACATTGCCAACATGGTAGTACATTCTGATATGAACATGCTGAGTGTGCTTGATTATGCTGTAAGCGTACTCAAAGTAAAACACATCATTGTCTGCGGACATTACGGTTGCGGCGGTATCAAAGCGGCCATGGGCAACCAATCAATTGGCCTTATTGACAATTGGATTCGCCACATCAAAGACGTATATCGTTTGCATCACACTTACCTGGATTCAATCATCAATGAAGAAGATCGATTCAATGCCTTTGTTGAACTCAACGTGAAAGAACAAGTTTTTGATTTGGCTAAAACTTCTATTGTACAAGGTGCTTGGCGCAATGGTCAAGATTTGACTTTGCATGGTTGGGTTTATGGTTTGAACTCGGGTTATGTGACTGATCTAAACGTAAACATCAGTTCTGAGAAAGATTTAGATTTGGTCTACCAACTTAAATTCTAAAACAACAAGCCAATGAGCGGATTTTTATTCTGTATCTTGTAGGTTTTCATTAAAAGAAGAAGGCAATAACTGCGGAATAAACTTGATCAAAATTGGCAAGAGCAAACTCCCGCCCGGAATCAAAAAAATGGTCAATGAAGGCACTGATTTACAAATGTCCAGCAATTGTTTTTTGATTTTCTTTTTTTCGTCTTTATTTAAATCGCGTTGGGTAGAGTAGGCCAATAGAACCATGAGTTCTTTGCTTTGTGAGATTTCTTTGGCCAAGCGTTTTCGGTTGCGTTTGATGAGTGTGACCACCAATTGCGTGGTTTGATCATAAAAATGCTTGACCGGATTTGAATAATTAAAGTAAGGGATTTCATGTTTGTAATGTGAGATAAAAGTGTCTGTTTCTTCAATACTTTGAACCACAAACTCTTCTGAAATATTCATTTGTTCGGCTAGCGTGTGCAAAAAGTAGGCTTCTTCATTTTCAATTTTACCATCGCTCCAAAGCGCCAATCCGGCCATGTCTATCAGGTAGTATTTTTCAAGCGGATTTTGGTAATAATCCAATTCAAGCGCTTCGAGGTTCTGAATATTCACTTTTGAAAACTTACTATAGCGCACCGATGCTTCAAAAAGCTTGATCAATAAATCATCATGCGCTGATTTGTGCGTTTTGGTGCGCAGTGAAAACGTCACCACACTCACAATGGTATCTTCCAATTTATAAAGGTACTTTTCCGGAATTTTGCCTTCAATTAAATAATGCTGAAAAGCCAATAAATCAACAAACAGCAATGCATTGGTCACAATATGCGAGAAGTTTTTGCTGATGATGTTGTCATTGGTTTGCACGCGCTCATCAATCAAATCTTCGAGCGCGGCTGCGGTAGGTGCGGTAGGAAAAACTTTTTTAATCAGATTAAAATTTGAAGTATTCATCTGATTGTAAAACAGCACGGCTTGATGAATAAAGTCTTCTGGTTGAGGTTCTGATTGATGTAATCGATAAATTTCAAACAAACCGTTAAGCAACGCTAATTTTGAAATTTCATCGCTCAGCCAACCTGATGTGTCTACCTGAATGTCAGGTCCAAATGAAACAATGTGCCCGTAGATGAATCCGGTTTTTCTGATGTTTAAATAGAAAATTTCAGCATCAGAGACAGGTTTGCTGTGAGCCGCCTTGAACTCGATAAAAAATTTGTCAATCCAGCCGTGTACCGATGGGTTAATCATCACTTAAAAATTACTGTGCAAAGCTAGTTTATTTTGCTCAGTTCGTACGCGCAGAGTTTTAATTTAACGTCAAGAATCATCCGCGCGATTTGATGTTTTGTGCGCACAACCGAACAATTTCGTCAATGCGCGTTTTTCTGGTTTCTGCGCGTTTGGCCTGATGCAACCAATATAAGTAACTCTTTCGGTAGGTTTTGCTGAAGTTGTGATAGTTATTCGCTGCCAATGGATTTTGGTCAAAAGCCGCTTGTAAATCATCGGGGATTTTTAAATCTTCAATAGGGTCCAAACTTTCCCAAGAACCATTTTGCTTTGCTATTTCAATCACAGCTAAACCGCTTTTATGTATCAATCCGTCGCGTAATAGTTGCTCAATGTAGTTTTTGTTGACTTTGCTCCAAACGCTTTTGGGTTTGCGTGGTGTGAATACTTGCTTGCGCCGATGTTCATCAAGTTTGCGCACCGTAGAATCTATCCAACCATAGCAAATGGCCACTTGAACGGCTTCTTCCCAACGCATGCTTTCAAACGCGCTGTCTACTTTGTAAAAAATAAGTTCAACACCCGTATAAACCCGATGGTTTTCATGCAACCAATCGCGCCACTCTTGCGCATTTTTAAAGTATAAAAGTGGTTTTTCGGTCAAATTAAAATTATTGTATAATTGCTGAACAAGCCACACGAGCACCAGCATTTCCGGTGGGTTGCGTAGTAAAATCATCACTGCCTTCGTGCACAATGAGTCCTTTTCCTAAAATATCTTTGGTAGGGTCGCCGCAGCCTATACACCATTCGTTGGTTTTGAGCGTGATGCTTCCGTTGCCCTTGGCATCAGCCATAAAATTGCCAATATCGCCTTTGTGGTATTCACCCACGCCCCATTTTCCGTGTTTTTTAAAAGTCGGATTCCAATGCCCGCCTGCTGAAGAAGCATCTGCAGCAGAGCAATCTGATTTTTCATGAATGTGAATAGCATGTACGCCTGGTTTTAATCCTGATAAATGGGCTGTAAATGTAACTTCTCCTTTTTTCTCCATAAAAGTAGCCGTTCCGGTGACAGAACTTTTGCTTTTTGACTCAAAATTAAGCGTCAATTTTTGTGTATTACCAGATGTGCTACCTGTTTTACAACCCATAATAGCGGCCAGCAAGAGGGCAACGGTCAAGCCTATTTTTTTCATGATTTCTCTTGTTAAAAATGAGATTTAAATGTACGATTTAAACCCATCAAAAGCTGAATTTTAACGCAGGGCTTATTTACTTGATTTTTCGCCTACAAAAACATCATTGGGTGATTTGAACAACACATTAAAAGTGGTCAAACTTCCGTAGATGCGCGTGATGTATTGCTGCAATTCAACCTTTTCAATTTCTTCGAGATGGCTTGCATTGATTTTTTGTTCCATCACACGCAGACGATCGCGCAACATCACAATTTTGTGAAAAAACGTATCCACCGGAACTTCCTTTGCCGCCAATCCTGCTTTTCCTGGCTCAAGAATCATTTTTCCACCTTTCCATTTATCATCAATAGCAACAGGTTCTCCGAGTCCGTTCCACTTTTTGAGAATGCTGAGTAAACTTTGCTCGACATCATAAAAACTCACGGTGTCAACCTCGTTTTCAGCCGCATCAATTACTTGAAATTGGCTGTCAATTGCTATCGTTTCTAATCCGTTTTCAATAAATGTAACCCAATATTCTTTAGATGAAACATTGGTAATAACGCCTTTTCCGTATTCTGGGTGTTCAATTCTTGATCCGATGCCTAATATTTTCATGGTGATAATTTTTGTCGAAAATAATAGATTTTCACCAATAAAAAAGCCGGAATGAATCCGGCTTACCAACAAATTAATTAACTAAAATTAAACTAAAAACAATATTGATTCTCAGCGACCAATTTGGTCGTGATGGTTTCTCGTAAACCAACAATATTGGGCATGTTGGTATATTTGGTAAATCGGCGCAAGCCCATGAGCATCATGCGTTGTTCATCGCCTTCAGCAAATGAAATCACACTTTCTTTTCCTTTTTGAGTGACAATATCAACCGCTTTGTACAAATATAATTTAGCCATAGCGATTTGTTCTTTCACAGCTTGTTCCCCTAATCTCTTGGCCATTTTTTCAGTGCGAAGAATGGTACTCTCAGCCATATAGATTTCAATGAGCATATCAGCGGCAGCGGTTAGTAATTGCTGATGTGAGTCGAGTTCAGCACCGTATTTTTGTGCCGCTGCACCGGCCACCATTAAAAAGGCTTTTTTGAGTTTTCCGATCATTTCTTTTTCTTCTGAAAACAACTCAGAATAATCCGGAATGTCAAAGGATGGAATGCCCATTAATTCTTCTTGAACTTTCATGGCCGGGCCCAATAAATCAACGTGGCCTTTCATGGCTTTTTTGACCAACATACCCACTGATAACATGCGGTTGATTTCGTTGGTTCCTTCGTAAATTCGAGCAATACGAGCATCTCTCCAGGCGCTCTCCATCGGGGTATCTTCAGAAAAGCCCATACCTCCGTAGATTTGAATTCCTTCATCGGCACAATTTTGAACATCTTCTGAAACCGCTACTTTTAAAATCGAACATTCAATAGCAAATTCTTCAACGCCTTTGAGCTCGGCTTCTTGATGTGAAGCGCCCTCTGCTTCGCGCAATTTGATGCGGGTTTCTATGTCTTTGGCTGCGCGATAAGTGGCGCTTTCTCCGGCATAAGCAGAGGTTGCCATTTCAGCCAATTTATAGCGTATGGCACCAAAACTCGAAATCGGCGTATTGAATTGCATGCGTTCGTTGGCATAATGAATTGCGTTGGTGGTGACTCTGCGTTGGGCATCTAAACAAGCCGCGGCCAATTTGATGCGACCTACATTTAAAGCATTCATGGCTATTTTAAAACCTTCACCACGACCGGCCAGCATGTTCTGAACCGGAACTTTGGTTTCGTTAAAAAACACTTGTCGCGTAGACGAGGCGCGAATGCCTAATTTGTGCTCTTCTTCGCCCAAAGTGATTCCGTTGGTAGGGTCGTTTTCTACAATAAATCCGGTGATGTTTTTATCGTCTTCAATGCGCGCAAAAACAATAAATAGTGAACAAAATCCAGCGTTAGAAATCCACATTTTTTGACCGGTGATTTTGTAATGTGTTCCGTCGTCAGAAAGTACGGCTTTGGTTTTTCCGGAATTGGCATCTGAACCCGCACCCGGCTCGGTCAAACAATACGCGCCAAACCATTCGCCGGAAGCGAGTTTTGGAACATATTTTTGTTTTTGCTCTTCGGTTCCGTATAAGGTTATAGGCATAGTTCCGATTCCGGTGTGTGCGCCAAACGCCGTTGAGAATGATCCGGTGGCACCTGAAATATAGTCGCAAACCAAGCAAGTATCCACAAAGCCCATTCCCATTCCGCCATATGCTTCTGGCACAGCCACACTCAGGAAACCCATTTCTGCTGCTTTGCGCATCATTTCTTCGGTAAAGGCGTAGTCTTTGTTTTCAAATCTGTCTTTGTTGGGCCAGATTTCTTTGTCGACAAATTCTTTGACCGAATCGCGCATCATAATTTGTTCTTCTGAAAAATCTTCGGGAGTAAAGATGTTTTCGCATTTGGTTTCTTTGACCAAAAATTGTCCGCCGCGGGTGATATCTTCCATATTATTCTATTTTAAATGTTGCATTCTAAATGCTAAATTTTTTGTTTGAAAATCAGTTGTATCATTTTTTTGAATGTTTTTCATTCATCATTTAACATTCAAAATTTATAATAATTCATATATGCCGGCCGCACCTTGTCCGGTTCCAACACACATCGAAACGATTCCGTATTTGCTGCCGCGTTGTTTCATTTCATCAAATAATTGCACCGATAATTTAGCTCCGGTACAACCCAGCGGATGTCCTAAGGCAATGGCGCCTCCGTTGACATTCACGATCTCAGGGTTGATGCCGAGCTCACGAATTACTGCCAACGATTGCGAGGCAAAAGCTTCGTTGAGTTCAATCAAGTCAATGTCTTTTAATTGTAAACCGGCTTGTTGTAAGGCTTTCGGAATGGCTTTGACCGGACCGATGCCCATAATGCGCGGTTCTACACCGGCAGCGGCGTAGCTCACCATACGCGCAATGGGTTGCAAGTTGAGTTCTTTGACCATGGCTTCGCTCATAATCATCACAAAAGCAGCGCCGTCACTCATTTGCGAGGAATTTCCTGCGGTAACACTTCCGTCAGCGGCAAAAACCGGGCGCAGTTTGGCCAAAGCTTCTAAATTGGTATCGGCACGCGGGCCTTCGTCTTGGGTAACTGTGTAGTTTTTGGTTTCTTTTTTTCCTGCTTCGTTGATGAAGGTATGTTCAACAGTTATGGGAACAATTTGGTTGGCAAAACGTCCTTCTTGTTGCGCTTTGATGGCTTTTTGATGCGAGGCAAACGCAAACGCATCTTGGTCTTCACGCGATATGTTGAATTGTTTGGCAACAGCTTCAGCGGTGAGCCCCATGCCCCAATAATAATCTTCGTGACCAGCTGCGGCTACTTGGTAATCAGGAGTGGGTTTGTATCCGCCCATCGGGATATAACTCATACTTTCGGCGCCACCGGCAATGATGCAATCGGCCATACCGCTTTGAATTTTGGCCACGGCCATACTGATGGTTTCTATTCCCGAAGCACAATATCGATTCACCGTTACCCCCGGAACATCAGTCACTTTTAATCCCATTAATGAAATCAGACGACCCATGTTTAATCCTTGTTCGGCCTCGGGCATGGCATTTCCAACCATCACATCATCAATACGGGAGCGATCAAATTCTGGCAATTGTTGCATGAGGTATTCAATGGTTTCGGCAGCCAATTCATCCGGACGTTTGAATCGGAATAAACCTTTGGGTGCTTTACCTACTGCGGTGCGGTATCCTTTAACTATATAGGCTGTTTTCATGATTTTAGTTTCTTAGCGGTTTTCCTTTGGTTAACATAAACTGAATACGCTCAAGTGTTTTGCGTTCGGTACACAAACTCAAGAAAGCTTCGCGTTCAATGTCTAATAAATATTGTTCTGACACGAGCGTTGGTTCAGATAAATCTCCACCGGCCATCACATAGGCGAGTTTGTTGGCAATTTTTCGGTCGTGTTCTGAAATGTATTGTCCGGCAACCATTTGGTCAGTGCCTACCAAGAACATGCCCAGAGCTTGTTTGCCCAATACTTTTACATCGTTTCGTTGGATGGGCTGAGTGTACCCTTGTTCTGCCATTTGTAAAGCGATTTGCTTGGCAGTGGCTATTTGTTGGTCGCGATTCACCACTACGATGTCTTTTCCTTTTTGGAGAATGCCCAAATCAAAGGCTTCGTAGGCTGAGGTTGCTACTTTGGCCATGCCGATGGTTAAGAAATATTCTTGTAAAACATTGAGTTCAACATCGTTTTTGCGGAATAAATCAGCAGCGCGCAAGGTCATTTCTTTAGAGCCGCCACCGCCCGGAATCACACCCACGCCAAATTCAACCAATCCAATATAGGTTTCGGCTGCAGCCACGACACGATCAGCATGCATCGTCATTTCGCATCCGCCGCCTAAAGTCATTCCGTGCGGAGCAACCACTACCGGAATGGATGAATAACGGCAACGCATCATCGTGTTTTGGAACATACGAATAGCCATGTTCAATTCATCGTATTCTTGTTCTACCGCCATCATGAAAATCATGCCGATGTTGGCTCCGACTGAGAAGTTAGCGCCTTGATTACCGATGACCAAACCGTTGTATTCTTTTTCGGCCAAATCAATGGCTTTGTTGATTCCGGTGAGCACGCCGCCACCGATGGTATTCATTTTTGAATGAAATTCTAAGTTTAAAATTCCATCGCCCAAATGAAACAAACTGCAATCGCTGTTGCCCCAAACTTTTTGGGTTTCGCGAATGTTATCTAAGATAATAAAGTTTTCTTGACCCGGTTTTTTAGCGTATGATTTAGCGGTGATGTCATAAAAATGTGTTGCACCACTTTTGATTGTATAGAAAGATGAAACTCCGCCGGAAAGCATTTCAGTTACCCAAGCGGCAGGAGTGTAGCCTTCATTTTTCATCATTTCGATGGCTTTTTCAACGCCAATGGCATCCCAAATTTCAAACGGACCATTTTCCCAGCCAAACCCGGCTTTCATGGCATCGTCAATTTTGTAGAGTTCATCTGAAATTTCTGGAATTCGGTGCGAGACATAAGCAAACATGGCTGCAAAATTTTTGCGATAGAATTCGCCGGCTTTGTCTTTTCCTTTGACCAAAACTTTAAAACGATCAATGGGTTTATCAATGGTTTTGGTGAGTTCTAAAGTGGCAAATGAGGCTTTTTTATTGGGGCGATATTCCATCGTATTCAAATCTAATGACAGAATATCTTTGTCTACTTTTTTGTAAAAACCTTGCTTGGTTTTGCTGCCCAACCACTGATTATCCATCATTTTTTGAATGAATTCAGGAAGTTTGAATAAATCGTGAGCTTCATCGTTTGGGCAATTTTCATACAAGCCGTTGGCCACATGAACAAGTGTATCCAAACCAACTACATCAACGGTTCTGAAGGTAGCTGATTTAGGTCGGCCAATCACAGGACCGGTGAGTTTATCTACTTCTTCAATGGTGAAGCCCATTTCTTTTACTTGATGAAACAAACTCATGATGCCGAAAATCCCGATGCGGTTGCCAATAAACGCTGGCGTATCTTTGGCTACAACCGAAGTTTTACCTAAAAATTTCGAGCCGTAATCAAATAAGAAATCAATGACTTCAGGTTGGGTTTTTGGTCCGGGAATGATTTCAAATAATTTTAAGTATCGAGCCGGATTGAAGAAGTGTGTTCCGCAAAAGTGTTTTTGAAAATCTTCACTTCGTCCTTGACTCATATATTGAATCGGAATACCCGAAGTGTTAGAAGTAACCAAAGTTCCCGGTTTGCGGTATTGGTCAATTTGCTCAAAAACTAACTTTTTGATGTCTAATCGCTCAACTACTACCTCAATAACCCAATCACAAGTGGCTATTTTGGGCATATCATCGGTGGTATTTCCGGTACTGATACGCGATGCAAACTTCTGACTGTAAATAGGAGCAGGGTTTGATTTGAGTGCGTTGGCTAAATGCTCATTGACAAAGCGGTTGCGCACAGCTTTATGTTCAAGTGTTAGCCCTTTTTTTTCTTCGATAGGCGTTAAAGTGTTGGGCACAATGTCCAAAAGCAAAACTTCTAAACCAATGTTGGCCAAATGACAAGCGATTCCAGAACCCATGATTCCAGAACCTACTACAGCCACTTTTTTGAGGGTGCGTTTCATGTTTATTCGGTTGTGTTAAATATTTTTTTCTCTTGAATTAAATCGTTGATGATTTGTGTGACTTCCATAAAATGAAGCCATTTTTCATCACTAATATGTTGTTTGACTGCTTCATTGAATTTGAGCACGGTATTTCGAGACAATTCTCTTTTTTCTCTGCCAAAGTCAGTCAGATAAATGAGTACGCCACGACCGTCTTCAGGATTTTTTTTGCGATAAATCAACCCTTTATCTTCCATAGATTTTAAAGTTCTGGTGAGGCTCGTGGCTTCCATGCCCATTCTGGGTCCGAGTGTAGTTGAAGGTGTACCGGATTCTCTGTCCAAGCTCAAAAGCGCAAATCCGGTAGCCATCGAGGCATCATATTTGGCAGCTTCTTCATTATACATTCTTGCAACTGCTTGCCAAGTGGCTCTTAAGGCGTAATCAATGGTTTTATCTTTCATAGAAAAAAATCAAGCATTTCAAAGGTAATAAAAAAATATTATGCACGCATAGTAAATATTAAAAAAATATGCATGCATAGTAAATTTAAATTTTCAATATTCTGGAAATAAAAAAACTCCTCAATTACAGAGGAGTTTTATAGTAATTTGATTTTTGTTATGATGATTTTTTATGCAACGCACCTATGGTTCCCGCAACGACTGCGCCTACACCAGCACCCATCAAGAGACAAATGGCAACATCAACAGCCATCATTTGGTAGTTGGCTGTTTGCATTGAAAAACGAAAGAAGTTTTCCATGAGTCCTGAAATTACACCAATTCCGGCACCAGCTTTTGCCCCCGATGCAAATGTACTTAGCGTGGTGAGTCCGTTGAATATGTACGAAATTAGAAATCCGAAACTCATACATCCGCCAAAGATGAATCCGATGTTCGGTTCGCCCGAGCCAAAATACTCGTAAAATAAAATACCGTACAACAGCCAGCCCAATAGAAAGTCTGTAATACCACCGGCAACTCCGGCTAGAATAAAGTTTTTTACATTCATAACAGTTTGGTTTTAATTGGTTTACGTAAAGTTAGTTTTCTTCTAACAGAAAAGTTAACAGTTGTTGACCAATTATAAACATTTATGAATGAACCAATGCGTCGGCTTTTATTGGTTGGATCCGAAGATTTGTTGATAAAGTGATTTGTATTTTTCCATCACCACTTTGCGCTTGAGTTTTAAAGTTGGGGTAAGATGTCCGCCGTCTATAGACCAAACATCGGGCGTGAGTTCAAAGCGTTTGATTTTTTCCCAATTGCCGAATTTCTCGTTGAGGGTTTCTACTTCTTCGCCAATGCGCGCAATCACTTTTGGATTAGAGATGATTTCCTGATTTGAAGTTCCGAGTTCAATGTGATGAATTTTCGCCCATTCTTTGACAAATTCAAAATTAGGCTGAATAAATGCTGCCGGCATTTTCTCACCTTCGCCAATGACCATGATTTGCTCAATAAAGCGCGATTGTTTCATAGCATTTTCAATGAGTTGCGGTGCGATGTATTTTCCGCCGGATGTTTTAAACATTTCTTTCTTGCGGTCGGTAATGCGCAAGAAACCTTGGGCATCAATTTCACCAATGTCACCCGTATGAAAATAACCATTTTGAATGGCTTCGGCTGTTTTTTCAGGATCTTTATAATAACCCATCATCACGTTCGGGCCTTTGCAGAGAATCTCTCCGTCATGGGCAATTTTTACTTCAACATTGTTGATGGGAATTCCTACCGAACCAATTTTGAAGCCGCCATTTCTTTCACAATTCACAGAAATTACAGGCGAAGTTTCGGTAAGTCCGTAGCCTTCCATGACCGGTAAGCCTGCTGCAGCAAATACGCGAATGAGTCGATGTTGTAAAGCAGCGCTTCCGGAAACCATTACGTTGAGGTTGCCGCCCAAACCTTCTTTCCATTTGCTGAAAATGAGTTTGCGCGCTATTTTGAGTTGAAACTCATACCAAAATCCGTTGGCTCCGTAGGGTTCGTATTTGAGTCCGAGTTCAATGGCCCAGAAGAATAATTTTCTTTTAATTCCGGTGAGCTCGGCACCTTTGGCGTAAATTTTATCATAGACTTTTTCAAGCAATCTTGGAACTACTGAAAACACGGTTGGTTTGACTTCTTTGATGTTGTCCGAAAGCTTATCAATCGATTCGGCAAAGTAAATGGATACCGAATAATACTGATAGATGTACAAAATCATCCGTTCAAAAATATGGCAAATCGGCAAAAAGCTCAGTGCCACACTCGTTCCTTCTTCAAACGGAATGCGCGGAGAACTGTCAATAACATTTGAGACGATATTTTGATGCGAAAGCATAACGCCTTTGGGTTGACCGGTCGTTCCCGAAGTATAAATAATGGTTGCTAAATCTTCGGTTTTGACTTGTTCTTTTCGGGCCTCAACTTCTGGTTGATTTGAGTTGTCGTGACCCAATCCAAGCAATTCTTTCCAGTTTTTGCATCCGTCAATATCATCAAATGAATACACTTCTATCAATGACGGGACTTGCGCGCGAATGAGGTTGACTTTTCGCAAAACTTCAACATCTGATACAAAACAATATTTTGATTCAGAATGATTCAAAATGTATTGGTAATCTTCTTCAGAAATGGTTGGATAAATCGGAACGTTCTGTGCGCCTAACTGCAACACGCCAATATCCAGGATGTTCCATTCGGTGCGGTTATTAGAACTGATGACCGCAATTTTATCATTCACCTGAACGCCCAACCGCAATAAAGCCCGCGAAACGGCATTGGCTTTATCAATGTATTCTTGGGTTGAGGTAGCTATCCATTGGCCATTGTATTTGGTCACCAATGCATTAGGCACGTTATTTTTAGATAACTGATGATAAGGGAAATCAAATAATCGAGTGATATGGGTCATTTTGGGTGGTTGTTAGGTATTGCAAATTAAGTAATAAATAATTACGCTACAATTTTTTGTTATTTTCTAGCCAATTGCAACCAATCGAACACGACTGTTTTTATCTTTGCGGCAGATTTATTTTTTAAGCTACTTATTTATGCTCAAACACTGGCGTCTTTCTGAATACAAAGTGTTGTTGTACAGAATACTATTAGCGTACCTTTTTTATTTTTTCGCTCGGGTTTTGTTTTATGTATTCAACGCCGGATTGCTCAAAGTTCCTTCATTGGCTGAGTTTGCTCGTTTGTGCTATTACGGAATTCCGTTTGATACCACAGCCATATTGTATGTCAATATGCTGTTTATTGTTTTTTCAATTATTCCCATCAAAAAAGCGACGACTGTTGGTTATCAGAAGTTTTTGTTCTACTTGTATTTTGCCACCAATCTTTTGGCGTATGCCACCAATTTTATTGACTTAATATATTACAAATATACCTATGCACGCACCACGGCAGCAGTCATGAACGTCATTGAACACGAAAACAACATGACTAAGCTATTCTTGAGTTTTGTGGTTGATTTTTGGTATGTTTTTGTACTGTTTTTTGTCTTTGCAAGCTTGTGGATTTGGGCGTACAAGCGCATCCAAGTTGACTTTAAACCCTATACTTCCAAAAACCTGCATTACTACGGATTTTCAACCCTTGGTTTTTTGGTCATTGCGGCACTGATTGTGGGGGGAATCCGCGGAGGCGATTTTAAAAAATCAACGCGCCCCATCAATTTGCTCGATGCCAGCCGTCATGTCAAAAACATCGTGCATTCTGACATTGTGCTCAATACGCCTTTTGCCCTGATTCGGACGATGTTTAGCAACAGCTTTTCAAAAATTAATTATCCGGGTGTAAATGAACAGGTAATTCTTGAAAAAATATTGCCCATCAAACAATACCACAATCATCCTTTTACCAAACCCAATGTGGTGATTTTTATCCTTGAGAGCAATGGCCGCGAATACTACGGAGCTTTTAACAAAAAATCGAACATCAAAGATTTTAAATCGCATACGCCGTTTTTAGATTCACTGGCCAACCACAGCATGATTTTTACCAATGCTTACACCAATGGTCGTCAGTCTATTCACGGAATGTCATCGGTTTTGGCGGGTATTCCGTCGTTTAAAGATGCGTTTACATCTTCGCCTTATCCGAAGCAAAAAATACAATCCATAGTGTCAACTTTAGAAGGCATTGGTTATCACAGTTCCTTTTTTCACGGAGCCGCCAATGGTTCGATGGGCTTTTTGGGCTTTTCAAACATCTTGGGCATTGACAAGTATTTTGGGCGCACCGAATTCAATGATGACAGTCAATTTGACGGATTTTGGGGTATTTGGGATGAGCCGTTTTTGCAATTCATGAAACAAAAACTCGATCAAGAGCAGCAGCCTTTTTTCTCATCGGTTTTTACCGTTTCATCGCATGAGCCGTACATTATTCCTGAAAAGTACAAAGACAAATTCAAAGAAGGCGATGTGCCGATTCACAAATGCATAGAGTATACTGATTATTCACTCAAGCGATTTTTTCAAGAAGCCCAAAAATCTCCGTGGTATAAAAACACCATTTTTGTGTTGGTGGCTGACCACGCGAATACTACTTTTTACAATGAATATCGTCGACCGATTGAGCGATTTGCCATTCCGATCATGATTTTCAAACCCAACAGTGAATATGTAGGTGTTGATGAAGATTTGGCGCAACAAATTGATATTTACCCGACGATTTTAGATATGATGGGTTATCCGAAACCGTTCAGAAGTTGGGGTAGAAGTTTGCTGGACAAGAAAACCCAAGAACCTTTTGTAATCAACTCAACCGGAAGTTTGTATCAGTTCTCTAAAGGCGATTATATCTGTATTTTTGACGGAAAGAAATCCATCGGGTTTTATGATAAAAATGACAAAGCTTTACACCACAATCTAATTGGTCAACGCAATGCGCAAATGAATGATTTAGAGTTGCGTTGCAAAGCTTTTATACAAGATTATATGGACCGTGTGGTAGGGCAAAAGCTCGATCCGCTCAACAAAAAATAAGATGAAAAAATCAACCAAAATTATCCTAGGAATTGTGCTTGGCGTGCTGCTTATAGGCATTGGCAAATATGTTTATGATATGAACATCAACCACAATTTTGAAACCATCTCTGAAGGGAAAGTCTACAAATCAGGTGTGATTCCGCCCGATGAAATCAAAGATTATGTGCAGAAATACCACATCAAATCTATAGTTGATTTGCGATTTCCCGGAACCGCTGATTTGGTCAACAACCCTGAAATTCCCGAAGAACTCACCGCCGAAAAAGAAGCGGTGGCCAAAATTCCCGGGGTCAATTATTTCAACAACGGTTCAGACCAAGTGCCCAACCAAAAGAATTTGGATACTTTTTTTAAAATCATGGATAATCCCGATAATTATCCGGTGCTGATTCACTGTTACCACGGAGTTGGTCGTGCCGAAATGTACTCGGCCTTATACCGCATCGAATATGAAGGATTCACCAACGAACAAGCGCGTCAAGGCGTTCGGTCTATTATTAAATTCAGTTCGTTTGACGACGGAACCCCGAAAGGTGAATATTTAAAAGCTTATAAAAGCCGTAAGCAATTACAATCAGGAAAATAATTTTGCAGCTCAAGAATACAAATCAGGTTCGGATGTACCGAGCCTTTTTTTATAGGTTGATGTAGAGTTCGTTCTTGCCTTGGCTTAAAATTGAAATGATGATCCCTAAAATCGTACTCAAAATCAGTAGGGTCAAAATGTAAAAAACAATGATTCTCCAGAAAAAACCTGCTTGAGAATAGAGCTTTCCCGCAGCGTTGTAATACACCCAAGCCGGGAACAACAACATGATAAAAAACACTGCAATTTCAATATAACCAACAAAATTGGGTACATCAAAGGTCTCGATAAAATTCACTAATGAAAAGACCAAACTAATCATCAAAATACCCAGTAAAGCTATTCCGCCAATGATGAAATGCTCAGCAATATTGAGATTTAATCGTTTGAAAATCAAAAAAGCAATACAACCCAAAATAGGCACAATACTCAACAAAATTATTTTAAGATGATCTTTAAAGAATTGGGTTATTTGTGGTGTATTGTTGCGCGGGTCTTCTTCAAACGGATGGATACTTTCATAGAAATGCGATAACAACAAATTCAAACCAATCATCAGCAAGGCCAAATAAAATACATTGTAATACCGAATGCGTTTGCCGCTGATATAATCTAATGCCGCTTGCCCGGGGCGCATAAAAGCTTCCTTGATGGTAAAAAGAATACCCTTTTCTAAATGCCAAATGCCGTGCAAAAGATCGTGCAACAAAAAATGTTTCAGCGTGATTCGGTGCGTATGCGTTTTTTGTCCGCAATGGGCGCAAAAATTCTTTTCGGTGGGTTCATTACAATTCAAACAAATGGCTTTTTCCATAAATGAAATCTGGGTTTATCGCTTATAGAATTTGTGTGTTTCAGTAAAATCCGATGCTTTGAGTTCAATAAAATACATACCGGTATTCAAAGTTTTCAAATCAATAATTTGCAAACCATCATTGTGTTGGCTTGAAAACATCAATTGCCCGAGCAAGTTAAAAACCCGAATGTCATAATCGTCTCTTGTAGTTTGAATATTTAAAACTTCCTGCGCCGGATTCGGATATATTCTAAATGGCGAAATCATGTTTTGTTCAGTCGCCAACAACACCGAGTTTTGCAACAAATTCACTTTAAAATCATCAAAGTAAAACCCGTCTAAATTTGTGCCCACATCGGTTGATAATCGAAAGCGCACTTTAATGGATTGTCCGGCATAATCACTCAAACTGATTTCTTCAGTTACCCAATCAGTTTGCTTTCCGGTGTAGGCCGGAATGGTTCCTTCAACTGTATTGGGCGTGATGGTTTGGGTATATTTTCCGCATTGTTCGGTCCAAGTGGTTCCGTTGTCAGTTGATACTTCAAAAGCCACAAAATCATAGCCGTTTTCAAGTTCCCATTTGGCAGCAAATGAAACCGTTGCATTGGTTACTCCGGCCAAATTAATCGGATTGGTCAATGTGATTCTTTTGTTTTGACTGTTGCTGTATGAACCGTTTGGAGAATCTGTAATGGATGAAGACGGCGATACAAAGGTGGTGGTTGATAAACCCCAATTGTTGTTGGTCCAAGTAGGAGCTAGGGCAGAGGCTGTATCGGTGAGTGTATTTTGTAATTGTCCAAACTTTTTAACGACTTGTTTGCGTTCTATGCTTTGGCCGTTGTCTATTACATATTCATAAATAATATCATCGTTACTGGTTGTTCCGTTGGCCAGCGCTACAACAATTTGCCCGTTAGCGCTTTGATTCACCGCAAGCCCGGAAACGGAAAAAGCTGGCCCAACTGAAGTGATGTTTGAAGATATAGGGTTGATGCTGATGCTAAAGTTTCCGCTGCCGCCCAATCCTAACTTGGTCAATTCAAATTGTGCCTGAAAAGTAGCTTGATCACCCACGAATCGAGCTGTCAAATCAGCCAGAGAGCCATATTCGCGAACCAGTTTGGCCGTCATCAAATTGGTAAACATCATTTTTTGACAAAGCGGAAGAATCTCGGTGGTGGCGGGCCAAAATGACAAGCCGATTTCAGGTGTAAAAGCAAAAATCTTGTCGTGGTTCATGGTTTGTCCGTACATATAATCGTCAGAATCACCTGAGGCGGCATATAATTCTGAGGCAATTTGATTCACCAAATTATTGTTGGAAACCATCAGGGATGATATCTTTCTAAAGTAGGCATCATCCGGACTCGGAATATTTAAGTCATATCCGTACGGATACAACAACAAATCTGAATAAGTATGCGCATTGAGCGCGAATTTAAAATGATGGTTGTCTACAAAAAACTGTACCGCTTGGGTTTCAGGCTCTGAAAAAGCAGCTGTTCCGGGATAAGTTTCACCAGTCGCATCGGCAGAAATTCCCGTGGTATTCCAAATGCTTTGGTTGGCATCGCCATTGATCCAATAATCGTAGTTTCGGTTGTTGTCCACGCCAAAAGTTCCGTCGTTAAAATTGCGTCTGTTTTTGCGCCACATGCCGCCACCGCTCGGATTGGTTGTTTCGTTGTAGATATATCCATCCGGATTCACCACCGGAATAAAGTACAATTCAGTGTTATCGACTATATCTTTGACTTCATCGTTGGTGGCATAATTCTCAAGCAAATACCACATGTAAAAAATGGTTTCTGACAATGAAATCGGCTCGCGCGCATGATGAACCGCCGTATACAAAACCTGCGGGCGCGCATTGGGCACCGCCACATCTTTGGTGATTTTAACCCATTGCAGCGAACGGCCTTCAGAAGTTGAAAAGCTGCCCACGTTTTCTCTGGCTGAAATCAGCTCCGGATATTGGGTGCGCATGTCGTCGAGTTCTTGCAACATCTGCGCATAGGTCAGATAACCGCCCATACTGCCCAAATTAAAATTTGCGGGCGTGGTGTATTCAATGTTTTGCGCTACGCAATCGAATCCGGTGTTGAGGATGCTTCTTTGCGGTGCTTTTTTTTTGTTTTGATCAACGTAATATTGCTGAACGTCTTCGATCTCAATTTCAACTTTTAGCCCTAGATTTCTGGCTTTTTGAATTTCGGCTTCTGAGAAATCACAGGTTAGTGAATATCCTTTTTTGTGTTGGCCATGATCTGTCGCAATGCCGGCTTGTTGCAGTTTTTTGAGATTTTCAGCCGTTTCATAAATGATTTTGGCGCGGTGATATTTGAGTGTGCTGTTTTGAGCCAACACACACAATTGACTCATTAGCAAGAGTATTAATAGCTTTTTCATGGACGATTTTTGCCCAAAAATACAACAATACTTGAATAATAATTATTTATTTTCAATCCACTTGCGGGCATTGACAAAAGCTTCCAACCAAGGTGAAACTTCGTCGTTTCGGTCGGTTGGGTAATAAGCCCAATTCCAGCTAAAAATGGAACGCTCAATGTGGGGCATCATGACCAAATGTCTGCCGGTAGCATCGCACATCATGGCCGTGTTGTAATCAGAACCGTTCGGATTCGCCGGATAAGCGTCATAACCGTATTTACCCACAATATGATAACGCTGTTCTTCATAAGGCAAGCTGAATTTACCTTCGCCATGTGAAACCCAAACGCCCAAAGTGCTGCCCGCCAAAGTTGACAACATTACCGAGTGATTTTCTTGAATGGTGACCGAAGTAAAAATGCTTTCGTGTTTGTGGCTGAGGTTGTGTTTCATTTTTCCGTGGGTTTCGTGCTCCGGATAAATAAGTTCGAGTTCCATCATGAGTTGACAACCGTTGCAAATGCCCACTGATAGCGTATCGGGGCGCGTCATAAAATCATCGAGTGCTTTTTTGGCTTTTTCGTTGTATAAAAACGCTCCGGCCCAGCCTTTGGCACTGCCCAATACGTCTGAGTTCGAGAATCCGCCCACAGCGCCAATCAACTGTACATCGCTCAAATCTTCACGGCCCGAAATCAGATCGGTCATGTGTACATCTTTTACGTCAAATCCGGCCAAATACATGGCATGAGCCATTTCGCGTTCAGAATTGCTTCCTTTCTCGCGAATTACTGCTGCTTTGGGTCTTGCGCCTTGATGCGGAGTTAATTTTCCGGTAAAATGCTCCGGGAAATGATAACGCAGCGGTTGATTTTTGTAGTTCTCAAAACGCGTTTGTGCTAAGTTGTTGGCGGTTTGATGTTGGTCGAGTAAATACGAAGTTTCAAACCAAGCATCGCGGTATTCCGGAATAGAAAAACTAAATGTTTTGGGTTGTGGGTTGTGTGTTGTCAGTTCAAGTTTTTCGGTGTTGTTGGCGGTTCCGATTTTGAAATGCGCAACGCCTTCGCGATTCAAAGCGTCTTCAAAAATTGCATCGTTTTTAGGTTGAATAACCAGCCCAATGTTTTCGGCAAACAATATTTTGACGATGTCCGATTCGCCCAAGTTCGAAAGATTGATTTGCGCCCCTAATTTATGATCGGCAAAACACATTTCAAGTAAAGTGGTGATCAGTCCGCCGCTGCCAATATCGTGTCCGGCACAAATTTGACCTTCAGAAATCAGTTTTTGTATCGTATGAAAAGCACGTTTAAAATAATCCGCATCGCAAATGGTCGGTGTTTCGTTGCCGATTTTACCCAGCAATTGCGCAAATGAACTTCCGCCCAATTTAAAACCGTCTTGCGATAAATTGATGTAAAAAATAGAACCTCCGTTTTTTTGTAAAACCGGCTCCACCACGCGTGTAATGTCAGAACAATGTCCGGCGGCAGATATTATCACGGTGCCCGGAGCCATTACTTCTTGGTCAGGATATTTTTGCTTCATTGAAAGCGAATCTTTTCCGGTTGGGATGTTGATGCCGAGTTCAATGGCAAAATCAGAGCAACCTTGCACCGCCTGATACAAGCGTGCATCTTCGCCTTTGTTTTTACAAGCCCACATCCAATTGGCTGAAAGTGAAACACCGCTTAAACCCTCTTGAATCGGTGCCCAAATGAGGTTGCTCAATGCTTCGCCAATTGCATTTCGGCTGCCTGCAACCGGATCAATCAAAGCCGATAAGGGCGCGTGCCCAATGGATGTGGCGAGTCCGTTTTTACTGTTAAAATCAAGTGCCATCACGCCCACATTGTTTAGTGGCAATTGCAACGGACCGGCGCATTGTTGTTTGGCTACTTTTCCGCCCACGCAGCGATCGACTTTGTTGGTGAGCCAATCTTTACAAGCTACGGCTTCGAGTTTTAAAAGTTCGCGAACGTATTCAGGGATTTTTGAAGTTTCATAGGTGATATCTCCGTAAGTGTGATGAACCGTTTGATCAGAAATAATTGTTTTGGGTGAATTGCCGAACAAATCTTCTAAGGCAAAATCCATCGGGCGATCAGTGGTTTTTTCAGAAGTAAATACAAATCGATGGTCATCGGTAATTTCGCCCACCACATACATTGGAGCGCGTTCGCGATCAGCGATGTTTTTTAAAAGGTTTACATCTTCAGAGCCAATCACCAAGCCCATGCGTTCTTGCGATTCGTTGCCAATAATTTCCTTGGCCGAAAGTGTCGGATCGCCCACAGGCAAAGCATCGAGTGAGATAATCCCTCCGGTAGCTTCAACCAATTCTGACAAACAATTCAAATGCCCGCCGGCTCCGTGGTCGTGAATAGAAACAATCGGATTGTGATCACTTTCTACCAAAGCCCGAATGGCGTTGGCGGCTCGTTTTTGCATTTCCGGATTGGATCGCTGTACGGCATTGAGTTCAATTCCCGAGCTAAAAGCGCCGGTATCAGCCGATGAAACAGCTGCTCCGCCCATACCAATGCGGTAGTTTTCTCCGCCCAAAACCACAATTTTATCGCCTTTTTTGGGCTGATGTTTTTGGGCTTGTTCTTGTTTTCCGTAACCGATTCCGCCCGCTTGCATGATGACTTTATCATAACCCAACGTGCGTCCGGATTCTTGGTGTTCAAACGTAAGTAGCGAACCTGAAATGAGTGGTTGCCCGAATTTATTGCCAAAATCTGAAGCCCCGTTCGAGGCTTTGATCAAAATATCCAGCGGTGTTTGGTAGAGCCATTTTCGGGCTTGAATATTCTTTTCATGTCCTCGATTTTGTGATAATCGCGGATAAGCGGTCATATAAACGGCCGTTCCGGCCAGAGGCAATGAACCTTGTCCGCCGGCCAATCGATCGCGAATTTCCCCGCCCGAACCCGTGGCCGCACCGTTAAACGGTTCAACCGTAGTCGGAAAATTATGGGTTTCGGCTTTGAGTGACAACACCGAATCAAAGGTTTTATGCGTAAAAAAATCAGGTTGATCACCCGAGGCCGGCGCAAATTGCGTGATTTTTGGGCCTTTGATAAAAGCCACGTTGTCTTTATAAGCCGAAACAATTTGGTTAGGATGTTCAGCTGAAGTTTTCTTGATGAGTTGAAACAAAGACGCAGGTTGTTCTTGTCCGTCGATGATAAAAGTTCCGTTGAAAATTTTATGTCGGCAATGCTCTGAATTGACTTGTGAAAAACCAAAAACCTCAGAATCGGTGAGTGGTCGCCCGAGTTTTTGCGCCAATTGTTCCAGGTATTCAACTTCATCATCACTCAGCGACAAACCTTCTTGTTGGTTGTAATGGGCAATGTTTTGGATGTGTTGAATAGGCTCAGGTGCAATGTCTACCGTAAAAATATCTTGATTTAACTCAGTATATTTTTGCGAAAGCATGGGGTCAAAAGCCGAATAATCAGCTGTTACTTTCTGAAATTCCTCGATGCGGATGATGCCTGAAATACCCATGTTCTGAGTGATTTCAACGGCATTGGTGCTCCAAGGCGTAATCATGGCGGCACGAGGGCCAACAAAAAAATCCGCGAGCACGGATTTTTCTATTTTATGTGTGTTGCCAAAAAGCCAGTTGAGTTGATTGATGTGTGCGGGCGAAAGTTCGTTTTGCGTCTGCACAGCAAAAACAGTCGTGTTTTCGTTTCCGAAGAAATGAATCATTGTAGTTGAATATTAGTTGTTGTTGTTGGGGCAAATTTAGCCCAAAATTGACAGCAAACAACTAAACTTTATCTACAATTGCCGATACTTTTGAACAATTATTCCGGGAAAGGCGCACTTTGATAAGCGCCCATATCCGGTGGATTCGAGGTGCGGGGTTGTCCCAAAATATCCAGCGGAACCAAAAAGCTTAAACTGCCTTTTTGATAGGCCGGTGAAGTCTCATCAATATTGAGTTTGTTGGCGTTGACATCAAAGAAATTGGGGTTTTGGTTTTTGATGTTTCCGAACGGGTTATTCTCGTTTCTAATAAAATTATAAGCTTGATTATTTTCTATCGAAGTGCCGTAGTCTCTGAATTTGATTAAACAGTTTTGAAAATCATAATTGAATGCGACATCGTTATTTTCAAAGTCAATATCATCTAAAAAAAGTTGGACGTTGTTGTTACCGTATATGATACAATTGTAGAAATTAGCACTTTGTAAAGCATTACTCTGTTTACTATTATCCGCTAATTTTTCGTAGTTACTCACTAAAACAGCCAACGGGTTTGAACCTACCCAATTGTTGTTGAATGTTCCATGTTTAAATTGATAATTTCCACCTAATACACAAGCCAGTGATGCTTGTCCGGCCAAGTTGATGACAAGATTTTCTGAGGTAATTGCACCGGCACGCGCGAGTATTCCGAAGTTGGCTGAATTGTAAATTTGTGTGTTGTTGATCTCTAGCGGGCAATTCTCCACCAAAAAGCCCAGCAATGCATTTTTTAGTGTTAAATGATTGACTCGGTTGTCAACACTGCCTTGTCTGAGCCATATTGTACCCCATTGTCCGGGCACATCTTCAAAAAGGGGTTCCAATCGATCGCCTTCAAAAGTGACTTCATTTTGTTGTGGATGGGCCGGATCAGATGAAATGCCTCCGTTGATGTGCAAACTACCACCTGATTGAACCACTATTCCGGATTCGGCATGAAAATACACACGTGCTCCTGGGTCAATAGTCAGTGTTTCTCCACTCGGAACTCCGGCATAACCGTAAATAACGTAAGGTTTGGTGTTGTTGAAATGGTATTCGTCGCCATTGGCCGGATCGCTGTGGTCTAATTCAAAACCGTTGATCCGGATTTCATCGCCGTTGTCATCTGTGCCAATGAGCAAACTTTCTTTGATTCCTTGATCATTCTTGTGTGGATATAAAAAATAAGCGTCTTTAATCAAAGTAACCAAATTGACTTTTTGCTCTTTGCTGCCCGAATCAAAAACAATATCATCTGTATGTAAAAACTCGGTTGGATTGTTGTTGGCCAATTGCGTTATATCAGCGGTTGTTTCAATAAAAATGTACAAGCTGTCATTGGCCAGTAGTTCTACATTTTTGAATTTGCGTCCGTCGCCAATGCCGTTGCCGTCTTCATCAAGACCGGTCATTCCATCTACCATGAGTCGGTATTTTGAATCAGGATTTTTGAGTTGAATATTGGGAATATTGATGTCGTCACTGCTGTTGTTGTACACTTTGAGCGTATAGGTGCTTGAACCAATATTGGTAAAAACGGTATCGAGATAAACCGTGTCTTTTGAAAAACTGAGATTTCCGTCGCTGGGAACCGTGTCAAAATCTTTACGACAAGAACTTAACGAAACCATAAAGGCTACAAAAAGCAAACAAATGAGTTGACGCATTTCAATGTATTTTGGGTAAAAATAAGTTTTAATTTGCAATATCACACCACAACGATTAAAAAGTAATTTTATGATATCTTTCTGAATTGAGTTGCTTTGAAGATGAACAGAACTTTTAATTTTGCAGCAAAAAAAAGATGGCCTTATCACGTGATGAAATGCTTGCCTTGTGTAATTCGTTTGGCAAGAATAGTTTGATGGAAACTTTACAAATTGATTTTATTGATGCCGGCGAAGATTTCTTGGTAGCGCAAATGCCCGTAAATTCCAGAGTGCATCAACCGATGGGATTGTTACACGGCGGCGCGAGTGTGGCTTTGGCCGAAAGTGTCGGAAGTGCGGCCTCGATGTTGTTCATCAACAACCAAGTTAGTGAAGTGCGCGGAATAGAAATTGCCGCGAATCACCTCAAAGCCAAACGCGAAGGCATGGTTACCGGAACGGCGCGCATCATCCACAAAGGGCGTAGCATTCACCTCTGGGAAATTAAAATCACCGATGAAAAAGGCGATTTGATTTCGCTTTGTAAACTCACCAACATGGTTTTACCCAAACGCAAAGCATGAATCAACTCACTTCGCTTCTAGATCAACTCAAAAAACAACAAGAGCAGTCGCTTCCGTTTGTGGTTTATCGCAAACCACAAAGTCAAAAAATTCAAGCTTTCTTGCAGCAAGATGATGTTTTATATACGGTTGATGATTATTCAGAATCAGGATTTGTTCTAGCACCTTTTAGCGGAATTCCGGTTTTGATTCCAGCTGAAAGAGCCACATGGGTTGGGGCAGATTACTCAGTTTTGAATTATTCCAAAACAACAGAAATTGATTCGTTTGCTCATGATAAGGCGCAAGTTTTTCACGAACAACTCGTTCAAAAAGGCATTGAAGCAATCCGTTCAGGTCAGTTTGAAAAAGTAGTTTTGTCACGATCAGAATCACTTGAAATCAAACATTTTGACTGGGCTGAAGTTTTTTTACGCATGGTTGATTTATATCCGACGGCTTTTGCGTATTGCTTCTATCACCCAAAAGTAGGGATGTGGTTGGGCGCTTTTGCAGAGCAACTGGTTCATTTTTCTGACGGTCAATTGACCACCATGTCAGTGGCCGGAACTCAATTGATGCAAGCGCAGCAGCTGCCAATTTGGGGTGAAAAAGAAAAGCAAGAACAGCAATTTGTGACCGATTTTATCTTGGATGGATTAAAAAAATATACCTCAGAAATAGAAAATTCAGCGCCCTATTCAATTCAGGCCGGAAAATTATGGCATCTTCGAAGCGATATTCGAGCAAAGACAGAGCAAAATCAACTCAAAAACATCATTGCTTTTTTGCATCCAACACCTGCGGTTTGCGGTTTTCCAAAAGCCGAAGCCCGAAGTTTTATTCTGCAAAATGAAGGCTATGATCGGGCTTATTATTCGGGTTTTTTGGGGGAACTCAACCTAAATCAATTGACTGATTTATTTGTGAATTTGCGCTGTTTGCAAGTGGTTGCATCGCCCTTGAACCCATCAACAAAAATCATATTGTATGTGGGTGGCGGCATCACGCGCGATAGTCATCCGGAGCAAGAATGGCTTGAAACCGTCCACAAAGCACAAACCATGAAAATGGTATTGTAGGATTCTTTATTTTTGAACCAAATTTAAGTTATGAAACTAGATATTTTAGCCTTTGGTGCGCACCCAGACGATGTAGAATTAGGCTGTAGCGGAACCATTGCCAAAGAAGTAGCTTTGGGCAAAAAAGTGGGTATTGTTGATTTAACGCGTGGCGAACTCGGAACGCGCGGAACTGCTGAATTGCGCGATCAAGAAGCGATGGCGGCCGCTCAAATTTTGGGTGTTTCTGTGCGAGAGAACTTGCAAATGCGCGACGGTTTTTTTGTTAATGATGAGCCGCATCAGTTGGCAGTTATTCAAATGATTCGCAAGTATCAACCTGAAATTGTTATTTGTAATGCCATTGATGATCGGCATATTGATCACGCCAAAGGCAGTAAGCTTGTTTCAGAAGCCTGTTTCTTATCGGGTTTGATCAAAGTTGAAACAGAATATCAAGGACAAAAGCAATCTGCTTGGCGACCTAAGCAAGTCTATCATTACATTCAATGGAAAAATATTGAACCTGATTTTGTAGTAGACATCACCGGATATAATGAAAAAAGAATAGAATCTATTTTAGCATATGGTTCGCAGTTTTACAATCCGAACAGCAACGAACCTGAAACGCCTATTGCCACCAAAAACTTTTTAGAAAGCTTGAATTCCCGCACCAGAGAGTTTGGAAGAATCATCGGAACTGATTACGCTGAGGGCTATACTGTAGAGAGATATTTGGCCGTCAATAGTTTAGCAGATTTGCTGTAATTTTTTAAATTATTTCTTTGCAAAATAAAACTTTTACAATACATTTGCGCTCGTCTAAATGGTGGTTGTAGCTCAGCTGGTTAGAGTAGCGGTTTGTGGTGCCGCGGGTCGCCGGTTCGAACCCGGTCAGCCACCCAAAATAAAAGCCTCGGTGTATTCCGAGGCTTTTTTTGTTTATTTCTTTTTGAATTTATTTTTGAGAAAATTCAAGAATAAAGTTTGCTGATCCATAAACACATTGTGTGAAGCTTCAGGGACATAATAAACATTTTCAGTGCCAATAATTGCCTGAAGTGCTTTGATTTGTTCCGGTGAGAACAATCCGTCTTCTTGACCATAAATGCCATACACCTTGATTTTATTGGCCAATAGGGTATGCAGGTTTTTTGTAATATCTAAAGAGGTGTATTTTTCAGATTTAAGATAACCGCGCGGTGCTTCAGGATTCATTTCGGTCATAAATTTAAAATCAGAACTTTTGGCCGCTTCATTGTATATTTTTTTTGCTTCATTACTCATATGTTTTGGGGTGTAAAAACCGTTGAGCATAGCATGGGCAAAAGTGTAAGTGGCGTATTCTTCAAATTTCGGATCCATTTTTTCAATCTTATCCAACCAAGCCAAATTGGTTTTGTCATTATTGGCTTGATAGATTTTTCGCGATGAATTTAAAATGGTTTTAAAAGTTTGTTGTATGTCGACCGGCGCATCAATCAAAACCACCGCATTTACTTTTTGCGGATTCTTCTCAGCAAACAAAGTCGCCACGACTCCGCCAAAACTGTGACCGAGCAAGGTTGCTTGGGTAATTTTATATTGGTTGTACAGCGCATTCAAATCTTCAAAAATCTCTGAAAACACATATTTTGATTTGAGTTCGCCTGATTTTCCTTCGCCGCGTCGGTCATAAACAATCACAAAAAAACCTTGGTCGGCCAATTTTTGGGCTGTAGAAATTTCAAAACCAGCACTGCTGTAACCCGGGCCACCGTGCAAGAAAATCATAGCCGGGTTTTGAGCATCGCCATAAGCTTTGCTGTATAAATTCTGAGCATGTAATTGAATGCTGCAAATCAATCCAAATACAAAAAGGAATACATTTTTTTTCATCTTATTTTCCGTCTTTATCTACCATTAATTTTGAAGGTCGGTTGGCTACTTCCCAGGCAATAGAAAACGCATATTGAGCTCGTTTGGTGAGTGCGTCAAATTCAATTTTTTCAACATCATCGCCCGGTTTATGATAATCTTCATGGGTTCCGCTGAATAAAAACACCGATGGAATGCCGTTTTTGGCAAAGTTGTAATGGTCTGACCGATAGTAAAATCGGTTCGGATCTTGTCGGTCGTTGTATTTGTAATCCAAACTCAGTTGGGTATATTTTTTATTGGTGCTTTCGCAGATGTTGAACAAATCGCTCGACAAATAATCTGAACCAATCACATAAATATAGTTGTTGCTTTTGCTGTGGAATTCATCGCGGCGGCCAATCATATCAATGTTTACGTCGCAAACTGTATTGGCCAACGGAAAAAGCGGATGTTCAGAATAATATCTTGAACCATGCAAACCGTGTTCTTCGCCAGTTACATGCAGGATCAAAACTGAACGTTTCGGGCCATGACCTTCTTTTTTGGCTTGGGCAAAGGCACGCGCAATTTCAACCAATGAAACGGTTCCTGAACCGTCGTCATCAGCACCGTTGTAAACTTCTCCGTTTTTGATACCAACATGGTCGTAATGCGCCGAAACCACTACAATTTCATCAGGTTTTTCACTTCCTTCAATAAAGGCCCAAATATTTTCAGAGTCAGACATATTCTCTTTGTATTTGGCATTGAGATAAGCTGCAGAAATGGGTTGATAATAGCTGTTAGCACCTTTTGGATAAGGAATTCCAAAGTTTTTGTATTGCTCAATCAGATAACGTCCGGCCTTTTTTTGGCCTTCGGTTCCGGTGTCACGGCCTTCCATTTCGTCAGAGGCTACCACTGTAAGCAAAGTTTTGAGTTCTGCTGAAGTAATGGTTTGCATGTACTGACGCGCAAAATCAGTGTTTTCTTTTTGAGCGCCACACCCAATGAGTAGTGCAGCACTGATGCTAAGAAGAACTTTTTTCATAGGCTTTTATTCTAAATTAATAAAGGTATAAATCATAAACAGAATCAGAAAGGCGAGTATAAATATTGAATTGATGAAAAATAAAAAGATGCTTTTAAAAAAAGATACGGTTCTGGATTCTCCGTAAAATCGATGATGTGCCGGAAAAAAGTAATAGAACATCCACAGAAATCCGCATGAGTATAAAATTTGTACAATCATTTTAGCATTGTCAGCGCCCAAAACCGATGAAAACAACCGATTCAAGATAAACAGTAACAGTGCAATTAACAATAAAAAAGAAAAGTAATGCAGTGTGAAAATGCCGTGATCAAAATAATACCAACGTTTTTTGTTGTGAAACAGCCACAAGAAAACCGCAAAAATCGGCATGTAAATAAATAATACTTTCGGAAAGTTATGAATGAAAGATTCCTTGAATTTGTGCCCGATTTCATCGCCGGTGTTATTTTCGTTTACCAATTGTGCCTTTCGCGCCAGAGTGTATTCAATTTCAGACATTTCATCTTCACCTTTGCCGTATTTATACAATGAATCAATTTCTTCAACTGATTTGTAACCGAAATTCATGAAACTTTTCTTGGCCATTTTATTTGAAGCAATGGCGATTTCTTTTTTGATGGAGTCAGCTTCTTTTTGATTGATGGCCCCCATCTGAAGCATTTGATCTACTTTTTTGACCCTACGTTGGTAATCGGCATTTTTTTCTTGCTCAATGGCTTTCTTGCCGGTCTCATTGATTTTAATAAAGTTACCGTCGCTTTTTTCTTCTGAGTCCGGAATGATGGCAAACGCAAAAAAAGTCACAAAACTGATAAAAATATACAGTCTCACCGGAGCTAAATAAGACAATCGCTTGCCTGACAAATATTCTTTGGTCAGTGCGGATGGTTTAAAAAGCAAATTGCGGATGGTTTTCCAGAAAGCATTTTCATAATGGGTCAAATCTTCAAAGAAATGCACAAAAAGGTGGTAAAATGTTTTGCGCGTATCGGTATTTTCTTGACCGCAGTTCGGACAAAAACGATCTTGTACTACATAGCGACAATTGAGACAAGTTTTGTCAGTCCGCAAGGGGTTTTTGTGGCTCATACTTTAGAGAATTTGCTGGCTAAAAGTATGAATTTAATTTCAAAAACGAACTGAATTTACTAACTTGGCCACACGAACATCAAAAGTTATTTATGACTTCAGCAGCAACTACCATTGAAGAATATCTTCATGCACTTCCGACGGACCGACAAGAAGCACTCGAAAAAATTATAACGGCCATCCAACAAAATTTGCCCGAAGGTTTTCAGGAGCAAATGATTTACGGTATGTTAGGTTATGTAGTGCCCCATGCATTGTATCCGAAAGGTTATCACTGCGACTCCAAACTTCCGTTGCCTTTTTTATCGGTGGCTTCGCAAAAAAACTTCATTGCGCTCTATCATATGGGTATGTACGCCCAAAAAGACTTGTATGATTGGTTTGTATCTGAATATCCCAAGCACAGCAAAACCAAGCTCGACATGGGCAAAAGTTGTATTCGCTTTAAAAAAGTAAGCGATATTCCTTATGAACTCATTGCCGAGTTGGCTCAAAAAATGACTGTTCAGCAGTGGATTGACTGCTATGAAAGCGCTTTTGTACGCAGCTAATGGTTGCTCTCTCTGTAAAATCTGAGTGTAGTGGCAATCTTGGCGAGTTTCATTTGTGCAATTTTTTCCTCATTGAGCGATAAGTGAATCCATTGCTGGATTTGTTCTTCGCGCAAGTTTTCGGCATAGGTTTCTAAAATGCTGTAGGCGGCTATTTCGTAGTGCTCAATCTTGTGTAAACTCAGTACAATTCCGGCATCGCGCACAATTCCAAACTTGGTGGCATCCATGATTTGTTCTATTTCGTCGAGCATGTTTTCAATGGCTTCGCAACGTTGCATGATGGGTTTTTCAGTCAGCTCTTCAAAACTGTCTTCAATGCGGATGATTTGTTTTTTGGTGGTATCGGCATGTTGGCTGATGGTTTCAATAAGCTCAAAGGTACAAGCATTTTTGATTATTTTCGGAAAGGCCTTTACCAGCATTTTCTCTGTAAAATACAAAGCTTGCAGCTCAAGCAACATAAGTTCGCGCAGACCTGTCGCTCCGTCAAAGCGATTTTTGGAAGGTCTTAAATGAGCGGTGTTTTCCTCCGAAGACGATTCGGGGTTTTTACGTGCATTTTCCATAACATAGTTTTTAGGTTAAGTTTCATTATTTGGGGTATTGGGTTAGGGCAGGGCTAAGTTATCAATAAGATTTCTGCTACAAAAAAATACCCGATGAACAACACGTTAATTTAACATTCACGGTTCATTTCGGCTAAAAACGTTAAAATATTATGCTTTTGCGCGTGATTCAGACCAAACTTTCAGGTAATGTTTGGCTGCATTGATGTAGTTGTGTTCGCGCTCTACAAAAGCTCTGGCGCGCTGGCTCATGGCTATAATTTCTGAAGGATTTTCAATGAGCCAAGACAATTGATCAACCAAATACGTTACATCAGGACAGGCATTGATGTTTACTTTTTCAGTGAGTTTGTAATAATCGTAGAATTCTTTTTCAGCACCCGTAAAAACTACTTTCCCTTGAGCCATGGCTTCAAGCGCGTGGTATCCTTGATCAAAAGAATAAACCATGTCCAGTAAAATATGCGCGCGCTGATACAGTTTGATATAGGTTGCATACGGAACACTGCGGGTGGTTTCAATTTCAACGCGGTCGGGATATTTTTGGGCAATAATGTCTAAGGCTTTTTCAAAAAAATCATTGCCTTTTTTATAATAATTGTCGTTGTTGATGCCGTGATAAATGACAATTTTGTCTTGAATTTCAGGAGCGTGATAGCTTAATTTTTCAATGTTGACCGGATTGGGAATCATACCTAAATATTTCGGATGATTTTGCATCGGTAAATGATAATCTAAATCTGAAGCAATCACACCAACAATGTTTTTATAAATGTAGTCGTGCAGTTTTTTGAATTCAGGTTTTCTGTACTTAAGGACATTTTGAAAAGAAATATCGTCTATTTTCTGATCAAGATAAGGAAGCAAAAGCGATTTGAATTCCGGATGGTCAAAGTAGTATTTTACCGTTGGATAATCCGTTCCGCAACACATCAAAAACGCCTTCTTATTGTCTGTAAAAAGTTGATGCAAGATTTTCTTTTCAAAAAAGGGCGTGCAGTAAAAAGCATTTTCATTGATGATTTGCACTACATCAAAACCGTTGAGTTTTCTGCGGTATCGTTTGATTTGCAAATAAGTTCCATATGAATTCAAATCAAAACCGGTTAGTTTGTAGAGTAGATTTTTAATTTTTTTAGAGAACTTTCCGCTCCAATTATGGTACAGCGGCAAATCAACCGGATAATTTTTAAAACCGTCTTTAAAGCCCACAATTACTACCTCGTGACCCAATTGCACCAAACCTTCTTTGAGCGAGTTGTGCAGTCTGCTGTATTCACCTGCGAGTAAAATCTTCATGGTTGCTTAAAACAGATATTGCTATATTTGACAAATATATCTACAATTCACCAATAATGAGCCAAGCGCCCCAGAAAGTTGCTATTGTTACCCGAATGCTGGCGCATGGTGGAGCCGAACGTTTTGCTGCTTTGCTTTCTCAAATCCTAGATGAATTGGGCTATGAAGTGCATCTGATTACGGTTTTGAATGAGGTTCAATACGAATACTGCGGAACTTTGTTCAACTTGGGTTTACTCAAAGAGCAAGATGACTCAATTTTGGGCAGAATCAAACGCGCCTACCAACTCAAAAAGTATATAGACGAGCATAAATTTGATTGGATTATTGACAACAGAAACCGGTGCGAAAACCTCTCAGAATGGTTGATTTCAAAATATTTTTACCGATATGCGCGAACCATTTACATGGTGCACAGTTATGATTTGGAATTTTATTTCCCGAGATCTAAATCATTAGCACAAAAAATATATCAAAACGCCGAAGCTATTTTGTGCGTTTCAGATGAAATTGCGCAAAAAGTCAAAAAAGAATTAGGCTATCAAAATGTAGCGGTGCAGTATAATCCGGTTGATGTTACGCGATTGCATCAGTTGGCCCAAGAAAAAACGGAATCCGGAAAGTTCATTTTAGCTTATGGTAGAATTGACGATGCTGTTAAGAATTTCAGTTTGTTGATTTCGGCCTACGCTCAATCTATTTTACCCAATCAAGGCATCAGTTTGTATTTATTAGGCGATGGCCCTGATTTAGCGCAGCTCAAAGCTTTAGCGGCGCAATTAAAAATGGAGAACCACATTCAATTTTTGCCCCAAACCGATAATCCTTTTGGTTATGTTCAATCGGCGATGTTTACAACTTTAACCAGTAAATATGAAGGCTTTCCGATGGTTTTGATTGAATCATTGGCTTTGGGAACACCGGTGGTTTCTGTAGATTGTCATTCAGGTCCGCGCGAAATTATTCAACACGAGCAAAACGGTCTATTGGTTGCGAATGAAAACATCGAACAATTTACTTTAGCGCTCAACCAAATGATCGAGCAACCTGATTTGTATCAATCTATGAAACAAAAAGCCAAAGACAGCGTGGCTCATTTATCGATGGGCAACATTGCCAAAGATTGGAAAAACCGTTTGGGATAGGTTATTTAAATACTGATTTGCTCCAACCAATCGCAGCCAAAGCAACATTTACTTTGACCAGAAAAAGCAAAACCGAGCCGGGAAGTTTGAGCAAAAATCTCTTTTTAAAGTTTAAATTTTGAAGATTGATTTCAGAAGCGTATTGATCAAACTTAAATTTTTGCCCGTACATTTTAGATTTTATGGCCAGTGCATAGCGATTTAAATCTAAAAATTTTTTCAAATCGAGGTTTTGTTTTTCAGCCTCGCGGAATTTATCGATGTTGAGTTTTTGATCTAAATACTTATTTCCCTTAGACAAACTGTGTGGGTCATAGACATATCGCGCCAATATTTGATGCGAAAAAACCATCTCAAATTTGAGCCCCATCCGGATCCACAAATCAGTGTCTTCTCCGTTTTTTAGAGTGATATCAAAAAGACCAATCTGTTCAAAAACACTTTTGTGAAAAACGGCGCATGAAGTACAAATGGCACTTTCACGAAGACTTGCTTGAAAGTAATTTACAATTTGTGGCTGATTTGAATTTGCCATCGAATATTGCGCGGGTAAGACATTGTATGCATTTTCAACTTCAACGGCCGATGAAAAAATCTTTTGTTCCCGAAAATTTTGAATCATCGAATGAAATTGCAACAAACAATCCGGATACCAAAAATCATCACCATCTAAAAAGGTAATGTATTCAGATTTGGCTTGTTTGATTCCGAAATTTCTAGCCGCAGATGCCCCGGCATTGACCTGATAAAACGAGTTTATTCTTGGGTCATTGAACTCATCAATTACGCTTTGACTTTGATCTGTTGAACCGTCATTTATAATCAGAACTTCAAAATCAGTAAAGGTTTGACCCAATACACTTTGTAAGGTGTTTTTTAAATACTGCTCCTTGTTGTATACAGGAATAATGACTGAAAAAAAAGACATCTATTTGGATGAATCGGTTTGTAAGCTGCAAAGATAACTCAATCTGTATAAGTCAAATACAAACAATGAAGGATTTGAACTTCTGATGTTTTTGAGGAACAAGCGATGCGTGACATGATAAAACAATTGACCTAAAAACACCAATCGATATTTTTTTAAGTCGCTCAACAGTTTGCCCATTTTAATGTAATCAGCTGAAATAAGGTTTTGATCCAACAAATTCTTGAGTGCAAAAAGGGATTCTTTTTCTTTGACGATGGCATTTTCAAAACAATCTAAACCCAGGTGTTCTACCGGATTTTCTATGTGGGTAACCTGGATGTGATTTGTTTTTAAATGATATGAAAACAGCGAATCTTCATGCCGAAGGTTGGGAATATCTTCATTGAACCGAACTATTTTAAAAATCTCTTTATGGATTAAAAAATTAAGCGTCAAAAAGGTCAAATACGGATTTTTTTGACGTTTTTCAGCGCTAAGTGCTTCGCGTGCTCGGCCATAAACCCAACGCAATAGTTTTTCTTTTTCGGGCTTTTTCTCAGAGTAGACAATTCCTCCGTAAACTGCTTGTTTTTCGTCCGCTAAAAAAGGAAGATACCGATCTATCAAAAAATCATCTACAGGTATTACATCCGTGTCCAGAAACAACAACCAATCATATTGCGCCCTTTTGGCAAGTTGGTTTCTGGTTTTGCTTCGGCCTTGATTTTTATCAGAAATCTCATAGCGAACACAAGGTAACTGAGCGAGTTCTTGATTTTCTGTTAAAAAAAGAGAAGACGCATCGTTCAGGCAAATGATTTCAAATAAAACATTGGTTTTGTGGGCTTGTTCCTTGATTTTTTTGACCAAAGGAACCGCGTTGTAGTTGTATATAGGAATAAGTATCGATAGCATCAATAAGCGTTCATTAGCACCGTTTTTAAACGCTCCAACTCCATTTGTATTGTGTTTTAAACAGATCGCTGAACCACCTCAAATACTTGGTTGTCTTCACATTTGAGGGTTTTAGACGGATATTTGAGCAACAAGGCATAATCATGCGTCGCCATGATGATGGTTTTTCCGTTGGCGTTGATTTTTCTGAGTACTTCCATGACTTCAACACTGGTTTGCGGATCCAGGTTTCCGGTGGGTTCATCAGCCAAAATTAATTCCGGATCATTGAGCAAGGCACGAGCAATTCCCACGCGTTGTTGTTCACCACCCGAGAGTTGATGTGGCATTTTTTCTGCCACTGAGCGCAAGTCTACTTTTTCTAAAACTTCGTCAATTTTGTCTTGCATTTCTTGCACGTTGGTCCAACCGGTTGCTTTGAGCACAAAAAGCATGTTTTCTTTAACGGTTCGGTCTGGAAGCAATCTGAAATCCTGAAATACAATACCCAGTTTTCTGCGCAAAAACGGAATTTGATCGTCTTTTAAAGTAGCCAAATCAAAGCCTACGATGTTTCCTTGGCCTTCTGAAAGCGGCAAGTCAGCATATAGAGTACGCATGAGACTACTTTTTCCGGTTCCGGTTTTTCCGATGATGTACAGAAATTCACCTTGACCAATTTCAAGATTCACGTGAGACAAAATCACTTTTCCGGCTTGGTAAATGTTGACGTTTTTGAGCGATAAAACAAGATTTGACATATGCTTTGGGTTAGTGCGGTAAAAGTAATAAGTTATAGCAGTAATCAAAAATAAAATGCAAAGTATTCCTTTGGTTTTTTGATTAAATTTTTTCAAATACAAACAATAAGTTTAGACCAAGTTCAAAACGTTTTTCAGCCACTAAGTTATATCCATTGGCCTTAAAAATATCTTTGATCAGCCTGCGCTCAAAATCTTGATGATGAATCAAATCCATACCATCAATAAGTTTAAAAAATAAAAGAACATTTAAAATGTAATCGACATATTTTGACGGAACGGTAATGATGATGCGCCCTTTTGGATTTAAGAATTTTGCCAACGTTTCTGGATATTTTCGGAGTTCGTCTTCTGGAATATGTTCTAAAACGGCCAACAAAGTTATGTTGTCATACTGTTTTTGCAACGGAAAATCCTGAGGAAAATATCCGGGAAACAAAGTGTAATGTTCGGTCTTGATTTGAGTTGTCAGAACATTGTCAATTCCGTCGCCACTGATGGGTTTGTTTTTGAGTATGTCTTGAAATAATTCGCCCTTGTGGCAGCCGATGTCAAGAATACTCTTGCCCATAATATATTTTTTGGCTTGTCGGATGCGCTCGGCTTGGAGTAAATAATCAATTTTTTTCATCTTTTAAACCTAAAATACTAAAGAAAAAACTATACAAAATGGTTTGGACGCCCAAAATCATTACGGTTACTGCCGGTATGATGATTCTGAGCGTTTTGCTTGATTCCAGTGGTCCATATTGCTGATTTGACCATATTGAAAAACCATATACCGTGAGTCCAATTCCCAAAACAATCATTAAAGTGCCCAAAATGAGTCCTTTTTCTAAGCTGATGTATTCAAATAAAGTGTTGTAACGATTGCTTTTGGGCAATAAGTTTTGTGTAACGGCAAATATTTTGGTCAATCCATAAAAAACTACAAACTGAAATCCGGTGATTAAAAAACCGCTGGCATACAATAGCGTGTGGATGTCTAAAGTTATCTTTCCTATTTGAATGGGGGTCAGAATCAAAGCAATCGAAAGCAAAAGCCCAAGACTCATTAAAACCAATCCGGGAATCAAGAACAACCAATTGGGGCTGTAGAGCAACAAAAAACGCAGATGACGCCAGCCGTCACTCCAGGTTTTTAAATGTGGCTTCCGGCTTCTTCCGTCAGGGTACAATATTGTTGGCACTTCAGTAATTTTATAATTCATCAAGTGTGCCTTGACAATCATTTCTGAGGCGAATTCCATTCCGGTGGTGGTGAGCTTCATTTTTTGGTAAGCTTCGTTTGAAAAGCCTCTGAGTCCGCAATGAAAATCACCAATTGAAGACTTAAAGAACAATCTTCCTAAGAATGACAAAACCGGATTACCCAAATATTTGTGCAAGAAAGGCATAGCGTTTTTTTGGATGCCGCCTTTGAATCGGTTGCCAATAACAAAGTCATATCCGCTGCGCAATTTTTCAACAAATAAAGAAAGATGGCTGAAGTCATAACTGTCATCGGCATCGCCCATGATGATGTATTTTCCGGAAGCCTGATCAAAACCTCCTTTGAGCGCATTGCCATATCCTTTGTTGGGAACATCAATTACGCGCGCGCCCATGTTGAGTGCTATTTGCTGCGAGCCATCAGTGCTTCCGTTGTCTGCAATGATCACTTCGCCGTCAATGTTGTGCGCTTTGAAATAAGTTTGTGCCTTTTGAATACAAATGGCCAAAGTTTCGGCTTCATTCAGGCAAGGCATCACTACAGAAACTTCTTTAGTCATATTTTTTTTGCTCGATAAGATTTTGAAATAATAAAAGTACAATTGCCACTAAAATCCACTGGTTGTAAAAGGTATAACGTTGAATAACAGCTTCAGCCGCTGCAACCAATGCAACGTTTAGGATTGTTGCCCAAACGGTCAAAATTATAAATGCCGATAAAACATCTTTTTTATGAAACCAATTGTAAGTTGCCAAAACAAAAATAAATAGGTGTAATAAAAAATATTTACTCGTATCAAAACCGCTCATGAAATTCTCAGCGTACATTTTTTTCCATTTAGAGAAATTGTCTTTGAGCAAGGCCCATGTCATTGCCATTGTTATTTGGTTGTTGGCAATGATTTTTTTATTCATATCTTCTGGCTGATTGAAAAATTGAACACCGTCTCTGTGCAAGGTTCGATTGCAAATGTAAACGTATTGCTGATAATAAAAATCCATGGGTTTTACATTTTTGGGCACTTGATACAAGAGCAATTTTTTTTGTTCTAATTTTTGATAGATGTAATTAAAATATTGTCTTTGTGTTTGATTTTCAAAAATTTGAGTATCGCTTTTGTCTGCTACAAAAAAAGGCATGGTAATAATTTGTATGCCCGTCCATGGTGTGCTCACAGAATAACCGTGTTTGAATTTGTGATAACCCATATCGGTTAAATTAGTAAAAAGAGGCAGGGTGATGATGCTCAAAAACAACAAAATTACTTTTGCATCGCGCCATTGCTTGTAATAGGTAATCAGGACTGCCAAAAGCATCACCGGAATAACAAACAAAAATTGTCCGCGAACCAAAATCAAAATAAATGCGATGCCTACTGCTTGATAAAACGGATTCTTTTTTTGCGTTTTCATGCCCTGAAGCAACAATCCGAAAATCAATAAATACATCGGGTAAGCCAAAGATTCAGAAAGGATTAACTGAGCTAGGCGCACGCCTTTAAAAATCGGATGAATCATCACCAGAAAAAGCATCCATGAAAGCCATTTGTTCAAATGGATATTTTTTTCAAGCGACAGGCTTAAAAATCGCACCGACCAAAAATTGATTGAGTATTGCAAAACCAGGACAGCAGATAAGAAATAAGACCCGAAAATAAATGAACACAAAGCCAAAAAGCACGAATAACCCGGGCTTCTGGATAAATCCATTTTCAAATAACTATAACTATCCGGGTAAAAAACAGGCGAGCTCTGAACAACAAACAACAAACCCAAAAAAAACAACGAGGTGTATAAAACACTTGGCAGAGATAGATATTTTACAGCTCTTTTCAAATCAAATTATTTCCAAAGCGTAAATGTAAATAAATTTAACAACGATTGTTTTTAAATTGAGCTTGTTAAAAAGAATGTTTATAATAAAAGCAAAAACGACTTCGTTATAGCTCAGTCAATACAATACATTTGGACTTCTAAACGAACTTGCATCATGCGCAAAAAATCCCTTTTTCTGATTGGTTTATTGTGGATGGGAATCAGTGAAGCTGAGGCCCAACAATCGGCCATTTATACTTATAATACCGAAGACTTTGATCGAGCAGTTTCTTTGTATAAAGCAACGCAATACCAGTCTGCACAAATTATTTTTGACCGTGTAAAAACTACGACTAAAGACGCTGAAATTCAGGCTGATTGTGCCTATTACAGTGCCAATTGTGCTATTCACCTCAATCAACCCGACGCCGATGAGCAAATTGAGCATTTTGTGCGTGATTATCCAACGAGTCCCAAACAGAACGAGGCTTATTTAGAAGTTTCTAAATACTATTTTGACCAAGGTAAATACCCCCAAGCGCTTGAGTGGTCAGAAAAAGTCAACGAAAACACACTTGATTACGAAGATCAAGACCGTTACTATTTTCAGAAGGGCTATTGTTTGTTCAGCGCCGGAAAGAAAAAAGAAGCTTCGGGCTTTTTCAACAAAGTGATTAATTCACGTGATTACGCTTCGCAAGCCAAGTATTATTTGGGTTTTATGGCCTATGAAGGCAATGATTACAAAGAAGCTTCCAAGTATTTTGAAGCCGTAGAGCACGAAGAAAAATACGAAGAAAAACTCTCGTATTTCAAAGCAGATATGGCCTTTAAATCAGGTAATTTTCAAAAGGCTATTGAGCTTGGCGTCAAGGCTTTGCCTAAATCAAACGCGCAAGAAAAATCAGAGCTCAACAAAATCATCGGTGAGAGTTATTTTAACCTCAAAGATTACAACAAAGCCTTGCCGTATTTAAATGAATACAAAGGCAAAAAAGGCAAGTGGAGCAATACTGATTTTTACCAATTGGGTTATGTATATTACCAGAAAGGCGACTATGAAAATGCCATTGCCCAGTTCAACAAAATCATCGACGGAAAAGATGCTGTAGCGCAAAACGCCTATTATCACTTGGGCGAGAGTTATTTTAAAACCAACAAAAAGCAACAAGCTTTGAACGCTTTTAAAAATGCTTCCGAAATGGATTTTGATTTGAAAATTCAAGAAGATGCGCATTTGAATTACGCCAAAATCAGTTACGAAATAGGGAATTCTTACCAGCCGGTTCCGGATGTTTTGTTTGCTTTTATCCAGAAATATCCCAATTCCCCAAGCAAAAATGAGATTGAGACTTTGCTGATCAATTCATACATCACCGCCAAAAATTACAAAGGCGCGCTTGATTTGCTAGAGAAAAACAAAACTTCAGCGCAAAACAAAGCCGCTTATCAAAAAGTAACTTTATACCGCGGTTTGGAATTGTATACCGATGGCAATTATACCGATGCTTTGGCGATGTTCAAAAAATCATTGTCGCAACCGGTAGATGATCGTTTTTCTGCACGTGCCTCTTTTTGGAAAGGCGAAACCGAATATGGTTTAGACAATTTTTCTGATGCGCTGGCCAGTTTCAAACAATTTGTGGGTTTTCCTGAGGCCAAAGACACACCTGAATTCAAAAACATCAACTACAACATGGCTTATGCGTATTTTAAACTCAAAGAATACGATCAGGCCGGCAATGAGTTTGAATTATACACCCAACGAGCCCAAGGCGATAAAGTTCGCTTGAACGATGCTTATTTGCGTTTGGCTGATTGCCGATTTGTGATGGCCAAATACTGGCCGGCCATGGAAGCCTACAACAAAGTGGTGGAACTCAAAAGTGTTGATGCTGATTATGCCGCGTTTCAAAAAGCCATCAGTTACGGATTTGTAGCGCGCAATGACAAAAAAATTGAAGAACTCAAAAAAGTGATTGCCAATTATTCAAAATCTCAATACCGCGATGATGCGATGTTCGAGCTCGGAAATACGTATGTAACCGAAAAGAAAAACGAAGAAGCCATCAAAACTTATGACCAATTACTCGCCGAATCTAAAACCGGAAACTACGCTTCTAAAGCTATTTTGCGTCAAGGTTTGGTGTATTACAATGCTGAGAACGATGCCCAAGCCTTGAACAAATTCAAGAAGTTGGCGGCTGAGTATCCGAAAAGTCCTGAAGCCGTTGAAGCTGTGGCAACCGCGCGTTTGATTTATCTGGATAATGGAAAAATTGACGAATACGCTACTTGGGTAAAAACGCTTGATTTTGTGGCAGTTACGGATGCTGAACTCGACAACGATACCTATGAAGCGGCTGAAAAACAATATTTGCAAAACAACACCAAGCAAGCGATTTCAAATTTGAGCGGATATGTATCTAAATTCCCGAACGGGGTGCATGCACTCAAAGCTAATTTTTATTTGGCGCAATCGTATTTTGCAGACGGAAATCCAGATAAATCAGTGGCGCATTATGAATTTGTGGTGGCCAAGCAGCGCAATGAGTTTACCGAACCTTCGCTGGCGCGTTTGGCTGAGATTTATCTTAAAAAAGACAATTCAGACAAAGCCATTGCTACTTTAAAACGTTTAGAAACCGAGGCTGATTTTCCGCAGAACATCACTTTTGCGCAATCAAACTTGATGAAAACCTATTACGAAACCAAAGATTTCCCGTCGGCGGTGGTTTATGCCGAGAAAGTAATGGCGAATCCGAAAACCGATAACAAAGTAAAATCAGATGCACAAATCATCATTGCTCGCTCGGCTATTCAAACCGGCGATGAAGTCAAAGCACGTGCGGCTTATACCAAATTACAAACCATAGCGCGCGGAGAATTGGCTGCTGAGGCTTTGTATTACGATGCTTATTTTAAAAACAAAGACGGCAAGTTTGAAGCATCCAATACGGCGGTTCAGAAATTGTCTAAAGATTACTCCGGGTATAAATATTTTGGAGCCAAAGGTTTGGTGGTAATGGCCAAAAACTTTTACGGGCTTAAAGACAGTTTTCAAGCTACCTATATATTAGACAGCGTGATCAAGAATTTTACGGCTTTTCCGGAAATTGTCACCGAAGCCCAAACAGAACTCTCGGCGATCAAAGCGCAAGAAGCACAAACCAATTCATCGATTCAAAACTAAAGCTACTGAGCCGCTGAGATTTTGAGTGCCTGAGATCAAACTCAGAAGCTTAGCAACTAAAACATACAATATGAAAATCAAAATCCAACATATATTATTGACTTTGCTTGTAGCTGGGCAATTGTCGGCACAAAAAAAAGACGAGAACATCGGAACTGAGGTGGTGAATGTAGTTAAACCTTACACGCCTACCATTTCAGATGCGTTTAAAGTCAAAGAAAATCCACCGCTTGAAGACGAAGACAATTCTAAAAAAGAAACCATTACGTATTCTATATATTCGTTTCCGGTGGCTTCAACTTTTGTACCTTCTAAAGGAAAAGCAGCCAATGTAGACAAAGAACAACAGCAGCGTTTATACCGCAATTATGTGACTGGTGGCGTGGGCAGTTTTTTAAATCTATTGGGCGAATTATACGTCACTCAAGATGTCAATGATGCTGATTACGCAGCCGGAATGTTCAAGCACTTGTCTTCGTTTTCAGATGTCAAAGAATCTAAATTGGACAGTAAATTTTCAAACACATCTTTGGATCTTACTTATGGAAGCCGAAAAAAAGACTATTCTTGGAATGCCGATTTAGGCTATCAGTTGCAACGTCAATATTGGTATGGTTTGCCTGATGAATTCGGTCAAGCTTTAACGCCGGCTGAAATAAATCAAGCCATCGGGCATATTGACCAAATGCAGTCATATCACAATTTTTCACTCGGGGGCAAACTCAAATTCAAAGAAAGTATTTTGAACGGTATTGACCTCAAATACAATCGTTTTTGGGATGCGTACAAATCAGCTGAAAACCGTTTGATTTTGCAACCCACTTTGAATTTTGATATGCTCAACAAACACATCACAACTGAGTTTACGGTAGATCATCTTTCAGGCTCATTTGACCAAGATTACCTCGGAGCTAAATACAGTTATACCAATTTGGGTGTTTATCCGAGTTTTGGAATGAAAAAAGATGCCTGGTCTTTTAGCATCGGGGCAGCTTTGTTTTACGGTATCGACAGTGAGCAAAGTAAAAGTGAGCTGTTTTTTTATCCAAGAGCCAATGCTACGCTCAAGATTGTTGATCAATACATGATGTTTTATGCCGGAATTGACGGTGGATTAGAGCAAAATTCATATCGCAATTTGACCCAAGAAAACTTGTATGTTTCTCCAACGCTACTGATTGCGCCTACTGATCGTCAGTATGAAGTATATGCCGGGCTCAGAGGAAAGCTGGCCAGCAACATCAGTTATAATGTAAAAGGCGCATTACTCAACGAGAAAAACAAACCGCTTTTTTTAGCGAATAATTTTAGTGATATTCCGATTTATAAAGAAATGTATCAATACGGAAATTCATTTGGTGTAACTTATGATTTAGTGCGTACGCTTAGATTATTTGGCGAACTCAGAGCTGAATTTACCAAAAATATTTCAGCAGGTGTAAGCGGAACCTTCAATCAATACACCATGGATTACGAAGCCGAGCCATGGAATTTGCCACAAATTGAGCTCGCAGCCAACCTTGATGTCAACATTACTTCAAAGTGGTATGCCGGTGCGAAAGTGTTTTTTGTAGGTGACCGAAAAGATCGTCAAGTGAATTTAGACATCATCAGTATTGATCCCATTGACGGTACCAAAACGGTCAAAGCGTATTTTGATGCCAACGCTCATGTGGGTTATAAATACAGCGATCGCCTCACCGGTTTTTTGCGTTTGAACAACCTCGGAAACCAAGCGTATCAAAGATGGCTCAATTATCCGGTGCAGTCGTTCCAGATTTTACTGGGCGTCAATTATAAATTTGATTTTTAATGGTCAGTTGTTTCAAGATGACTTTTAAACATAAAGTACTCGCGCAGCACAAACAATTGATTCAAGATAAGATTGATGTGTTTCGCGACCGCATTGCCGCATTGGCACTCGATGCCCAGAACGATGCCAAAAGTTCTGCCGGTGATAAACATGAAACTGCTTTGTCGATGATGCAACTTGAGCAAGAAAAACTCAACGCTAAGTTGTCAGAATATTTGGTTCAAAAAGCACTTTTAGACAAAATAAATCCGGAAATTTCATCCCAACGCATTGGTTTAGGAAGCTTAGTTCTGGCCAATAAAATGTGGTTGTTTGTATCGGCGGCGCTGCCTAAAATTACGGTCGACGAGAAAACAGTGATTGCGGTTTCGCTTCAGTCACCGCTGGGACAAGCTTTGCTCGGACAAACCGTTGGATTTTCGTTTGAAATTCATCAAACTAGGTATTTGATCGAAGATTGTCAATAATTGATTTTTAAAAAAAATAGATGCCGTTTATGAAATGTAAGCGGCATTTCTTTTTTTAAGCTATTTAAGTTTAAATTTTACTTTTATATTTTTATATAAGTTTTAATATGTAATTAAAAATTTGTTTTTGTTTTATATATTAAACTTAAAGTTCATTTTTGCTTCACGAAAATTAAAACAGAATATTATGTGTGGAATTGTTTGCGCTTTTGACCTAAAACAAAAATCAGAAACCCTGCGTCCCAAAGTGCTTGAAATGGCCAAAATCATTCGTCACCGCGGTCCGGATTGGAGTGGAATTTACAGCGATGACAAAGCTATCTTAGCGCATGAACGATTGGCGATTGTTGATCCGGCCTCTGGGAAACAACCGCTTTTTAGCGAAGATCAAAAACTGATTTTGGCGGCCAATGGCGAAATCTATAACCACCGTGCTTTGCGCAAACAGTTCAACGGAAAATATACTTTTCAAACCCAATCTGACTGCGAAGTGATTTTGGCATTGTATCGTGAAAAAGGTGTTCATTTTGTTGATGAACTCAACGGCATTTTTGGTTTTGCCATTTACGATGCCGAAAACGATGAATATTTTATAGCGCGTGATCATATGGGCATCATTCCGTTGTATATGGGTTGGGATCAAAACGGAACCTTTTATGTGGCTTCAGAGCTCAAAGCTTTAGAAGGACAATGTACTAAAATTGAATTGTTTCCTCCGGGGCATTATTTGTCAAGTAAAGACGGCCAATTGGTACGATGGTATCAGCGCGAGTGGACTGAATACGATGCAGTAAAAGACAACGCAACCAGTATTCAAGAACTCAGAGAGGCTTTAGAGGCGGCGGTGCATCGTCAGTTGATGAGTGATGTTCCGTATGGTGTATTACTCTCTGGCGGATTGGATTCATCGATTACCTCAGCCGTTGCCAAGAAATTTGCGCAAAAACGCATTGAATCCGATGATCAGTCTGAAGCTTGGTACCCGCAGTTGCATTCATTTGCGGTAGGATTAGAAGGTTCGCCTGATTTGGCTGCTGCCCGAAAAGTAGCCGATCATTTAGGAACCATTCACCACGAAATTAAATTCACCATCCAAGAAGGGCTCGATGCGGTGCGCGATGTAATCTACAATTTAGAAACTTATGATGTAACCACTGTGCGCGCTTCAACGCCTATGTATTTAATGGCGCGTGTAATTAAATCTATGGGTATTAAAATGGTTTTATCGGGCGAAGGCTCAGACGAATTGTTTGGCGGATATTTATACTTTCACAAAGCGCCCAATGCAAAAGAATTCCACGAAGAAACCGTTCGCAAGCTCAGTAAATTGCATATGTATGATTGTTTGCGCGCCAACAAAAGTTTGGCGGCTTGGGGCATTGAAGGGCGCGTTCCGTTTTTAGACAAAGAATTCATGGATGTGGCCATGCGACTCAATCCGCAAGACAAAATGGTAGGGCCGGGCCGCATGGAAAAATGGGTGCTGCGCAAAGCCTTTGAAGATATGTTGCCTGAGAGTGTTGCTTGGCGTCAGAAAGAACAATTCAGCGATGGCGTTGGCTATAGTTGGATTGACACACTCAAAGCTACAGTAGCGCGTGAAATATCTGATGAGCAATTGGCCAATGCAAAGTATAAATTCCCGTTGCAAACCCCTACCTCTAAAGAAGAATATTATTATCGTTCTATTTTTCACGAACATTTTCCGAGTGATACAGCCGCTTTGTGTGTGCCGCAAGAGGCGAGTGTAGCTTGTAGTACTAAAATTGCATTAGAATGGGATGAGGCCTTTAAAAACCTCAATGATCCTTCGGGTAGAGCGGTGGCTCATGTGCACGACGATGCCTATGTCAAAGAATAAAATTGAGTTAGATAAAAATTGGTTTAAGTGTTAATAGTTCGTAATTTTAAGGCGTCGGGATGATTTGTCTCGGCGCTTTTTTTATGAGTTTTACACTTTCTTTTCAATTTTACGACTTACCGCTCCAACATCCGTTTACCATATCTCGTTACACGGTCAATATTCAGAAAACGGTTATTGTCTGTATCTCTGACGGAACGATTTCCGGTTACGGCGAAGCTACTGCAAATCCTTATTATCACAGTACACAAGAGCGTTTGCAACAAACTATATCGCTTTTAAAGCCGATGGTTGATGCTGCCGAATTGATAGCGCCGCAAGATTTATGGGCTCAAATGCAGCCGCTGGTGGGCGAAGATTATTTTGCGCTTTGCGCGGTCGATATGGCTTATTGGGATTATTACGCGCGCAAAAACAACCGAACATTGCGCAGTTATTGGTCTCAAGATAAGGCAAAAACTCCGCTTACATCCTACACTATTGGTATTGATACGCTACAAGTTATGCAGCAAAAAATCCTTGAGCAACCTTGGCCTTTATACAAAATCAAGCTTGGAAGGCCTGATGATCTTACCTTGCTCAAAAGTTTGCGCTCAGTCACTGATTCCGTTTTTAGAATAGATGCCAATTGTGCTTGGACGGCCGAGCAAACTATTGCCTATGCACCTCTGTTGAAAGAGCTCAATGTCGAGTTTATTGAACAACCACTCAAAGCCGAAGATCAGGCCGGAATGAAGTGGGTCAAACTACATTCACTTTTGCCCGTTTTGGCAGATGAAAGTTGCCAGCGAGAGGAAGATGTTGTTTTGTGTGCCGAAGGTTTTCACGGCATCAATATCAAACTCATGAAATGTGGTGGAATTACCCCAGCTCTGCGCATGATTTTACAAGCCAGGAAGCTCGGATTAAAAGTTATGGCGGGTTGTATGACAGAGTCTACTGTAGGCATTTCTGGTTTGTGTCAGTTGGCGCCGCTTTTAGATTACATAGACGCCGACGGAGCCTTACTTTTGGCGCAAGATATAGCCGATGGAGTTAGCTTTAATTCTGGCCATATTCTATTTGCAAAAACAAGCGGAACGGGCGTACAAATCAGGCTTTAAAACATCAACATTTTGTTGATAACTTCCCGCTCAAAAGCGGTCATTTTCCTAGTATATCACAACTGTTTTTATATATTTGCGTGTCAAAGAAAAAAACTATTTTTTACATAAAATTTTTATGAGCGAAGAAGCTAAAAAACACAATTATTCGGCCGACAGTATTCAGGCGTTAGAAGGAATGGAGCACGTAAGAATGCGTCCATCCATGTACATCGGAGATACAGGCGTCAGAGGTTTGCATCACTTGGTTTATGAGGTGGTAGATAACTCAATTGACGAGGCATTGGCGGGGCATTGTGATACCATTACAGTAAGCATCAACGAAGATAATTCCATCACAGTAGAAGACAACGGTCGCGGTATTCCGGTAGACATGCACAAAAAAGAAGGCGTGTCGGCACTTGAAGTGGTCATGACTAAAATTGGTGCCGGTGGTAAATTTGATAAAGATTCCTATAAAGTTTCGGGAGGTTTGCACGGAGTAGGAGTTTCCTGCGTGAATGCACTTTCTGATCATTTGCGTGCAACGGTTTTTCGCGATGGTAAGGTTTGGGAACAAGAGTACGAACGCGGAAAAGCCATGTATCCGGTCAAGCAAATTGGTGAAACTACCAAGCGCGGAACCACGGTTACCTTTAAACCCGACGGAACTATTTTTACACAAACGCTAGAATATTCTTATGATACTTTGGCTGCTCGTATGCGCGAGTTGGCTTATTTGAACAAAGGAATTACAATTACTTTGGTAGACAAAAGGGCCACCAAAGAAAACGGTGATTTTGAAGGCGAAACCTTCCATTCAGAAGAAGGTTTAAAAGAGTTTGTCAAATTTTTAGATGGCAACCGCGTGCCCATTATCGGCCATGTCATTTCAATGGAAAACGACAAAGGCGAAATTCCGGTAGAAGTGGCTTTGATTTACAATGACAGTTATTCAGAAAACATTTTCTCATACGTCAACAATATTAATACCCACGAAGGCGGAACCCATTTGCAAGGTTTTAGAATGGGGCTTACCCGTACTTTGAAAAAATATGCCGATGCATCCGGTTTGCTTGATAAACTTAAATTCGAGATTTCAGGTGATGACTTCCGTGAAGGTTTGACCGCCATTATTTCTGTAAAAGTGGCCGAGCCTCAATTTGAAGGTCAGACCAAAACCAAATTGGGGAATCGCGAGGTAGTTTCGCCGGTTTCACAAGCAGTTGCAGAAATGCTTGAGAATTATCTTGAAGAAAACCCGAACGATGCCAGAACCATCGTGCAAAAAGTAATCTTGGCGGCTCAGGCGCGTCATGCGGCCAAAAAAGCACGCGAGATGGTGCAACGCAAAACTGTTTTGGGCGGAGGTGGATTGCCGGGTAAATTGTCAGATTGTTCAGAACAAGATCCGGCCAGATGCGAAATTTACCTGGTTGAGGGAGACTCGGCAGGTGGAACGGCCAAACAAGGGCGTGATCGTGCATTTCAAGCTATTTTGCCTTTGCGTGGTAAGATTCTCAATGTAGAGAAAGCCATGCACCATAAAGTTTTTGAAAACGAAGAAATCAGAAATATTTTCACCGCTTTGGGGGTAACCATCGGAACCGAAGAAGACAGCAAAGCCCTCAACCTAGAAAAACTGCGCTACCACAAAGTCATTATTATGTGTGACGCCGACGTCGATGGTAGTCACATTGCTACCTTGATTTTGACTTTCTTCTTTAGATTCATGAAAGAACTCATTGAAGAAGGCCACGTCTATATTGCGGCGCCACCCTTGTATTTGGTGAAAAAAGGCAATAAAAAAGAATATGCTTGGACAGATGACCAACGCGATTTGGCCAATGAGCGTATGGGCGGAAGTGCTGCGATTCAGCGGTATAAAGGTTTGGGTGAGATGAACGCCGAGCAACTTTGGGAAACCACCATGGATCCGAACGCGCGTACCTTGCGTCAAGTAACCATAGACAGTTTGGCAGAGGCCGACCGAGTTTTCTCAATGCTCATGGGTGATGAGGTTCCGCCGCGTCGCGAGTTTATTGAGAAAAATGCGGTCTATGCGAATATTGATGCGTAATTAAAATTTTATGAGTCATTTAAAGCTTGCGTGCAAACCAATAGTTATACTAGCTTTAATGGCTCTGTTTTTTTGTTCTTGTGACCAAGATTTATCAGCAGATAAAACGGTTTCGCATCGTCAAAACATCAATACATATTATAGTTCTAAATGTAGATTGATGAGTTTTTCTACCAAAAAAATGTTTTTTGAAGAATTGAAGATTTCGCCATTTGCTTTTAATTCAAATTTTGACAATCGAATTTATCTTGTTTATGACGCTGGTCAATTGAGTCAGATTCTAGGAGGTATCATCAGGCCACTTCCCGGAACAATTGGAGGGTATAATTCGTGGACAAATAATCTGCAAACCAATGTAGTTTATTCATCAGATACTATAATTGTTAATAATATTGGTTTTTATTCTAAGAAGTTTATACTTCAAGGAAACAGAATTAAAAAGCAAGTCACCAGCTATAGTCCTTCTTTGAGCTTTACTGAAATAGTAAATTACTCTCCAGGATTGCACGAATATCAGTACAGCGGTAATTTAATTACTGAGACCAAAAATGGATTTGTTCGTCGTTTGTTTTATTTGGAGCATGGTAATTTGGTGAAGGTTGTGTTGTTTTTTAGAAATACTACGGGTGATATTTTGAAGAAAATGGAATATCTATTTTCTGATTATGACCAACAACCCAACTTGTTAAAAGGAAAGTTTTATATCCACGGAAATTTTTTTAACGCATTTTCTAATAACAATTACAGAAAGCTAGAAATTAAAACATACGACTATATTGATAATAGTTATCAATTAGATGAGACACAAAACGCAGCTTTTACTTATAATTTGCCTGAGGATATGTTTGTTCAAGAATGTAATTAATGTATAATTTAATCATATAAATAAAATGAAAGTTACCATAGTTGGAGCCGGAAATGTTGGGGCAACATGTGCCGACGTGATGGCTTATCGCGGGATTGCCAGCGAGATTGTAGTGCTTGATATTAAAGAAGGTTTTGCCGAAGGAAAAGCCATGGATATCTCACAATGTACTTCGAATACAGGATTCAATACACGAGTTACGGGTGTTACCAATGATTATTCAAAAACAGCCAACAGTGATGTGGTGGTGATTACTTCGGGGATTCCGAGAAAACCGGGTATGACACGTGAGGAATTGATTGGAATCAATGCCGGTATTGTCAAAGGCGTGGCTGAAAATTTATTGAAACACTCACCCAATGCTATTATGGTAGTAGTTTCAAACCCAATGGACACTATGACTTATTTGGCGCTTAGATCAACAGGTTTGCCTAAAAATAGAATCATTGGTATGGGTGGCGCTTTAGATAGCTCACGTTTTAAATATTATTTAGCAAAGGCTTTAGATAAACCGATCAATGATATTTCAGCCATGGTCATTGGAGGTCACGGTGATACGACCATGATTCCATTAACGCGTTTGGCGGCTTACAACGGTATTCCGGTATCGCAGTTTTTATCACAAGAAGCCTTAGATAAAGTAGCGGCTGACACCATGGTGGGCGGGGCTACTTTAACCGGATTGCTTGGAACTTCGGCTTGGTATGCGCCGGGTGCTTCAGTAGCTTATTTGGTAGATAGCATTTTGAACGACCAAAAGAAAATGATTGCTTGTTCGGTGTTTTTAGAAGGTGAGTATGGACTGAACGACATTTGTATTGGTGTGCCTTGTATCATTGGCAAAAATGGGGTTGAACAAATCATTGATATTAATCTCAATGATACTGAAAAAGCAGCTCTGGCTAAAAGTGCTGATGCGGTTCGTGCCATGAATGCTGATTTGAAATCTGTTTTAGGATAAAAAACAGAAGCCTATAATATAAAGGACTGCATTTTTGCAGTCTTTTTTTATATTAATTGTGCAAATAAATTGGTTAATCTTTTGGTAAATTATATATTTGCTCGGTTTATAAAAAACAGCCTTTGTTAGGGTTTTTGATATTTTTTGAAAATATTTTAAAATTCAACGGTTGTTTTAACAATTACGTTTCATATTACAAACAGAAATTAATTAATTATTAGTAATAATGCAGAATAGAGGACTCGTTAAATTCTTTGCAATTTTATTTGCATTGGTAAGTATTTACCAGCTCACTTTCACCTTCGTTGCGCATAACGTAGAAAATGACGCGAAGATTTATGCGAAAGGGAACACCGAAAAAGAAGTGAAATATCTTGATTCCATCGGGAAGGTAAAAGTGTTCAATTTGGGCTTTACCGATTTCACGTATAATGAGGTAAAAGAAAAGAAAATCAACAAAGGTTTGGACCTTGAGGGCGGTATCAATGTACAGCTCCAGGTGTCGGTAAAAGACATCGTCAAAGGTTTGGCCAACAATTCTAAAAATCCGGTTTTCAACGAGGCCTTAGCCAATGCCACCAAAAACAGACAAGGTAATGAAGATTACCTAGATGTGTTTTTTAGAGAATTTGAAGCAGCTGCCAAAGGGACTACTAAGTTAGCATCGCCGGATATCTTCGCCAACAAAAATATGGGCGATGAAATCAACTTTAAAATGTCTGATGATGAAGCTAAAAAAGTCATCCGCAGAAAAGTGGCCGAGTCTATTGAGAGTGCTTTTGAAGTGCTTAGAAAACGTATCGATAAATTTGGTGTAACCCAACCGAATATCCAAAAATTAGGTCAATCCGGAAGAATCTTGGTAGAGCTTCCTGGGGCTAAAGATGTAGATCGTATCAAAAGATTATTGCAAAGTACCGCTCAATTAGAGTTCTGGGAAACCTACAAAATTGATGATTTGGGCAACTTCTTGATGGCGGCCAACAATGCTTTGAAAGCTACAGAAAAAGCGGCTCCTGCTCAGGAAACCAAAACAGCGGTGAATGATTCGATCAACAAATTGTTGACCGATGACAAAGCAAAAGATTCAACTGCCACCAAAAAAGGAAACAATCCGCTCATTGATAAAATGGTGGGTCAAGGCGGTGGGCCGGTTTTGGCTTTGTTTGACCCGAAAGATACGGCTGCGGTTAACAACTATTTCAAACGTACTGACATCAGAGCTTTATTGCCAGCTGATAAGCGTTATGCCAAATTCGTTTGGGGAAAACCATCTACAGATGTGGATGAAAAAACCAAAAAAGAAGTTACTACGGTTGCTTTATACGCATTAAAAGGAAACCGCAACAACCAAGCTAATTTGAGTGGTGGTGTAGTTACTGATGCCAAAGATTCCTTCGACCAATTGGGCAAACCATCGGTCACCATGCAAATGAATGGTGCTGGTGCTAAAGCTTGGGAAGAATTAACCGGAAAAGCATACAGTACTAAAGGATATATTGCTATTGTACTGGATGACATCGTTTATTCTGCACCTGGTGTTACCAGTGGGCCAATCTCTGGCGGTCGTTCAGAAATTTCAGGTGTTTTTGATGTCACAGAAACCAAAGACTTAGCCAACGTATTGCGTGCGGGTAAATTGCCTGCTGCTGCCGAGATTGTTCAGTCAGAAGTTGTTGGCCCATCATTGGGTCAAGAAGCAATTGACAACGGAACCACTTCATCCATCATCGGTTTACTAATCGTTGCTTTGTGGATGTTGGTGTATTACGGAAAATCAGGTTGGTATGCCAACTTGGCTTTGCTTGTAAACTTGTTGTTCTTGTTTGGTATTTTGGCCAGCTTAGGAGCTGTTTTGACCTTGCCGGGTATTGCCGGTATCGTGCTCACGATGGGTACGGCGGTTGATGCCAACATCATTATTTACGAACGCGCCAAAGAAGAATTGCGTGCCGGAAAAGCCATTGATGAAGCCATCAAAGCTTCCTTCGGATGGAAAGGTGCGATGCGTTCTATTGTAGATGCCAACGTAACCCACGTATTAACTGGTGCGGTATTGTTGATTTTCGGTACAGGGCCTATCCAAGGTTTTGCTACTACCTTATTAATTGGTATTGCTACTTCATTGTTTACCTCTATTTTTATTTCAAGAATTCTTTTAGATTGGAGTTTGAGCAAAGGCAACAAATTAACCTTTACAACGAACTTCTCTAAAAACTTCTTTACCAATTTCCACTTTGATTTCTTGGGAATTAAAAAATACACCTACATTTTCTCATTGGTAGTTTGTGTGGTGAGTGTTGTTTCATTAGCGACCCACGGTTTGAACTACGGTGTTGACTTTGAAGGAGGACGTACTTTTGAAGTTCGCTTTGAAAAACCGGTTTCTGCCGAAGAAGTTAAAGCTGAATTGTTACCAGTATTCGATGGTAGTGCTGAAGCCAAAATTTTCGGAAAAGACAATCAATTAAAAATTACCACCAAATACCGTGTGAACGAATCAGGAACAGAGGTAGATCACCAAGTAAACGAGATTCTTTACAATACGCTTAAAAAACACTTTGATGCCAGCATGACTTATGACAAATTCGTCAACATTTACGATGGTAAAAAATATGGTGTATTGCACGGATATAAAGTAAGCGCATCGGTTTCTGACGATATCAAAACCAACTCATATTGGGCGGTACTCGGAGCTATGCTCATTGTATGCTTGTACTTGGTTATCTCGTTCAGAAAATGGCAGTACAGCTTAGGAGCTTTGGCTGCGGTTGCGCATGACGTCATCTTTGTATTGGGTATGTACTCGTTGCTTTGGAAATACATGCCATTCGGTATGGAAATCGATCAGCACTTCATTGCGGCGATTCTTACCGTAATTGGTTATTCTATGAACGATACCGTAATTGTATTTGACCGTGTACGTGAATACTTAGGCGGTAAAGCCAAAGGCAACTTCAACCAAATTGTCAACCAATCAATTAACTCTACGATGTCCAGAACCATCAATACCTCACTCACCATGATTTTGGTATTGCTCATCATGTTCATCTTTGGCGGTGAGTCCATCCGCGGATTTATCTTCGCGATGTTGATAGGTATCGTTGTTGGTACCTATTCATCTCTCTTTATCGCAACGCCGGTATTGTGCGACACCATCTCTAAAGAAGAGCACCAACGCATCGAAGAAGAGCACAACAGAGACTAATTTTAGTTCATATAAAATAAAAAGCCCGGTAGTAATATCGGGCTTTTTTATTTGAGTTCCATTGATTATTAGAAGCTGATCCGGCTGTACGCTATATCTTTTAAACCTACAAGGTTTTCAAAACCTCGCAGGTTCAAAAGGATGCCGCTTCCATCCGGGCTAGGGCAGCAGTGTTACTTTGAATTCCTGACTTATTCTGAATAAAACCAATCAATGAATGTCCATGATTTTAGCGTTCAATATTGCTTTATGTTGGCCATCATTGATTTTAATGTTCCTGCTAAAGCTCAGAATTTTTTTTACAAAGCCATCTGCAATCTCTTATGGCTACTACTCAAAGTAGTATTGATTTGTAAAAGGATTCTATTCATATTCAAAAAAAAGCCCGACCATCAAGTCGAGCTATTCTAATATTTTTTGAGTTAAGTAGTTTTTATTCTTCGCCTTCCACGGGTTTGTCGGCCGTAATCACAAAGTAAAATCCTATCAAAATAAACGGAATACTGAGCCATTGACCGGTTGAGAACAAACCTAAGTATTCTTCAAATCCGCCTTGGCTTTCTTTGACATATTCCACGGCAAAGCGCACTGACCAAAGCAGGATTAAAAAAAGTCCGAATAAAAAGCCTAAACGCTCACGAATATTGGTTCTCCAGTATAAATAAAACAATAAGGCGAACACAAAAATATAACAAACAGATTCGTATAATTGAGCCGGATGACGCGCCGGAACTTCTTGCAAAAAGGCACTGAATTTTGGGTCGTGAACGATGGCGTTATAAGCATCGTTGGCGTTGCTCAATTGTGTTTTGATCATGGCTTCCCGCGCTGAGAATTGATCGCGCACAAACCTAATACCCAAAGCAGAATCAGTGGTATGTCCAATGATTTCTGAGTTGAAAAAGTTGCCAATACGCACAAAAATAGCTCCGCTGGCCACCGGAATTACCACTCTGTCAAGAACCCAAAGCAGTGGACGCTTCATAACGTTTTTGCTGAAGAAATACATTGAAGCAATAATGGCAATGGCTGCTCCGTGACTCGCCAAACCTTGAAATCCGGTAAATTCAAAATTCGGTGAAAACTTAAACGGCAGCAAAATTTCGGATAAATGATTGCTGTAATATTCCCAATCATAAAAAAACACATGCCCCAAACGAGCGCCCAACAAAGTAGCCAATACGGTCCAGATAAAAAGCGAATCAAGTTTTTCTAACGATTCGTTTTCGCGTTCAAAAATGCGTTTCATGATGTACCAACCCAACCCAAAGGCAATGACAAACATCAAACTGTAATAGCGAATGACAAAAAAACCAAGATCTATACCTTCGGTCGGGTTCCAAATTATCGATAAAGCAGTGCTCATATAGGTTAGGGTTTGGGTGTTAGAGTGTAAAAATATAAAAATTAGCCAGAATGCTCAGTGCTTGTGCGGGCTTTTTTTATCCGGAACCGGATCATAGCCCGAAGCGCCCCACGGATGACATCGGCTTATTCTTTTCAGCGCCAACCATCCGCCTTTGCGCAAACCATGTGTTTGAATAGCCTCAATAGCATATTGCGAACAAGTGGGCTCAAACCGACATGAGGCTGGCGTAAACGGTGAGATTCCGTATTGATAAAACCGAACCAAAGCAATCAACGGTTTCTGAATGATGTGTGATACAAAAGTTTTCATAAAATAAAAGCCGGTTTTGCAACCGGCCAGTTTTTATAGCGTGAAGGTGGTTCCTTCTTTTCCGTCTTTCAGCTGAATGCCCAGCGCCAACAATTGATCGCGAATCTGATCTGACAACGCAAAGTTTCTGTCGGCTCTTGCTTGGTTGCGCATTTGAATCAAAAGTTCAACGGTGCCTTCCAATTTTTTCATATGATTTTGACTTCCGCTTTCTTTTTCATTTACCAAGCCTAAAACATCATACACAAAAGTGTTCATGGTTTGTTCCAGTAAGTCCAAATCAGTCGCATTTAAAGTAGCTGTTCCGTCATTGACCAGGTTGATGAATCGAACGCCTTCAAACAAATGCGAAATCATAATCGGTGTGTTGAAGTCGTCGTTCATGGCTTCGTAACAAGCGTTCTTCCAAGCAGCAATATCCAGAGATGAACTTGTTGAAGCCGTTAATGATTTGAGTTTGTCCATGGCTTCCATCAAACGATTAAATCCTTTTTCGCTGGCCATCATGGCATCATTAGAAATATCCAAAACGCTGCGGTAATGCGCTTGCATAAAGCAAAAACGCACGATGCTCGGGTGGAATTCTTTTTCAAAAAAATCATTGTTGCCGTTTACAAGTTCCATCGGCAAAATATAATTACCGGTAGATTTACTCATGCGCAGCCCGTTCATGGTAAGCATGTTGGTGTGCATCCAATAATTGACGGGTGTGTGTCCGTTGCATGCTTTTCCTTGGGCAATTTCACATTCGTGGTGCGGAAACTTCAAATCCATTCCGCCTCCATGAATATCAAATTGTTGCCCGAGGTATTTGGTGCTCATAGCTGTACACTCTAAATGCCATCCCGGAAAACCTTCGCCCCAAGGTGAGTTCCAACGCATAATGTGCGCCGGGGAGGCTTTTTTCCAAAGGGCAAAATCTTGTGGGTTTTTCTTTTCGTTCTGACCGTCTAAATCGCGGGTATTAGCAATTAAATCTTCAATATTTCTATTGTTGAGTTCGCCGTAATTAAGCCCGCGTTTGTTGTATTCCAATACATCAAAATAAACAGAGCCTTGACTTTCATAGGCAAATCCGGTGTCAATGAGTTTTTGGGTCAATTCAATTTGCTCCACGATGTGTCCGGTGGCTGTTGGTTCAATGGTGGGCGGTAAAAAATTAAATTCGTCCAACACTTTTCTGAAATCAACGGTATATTTTTGAACCACTTCCATCGGTTCGAGTTTTTCTAAGCGCGATTGTTTGACAAATCGGTCGTTGTCAACATTTCCATCATCGGTTAAATGTCCGGCATCCGTAATATTGCGCACATAACGTACTTTGTAACCCAAATGCAGCAAATACCTGTAAATCATATCAAAGGACATAAACGTGCGCACATTGCCCATATGCACATTGCTGTATACCGTAGGTCCGCAAACATACATGCCTACATTGCCCGCATGAAGCGGTGTGAATACTTCTTTTTCGCTCGAAAGCGAATTGTAAATTCTCAACGTTTGGCTAGGGTAGAGTGGTGTCATTGTTTATTTATTTGAAGCTATTCCCGCTTTCGCCTTTATCTCCCGATGGCTCGGGAGGATGCCGGCTCTATCGGGGCTAGGGGTGAGCGAATTCTATTAAAATTTGGTCTCTAATTTAAGATATTCTAAGAATTCCTTGCGTTTGTTCTCGTCTTTAAAAACCCCACCGTATTCTGCCGTAACGGTGCTGCTTTCAATGTCGCGAATTCCGCGTGAGTTCACACACAAATGTTTGGCGTCAATGACACAAGCTACGTCTTCAGTGTTGAGTACGCGTTGTAATTCTTGAACAATTTGCATGGTTAAGCGCTCTTGCACTTGAGGTCTTTTGGCGTAATAATCAACAATTCGGTTCATTTTTGAAAGCCCGATTACTTTTCCGGTAGACACATACGCCACATGTGCGCGGCCAATAATCGGCAGCAAATGGTGCTCGCAAGTAGAATAAAGTGTAATGTTTTTCTCTACCAGCATTTCGCCATAGCGATATTGGTTTTCAAAGGTAGATGAGCTAGGCTTTTTGTTGGGGTTTAAACCGCCGAATATCTCTCTGACAAACATTTTGGCTACTCGGTTGGGAGTTCCTTTAAGGCTGTCGTCGGTCAAATCCATCCCTAAAGTGTTTAAGATGCTTTCAACGTCTTTTTTTATAGATTCAATTTTTTGTTCGTCACTCAAATCAAAAGCGTCTTTTCGGACAGGGTTCATGGCTTGAGTAAAAATGTGGTCATCGCCGATTTCGTCGTGGAACTCATTTGGGTTTGTCATGATAGGTGTTAAGATTTTCAGCCGTCAAAGATAAAAATAATATTCGAGCATATTTAAAATCTTCGGGCTTGGATTAGTGTTTTTCTATTGATTTTAAAGGTGCCGCCAAGATATGTGCTTTGTTTATGAATTTTATTTAAACATAAGTGAAAATTAGATTAAAAAATTCGTAAATTTCCCGTCAAAAAAAATAAAATGAAAAAGAACTTCCTATTAACCGGGCTCATGGCTCTTACTTTTTGGTTTCATGCAATTGGACAAGCACCAACCATTGAAGTTAGTTTGCCAACGCCAACACCGGCCTGTAATACAGGTGATTGTACAAGCCTAACGGCTGTTTATCCCACTTTACACCAAACCAATTCGTATACTGCTACGCAAGTTACTTATGCGCCTAACTACCCTTATACGGGCGGGTTGGTTTTGAATGCTTCTGCAGATGACGTTTGGTCGCCTGTTTTTAACATGCCGTTTGATTTTACTTTTTACGGCAATACGTACAACAAAGTTATTATTGGTTCAAATGGTGTGATTAGCTTTGACATTGCCAATGCCGGAGGATTTTGCCCTTGGAATTACACTGGAGTTATTCCGAGTGCTGCTTGCCCAATTCGCAACGCCATTTTTGGCCTCTACCAAGATACCGATATTAGAACACCTCCGGTAACAAACCCTACTGTTCAAAATGTCAATTATTACGTTTTGGATACTGGTGTCAACGCAGCGCCCAATCGCGTTTTTGTAGCCAATTGGAATCAACTTCCACAATACAGTTGCGGAACCGGAGTAGGTTTGCAGACTTTTCAAATTGTACTGCATGAGGGAACAAATATTATTGATATCAATATTGACAACAGAACTTGTTGCCCTGGTTGGAACGGAGGTAATGGTATTATAGGTACCATTAATGCCACCGGTACTCTAGGAACTTCGTATCCGGGTTTGAATGGAGGTTGTTGGGCAGCTAACAATCAATCTTATCAATTCATACCGTCTTTATCAAATCCTTTGGTGCCTACAACTTTACATTGGTTTAAAGATGGTGCACCCTTCGGATTGGTCAACGAGAACCCTCTAAATGTATGTCCAACGGGTCCGGCTGTATATAAAGCGGTTGTTGAATATACTAATCCAAATGGGACTACTTTTTCAGCTGAAGCAAGTGTAACTGTTGATATAGCTCCGCCATTACCGGTTTTAGATCCGCAAAATATTGATATTTGTACCACGGGCGCCGGTCCTTACACTGTAAATATTGATCAGAATGCACACATTCTCAATGGAGTTCCCAGCCCGACTGATTATGCGATTAAGTATTACACTGATCCTACTGATGCTGCCAATGATGCACCAACCAACATTAATTTTCTTTCGGACGCTGATCTAGCAACCTTTCAAGTGTCATCTGTGCCTACAACTATTTATGTTCGTATGGAGGATTTGGTTTTAACGGGTTGTTACAACATCCGACCATTTGTTATCAATGGAGGGGCTCCATCGGGAACAATTTCTTATGATGCCAATCCTTATTGCACTGATATAACAATACCTCAATCAGTAACGGAAAATTCTTTATCTACAGGCGGAACTTATTCAGCCAGTCCGTCCGGATTGATTATTGATCCGAATACCGGAGCAATTACCCCAAGTGGAAGTGTTGAAACCACATATACGGTCACTTATCAAATACCTGCAAATCCACCGTGTCTTGCCTATTCAACTACAGCTCAAGTTCAGATTGTTTCTTGTAGTTGTGTTCTTGCAGCTTCATCAACGAGTGAAACCTTGTGTGTCAATACGATATTACCTTCTATTACATATTCAACCACTAATAGTATAGATTCGGTTAATATTTTGGGAGGCTCACTTCCTCCTGGGGTAACCGGTAGCTTGTCTTCAGGAATTTACACCTTATCAGGAATACCAAATGTTCCTGGGGTTTATACTTTTACTGTTCAAGCTACATCTGGAACTGCAGTTTGTTCTGTTACAACAACAATTAATGTTACTGATTTGGCCACTATGACTCTTTCAGCAACGAGTAATGATAATCAATCAGTATGTGTCAATACGTCAATCACTCCAATCGTATATAATACAACGAATGGTGTTGCTTCTGTGACAGCATCTAATTTACCTCCTGGAGTTACGGGTTCATTTTCTGCTTCCGGTGATTTTACTATTTCTGGAACTCCGTCTTCAAGTGGAGTATACAATTACACGGTTATCACTTCGGGTGGTTGTGGGACTGTCTTATTAGCTGGCACAATTTCGATTAGTCCAGATGTTGATTTGACTCTGAGTATTGCTGGTACAGATGTTCAAACTTTGTGTGTTAATTCAAGTTCATTCACACCGATATCTTATACTTTGGTCAATGGAGCTACGGGTATCACCGCGAGTAATTTACCACCGGGTGTTACCGGAACCTTAAGTGGTAATATCTATACATTATCAGGAACTCCGACTGCAACAGGAACGTTTAATTATACATTAACCACTACAGGCGGTTGTGGTACAGCGACGCAAAGTGGTACTATTACGGTCAATCCAGATGCGACGATAT
>JAIXSK010000026.1 GCA_027484725.1 Flavobacterium sp. | reverse complement strand
TAGTAATCACCTGCTGCTGCCGTGTTAAAAGTTACAGACAAGGTACCATCGGTATGTAAAGTACCTGTAGCAGTATCTACCAAAGCATAGGTAGTAGCATCGTGCAACTCTACAGTCATGTCCTCAACATCTGTATCAGCTGATACATAATCTTGATTCAATTTAACTGAGTTCATCAAACCGCCACCTAAGTAGTATCCTTGGATGAACATATTCAAGTTCACCACTTTACCTGTTGAACAATTGTCAGTCAAGTCAGCATCTGCATCGTTACAATCTGTACCGTTGGTCGTAGCTGAATATCCAGCAGGAGCTGAAGTTCCTGAACAAACTGAAGCAGTACCGTTGGTATAACCATCAGCATCAGCATCTACATAGTATGTAGCCAATTGATAGATAGCAATGTTTGTATCGTCACAATCAGTGTTGTTAGCAACATAACCAGATGGTTGTGCACAAGCTAATTGAGAAACAGCAGCATTACCAAATCCGTCACCATCAGCATCAGCGTAATAAACAGCATTGGCAAGTCCGGTACCTGATAAGGCAATCACCAATGGAGTGTTACCGTTAGGTGTTGTAGTATTAATGGTAATGTTCGCATTTCGAACACCGTCTTGAGCAGGCGTGAAGGTAACCTCAAAAGTAGCGGTAGAAGCTCCGTTGATAACAGTAGCTGCATTGCTGACAACAAATTCAGCGTTGTCAGAAGTGATGGTTACGTCTGAAGCTGTAGCCCCGGCATTGTTCAAAGTATATTGAACAGTGGTTGCAGAAGCATTCACACACACAGTTCCGTGCTCTGTTGCACCACTAGTCAATGATAAAGTTGGCCCAGCCGGAACCAATTCACCTGAAGGTAATATAATAGGAGTACCCGCAAAACCGGCAAAAGTAATTTTGGCTAATTGAGCCGATGTGAGTCCGCCCACACCTACTTGAATTTTAGGACCGGTGGTGTTTGATTGACCTGCAGTTCCGTTCCAACCTGATACGGTAAGTGCTGAACCAGACCAATTTACAGCACTGCTGTTGGCAAAAGTCAAGGTGTGATTGGTGTTGCCCAAAACAATGGTTCCGGTAGAAGCTAAATTCAAAGTGCCCACAGTTTCAGAGAATCCGCCTGTATTGATCGTTCCTCCGTTGAAAATCAAGGCGCCAGAGTTGGCCAAAACACCACTGTTGCCCAATTGTAGTACACCGTCGGTTAAAGTAGTACCTCCGGTATAAGAGTTTAATACCGATGAAAGAGTAAGAGTGCTGCTTCCTGATTTTTGAAGCGCCACTTTGCTTGTTCCGTCTGTAATGGCCAAACCAAAATTGCTGGCCACAGTTCCGTCTATAGTTAAAGTAGCATCGGTAGCTGTTGCATTGTTCAAAATAGAACCGCCTCCTACACCGCTGTTGAGTGAAGCAAAGGTTTGGTTGAAACCGTTCAAGTCAAGGGTTCCACCGTTGCTGGTTGAATAACCCATGGTAACTTGTGTTGTGGTTGGGAAGGCATTGTTGATGCCCAGTTTGATTCTTCCGCTGGTAGCAGCGTTGAATAAGGTAGCACCCGTATAAGTGTTGGCTGCATTCAAAGTAATGGTTCCGGCGCCTCCTGAAGCTCCGGCAGCAAACATCAAATCAGCTGAACCGCTGATGACGCTATTAACGGTCAAATCAAATCCGCTGGTAGCGCCCAATCCGGTTTTGATGGCCGAGTTGTTGACGATGTTGGCATTGCTGCTTAAACTGGTTCCTACTGCAGTAGCTACAATAGGTGCAATTGAAGCTGTTCCGGTACCGCCGGCTGAAGTAATGGTCACCGGCACTGAAAGAACTGCATTGGTTCTTGATAAATTGATTCTTTGTGCTACAGCGGTAATACTTTGTGCTGAAGTCAATGTAATACCAGCACCAGTTCCGCCTGATACATTTCCGATACTGATGGTTCCGCTGGCAGGAATTGTTGTGTTGACATTTGGAGCCAAAGTCAAGTTAACATTATCTGCTAAGAGGGTATTCACGGCTGGTAAAACAATTGTTCCGCTTCCGGTAGCCAATGTATATCCGTTGGTATCTATATTCAAATTAGGTGCTGTAGCCGCAAAAGTTGTTCCGGCGGCAATGCTAATGGTTCCCGCATTTCCGGCAATAGTTGCATTCAAAGGAGTCGTGTTGGTTACCCATGGCACCAATGAACCGGTTGTGTTTGGTGTTCTCCAATTGCTGGTGGCCGAGTTATCCCAAGTACCGGTTCCTCCAGTGGCTGAGCTAGCAGCACCATCAGCATCCCAGTAATATCTAGCCTCAACCGGAGTTGCTGAAGTAACCACACCGTTGGTCCAGTTGGTTCCTTTGCGTACAAAAACTTTAAAGTTATAAGTGGTTCCGTTGGTCAATGAAGTAATGGTAGCATTGCTCAAAGAACCTTTGTATACGATGACACCGCCGTCAAAGGTGCTGTTGGTTGCATCGGTAAAGCTTGATGAGTTCACCGTATATGCACTACCGTCACCTGTTGGAATTTCGCTGCTAAAAGCAGAAGTTGAAGCAATCACAAGCGCTTGATCATAACAATCTCCGTAGTTCCAACTCACAACCGATTGTCCGCTGCCGTTGGTGGCCGCTAGTGACGATACTTCATCAGGAGTTGTGCACGGAGCACCGAGAATTCCGGTTAAGTTGACATCATCTAAAATCCATGATTCGTTGGCTGAGTTACACTCAAGGGTAATACGGATTTTGAGGTTGGCTACCGATGGCAATGAAGTAACCGTAGCGGTTGTGATGGCCGAACTGCCCGAAGTAATGGTTCCGGTTCCGGTGGTGGTGAAATTGGTATATAAATCGTTGGCAGCATATACTTTAGTTCCTGATCCTGTAGGTGCAAATGACCAACGAACGTTTGAACTGGTGGTGCTTACCACGGCTTGTTTGTACCAGGTGGTACCTCCGTCAGGACTCACTTCAATCAAAGCAAAGTCAATAGGGGTGCTTGCACCTAAAATGGTAGTTCCTGTAGCGTTGTCCATTCCGTTTCCGCTAGATCCCAATGACATTCCGGCAATTCTAAACGAAGCTTGAATATTGGTATACGATGAAGCATCAACCGTTGCAAAAGTAAAAACTCTACCGGTATTCAACGAGCCTGAGGCAGGTCCTTGCACACGGTAACCTCTGGCACCCGATGCGAACAAATTGGTTGTAGCAGGAGCATCATTGCTTGAGTTTCCGGATTGACCAGAGCTAAAACCGGTGTTGGTTCCCGGAGTTCCGATATCTGAAGTAGTGAAAGTCAAAGTTGGTGTAGCCGGAACTACTTCAAAATCTTGTGAAGCCAATACGCTAGGAGCAGTTGTAATATTGGCGGTTAATCCGGTAGGTTGCGGATTGATGATGTAGTTGGCTCCGTCTGCTCCGGCTAAGGTAGCTGTGGATGTAACGGCAATATTGTTTCCGACTTCAGCCGAGGCAAAAACTCCGGTTCCGACAAGTGTAACTATGTCAGTTCCTAAAGTTCCAATGAGGGTTCCCGAAATTGTAGCTGCAGTAGTACCGTCATATTGTTTGCTGGCTGCTGCCGGTGAGAAAATAGTCAGAGAAAACGGCGTAACATCGGCCACAAGCCCGGCAGGTTGGGTCAAAGAGTAATTGCCTGCTTGCGCTCCGCTGAGTGTATAACCGGTTACGGTAATCAGTTTGTTGGTACCTACCGTTTTGCTGGCAAATGAAGCTGAAGGTGTACCTGATATCGCAACATCATCTGTTCCGATTACACCATTCAAAGTTGCAGTGCCGCTCAAAGTTGCAGCGGTGGTTCTGTCATAAACGCGTGAAACACCTGAAAGACCACTGATGGTTAGTGCCAATGGTGTAATGTTGCCACTCAAACCGCTAGGTTGTGTTAGGCTGTAGTTGGCAGCATCGGCACCATTTAAAGTAAGTTGTGTACCCACAGAAATTCCGTTGCCCACATTAACACTGTCAAATGTTCCGTTACCACTTACGTTTACGATATCCGGACTAATCACTCCTTGTAAAGTTGCTCCGTTGATGGTGGCTGAATTATTTCCGTCATAAACTTTATCAGAAACCGAAGCGCCAATTACAGTTAAAGTTAAAGGCGTAATATTAGCAGTAAGGGTAGGTTGAATTAAAGTATAGTTACCCGCTTGTGCACCGCTCAGTACAGAAGTTGAAATCACATTGATGTTGTTTCCAGCAGCAAAGGTTTCAAAAAATCCAGAACCAACAAAAGTCACATCGTCTGAACCAACCACGTCGTTGAGGGTTCCGGTTACTTGTGCAGCATCAGTTCGGTCGTATACCTTATCTGAAGCAGTAGCATTGACGGTAATTTCTTTTGGTGTAATATTCAATCCTTGAACCACGGGTATCGCTGAATCATATACTGAATCACCACTTTGACTGGCCGTGATGTAGACAAATCCGGCACTAACTATATGCACGCGATAAGTATCAGGCGCAACACCCGGAACAATGGTAGCAACAGCGGTGTCTGATGAAGCATAAGTAACTGCTAAACCAGAATCTGAGGTTGCCGTTAAATCAAAATCGGTTGAGCCATAAACCACATCGCTCAAAGAATCAAAAGTAATGGTTTGCGGCAATAGGGGAGCTGAACCTATGTTGGCGGTTAAACCTATAGGTTGGGTTAGGGTATAGTTGGCGATATCAGCACCAATCAAAGTAGAAGTAGAAGTAACCGGAATATTTACACCTACACTTGCGCTGGCAAATTCTCCAGACAAAATTACGTCAACATCATCAGGAATAACAACCCCTGAAAGTGTACCGGTAATGATGGCTGTAGTGGTTCCGTCATACGTTTTGTTTTGTGCAACGGCTCCGACAATTGTCAAAGCTTTTGGTGTAATGTTGGCTGTTAAACCCGTAGGTTGAACCAATTCATAGTTGGTGGCTTGAGCACCCGCCAAGGTTGAAAATGAGGTAACGTTGATTCCGTCACCGGCCAAGAAAGTGTCAAAAGCGGCACTGGCATTTAAGCTCACGTCATCGGGCGAGATTACCCCGGTCAATGTGCCTGAAAGGATAGCATTGGTATTGCCATCGTATATTTTATTTTGCGCAACCGCACCTGAAATCGTTAAATTTTTTGGGGTGATGTTGGCCGTTAAACCAGTAGGTTGTGAAAAAGTATAGCTGGAAGCATTTGTCCCGTTTAAGGTCAAAGCAGCAGTGACTGATTTGTTGTTTCCAACATTAAAATTGTCAAAAGTTCCGCCGCCTTGAACGGTGATGATGTCTCCATTTACCGTTCCTGAAGCTGTAGCTCCGGTAATGGTGGCTGTGGTGGTTCTGTCATAAGTTTTATCTTGTGCCGTAGCTCCACTAATAGTCAGCGTTAAAGGAGTAACACTACTCGCTGCAGTGGCTACGTTCACTTGGGTGGCCGGAGCCGAGACACAGCTGATGTTTCCTGAGTAAGTTCCAACGGTAGTGGTAGCGGCCAATCGAACATATATAGTAGTAGCGCTTACAGTACCTGAACTTGGTACAATGGTTAAAGAACTGGCATAACCCGATGTTCCTGGTGCCGTCTGAGAAATTTCATAACCTGCCGGAGCAGTAATGACCAAATCATTGCTGTTGAGTTGTGTACCTGCAACCGTAAATGTTGTGGGCGTAGCCGAGGCGGTACCATAGGTAGTTGAAACTGCTGATAAAGGTGTTCCGGTTACTGTAATTTTAGGCCCAGATAAAGTAATGTTATAGGTTGGAAAAGTAGATGCGGATCCTGAAGTTCCGAACCATTTAGTGCTGTTGGCAATCAACGCCAAGACATTGGCCGCTGTGTCTGAAATAGTCACGTTTGTGGCGGCTGTGTTACCGTTGGCAAAATAGCCGTTGGCATTGGTTGTTGTAGGTAAATTCAAGAAGTTGTTCCCAGTTAAAGCGGTGGGTTGGACCGTATTGGCAGCGGCTGAAGTAGCAGAAAGTGCAGTGCCGAAATTGCCGCCAAAAATCAAGGTAATTCCCGATTGAGACGCCCAATTGGCCGTAGGTCCTTGAAACAAGAACAACTGATCACCACTTCCGTTGAGTGCAAAGTTGGTGGGGTTGTTACTGCTCCAACCGGTTCCGGTAATAGATTGTCCGTTGGTCCAAGTAAGGACGGTTCCTGCCGTTTGAGCAGCGGGAGCTGTGTAGGTTAAAAAACCTTCTCCGGTTCTACCGGTGGCACCAGCTGTAAATCCGTTATCGGTAATATTAATAACGGTACCTGCGCTGATATCTTTGAGCAAGATAATAGCAATTTTGTCTGGATTGGCTGAGTTAAAACCTACAATGGCGGCATCACCTGCCGACAAGGTTGTCTGTGAGAAACCTTTTTGAATGTTGCCCACAAAAAGGGTCAACAACAAAAAAAGAAAAGCCCAACCGGATGATGAAAATCCGGATGCTTTAGCAAATCGATTTTGAAAGGATGTTCTCTGGCTTGGGTTAGAAAAAACCAAAGAACCGATACCTTTCAAAGGGTGTAAAGTTGATTTCATTTTTAAGTTAATTATTAATTGTTTTGGAAATAAATTTATTGGGTTACTAAGAGAATGTTATCAAGTAAAAGTTATCAATGCATTAATAAAACCGAACTGATTTAGCGCCTGTTTTTGTATGTTTTTTAGGGCAGATAATCAATGATTTAAGATTTTATTGCATCCATTTTTTGAAGTGTATTTTGTTGTTTTCATCGGTAATTTCAATCAGTAAAAGCCCGTTCATATCTGGCTTTGTGAGGGTATATTTAGAAGTGGTTATACCCCTCTGATCAAATACAATTCTACCGGCCACATCGTAAATTTTTATTTGTTTGATGCGTTGGTTTCCGAGCTCTATTTTTATCTGATTTTGCTCTTGGAATACCCAAATAGAATCTGTTGAAGGCTCTTGCTTAACAATTCCTAAACTTGGTTGGGTGTAGTGAATCACAAATCGGTCGTCAAAACTTCCGGCAAGCGATGAAAATGGGTAACTTGAATCCTTTAAATTGTGTAAAATTCCCAAAGATTTATCTTCTAAGTAGACTCCTTGGTTTTCAAATAGCCCATCCCATTGCGCCAGTGAAATCTGATAAGTTCCGGCTGTTGAAATCCTGCAGCCCAAAACAACGGTATCTTGCAAATCAAAAGGCAAAGATTTTCCTTGGATGCTGAGTTTGTAAGTGTCTGTTTTAGAATAAAAACTCAAAGAATTCCCCGCTTCGAGCAGCAAACCATCATAGGCAGGTTCATATTGATTGGTTGCGTTTTGCACATAGCCAATTAACAGTTGTTGGTAGTTGTTTTGACTGTCGGTTAAGTTAAGCCAAATGCGGTGCTTTTCTGAATTCAAACTTTGATTTCGGTAAAAACGATCGTTGTTTGAAGCCACGCGCATGCTGTTGTTGAACTGCGCCGCACCACTGGCAATAGCCTTAATCATAAAAGCTTGTCCGGCGGCTATATATCCGTTTGGAGCCAGGTTGTTGGCACCCGGCACTCCGGTCCCTGTTCCGGTGCTTCCGGTAAAATTATAAGCGGCATAGTCACTAAAAACATAGTTGCTATTGGTAATGGGTGTATTGTGTGTCCAGAAATAAAGGGTAGTTCCGCTTCCAAAAACACTCGGATTGGCCAAGATAAAATCATCGGCTTTAAGGGCGCTCGGATATGGATTACCCAGGCAATTCAAATCATGGGTAGAGTCGGTATAAGTTACATTGATGCTGTAGTTTCCGTTGTTGGGTTTGCCGTAAAAAGAGCCGTGAAAAACAGCCGTTGTTACTGGGTCAAAATTCTGCGGAGCTCGGATGATGTATCCTTTGGCAATATCCATTGGGGTTAATGCAGGAGCAGTCACATTTTCCCAATTATAGATACTGGGATTAAACCAATAATATTTATCAGACATGGTTAAAGGTGAAAATACAGCCATGATTTGGGCATCAACCGGAGATGACCAATAGGTGTAATCATATCTTCGTACCGGAGTTGTATCTCTTTTGTACGTGATATTTCCGGTGTTGGCTACATTGTTGACTTGTACTAATGAAGCGTTGTTTTCGAAAGTGAGTGTTCCTCCGGTCACTTTGAGTTCGTTGGTAATATTCAGGGTGTGGTTTGAATTAAAAGCCACATTTCCGGACCGAACCACCACAGAACAAGCACTCATATCAGCTATTGAACTATAGTCGGCATCAAAAATGACACGCTTAGAACTGCTGGGTGCGCCAGAACTCCAGCTCCCGTTCCATATCGTTTCGTCCATCAAAATTTGGATAGGTGCGGTGTAGGCCAGCAAACAACTTCCGTTTTGAACCGCCGCACGCACGTAAATGGTTTGTGTTACGATGCCTAAATTGGCAGGAGTTAAAGTGGTTGAATTCAAAGTAATATCGGTTACATTGGTTGTAAAGGCGGCATCATCGGCGGTTTGCCATTTGACCACCGAACCTGTATTTCCGGAGAGTGTTAAAGCCGAACTAATCAATCCATCAGCACACAAAGTTTGTGTACCCGAAACGGTTCCGGCTACCGTAGGCGCCAATACATAAAACGGACCCGCCCAAGCAGTACTGTTGACACCACCGCAAGTATTGGTGGCTCTAACAGCAAAATATCTCGGACCATAAGCCGATGTCGAAGGCGGAGTGTATGAAGTTGTGTTGCTCAGCGGAATGGTGGTAGCTCCTGTAAAAGTCGCTGACGAATTATAATACCACTGATAAGAAGTAGCGCCACTTGCAGCAATATTAATAGCAGAAAAGGCAGTTCCTTGACAAACGGTTTGCGCACCACTGGGTTGGGTAGTAATTACAGGAACTGTATTTCGGGTAAAAGTTACCGTATTGCTCACGGTGGGGCATCCGTTAAAGGTATAAGTATAAATTAAATCGGGTATGGTTCCGCCGGTGTAAGCTGTTGGCGATGCAATCGGTGTTGCAGGACTTGAAGCTCTAGAAAAGAAACCCGTTCCTCCGGTTGGATTTCCGGCTGATGAAATAAGTGTGTTGAGATTAAATGAAACGGCCGTACAAGCAGAACCACTGCTTAGTGCAACAGTTGGTTTTACTTTGACCGTGACTGTAGCCGTCCCAGTATTGTTGGTACCCGGTTGTCCGTTGGCATTGGTTACCGATACAATGGTGTAGCTTTTGGTGGTAGTCGGATTTACCGATATTGGGCTTCCGCTGGCGTAATTGTTAACTGTAAAATTAGTGCTTCCATCAGAGTATATTAAGGTAAATGGTCCGGTACCCCCGGTGATGTTCACCGCCAAATTGGTTGATGAACCGTTGCAAATCGTTGCTGTTCCGGTTATGGCCGATGCAGTTGGCCCGGGATTCAAAGTGCCCGAAAAAGAGACGTTGTCAAAACGCCAAGTTCCCAACGGATTGGCCACCAAAGTCGGGATGGACGTTTGCCGGAATTCAGTAGTAAACTGGTAATAAGCAGCCAGAATTCGCACACCAAAATTAGCATTGTTGTTGGCGCCGCTGATGCCGGAAAAATCCACGCGGATTCTTCGGTATTGATCACCTGTAGTATTGGTTTCAAAGCAACCGTTGCCATTAATCGAGCCGTTGCAAAAAGTTGTATTGGCCACTGACATAACAAAAGGCGTCCAAGTACTTCCGTCTAAAGTATATTGTAAACGAATGGTATTGGCCGAAGTGTTGGACCAACGTTGATCCCAGGTAAAAAAGATATTTTGATATCCAAACGTACTGGTGTTGAACTGAACTCCGTTGCTTTCGTTGCTGGTTCCCGGATCAAACGGATTCAACGCCCAAGCATTCACGCCGTTTTGTGCTCCACAACCAGCACCGGTACTAGCATCCATTCCGGTGGCGGAACCCGGAGTGATTAATTCGGTTGTAAAATTAGGATTGATAACCGCTGAAGTTCCGGCTCCAATGTTAGCTGTCGGATTGGCCACCGCACCTTGTAAAGGATCAAAAGTCCACGAGGATATAACAGTTTGGGCATTGCTTTTAAAAATGCTCAAAGCGCAACACAAAATCAGTAAAAACCATGTGTCTGCATTGAATAATTTTGTTTTCATGTGCTTGTTTTTTAGGTTGTTGCAATTTGCTGTAACCCTTTTGTTATTTGTTTACAAAATTATCTTTGAACAAGCCAATGCACTTTTTGTAAAGGTTAAGGTTCAATGAAATTAATCTTTAGTTGCAAGACCTTCAGTGAGTTGCGGAAACAATAATTTAACACAGCTTTTTTTGTCTGTAAAATCAACAAAAAGAGGTGGTTTGGTGTTCTAGATGCTTTAAAACAGGTTAAAAAAAAGTATATAAATCGTAAAGAATCTTTCGGTTCTATTTCACAATCTGATAACATCGGGTTAACCCCTGCGCACTATGTGATTTCTAGCTTTGTGGGCAAATCATTGCATTATGAAAAAACTGCTTTATTTGATTTGTTTTTCAAGCCTTTTTGGCTGTACAACGGATCGTGACATCGCCATTGCTGAGCAAAAGTTAGATCCGGCAAGTGAATTGATTTACTTTTGGAATTTTAATTCAATATCCGGAACCGTTACAGAGGTTTTGCCCGATTATCAAGCGACCAAAGCCTTGGCTAAAATTTCATATCCAGGAAGTGGCGCTGGGTACATGGATGTTTTTAGCCCCGGCTATGATGTTAACTTGCGAAAATCTGAAGAAGCCGGAAGCGGTCTCAGAGCCAGAAACCCCAGCAACACCCGCAGTCTGATTTTAGAGTTGCCTACAACAGGCTTCAAAAAAGTGGTTTTGAGTTATGCTACTGCCAAAACTTCATCGGGTGCGGCCAGTCAGATTTTTTCATATACAGTAAATGGTTCAGATTATATCACCGATGGTTTAACCGTGCGCAGTTTTAATCCGGTTGATGATCCAAGCAGCAGTTTGTTGCAATTAGATTTTAGTTCTATTCCTGCGGTAAATAACAATGCGAACTTCAAAGTTAAAATCAATTTTGAAGGGCCAACTGCCTCAGGAGCCTCCGGAAACAACCGATTTGACAACGTGGCAGTTGATGCCGTACCGTTTTAATACCAAACCAATGAATTCAAAAATTCAATCAGCTATTTATTTTTTGCTGTCAGCAATGGTAGGGGCCAGCGCACAATCAATGAAGTTAAAATCAAAGCAGTCTGTTCAGGTAGATATTCCTGAGCCATCTGATATTTATTTTGCACCCGACAGCCGTACATTTTTTTGGGTCAGCGATCAAGGAACTTTATTCGAAACAGATTCACAAGGCAAAATCATTCGTCAAAAAGCAGTTCCCAATTCAGATTTAGAAGCATTGTTTGTGCGGGATTCTTCCGTTTTTGTAATGGATGAAACCCATCGATTGATACACGAGTTCGGTCGAAATCATCTGGATTTAATCAGATCTGTAAACGTTCCGTATGCCGGTGGACGAAACAAAGGTTTTGAAGCCATGTGTTACAACAGCGATTTAAAAAAATATCTTTTGATTACAGAACGCGATCCAGTGGTACTTTTTGAGCTGGATGAGCAATTTCACATCATAAATCAAATCAATTTGAGTCGGTTGGCCCGAGATATTTCTTCGGCGCAGTATCACAATGGTTTTTTATGGTTGCTCAGCGATGAAGACAGAGCGCTTTTTAAACTTGACCCCAAAGATTATAGAGTCCTTCAAAGTTGGATTTTACCGATCGTTAATCCGGAAGGTTTTTGCTTTGATGAAAATCAACAATTACGGGTGATTTCAGACGATATGCAGCGAATGTATTACTTCAATCAATTGGATCAAAAATAAAATGAGGCCAAACTACTTTTTAATTTTAATGGCTGCTTATTCACCATTTTCTTGGGCGCAGCTCACCCTGAGCAACGGCAACCATGTGCTTGAAATCACCGGAAACGTATCTACTTATTTCAATCAAAGAACTTTAAAGTCTGACCAAAGAGATCATTCTAAAGACCGATTCAAACTGCGCGATGCCCAAATTGAGTTAGAAGGTCGTGTGGGCGGAGATTTTGAATATGAGCTCAAATTTGACTTAGCCGACATGGCCGCCAACAACGGAACCACGCAGATTGACCCCGAAAATCCGGGGCTCATGGAAGCAAGTGTAACCTATAAAGGCTTGGGCTGGCTTGATATTCAAACAGGCTATGGCAAACTTTATTACTCTAGAAGTGCTTTGGTTCCTTTTGGCTACAGTCCGTATTGGCAAAGAGCTGAACTCACAAGAGGTTCTGTTTTTTCAACACGTGATGTAGGAGTAACACTGATGAAAAATTTCTGGCGTCAACGGGCCAATATTTATTTAGGCGCCTATACCGGTTTGGGCGAATGGTCGCTCAACGGAGACAATGATGCCAGTGGACAACTGGAATATGTGGGCAGAGTTGATGTTTCGTATCCGGCGCGCTATCGCTACCGCGAAATTGACGATCATCTTTCGCCTACGCCCATGTTTTCATTGGGATTAAATGCCCGATACACCAACAAATCACAACCTGACGGCGAAACACTTCCGGCAGAGGCATTGGGCGAATACGGAATTAAAGTCATTGACGGAAAACGAACCGCCTACGGATTAGATGCTTCTTTTCAGTACATGGGATTTTCCGCACAATTTGAGCTGCATCAACTCAAGTTTGAACCCAGAAAAGAGAATGATCCCTTGTTTTTAAATTTCAATCCAAGTCAAACCCGAGGTTATGTTTTGGCCGGCGGCTACATAGCGCAACTGAATTATTTTGTCAAAAAATGGCATACAATTGTCTCTGCGCGATATGAAGAATTAGACCTCAATGATTTAGCGCCCGGCAACAGTCAGCGTTTTTCATCAGCTTTGGCTTATCAAATACACGGATACAATGCCATGGTTAAGTTTCAATACTTCAATATTATTCGTGAAGAAGGCATCGACCCGCTCAAATGGACCGAACAATTCAGGCTGGGGATGCAATTTCAATTCAAATAAAAGTGGGTTAATAAATTGAGTTTTTTACTAAGGGGAAAGTCTGAAGATTTTGTTTTCAGTTTTCCCCTTTAAAAAATCTTTTCATATTTAGGATTTCACAGAATATCAATTGCAAGAAACAGAGAATTAGCTTTGTAAAAACATGCGCTTGAAAAAATAAAGGTATCTTTAGGTGAAAGTTTGATTCTATTAAACCTAATGAGCCGTATTCGCTTTTTCATGCTTTTTTTACTCCTAGGCTGTACCAAAGAAGCCGTCAAAAGTAAATCATCTATTTCTTTTGGACCTGAACTTCCGGTCACAATCAGCGGCTGGAGCACAGATGCCATGGAGCCATTTATATCGCCCGATGGCAACACTTTGTTTTTTAACAACCTCAATGACGGGATCAATACGCAATTGTTTTACGCCACACGCATTGATGATCTACATTTTACGTTTGCGGGTGCGCTTACAGGGGCAAATCAACCGGTTTCGCCACGGCTCGATGCAGTGGCCGACCTGGATGCGCAGGGTAATTTTTACTGGACTTCAACCCGTAATTATCCTGCTGAGTTAGACAATCTGATGCGCGGAGATTTTTCGGCGGGTGTTTTGTCCAACCCTGAGCGCGTACACGGCAATTTTAATAAAAGTACACCCGGATGGCTGGTTATGGATCACGGTATCAGTACCGATGGACAATTTTTATACTTCAACAATGCGCGTTTTGACGACAAAAATTGCGTGGGTCCGTGTGAGACTGAAATAGGCATCGCGCAAAAAGTCAATGCCAACACTTTCAATAGGCTGAGTAATTCTGAACAAATCATGGCACAAATTAACCAGTCGCAATACGTCAATTATGCGCCTTGCATCACCACTGATCAACGCGCTCTGTATTTTACGAGATATTTAAAAGGCAGTTTACCCTCAGCGCCGTTGTTTGAAATTTGTGTAGCACTCAGAGGCAGCACCCAAGAGGCTTTTGCAGCACCGCGGGTTTTGTTTTCAGACGTGCAATTTATTGAAGCTCAGTCGCTTACCGCTGATGGGCAAGTGATGTATTACCACAAGAAAGTGGGCGATGTTTACCAGATTATCTTGCGTAAACGCCAATAAGGTATATTTTTTTGGGCGCATTTTTCTGTCGGTAGCATTCTATGTCTTATGTTTGTACCCAATTGGCAAAAATGCATCAAACGTATTTTTGCCGATCATTACAAATTGCTATCATACTAACAAACAAAAAATGAAAAAGAAATTACTCTTACTCATGAGCTTGATCAGCTTAATGAGCTTGGCCCAGAATTACGATTACACGGTGTACAATCCTGCAAATTCTGGCATTGCCTCGGCCAATATCAACGACCTTAAAATAGATGGCAACGGCAATTTGTGGCTCGCAACCGCCAATGCCCTTTCTATGTACAACGGAAATACTTTTACCAACTACACCACTGATAATGCAGGGGTCGAATTAAGTGCTTTGCAAAAAATAGCCATCGACGGACTCAACCGCAAGTGGGTAACAACGGTACAGAACGGTTTGATTATGTACAACGGAACCACTTGGTCACATTACCGAATGGACAACTCCGGGCTTCCCACCAACGTGATCAATGATGTTGCGGTAGATGCGTCGAACAACGTTTGGCTCGCCACATATTCAGGTTTGGTAAAATTCAACGGAACCACTTGGACGGTTTACAATGCAGGAAATTCTCCTATTACAGGAAGCTCCGTAAATTCTGTTGCCACTATTGGTAACAACGTATACCTGACCAACGAAGGGATTTTGCGCAAATTGAGCGGAACCACTTTTTCTATTGTTGGCGACCAGGCTCAAAAAATCCGTAGGGTTGTTGGCGACGATTTGTATGTAGAAAGCTATGGCGGATATCTCAAATATACCAACGAGCAGGTAGTGGCCGGTGTCGATTTCCAAACGTCGTGCATGCTTGATTGCCAATTGGGCGGTTTAGATGTAGACCAGAACGGAAAAGTCTGGATTGGCTACTCACGCGAATGTAGAAGTGGAGGCGTGCAAAACTTTACCGATTGCCAAGCCTATTTCCCAGCGGCTCCGGAAGCAAGTTTTGAATACACGAGCTGTCTCGAGGTCATTAACTCAAACACCATCTGGGTCGGGACCTACGAAATGGGCCTAGTGAAAATGACATTGACCTCAGAACCTTGTAGTGCGCCCACCAATTTAGCGGTAGGAACCACTACATCTACCACAGCTTCTTTCAGTTGGACGGCTTCATCGCCTGCGCCCAATGGTTATACGATAATGATCAACAATTTACCGGTACTTGGCGGAACGCCTTATTATACCAACGGAACTTCTATCACTATCGATGGCTTGTCTCCGAATTCTGATTACTACTGGTGGCTTGCTGCCGATTGCGGCAATGCGCAAAGCCAGTGGGTTAACGGCGGGTTCTTCAATACACCGGTTCCGCCGCCGTGTTTTACGAAAATGTCCAATAGTGACAACCACACACTGGCCATCAAATCAGACGGCTCGCTTTGGGGCTGGGGAGAAAACGGATATTATCAAATCGGTGTTGGTGACACTGTCGATAAAAAATTTCCCACCCGTATCGGGAACGACACCGACTGGGTAGCTGTTGCAGCATCAGGCTTTCATAGCCTTGCGATAAAAGCCGACGGTTCTCTATGGGCTTGGGGACTTAACTCGAATGGCGAATTGGGAGACAACACCACAATCGACAGATCTACCCCGACGCGCGTAGGGACAGCCAATAACTGGGCTAAAATTTCAGCTGCCCAAGGTACTTCTATGGCCATCAAAACCGATGGAACTTTATGGGTATGGGGTGGAACCGTTTTAGGTTTTGGCGATTTCAGCAACCGATACGTACCAACACAACTAGGTACGGCAACTTACAAAGAAGTGTCAACAGCAGGTCAGCATACGCTTGCCATCAGAACCAATAATACCTTGTGGGCATGGGGATGGAACAATAACGGATCAGTTGGTAACGGTTCGAACACCACTGTAATCTATACGCCTGTGCAAATCGGAACGGCTTCATGGAAATCGGTAGAAGCCAACCAGGGCGTGAGTCATGCCATTAAAACCGACGGTACACTTTGGGTTTGGGGCGTCAATACCGATGGACGTTTGGGGCTGGGCACCACGACCAACGTACTTGCTCCAACACAGCTCGGTTCATCCAACATCTGGTCTAAAATGGAAATTGGGCTCGGATTCACCACTGCAATCCGAACCGATGGATCACTTTGGGCTTGGGGCTATAATACGCAAGGACAATTGGGTACAGGAGACAGTAACTTCCGTCCAACACCAGTTCGCCTCGGGTTTGCCAATGACTGGGCACATGCCGGCGGCGGAGACCGTTATGCAATTTATCTTAAAACAAACGGTGACGCATACACAGCAGGCTGGAGTCCGCAAGGACAAATGGGTCTGGGCCCCAATGTGCTCCACAACACGATGGTACAAATTGCTTGTCCTGAAACCCTTTTGGCAACAGACGACTTCATATCTGAAAACGAAATCAAAGCTTCCCCGAATCCGGTGACCGATGTGTTGAACATTGATTTTGACCTTGTAGTTGATGCGGTGGCTATCTATAACTTGATGGGGCAAGAAGTAATGACGGCCATGCCCAACGCCCGAGTGTTTAAATTAAATCTAAGTACTTTATCAGCCGGAACTTATTTGGTTAAATGTACTTCAGAGAGTCAAATCAATACTTTTAAAATAGTTAAGCAATAAGTTTTACCGCTTTGTAAGTAAGCTTAATTCATAAAAAATCCTCAAGTTTCAGCGCTTGAGGATTTTTTGTTTAAGCCATTTCCAGTGCTCGATGACGCACAGACAAACCCGAATTCTGACAGTAATCACAATGATTGATATGATTTAATAAAGCGCATAAATCGTCGGAATGAGTTGGTTTCTGAACAGATTCTTGATAAAGCACATCCAGCGGGCTGTAGGGTTTGTGTCGTTCATACTGCGCCACATGCAAATACACCAAAGTAGTTTCAATACGCGCATGGCCGAGCAAATCTTTGATGCTCACAATGTCAAGCCCGTCTTCGAGCAAATGCGTGGCAAAAGTATGTCTGAGCGTATGGGCACTCACCGGTTTTTTGATTTTGGCTTTGCGCGCTGTTTGCAGAACCACCCATGAAAAACCTTTGGCTGAATAGGCCTGTCCTTTCTTAATGTATCGATTGTGTTTGCCGTTGAGCAAATATATTTTGGGACGATAGAGTTTTAGGTATTTTTCAATCCATTTTAAAAGAACGGAACTCATCGGAACATAACGGTCTTTTTTGCCTTTGCCTTGCCGAACGTGCAGCATTTTTCGGTCAAAATCAATATCGCTGAGTTGCACCATACGCGCTTCAGAAGAACGCAATCCGCAACCATACAGCAAACCAATGAGTACTTTGTGTTTGAGGTTTCCGGCTGAAGCAATCAGTCGTTTGGTTTCGTTTCGGCTCAAAACAATCGGCAATTTTTTCTCGGCTTTGATGATGGGCAATTCATGACTTCTGTGGGCAAGACCTTCCATTTTATAGGCAAACCGAAGTCCGTAGACGGTAAATTTAAAATAGGACAGCGAGGCGTTTGGGGCGTTTTGATATAAGTGAAAAAGATACTTTTCGACTTCCGTATGTTCGGCTAGAATAGGCACACAATCTAAATATACCGCGGCATGCGCCAAGTGTCGGGCGTAGTTTTCAAAAGTGCTCTTGCTGCGACCCATAATGGTGGTTTTGATCTGCAGTCGCTCGTAAAAAGCGGTAAAGCCTGTCACATTTTCACAGGCTATTTCAATGATGTTTTTTTTGCATGATATGATTTTAAGAAGCCCGAAAGTAGTCAATGTTCTGATAAGCTTCAAAAAAAAGAGCCGGCTTTCACCGACTCTTCAACCCAATTTATTTCCAACCACCGCCCAGGTTTCGGTACATACGCACCGTGGCACTGAGCTGTTCTTTCTTGGTTTCGTTGAGCTCCAACTTGGCTTCAAGCGCATCGCGTTGGGTCATCAAAACCTCTAAGTAATCGGCACGGGCCGCCTTGAACAAATCGGCAGAAATGTCTATAGAACGGTTCAGCGCCTGTACTTGTTGTGACTTGAGCGTATAACTTTTTTGTAAATTTTCCATTCTTGACAACTGCGTCGACACTTCAATATAACCATTCAAAATGGCGCGCTCATAATTGTACAAGGCTTGAATTTGTCGCGCATTGGCGTTTTTGTATTCAGCTTTAATGGCATTTCGGTTGATCAGCGGCGCCGCTAAATCACCGGCCAAACTATACAACAATGATTCGGGCATGGTAAACAAATACGACGGTTTAAACGCCTGAAAGCCTAGCGATGCCGAAATACCCAACGACGGATAAAATTCGGCACGCGCGGCTTTGACATCTAACTTGGCGGCGGCTAACTCAAATTCTGCCTGTTTGATGTCGGGTCTATTAGCGAGTAATTGTGATGGAATTCCGGTTTGTGTATTGAGAAGCGGTTGGTCAAAGAAATTACTTTGCGTGCGCGCAATCGGTTGGGGCATACGACCGAGCAAAAAGTTGATGCGGTTTTCAGTTTCAACTATTTGCTGGCGGATGTCAAACTCCATGCTTTCAGATTTGCGCACTTCGGCTTCAAATTTCTGAACAGCCAATTCGTTGGCGCGCGCGGCTTGTTTTTGAATTTTGACAATTTCGAGTCCGTTTTGCTGCAAGCCGATGCTTTGTTTGACAATCGCCAATTGGTTATCCAGCGATAAAAGCTCGTAATACGATTCGGCAATTTCAGCAATGAGGTTGGTCATCACAAAGTTTTTGCCTTCGGTGGTGGCCAAATATCTATTGACCGCGGCTTTTTTGCTGTTGCGCAGTTTTTTCCAGATATCAACTTCCCAATTAGCCACCGCCGCAATGGTATAATCGTGCAACGGATCCGGAACTTCTTTGCCCGGCATGATTTCGGTAGAGGCATCACCGGCTCCTTGGCTGGTATAACGGCCTACTTTTTCAACGCCTGTTCCGGCTTTGATACCCACATTCGGCAACAAAGCTCCTTTGCGGATGCGAATGTCATTGCGCGCCATCTCGACCTCTTGCAAGGTAATTTGCAGTTCTTGGTTGTTTTTGAGCGCGGTGTCAATCAGGTCAACCAAGTATTGATCTTTGAAAAAGTTTTTCCATTGAACAGAGGCTGAATTCACCGTGTCTTGAGCCGACATGGCCGCATAGTTTTCAGGTAGTTTTCCTTTTTGCTCCGGAGTAACCAATGCAGGTGTTTTGCATCCGACGGCCAGCAAAACCAGAGTCAATACAGTCGGGCGAATGGCAGATTTTATTTTAGTATACATGATCGTTTAAGTCTTCGGTTAACGGATTTTCGTCTTCATCTTTAATAAACTGGCGTTTGGCAGCCATGGTTCCGAATATGAAATACAAGCCCGGAATAATAATGACCCCGCAAATGGTTCCGACGAGCATACCCCCGGCAGCCGCGGTTCCGATAGTTCGGTTGCCCAGTGCGCCCGGCCCGGTAGCAAATACCAGCGGAATAAGTCCGGCAATGAACGCAAACGAAGTCATCAAAATCGGACGGAAACGCACCTTAGCACCTTCTAAAGCCGATTCGAGTACCGACAAACCGGTACTGTGTCGTTGCGCGGCAAACTCAACAATCAATACGGCATTCTTACCGAGCAATCCGATGAGCATGACCATGGCTACTTGTGCATAGATGTTGTTTTCAAGGCCCATCAAACTCAAGAGCAAGAAGGCTCCGAAGATTCCGGCCGGTAATGATAAGATAACGGCCAGCGGCAAGATGAAACTTTCGTACTGCGCCGAAAGGATCAAATACACAAAGCCCAAACAAATCAAGAAAATGTAAATGGCCTGATTGCCTTGGTTGACCTCGTCTTTTGAAATTCCCGCCCAGTCAATGCCATAGCCCCGCGGCAAGGTTTTCTCGGCCACTTCGTTGATGGCTTTGATGGCTTCACCACTACTGTAGCCCGGAGCGGCCGAACCACTGATTTCAGAGGCGTTGTACATGTTGTGGCGTGTGATTTCAGAAAGACCGTATACTTTTTCCATGCGCATAAAGGCCGAAAACGGCACCATCTCATCGCGGTTGTTTTTGACGTAGAGTTTTAAAATATCATCCGGCAAAGCGCGGTATTCAGGAGCGGCTTCAACAATGACTTTGTACTGTCGACCAAATTTGATAAAACTGATTTCGTAGTTACTACCTACCAAAGTTGAGAGCGTGTTCATAGCGTTTTCAATGCTCACGCCTTTTTGTTGGGCGATGTCGTTGTCAACACGCAACATATATTGCGGGAAACTCGCACTGTAGAAACTAAACACCGAAGTCAGCTCAGGGCGTTTTTTGAGCGCGGCCACAAAATCGTTGTTGATTTGTTCCATTTTTTTGTAGTCGTTGGTTCCGGCTTTGTCCAGCAAACGCAACTCAAATCCACCCGCGGCACCATAACCCGGAACGGCCGGTGGTTGAAAGAACTCAATGGTAGCGCCTTTGATGTTTTTTGATTTTTCTTCGAGCTCTTGCATGATTTCTTGCACCGAATGTTTGCGTTCTTTCCAGTCTTTGAGGTTAATCAAACAAGTTCCTGAGTTAGAACCGGTTCCTTCGGTGAGGATTTCATAACCCGCCAATGATGATACTGATTGCACACCGTCAACGGTTTCAGAGATTTTTTGCAAACGCTCAGAAATTTCATTCGTACGTTCCAGCGATGAGCCCGGCGGCGTTTGAATAATAGCGTAGAACATTCCTTGGTCTTCATTTGGAATAAAGCCCGATGGCACCTGAGAATTGATAAAATACGTTCCGATACAAAAAGCAATGAGCAAGCCGAAAGTCAAACTGCGGCGGTTGACCATTTTACCCAAAATAGTCATATAACGATTGGTGGTTTTGTTGAATCGGCTGTTGAATGCATCAATAAACCGATCGACCGGTGTTTTCTTTTTGGGTTGACCGTGGTGGTTTTTGAGGATGATGGCACAAAGCGCCGGGGTGAGTGTCAAGGCCACAATCCCCGAAAGGATGATCGACGTAGCCATCGTAATGGAGAATTGTCGGTAGAAAATCCCCACTGGTCCGGACATAAACGCTACCGGAATAAATACCGCTGCCATCAAAAACGTAATGGCTACAATGGCTCCGGCAATTTCCACCATGGCTTTTTTGGTGGCCTTTCGCGCCGATAGGTGTTCGGTTTCCATCTTGGCATGGACGGCTTCAATCACCACAATCGCATCATCGACCACAATACCAATGGCCAATACCAAGGCAAAAAGCGTGATGAGGTTGAGCGTAATGCCAAAGACTTGCATGAACATAAAAGTTCCGATGAGCGATACCGGAACGGCAATGGTCGGAATGAGCGTTGAACGCCAATCGCCCAAGAAAATAAACACCACCAATCCTACCAAAATAAAGGCTTCAACGAGCGTGTGTAATACTTTTTCAATCGAGGCATCGAGGAATTTTGATACGTCGTAACTGATCTCATAATCCATGCCTTTCGGGAACGAATTTGATTTGATTTCGGCCAACTTGGCTTTGACATTTTCAATGACCTGACTGGCGTTACTTCCGTAGGATTGCTTGAGGACAAGTGCTGCCGAAGGTCGCCCGTTGAGGTTGGAGTAAATATCGTACATCGAACTGCCAAATTCAATTTTGGCCACGTCTTTCAAGCGCAAGATTTCACCGTCTGCCGTTGAGCGCAAAATCACGTTTTCATATTGCTCTTTGGTGGTAAAACGACCGGAGTATTTGAGTACATATTCAAACGATTGTGAGCGTTTACCTGAACTTTCACCGGTTTTTCCGGGAGAGGCTTCTAAGCTTTGCGCGCTCAAGGCTTCCATGACTTCATCGGCCGAGATTTTATAGGCAAGCATACGGTCAGGTTTGAGCCAGATACGCATGGCATACTCACGGTTTCCTAGAATGTCGGCATAACCTACACCGTCAACCCTTTTGAGCTCAGGCAATAAGTTGATGTCGGCAAAGTTGAACAAGAATTTCTGATCAGTATGCGGATCTTTACTGTACAAGTTGATGTACATGAGCATGTTGGATTCCTCGCGCGAGATTTTGACGCCTTCGCGGATCACGAGCGGCGGAAGTTTATTGGTGACCGAAGCCACGCGGTTTTGCACGTTGAGCGAGGCTACGTTGGGGTCGGTTCCGAGGTTGAAAATCACTTGAATGGTTCCTTCACCGTCGTTACCGGCATCGGATGCCATATATTTCATGCCCGGTACTCCGTTGATGGCGCGCTCTAGCGGAATAATGGCCGATTTGATGAGAAGCTCATTGTTGGCACCCGGATATTCGACGGTTACATTTACCTTAGGTGGTGAAATGGTTGGGAACTGTGTTACCGGTAACTGAACCAAGGCCAAAACACCCAAAAATACAATGATGAGCGAGATAACAATAGACAGTACGGGTCTTTGTATGAATTTATTAAACATGATTTTAGGGCTTAGGTTATTCGGCTTTGAGTCTTAAATGAGCAAGCACTTCTTGTGGTTTGTGGAATACATACTCGATTTTGTCATCGTCGTTGACTTTTTGAACACCTTCGAGTAGAATTTTGTCATTGGTTTTCAAACCGGATGAAACCACGTAAATATCAGGCAATTCCCCAGAAATGGTAATCTCACGTGAGTGTACTTTGTTGGCGGCATCTACTACAAAAACATATTTTTTATCCTGAATTTCGTAGGTAGCTTTCTGCGGAATAATCAGCGCATTTTTCATCGGGAAGGCCATCACGACTTTTCCGGTTTCGCCGTGGCGCAAGAGTTTGTTGGGGTTGGGGAACCGCGCTCTAAAGGCAATGTTTCCGGTTTCGTTGTCAAACTCACCTTCAACCACTTCAACAGTTCCTTTGTCTTTTAAAAAATCTCCGTTGGCCAGCAACAACTGAACGTGCTGATCGCCGCGGCCTTTGATGTTGGTTTGATAATCGAGATATTCAGGTTCAGAAACGTTGAAATAGGCATACATCTGGCTGTTGTCAGAAAGGCTCGTGAGCAATTCGCCTTCGTCAATCAAACTGCCGAGTTTCATTGGTAAGCGGTCAATGGTTCCTGCAAAAGGCGCGTGAATTTCGGTAAACGACAAATGCAATTTGGCCAGTGCCATTTCGGCTTTGGCTTGGTCTAATCGCGCTTGGGCAACGGCCAATTCGTTTTTTGAAATGATGTTTTTGTCTGAAAGCGTTTTGGTATTTTGAAGCTCAATTTCGGCCGCTTTGGTTTCGGCTTTGGCTTTTAAGAATTCGGCTTCGTAGGCTTTGGGCATGATGCGAAACAAGAGTTGCCCGGCTTGAACGTTTTGGCCTTCGTCTACATAAATGTTTTGCAGATAACCTTTTTCTTGTGAGCGGAGTTCAATGTTGCGCAGCGATCTGATTTGCGCCACGTATTCTTTGGTTAAAGTAGTGTCAAGAACGACCGGCTCGGTAACGGCGTATTTTCCGGCCTCTTCTTTTTCTTCGACTTTTTTGGAGCAGCTTGTCAAAAACGTTAATGTTAACAACAAGCCTGCATACAGGACATTTCTGTTCATGGGATAAAAAATAATAATGGTTGAAATAAATTTGGTCAAATCAAACATCAACGATTGCCTCCGGATTGTCCGGTGCGTTTCATCCCTATGAAATATATTTTTGGAGAAAGGTTCAAGCAATCGCTGACCCAAGAATCAAATTCTCAGATTGCGGTGCTTTAAATAGATAGAAAGTGATTCGCTGTTGGGCGAACTAAAGCAGTAATTTTTAGAAAACTGTGCGCGCAAGGAACTTGCAGGCGGCGCTTTGAGCCAAGGAATATGCACAAAGTGCGGAATGGCAGTTGTTTTTTCAAAGCTATAAGAAGTGCTTTCTTTAGAGAGGTCGTTTTCGTCAGCAGCATCAACATCTGAGTCTTCAACAAAAGTAACCAGTGTGTCTATATCAATTAAATTTGTTGATGCAGTCGTTAAATGATGTTTTTGTTCATACACCGAGGCTTGACTTGAGGCCATAACCGTTTGCCCACCGCTAAGCAGGCAAGAAAAAAGGCTGATGACAAATAACAACGTTCTCATTTGGGGTTCAAAATTAAGCAAACTACTCGGGCGTGAAAGCGAATTAAAGTTTCTTTAAGAAAAAATAACTTCGAAAACGATTGCACTGTAAGAAACTGCTTTAATTAACAAAGGCCTGCGACGAACAGACCTTGAATTTTATTTTGTTTTGTTGGCTTCGGCGATGTATTTTTCTAGAGCCATTGTCATAGAGGGTGTTTCAGGAGTTGGCGCCAAGATGTCAATTCTCAAGCCGTGTTCCAAAGCTTCTTTTTGTGTAGTGCTTCCAAAAACAGCAATGCGTGTATTGTTTTGCTGAAAGTCTGGAAAATTCATAAACAATGATTTGATTCCGGTTGGACTAAAGAACGCCAAAATATCATAGTATACATCGGCCAAATCTGACAAATCGCTCATCACGGTTTTGTAAAAAGTACCTTGTGTCCAATTGACTTTTAAGTTGTTCAACGTTTGTGGCGCATCTGCGTTTAATTGGTCTGAAGCCGGCAACAAGAACTTCTCGTCTTTGTATTTTTTGATCAGCGGAGCCATGTCGGCAAAATCCTTTTGGCCCACATATATTTTGCGTTTGCGATAAACGACATATTTCTGCAAGTAAAAAGCAATGGCTTCAGATTGGCAGAAATATTTAAGCGTTTCAGGGACTTTATATCGCATTTCTTCGGCTACCCTAAAAAAGTGATCGACCGAATTTTTGCTTGTTAAGATGATGGCGGTGAAATTATTGAGGTCGATTTTTTGCTGTCTGACGTCTTTCGCGCTAACACCTTCAACGTGGATGAAAGGTCTGAAATCTATCTTGACTTTGTGTTTTTGTTGCAACTCAAAGTACGGAGAATTCTCTACTTTAGGCTCGGGTTGCGACACCAAAATCGTTTTCACTTTCATGTTTGACATAATCTGTATGCTAACTTTTTGTAAACCAATAATAGATGAAATAGTAGGGCGCTATTTCGAGTGCGCAAAGATATAAAATAAAATAAAACAACTTGCTGAGCAGTAAATTTTGGTAATTCTTTAAAGAAATGATGTAAGTTAACATGTTTGATAACAATATCACAACAATTAAGAAATATATCAGAAAATTTGACGGTTCAGAATTGTAAAACAAGATTGCGTTAATAGGCAGTAAAAGCAAACCAACATAGGTTCGGTAGCTTACTTTTTGCAAATTGTATTGGTCTGTGAACTCTTCAATATTAAACGCGGTTGCAATAATTTTCTCTATCAGAAATTTTGAAAGCACAAAAACGCCCACAAATGTGAGGATTTGAATAAACAAAATACCATCGGTTTTTGAAGTCTGAAAAAAGTGGTGCAACATCAGTTGAATGAAAAAGGCCAATGATGCCAGTTGCATAAAGAATAGAAATATCGTAAAGCCACTCATTAAATAGGATGAATCGCGATAAACTTTGAGGTATTTATCCGTAAAGGCCAATCGAATAAATTCTTGAAAACGCGTTTCAAAAACAGATTTCACCACCACTATCACAATTAAGAGCAGAACAAAAGTAATGGTGGCCCAATCACGGGCGCCAATTGTACGCGGTTCAAAGAAAATATCCATCATATCAGCCGCAAAATTAATAAAATTAGCAGCCGCTTCACAGCGAACGATCTTTTTAATCAAATTGGCTTATAATTATTGTTTTCTTAAGAGGGGAGTTGACTAAAAAACGTATTTTTGCCGCATCAGAATTACGCTAATAATGCATTCATCGCTCGTTATTATTCCTACTTATAATGAAAGTGAAAACATTCAAGACATTATTCGTGCGGTATTTTTGCTGGAAGAGCCTTTTGATGTTTTGATTGTTGATGACAATTCACCCGATGGAACTTCAGAAATTGTCAAGCGCATGCAAAGCGAGTTTCCGGAGCGCTTGTATTTAGAAAAGAGAATGCAGAAAGCAGGTTTGGGAACCGCCTATGTGCATGGATTTAATTGGGCTTTGGCACGTCAATACGACTATATTTTTGAAATGGATGCCGATTTTTCACACAATCCGGCTGATTTGATTCATCTATACAAAGCGTGTTCAATAGACGGTGCCGAGGTGGCCATAGGCTCGCGATACATATCCGGAGTGAATGTGGTCAATTGGCCGCTGAGTCGAGTGCTGATGTCTTATTTTGCCTCTATTTACGTTAAAATGATCACCGGCATGAAAGTGCACGATGCCACGGCAGGTTTTATTTGTTACCGCAGCAGCGCGCTTAAAAAAATCAACATCAATCGGATCAAGTTCATTGGTTACGCCTTTCAGATTGAGATGAAATACCGCGCTTATGTGCAAAAATGTAAAATGGTTGAGGTTCCGATTATTTTTACCGACCGAACCAAAGGGCAATCCAAAATGAGCAACGCCATCATTCAAGAAGCGGTATGGGGTGTAATTGCTTTGAGAATCAGAAAACTTTTCAATCAATTATAATGTCTACAACGCTGATTAAAAATGCGCGCATTGTCAATGAAGGAAAAATCTTCGAAGGCGATGTTTTGCTTTCTGGTGAACGCATTGAAAAAATAGCCGGGGATATATCAACACCCGTAAACGCCAAAATAATTGACCTTCAAGGCTCGTATTTGATTCCGGGCATGATTGACGACCAAGTGCATTTTCGAGAACCGGGTCTGACCCACAAAGGCAACATTGCCTCTGAATCCAGAGCAGCCGTAGCCGGAGGAGTGACTTCTTTTATTGAACAGCCCAACACGGTGCCCAATGCGGTTACCCAAGAATTACTCGAACAAAAATATCAAATTGCTGCCCAAAGCTCGTATGCCAATTATTCGTTTATGATGGGCGCCACCAATGATAATCTTGAGGAAATCCTTAAAACCAACCGACACAATGTGGCTGGGCTCAAGATTTTTATGGGTTCATCAACCGGCAATATGCTCGTTGATAACCCACAAGCACTCGAGGCGATTTTTTCGTCAACACCGCTGCTCATTGCGGTGCACTGCGAAGATGAGCAAACCATCAAAAACAACTTGGCACACTACCAAGAAATCTATGGCGATGCTGTCCCGGTTACCGCGCATCATTTGATTCGCAGTGCAGAAGCTTGCTATTTATCATCTTCAAAAGCCATTGCTTTGGCCCAAAAAACCGGTGCGCGATTGCATGTTTTTCATTTGTCTACAGCCATAGAAATGGATTTATTCACGAATCAAATTCCGCTTGAACAAAAACAAATTACCGCTGAGGTTTGTTTGCATCATTTGTGGTTTTCGAATGATGATTACGCTCAAAAAGGCAATTTCATCAAGTGGAATCCGGCCGTAAAAACCCCTGCTGACCGCGATGCCATCTGGAAAGCTTTACTGGATGACCGCATTGATGTGATTGCCACGGATCATGCGCCGCATACTTTGACAGAAAAGAGTCAGCCTTATCTTTTGGCTCCATCGGGAGGTCCGTTGGTGCAACATGTGCTTCCGGCTTTGTTTGAAAAGCATCGTCAAGGAATGATTTCGGTTGAAAAAATTGTAGAGAAAACAGCACATAATTTGGCGATTGTTTTTAAAATTCAAGACCGAGGATTTATTCGTGAAGGCTATTATGCTGACTTGGCCGTGGTACATCCGAATCTGCCGCATACAGTAACACGAGAAAATATTTTGTATCATTGCGGCTGGTCTCCTTTTGAGGGTCAGACATTTCAAGCCGCCATTACCCATACTTTTGTCAATGGTACTTTGGTCTATGAAAACCAAAAAGTAAACCAAGTGCATGCTGGGAAGCGTTTGTTGTTTAATCGATAGAAACATGAAAAAAATTGTTTTGTTTTTACTGATCTTGTTCGGATTTTCGGCCTGTAACGATCAACCGGTGCACAAGCCCAAAAACCTGATTCCCGAAAAACAAATGGTCGAGATTCTCTATGATATGGCTTTGCTTGACGCCATCAGAACCCAAGCGCCTTATTCGCCGGGAAAGCCTACCATCAATACGCGGGCCTATATTTATAAAAAATATAAGGTAGACAGTACCCAGCTGGTACAAAGCAATCGGTATTATATTGCACAGATAGAATTGTACAAAAAAATGTACGAACAAGTCAACGAGCGTTTGACAAAAGAAAAAGAAGCTGCCGAAAAAGCCATTGGAAAAGAAGAGCCGATTCCGATTATGGACTTGCCTAAAGTTGAATAATTAGTTTTCCTTGCGGTAAAAAGCACACATTTTGGCAATGGTTTCTTCTAATGATTCAAACGAAATGCCCAATTGATTTTGCGCTTTTTTGTTTTCGTATTGATCATGACTGTGCAGACTTTTGGCCATGGATAAACTCAGGGTTCTTTTTTTTCCGAACCAACTCAAAACACCGTCAATTCTTGCGGCTAAAACACACATCCATAAAGGAATATATGTTTTTGGACCTGAAACCTTGAGGCCGCTCGCGATGTTTTTAACGAGCCATTCATATGATTGATGCGCAGCCACAGCAATGAATTGTTCGCCTGAATTTTCTTCATTCATACTCTGAACAATACAGCGCACAACATCTTCAATACCTACAAATCCAGTGGTTCCGCGCGTGTAAAACAGTAGGCCTTTTGCCACACGATCAAAAATAACGCCGCTGCCTTGTTGCCAAAAGCCGGGTCCGAGAATCACGCCCGGATTAATGATGCGCACCGATAAGCCTTCTTGCTGCCCGCGCCAGACTTCCATTTCGGCGCCGTGTTTTGAAATTGCATAATCGCTGTGGTTGTGCTCGGGGTTCCAATCTGTAGTTTCATCTATGGTTGAACCTTCAATGAGCGATGGGCCTATGGCGGCAATCGAACTTACATAGCACAGTTTTTCAACCCCAAAATCCAGACAAAGATTTACCACATTTGCGGTGCCCTCAATGTTAATTTTGCGCAGTTTTTTTTCATCAGCCGGATCAAATGAAATCAGTGCGGCACAGTGATATACTTCTTGAATGTTTTCAAAAACGGGTTCTAAAGACGGAATATCTGTAATGTTGGCTTTGACCCATTGTGCCTGATCAAACAAATGTTCTTGCTGGTAGATTTTGAATAAATCGCGGACTTTATTTAAAGAAGAATCGCTGCGATACAAAGCTCGAATGTTATGCCCGCGTTGGAGCAGTTCAAGGGTTAAATGTGATCCGACTAATCCGGAGGCGCCAGTGATGAGTATCATTTTGTAAAGATAAATAGATTGTTGGATTTTCAAATTCTACAATTAAAACTATCTTTGCGCTCGCCGAATCAACACAGCGGCCCGTTAAAAACATCGATATGAAAAACCTAGTAACAGAATTGCAATGGCGCGGATTGGTGCATGATATGATGCCCGGAACCGAAGAACAACTGCTCAAAGAAATGACCACAGCTTATATTGGTTTTGATCCGACTTCAGATTCGTTGCACATTGGTAGTTTGGTGCCCATAATTCTGCTTGTACATTTGGAGCGTTTTGGCCACAAACCCATTGCTTTGGTGGGCGGTGCTACGGGTATGATTGGCGATCCGTCCGGAAAATCAGACGAGCGTAATTTGCTTGATGAAGCCACCCTTAACCACAACGTTGAAGGCATCAAACGCGTTTTGTCGCGCTTTATCAATTTTGAATCAACTGCGGCCAATGCGCCTATTTTGGTAAACAATTACGATTGGATGAAAAACTTCACCTTTATTGATTTTGCGCGTGAAGTGGGCAAACGCATCACCGTCAATTATATGATGGCCAAAGATTCGGTCAAGAAACGGCTCTCAGGCGAAGGCGAGGGCATGTCATTTACCGAGTTTACCTACCAGCTGATTCAAGGATATGATTTTTACCATCTGCACAAGCATTACAACTGTGTTTTGCAAATGGGCGGAAGCGATCAGTGGGGCAATATTACTACCGGAACCGAGCTGGTGCGCCGCATGAATCCTGACGGAGCCAAAGAAGCTTTTGCGATGACTTGTCCGCTGATTACAAAATCGGACGGTTCAAAATTCGGAAAATCTGAAGGCGGCAATATTTGGTTGGATGCCGATAAGACTTCGGTCTATAAATTCTATCAATTCTGGCTCAACACGACCGATGTAGATGCTGAAAAATACATCAAAATTTTTACCTTTTTGGATGAGCCAACGATCAATGCTTTGATTGAAGAACATCAACAAGCGCCACATCTACGAGCTTTACAACGCAAATTGGCCGAAGAAGTGACGGTGTTTGTGCATTCAAGAGCAGCTTATGAAAAAGCCGTTCAAGCATCAAATATTTTGTTTGGAAATGCTACTTCTGAAGATTTGAAACAACTTGATACCGCTACTTTTTTAGAAGTTTTTGACGGAGTTCCGCAAGCTGAAGTGGCTAAATCTGAAGTACAATCCGGAATGGATATTGTGGTTTTGCTCAACGAGAAATCAGGCTTTTTAAAATCAAATGGAGAGGCCAGAAGAGCGTTGCAAGAAAATTCGATTTCAGTTAATCGCGAAAAAGTTACAGAAGGTTTTACGCTCACTGCTGCTGATTTGATCAACGATGAGTTTGTGCTTTTGCAACGCGGAAAGAAAAATTATTTTGTACTCAGAGCGGTATAATTCTGCCTTACATAACCATTAAATTACAACCGCGAATATCGCTGTGGTCAAAACGTCCGAGCACTTCAAAACTGCCGTTTTCGTATTGTTTTCCCAAATCTTGGGTAGCAATAAAGGCGCATGAATTAAGGTTGGCCAAATCAATGACGTTGAGCCCGCCGGTTTTGCCGTAATTGATGTATTGCAATGGATCTTCAGTGTCGCGCACCAAAATGTGCATCCAAGGCGGACATTCAAAAATACCTTCGCCCAAAGAATAAGCTTGTGAGAGCAATTCGGTCATACCGTATTCAGAGTGAATGGATGGTACGCCAAAACCCTGACACAAAACTTGATGTAGTTCTTCGCGGATCATCTCTCGTCTGCGGCCTTTCATACCGCCGGTTTCCATGACAATCGTATTTTGTAGCGCAAACGAATGCTGTTCCACCAAATCAAGCAAAGCATAAGTCACGCCTATAAGCATTACATTTTGACCTGAGGCATCGAGTTTTTTTAATTTTTCGGCCAATGCATCAGTGTTGTGCAAGTAGAATCCGCTCTCGGGTTGTTCGCTGCGCTTGATGAGGTCATCAACCATATAAATCAATGATGAGCCTTCGCGTTCGAGATAGGACGGAAGCAAGGCCAAAACCACATAATCTTGAATGTTGCCGTAAAATTCTGAAAAGCCCAAACGATAACTTTGCTCATACAGCGAAACATTACTGACTAAATGCTGACTGGTGCTCATACCTGTGGTTCCGCTGCTGGTAAAGATTTGTTCAACTACAGGCGCGCCACAAATCACCTCGTGACTTTTAAAAAACTGTATGGGCAAAAACGGAATTTGCGCGATGGTTTTTACTTGCTGAACCTCTATGTTTAAATAATTGCAAAAAGCACGATACACCACATTGTGCTCGTGTTGGTACCGAAACACTTTGAGCGCAAGTTTGTCAAAAGCTTTGCGGCTGCTGAGGGTAAATATATCGTCAGACGGAATCAATGATAAACATTTTTTGAGTGGGCAAAAATACCAATAAAAAAAACGCCAACGGTGAGGTTGGCGTTTTTTGTTATAGTTTGGTAATACTTACTTAATCACCAATTTACTCGTTGCTGTTTTACCAGCTTCAGTAATTTTTAAGATGTACAAACCTGATTTTAACGAAGCAATATTTACTGAGTTAGTTGCAGTTGTGTTTAAGATTTGTTTTCCTAAAACGTCGTAAATAACAACAGTTTTTTCAAGGTTAGCAGCAGTGTTAATGTACAACATGCCGTTGGTTACCGGATTTGGATAAACATCAAGACCGGCAATATTGTTTTGTTTTACGCCTAATAAGCTTGTAATATCGGTAGCTACTGTTAGTTCATCAAACACCATGCTTGGCGTTCTGTTGTCAGCATCTTGACGGATGATAAAGCCACCCAATTCTGTAATGGCTGTTGCCGGAGTAGAAGTCAAAGTAGCCGGAGTAGAAGCGTTAAAAGTAGTCAAATCTGGATTCAACCAAGCACTCAAAGTATTGGTGCCAAAATCATAACCCATCACTACATAAACAACATCACCTATGTTTCTAAGTGTAGCATCGTAATTAGTAGTTGTTGAAGCAGCATCAAAGCCTAATTGGTATTGAGTACCGTTTCTTTTAAAAAACATTCTGGCTTTGAATGACTTGTTGGCATCGGTTAATGCAGCAAAATAAGATTCTGATAAATCAGTTGTAATGTTGGTCATATCCGCTACGTTCATCATAAATGAAGCGTAAACGGTTCCTGAAGTAGTTGCTGTAAATGGTGAGAAACAATCAATTCCTGCACCCGTAAAACTAACAGAGTTACCAATAGTTACGGCATTCGGGTATGATAAACTACCAGATGCAACTAGAATATTGTCTCCAGAATTAATGTTGGCCCATGACTCTTGAGCACCCAATGATGCACCCACAGCATAGTTAAATGATTCGCGCAATGGCAATGGATTCACCGGCTTACACTCTGGGGTGCTTACAGCCACAGTAAAGCTGCAAGTACCACCGGTAATATTTACAGTGTAAGTGCTTCCTTCTGCAAGACCAGAAATTATGATGTTTCCGGCAGCGACAGAACTTGGATTATCGCCACCAATTGTTCCGAAGTTTGGCGAAACAGATACATTGTAAACAGCATTACCAGCTCCGGTAAAAGGAAGGGTAACCGTAGATGTATCAGTACCGAAATTAAAACCATCACAAACTCCGGTAGCAACGCCTAATGACAAAGTACATGAGGCTGAAACACTGCTCAACTTAACATCGTCAAGTCTGAATTGTGAAGTTGTGGTTGATTTGAAACGAATCGAAAGGGTGGCGGCCGAAGGAATAGTTCCTCCGCCAATAGTTGCCAAAGTCCAACCAGTAGCAGTGGGAGTGTAGGTAAGCGGTGACCAATTGGCGCCGGCATCAGTACTTACTTCAACGACTAATACATTTGAAACGTTTGACGGTGTGTTGATTCCAAATGATAATTGCAAATCAGCAGTATTGTATGCTGAACTGTTTAAGCCATCGATTTGGAAATATTCATCAACGGCATTGATCAAAACGTTACCACCTGCTGAAGCACCGTTGTATCCTGAAGAAGGTGTGGTGGCACGAACATCAGCTGTACCTGAATAAACAATAGGCGCTGAGTTTTGGAATAAGTTTGCGCTAATGGCGGTTGTTCCTGATGGAGTACCCATGTTCTCTGAATAGAAAGTTTGGGCAAAAGACGCTGAACTCACTACAGCGCACAACAAAATGTAAAGTTTTTTCATTTTCGAGTTTTTAATATTTCGGACTACAAATATAGGAAGTAAATTGCTTTGAGGAAAAGAAATTTTGGTAAAATAAAATTTAAGAAAAGGTCAAATGTAAAAACAACTATTTGACTATCAGTTTTCTAGTAGTGGTGGCCTCGCCCTCTTTGATTTTGATGATGTAAACACCCGGTAATAAGTTGGCAATTGAAAGCTCTTTTGAATTGATGGTAGCTTGTAAAACCTTTTTTCCCAACACATCAAAAATAGTTATGTCTTTGTCTAGGCTGGTTTTAGAAGTGATGAATATTTTTCCACTGCTTACCGGATTCGGATAAAAGCCCAACACTTCAGAAGATAATGTTTGTTTGTTCTCTTGAGCCGATACGGCAACAGAGCACAAAAGCATTAAAAATAGGGTTATATGTGGTAGGAATTTTTTCATACTTTGAATCGCCATAAAGATAGAAATAAATTTCATAATTGAATCATAAAAAAAACACCCCGTAAATGGGGTGTTTTCATTAGTTGTCTTTTGTGAAAAAATTAGTTAAGTAAGTTAACACCTTCAACAATGGTCCATGCACCTGGGGTGATAGATGCGCCGGTTGCACTTGAGCTTAAAGTGTAATCAGCCTCGTTAAATAGAACTGAAATACCGCTTGCTCCGGCATATTGCGGGGTGCCGTCATTGATTTGTACATTCGTTAATTTTATCTTTCTACCCTCTACTTGACCAGTATTGGTTGCTGCATCTTGAATGCGAACCGCAGTTGCTCCAGCAGTTGTGTAGCCTGAGATAACAATGTTTGAGAAATCGCCGTTTCCTTGTTTTTTAAATTGGATAGCATCATACTCGGCTGCTGATGTTCCTCCTTCGGTTACTGTACCCGGTGCTCTTTTGAGTGTGATATTAGTGATTTTTGGCCAAAAGTCATTGTTTACGCTTTTTGCTTCTACTTCCATTCCAAAGTTACCGGTTCCAACTTGTGAAGCAAACCAATTGCTATTCAATTGTCCTCTCCATCCGTCTTGCCAGTCGAAAGCATCATCAGAGTTTCCATAGGAAATCAAATTGGTTGCACTCACCGTTCCTCCGTAGAATTCATATCCGTCATCAGCTCCTTTGTATGAGACTAAATTTTCTAAAACAGTTCCTGAACCTACAGAATAAAAAGAAAAACCATTCATTTCGCTGGTGCCGTCTGTAATCTTTTTCCCGGCATATTCAACACGTACATAACGCAAGGTTCCTCCGTTGTGGGTTGGGTTAGATCCTCCGTAGGTATATGCTGTTCCGGTTATAGAACTGGTCAAACCGTCTTCTGATGTTGCACTACTCACAGAACTGGCACCTACAATTGGCGCATCACCATATATAATGATTCCACCCCAAGAGCCCGGAACTTTAGTAGTATGGGTACAAACAATAGGTTCGGCAGCAGTACCTTCCATAATTAATTTTCCGCCGTTCTCGACGACAAGTGCATCAACACCGTCTGTAACATCGGCAGTAATAACAGAGCCTGCGGCTATAGTCAAAGTGATGCCTGATTTAACTCGTACGGTTCCTTTTAAGGTGTAATTTCCTTTTTCGTATGTTCTGTTAGCACCGAAATCACCTGAAATTACTCCCGTGGGTGTGTTCGTGTTGTTTGAGCTTTCATCATCTGAAGTACAAGCGGTGGTTAATGCTGCCAAAACAGAAAGGCTTAATAGTAATTTTTTCATGGTTTAATGTTGTTTTTAATACTGAAACAAAGGTATATCGCGCTTTTTTTTTGAGCGTTACCATAACGTTGTCAAGTGTTTATAAAAGCGTCAATAGATTGTAAAGTCTTTGTTAACGATTTATAAAAAAATCGCCGGACAAAATCATGACCGGCGAACAAACAAATTTTACAATTGCTTTAAAAAGTGTAGTTAATCCCTAATGAAAATCCGGTACCTCTCTTGAATTCTTTAACCGTTAAATCAGATTCGGTAATGGTTTGTTTGCTGTCTGTTCCGAGTTCTCTTTTAAAAGAAGGATTCAAAATATTGTCTACAGCCAACTTAGCTTCGATATTTTTTGACAATTTGCTTGACCACACAAAATCAAGTTTGTGGAAGGGCTTTTCATATATGTGGTCTATGCCAGCAGTTCCCACAGCATAAATACGTTCACCGGATACACCATAAACTAATGAAATAGTGTTTTTCATATCTTCATTGAACTTGAAATCATATTTCAAATCAGAATTAATCAACCAATCAGAAGCTCCCTGTAGTGCTCTTGATTTATTATTTTCAAGTGGATTTTTTTCAAAGTCAACATCAACACGGGTTTTCATGAGCGAGGTGTTAAAGCCCCACGAAAAATTGCGCAAACCTGTACTGATTTTGTCCAAAGGCACTAAAACTTCTAATTCAATTCCGTACAGCAATGCACTTTTTGAATTTGCGTAGGTTGTGATTTGTCCACCGCTACTGGCAGTTGGAATAAAAATACGTTCAATCGGATTGTTGATTTGTTTGGCAAAAGCTCCTATAATGAATGCCTGATTGGTTCTCGGAAACAACTCGTATTTTAAGTCAAAGTTGAGGTTGTCACTGTTGACCAATTTTGGATTGCCGATTTCAACGGTACCATCAGGGTTAACAAAATTCACTGGAAGCACCTCAATTGATACCGGTCGGGTAATGGTTTTTGAGGCAGCAAAACGCAAGTTGCTTTTTTCACTGATGGCATATTTTACATTTACCGATGGTAAAAAGTCAATTTTGTCTTTTTTAAGTTTTCTGTAATTGGCGTCAAAAGCGTCTCCGGTTTGGCGATATTTAATTTCTCTGATTGAGTTTTCAACGCGAAGCCCACCATTGATATCCCATTTTTGTGCAATGTTATAAAAAATATTGGCATATCCTGATTGAACATTTTGATATAGTTTTGAACGCCAATCACCGGTCGATTCCTCTGTAAATCTAATCAAACCGTTGTTGACATCGTCTGTAATGGCAGAATCTATATTGTTTAAATTGGCGGTGAACGGAGCAGCCAACAGAGGTCTGCCAAACACAAACCGATAAGATGAAACTTCTTCATTACTTAAGCCATTATAACCTACTACAAGTTTGGTGTCTTTGCCATTTTCTTTTTCTTGCAGTTTGACACTATATTCAAGCATTCCCGAGAAAAATCGATCGCCCGAAACATCAAAATACTGACGAATTAAATTATCGGCTCCGTAAGTAGTTATGATCTCTGAATCATTAATTTTTTCACCGGTAATTACTTTTCTGTCTGGCAAGCCGTAGGATGTTTTTACAAATGAAAAACCACCTTTTAATGCATGTTTTCCGTTTGCCGTTAATTTGTAATTGGCTAATATCTGATTGTTCCAATATTTTGATTCCTCAAATTGATTCAAGCGAATTAAAACATTCGGATTGGTATTTAAACTGTTTTTATAACCCAACTGATCCTGAATTAAGCTTGAAGTTGAACGCAAAAAGAATGTGTTCACAGCCACATCAAATCTGTCAGATTTAAATTTAATTCCGCCCAAAGCAGAGAAAGTAGTTACATAGTTGTATTTTGAGAATGAAAAGTTGTTATCGTAGTTTCCTTGCCCTTGATTAAAAGTTCTGTCAACCCCTTCCAATACTTGGTATTTATTGTCTGCATTGACAGAGAAAATGTAACTGATGTTATTGCCTTTTTTTAAATTGAATTTCTCCGTGTGTAAAAATCCAATTCCTGAATTAATAGGACTGCTGGCCTTGTCAACATTCCAAGTATTTTGTTTGTTGTACTGGGCATATTGATTCGGGGTGAGAATTTTGCCTGCAGGAACATTTCCGAAACTACTTGGCAAAGCTCTGTCTTTGGCTAAAAAACCGAGAAATCCTTGTGTTGTATTGGCATCTTCAGAAATCAGAAAATCGCGTCCGTTGTTGTTGGTGATAAAACCAAAACTAGTGCTGATTTTGGTAACACTTGCCTTGGGCTGACTGGTTTCGATATTGATGGTTGCGCCGGCAAAATCACCTGGAATATTCGGATTAAAAGTCTTGTATACATTCAGTACTCCTACAATATCAGTAGGAAAAATATCTAGTGGAATTATCTTCTTGAAAGGGCTGTTCGACGGGGCTTGCAAATCATTGATGATTAGGTTGTTATATCGCTCTTCCAGACCACGTACAAACAAACCTCTAGATTCTACTTTAGAAATTCCGGTAATTTTGGTGAGACCTTCTTGTACATTACTCACGCCTTTGCGCGCCATTTCTTGCGCACCAATACTTTGTTTGATTTCGACGGCTTTTTTCTGGTCGAGTAATAACGCGGTTTCTTTCTCTCGTCCGCCAGAAGCTTTTACCACTACATCTTGCAACTTATAACTGCCTGATCCTAAGGCTCTATTGACTGTTACTGTTTGGCCGGCGACCACGTTTACAGAGACTTCTAAATTCTCATAGCCCAAAAAACTAAAAACCAAAATATGATTGCCCGGAGCCACTTGCAAACTGTAAACTCCTTTTTCGTTGGTGGTTGTGCCTATTTGAGTTCCTTTGATGAGTGCATTGGCAAACGGAAGCGGCGCATTGTTGGCGTCTTTATCAGTGAGGGTTCCGGTAATGGTTCCTTTGTTTTGCGCAAAAGTCAGTAGTCCAATGAAAAGCAGGGTGATAACCAGTTTAAGTTTCATCTGTAGTGTGTTAAATTTTGGTGCAAAGAAACGTTCGTTTTGTAAAGTTGATGTTACTCTCGAGTTACCATTAAGTTGGGTTAAGATTACCGAATTGTTAACATATTAAATTACGGTTAATGCCGTAAGGGCTATTATTTTATCTTTACATTTACAACCGCTAAACCAACGCTTGCCGAGTCATGAAAAAAAAAGACATTAGGATTTTATTGGTCGATGACGAACCGGATATTTTAGAAATTGTCGGATACAACCTTTCTCAAGAAGGATATCAAATTCTCACCGCATCCAACGGTAAAGAAGCTATTTCCAAAGCCAAGAAAGATTTGCCTCATTTAATCATCATGGATGTCATGATGCCCGAAATGGATGGGATGGAAGCCTGTGAAAACATTCGCAAAATTCCTGAACTCAGCCAAGTAATCATTACTTTTCTTACCGCGCGTAGCGAAGATTACTCACAAGTAGCCGGATTTGATGCCGGAGCTGATGATTATATCACCAAACCCATCAAGCCCAAATTGTTGGTCAGCAAAGTAAAAGCGCTTTTGCGTCGTTTAAAAGAAGACGAAAAAAACACTTCTGAAACTATACGCGTGGGCAGTATAGAAATCAACCGCGAAGAATACAAAATCATCAAAGAAGATCAAGAAATCATCTTGCCGCGCAAAGAGTTTGAATTGTTTTACCTTTTGGCATCTAAACCCGGAAAAGTTTTCAAACGCGATGAAATCCTTGATAAAGTTTGGGGCAATGAAGTCATCGTAGGCGGACGCACTATTGACGTACATATTCGTAAATTGCGTGAGAAAATTGGCGACGATTATTTTAAAACCATCAAAGGCGTCGGCTATAAGTTTGAAGTTTAATGGCCATCAAGTTTAAAAAAACATACACTTTTGCAGCGGTTTCTGCGGCTTATGTCGCTTTGTTTACTGCGGTTGTGTTGGCCCTTTTGCAGTATGCTTTTTTTACCTTTTCATTCTGGTTTTGCTTGGCTTTTGCGCTGATGGTAGGTGCATTTTCTTTTTTTGTGATGCAGCACCGCGTAGAGCATTTCATCTACCGTCGCATTCAGAAAATTTATGACGATGTGTCACTTTTAGATTCGTCTACTTTGCGCAATCAGCCTATTACTACAGACATGGCCACCCTCACGCGCGAGGTGCAGAAATTTGCCACTGATAAAAAACTTGAAATTGAAATGCTCAAAGTGCGCGAAGAATACCGCCGCGAATTTTTGGGCAACGTATCGCACGAACTCAAAACACCACTTTTTACCGTTCAAGGTTATCTTTCTACTTTGCTTGATGGCGCAATGAATGACAAAACCATCCGAAAAAAATATTTGCAACGCGCAGAAAAAGGCGTTGAACGACTCATCTACATCGTGCAAGATTTAGACATGATTTCTAAACTTGAAATGGGCGATCTCAACCTTGAAATCAACCGTTTTGACATTGTAGCTTTGGTGCAAAACGTATTTGATTTGCTCGAAATGGAAGCGGCCAAAAAAGACATCATGCTCTTGTTTGACATGAAGTATCCCAAACCCATCTATGTTATGGCTGACCGAGAAAAGATTGAACAGGTGCTCATTAATCTGATCATGAACTCGGTCAAATACGGCAAAGAACAAGGTTCAACCGAAGTTAGTATCGAAAGCCTCACAGAAGACAAAGTCATAGTACGTGTCACTGATAACGGAGAAGGTATTGAGCCACAGTATATTCCGCGGTTGTTTGAACGATTTTTCAGAGTAGATAAAAGCGGAGCGCGCAGCGAGGGCGGATCAGGTTTAGGTTTGTCTATTGTCAAACACATTATTGAAGTGCATCAAGAAAAAATCTACGTTAAAAGCGAATTCGGCAAAGGCTCAGAATTTTCATTTACACTTGAAAAAGCCCAATAAGGCAGTATGCTCTATCGCTTTTCAAACAAGCAAAACAGATTCTTCCAATGCACCGGTTCTTCTACCAATTTTGGGGGCTGAAAAAATTGCCCTTGCGTTAAATCAGCAAATCTAAAATCATCTTGTTTGGCAAACATAAACCAGCCATTTTTGCGCATTTTCTTGGCCAAATATTCTTGTTCGTATTGTCCGGGTGTTGGAATAAAAAACGCTTTTTTCTCTAATTTGACCAAATCCATCAAGGTTGTATAACCCGATCGGGCCAAAACAAAAGCGCTTTGATTCAAGGTTTTTTCCAGTTGCTCAGAAGTCATAAAATTGTAAAAAGTAACGCCGTCTATTTGGTTAACTTTTTGTTTTTCTTCTACGCTTCCGCAGATAAAAATCACACGGCCATTATATTTTCTGATCTGAATGCGCAATCGTTCTTCAAGTATGCTGCGTTGGGGTTCCGGACCTGATAGTAAAATCATCAAATCGTATTCAATAGGCACAGATTGCTTTTCAAAACGACTCAACGGACCGATGTATCTGATCTTATCATCGGTTTTTTTAAGATGTCCGAGTTTGCCGCTTAAATTTTGGGCTGAATCAAAATCAGGCACCCAACATTCTTCAAACTTTTTGATGATGTGCCGATGTAATTTACTGCTGATCCAAGTAGTATTGCCCGAAAGTACCCGCAGTTGATGGGTAATGAACACCGAAGGGATTTTTTTGCTGAACACACCCGGTCGGTTGTCTGAAATAATACCGCATAAATTGTAATCTTTGACCCACTGACACACCAGTTTTTTTTCAAGTCGGATGGCATCAATCATTTTGGGTAGATTTTTAATCATCTTCCACTTAAAATCAGCGCCCTCACGAGCATATTCAACATCATAGGATGGCAACTCAAGCGCTTTCAAATCAGGAAATTCTTTTTTGAGTAAAGCCAAAGCTTGTCCGTCTGAAGCCAAAATAGGAGTGTATCCGCAAGACATCAGCGCCCGAATAATCGGAATACAGCGGGTAGCGTGACCCAAACCCCAATTGAGCGGAGCTACAAGTAAATGATGTATAGAATCTGACATTTTAATGAGTAGATTTTGCATGGGCAAGATAAAAAGATTTTAGATGCGTTATATTTATTTAATTTTGCCAAAATATTAAAACATCATTGTGGGCAGTAAAAATAAACTCAAGAGATTTAGAGAAAACGATACATTTGGCAACGTCATTCAACCTTCGCGCGAACAACTCATGCAAGGTGATTTTCCACTCAAAGGAAATTGGGCGCGCGATTTTTTTAAAAACAACCATCCGATTGTTTTGGAACTCGGTTGTGGTAAAGGTGAATATTCGGTGAGTTTGGCTGAGCGTTTCCCGGAGAAAAACTTCATTGGTATTGATATCAAAGGCGCTCGATTTTGGCGTGGAGCCAAGACAGCTGTTGAATCAGGCATTCGAAATGTAGGTTTTTTACGCACGCAAATTGAACTCATTGAGTATGCTTTTGCGGCCAATGAGGTCGATGAAATTTGGATTACTTTTCCAGATCCTCAAATCAAATACAAACGAACCAAGCACCGTATGACCAATGCTGACTTTTTGCAGCGCTACCAAAAAATTCTCAAAAAAGACGGACTTGTACATCTAAAAACGGACAGTGAATTCATGCATGGTTACACTTTGGGTTTGCTGCACGGATTGGGGCATGAAGTCTTGTATGCCAACCACAATATTTACCACAATGAGGGCAGTCCGGCTGAAGTCCTTGAAATTCAAACGCATTACGAAAAACTATATTTGGAAAAGAACAAGCCAATTACGTATATTCGTTTTAAAATCAAGTAGATGGCTTTTTTGTTTTCGTTCTTGCTGGGCTATTTCATTTCGGTGATGGCTGTGATTTTGCCGGGTCTGATCAACATGACCGTAGCCAAAATAGGCCTTCAAGAAGGAAGACGCGAAGCTTTACACTTTACTTTTGGTGCTTCGAGCGTTGTTTTTATACAGACGTATATAGCGGTTCTGTTTGCGCGTTTTATCAACAAGCATACTGAAATCATCGCATTGCTGCAAGAAATTGGCGTGCTCATTTTTTCAGGGTTGAGCATTTACTTTTTCTGGATGGCCAAAAAGCCGCAAAATTTGCCCAAAGAAGTTTCGCTCAAAAAGAAAATGCATCGGTATTTCTTTGGAATGTTGCTCTCGGCACTTAATTTTTTACCCATTCCGTTTTATGTTTTTGCGAGTATCAGTTTGGCCACTTCGGGTTATTTTAAATTTGAAGTCGCTTCGATTTTAGGTTTTGTACTCGGAGTTACTGCCGGTTCGTTTTCGGTTTTTTACGCCTACCTTGCCGCCTTTAAAAAAGTAGAACAAAAAACGCGTTTTTTGATGGAAAATATCAATAAAATTATTGGTTCTATTGCTGCCTTGATGGCTGTTTTGACCCTCATTAAACTTTGTTGCCGATAATATGGAAGAGCATTTCTTTGAACGCGTTTATGCGGTTGCTCGACAAATTCCATACGGTCGGGTTACTTCATATGGAGCCATTGCCAAAGCACTCGGAACCGCTCGCTCGGCGCGTATGGTAGGTTGGGCGATGAATGCTTGTCACAACCGCGATGATGTTCCGGCGCATCGGGTAGTCAATCGGGTGGGCGTACTCAGCGGGAAGCATCATTTTCCGGGCACGAATCTCATGCAACAATTACTTGAAAGTGAAGGAATAGAAGTAGTCGACAACCAAATTGTCGATTTTGAAAAACACTTTTGGCAACCTGAAGTTCAAGGCTAGTTTATTCCAGCAAACAAACCGTAAACGAAGTTTTCTCGGGTGTGCTTTCAAAAGCCAAATAACCACCGTGTGCTTCAACTATGTTTTTTGAAAGGGTCAAACCAATACCGGCACCTTCTTTACGCGTGGTAAAAAACGGCAGAAAAATTTTGTCTTCTATGGCCGGATCAATCCCCAAACCATTGTCTGAAATAGTCAGGTACACCCGCTTTTCTCTGTGTTCACAACTTACATAGATATCCCCTTGAGATTTTCCTTCCAACGAATACATACTGTTGGTGAGCAAGTTGATGAGCACTTGTTCCATCTGATTTTTATCGACCCAAATCCAGCGTTTAAAGCTTACTTGATTATGCACCGAAATATTTTTGGGTTTAAATAGCGGTTGCATCAAAAGCAAACATTGTTCAATGAGTTCTGAGAGCTCAATTTTTTCTTTTTGCGGCGACGGAAGCATGGCGAGTTTTCGGTAGCTTTCAACAAATTCCTGTAAATGGTTGCTGCGGTTGAGCATGGTGTGTACACTCAGGCGAATGTCATGTAAATCTTCAGCCGAAAGCTGTTCTTGCGCAACGAGTTCTTGCAGATTCTGCGACAGCGAACGAATGGGTGTGAGCGAGTTCAAAAGCTCGTGCGAGATGACTTTCATCAAATTGATCCAAGCTTCTTTTTCTTTTCGTTCCACCACTTTTTGAATGCTGTCTAGCAAGAGGATGAAATAGTCTTGTTCAAAGGTGCGTGTAGCTGAGGTTTGCAGCATAAAAGTTTGGGTGTCTTCTTTGTTGACGCGAATTTGCAGTGCTGTTTTGATTTCGCCAAATTGCGCTTGCTCAATGACCTCGCACAAAGCCGGAATTCGTTCTCTAAGGTATTTCCAATGACTGACTTTGGGCGTCTGAAAATGCTTGGTGAAATAATCGTTCATCAAAAAAACATGCCAACCATCGGGCTGTTTTTGCAAAATCAAAATACCGGTCTCGATGTTGTTTAAAATAGATTGATAAATGATATCGCGCGAAAGTTGCTCGTGTTGTTCATCGCGCAACCTGTTGTACAAAGTAAAAAGGCGCTCGTAATTTTGATACGATTTATGTCCACTAAAATCTGACGAGAAATCACCTTGTAAAATGGAAGCAATTGTACGATCATACATCTGAAAAGCTTCGCGCAAAGCAGTGAACAATTCATACAACAACAAAACACAGATGAACCCAACCAATAGGCTGCTGTATTGCAGTTGTTTGAAGTATAAAAACACGCTCAATCCCAATAAAATTAACAAGATGAGCAAGCGTAAAAACAACAGCTGATATATTTTTTGTCCGCGCATTTTAAGGAGTATTCAGGTTGTATTTTTCCATGCGACGGTACAAAGCAGCGCGTGATAAGCCCAATTCTTCTGCTGATTTACTGATGTTGAAATGATGCTTGTGCAAAACTTTTTCAATGGTGTGTCGCTCAAGGTCAGAAAGGGCTAAATCTTCGGGCATTTCAAACAAAAGAATGTTTTCTAAATCTAAATCGGCGGCAGAAATTTCAGCCTGATCAGATAAGATTACCGCGCGTTCAATGCGGTTTTCCAGCTCGCGGATGTTTCCGTTCCAGGCGTGTTTTGCAATTTGGGCAAGCGCATCCGGGGCAAAAGACAAGTGGCCGCGCTCATATTTTTCAGACATTTTTTCAAGTAAAAACCCGGCCAACGGAACTTTATCTTCATGACGTTCTCGCAAAGGAGGCAAGGTGATTTCCATGGTGTTGATGCGGTAATACAAGTCTTCGCGAAAATTTTTGGCCGCTACCTGTTCTTTTAAATTCAAATTGGTAGCCGTGATGATGCGCACATTGAGCGGTCTGGGTTTAGATTCACCCAATCGAATCACGCTGCGCGTTTGTATGACTTGCAGTAGTTTAGATTGTAAATGCAGTGGCACATTGCCAATTTCATCCAGAAAAAGCGTCCCGTTTTGTGCATTTTCAAATCGACCGGCGGTATCGGTTTTGGCATCGGTAAAAGCGCCTTTGGCATATCCGAATAATTCACTTTCAAAAATATTTTCATTCAGCGCACCCAAATCAACATGAACAAAAGCTTGGTTTTTTCGCGCTGATTGGTTGTGAATGTATTGCGCCATGACAAATTTTCCGGTGCCGTTTTCTCCCAAAATAAGTACGTTTGCGTCAGTTTGCGCTACTTTATCGGCCACAGCATAAACCTTTTTTACAGCCGGAGCGTTTCCGGTGAAAAATCTTTCAGTAGGCAACAAAGGCAAAGTTTTCTTGTTGCGTTTTCTGCTTTCATCAACGGCACTGCTCATTACTTCGAGCAGTTTTTCATTTTCCCAAGGTTTGAGCACATAGTCAAATGCACCTGATTTGAGGCCTTCAACAGCGGTCTCTACCTTGCCAAAAGCAGTCATCAAAACCACGACGGTTTTGGGTGAAAAAGCCTTGATTTCTTTCATAAAATACAAGCCTTCGCGACCGTCTTCAAAGCCAATGCGGTAATTCATGTCCAGCAATACCACATCGATGTCGTTTTCAGACAAAAATTGAACTACATTTTTGGGATTGTTGGCGGTATAAATATGTTCAAAATGTTTTTTCAAAAGCATTTTTGCCGCCAAAAGAATGTCTTCTTGATCGTCAATGATGAGTATGGAAGCCAGCGTTTTTTTCATGTACTGTTCGGTTTCGTACAAAAAGTGTCCGTTAGCGAACACTAGGTGTTTTTGTTTCTTTTATAGTCGTTTAATTATCAGTGATTTATAAATTTTAAAATCGTGGCATTATTTTCCGAATGTCCGTGCCAAACAAATCAATTATGGACGTTTTGATTCCTCGTAAAAATAGCAAAAAAAAATATCTAACCTTGGCTGTGGTAGCGTTTGTACTGTTGGGTTTTTTGGCCTATGCGATGATCGGCCAAAAGCGCAATTTGAATGTTGCTAAATCTGAAATCAGCATTCAGCGCGTTGCGCAAGATTATTTTGAAGATTTCTTGAGTTTTCAAGCCGAAGTCGAACCGCTTAATTCAATTTTGGTGAATGTGGTTGAAGGCGGATCGGTACAAGAAATTTATGTAAGCAACGGCGATCAGGTTCGCATGGGGCAACCTTTGGTGCGCTTGTACAATCCGAACACAGAACTCAATTATATGCAACAAGAAACGTCTATCATTGAACAAATCAACAACTTGAACAAAGCCCGATTGGATTTGCGCAACCAAGAACTCAGCATGGCCAAAGATTTAATCGGAATAGAGCACGATTATCAAGATGCGTTGCAATTGTTTGAGCTGAATAAAAAATTGTATGCGCAAGAAATTCTCGCCAAAAATGAATGGGAGCGCACCCAAGAAAATTTCCGCTTTCAAAAAGAGCGCATGGACATCATCAAGCAGAGCATTGCCAAAGAAAAGCAAGCCAACCGCATACAAATGGCACAAATGGCGCAATCTGTTGGCATCATGCAAAAAAGCCTCGAAATTTTGCGCAAAAACAAACAGAATTTCTTGATTCTGGCACCCGAGTCCGGAAGATTGACTTCATTCGAACCCGTGCTGGGCAAATCTTATCAGCAAGGGCAATCACTGGCTAAAATTGATGTCATGAAGGGCTACAAACTCATTGCTCAGGTAGATGAATTTTACCTTGAAAAAATAGCCGAAGGTCAAAAAGGAACCATTGAATTTGGCGGAAAAAACCTTGAAGTACAAATCAGCAAAGTTATTGCCGAGGTCAAAAACGGACGTTTTCAAGTAGAGTTGAATTTTGTATCGCCCGCAGTGACCGGCCTTAGACAAGGTTTGAGCTTTGGCGTTCGATTGAACTTGTCTGAGAAAACACGCTCGCTGGTTTTGCCCAAAGGTGCTTTTTATGCCGAAACTTCGGGGCGTTGGATTTTTGTGGTGCATGGTGATAAAGCCGAGCGCAGAAACATCAAATTGGGTCGCGAAAATCCGCTGTATTATGAAGTTTTAAGCGGACTCAAAGCCGGCGAACAAGTCATCACTTCACAGTATAAAGATTACAGCAACAAAGACGAATTAACCCTAAAAAATTAAAATATGAAAAAGTATCTATGCTTGATTTTGCTGAGCTGTTTTATGAGTATTTCATCAGCCAACGCGCAGAAAAAACCGCCAACAGATTTTTCAAATTTGCACATTCAAGCTTCGGGCACGCATTTCGGGAATCCGGTGACCGATAAAAAATGGAGCAACACCAACGGAAAATCATTTACGGCGGCAAAATTTTCAGACTACAGCGGTGATAGTTATGTGCTGCTCACAGTTTCTGCTCCGGTAAAAATTGAATTAGAAACTTGGGTTGAACTCAAATCCGGAACACTTGATTTTGTACTTTTAGATGCATCGGCCAAACCAATTTACGCACAAAAGTGCACCCAATCTCAAGAAGACAAAACCCAAATCTCATTGCCTGTTGCCGGAGTATATCAATTGGTCTTCACCGGAAAACACGCCGCCGGAAATTATACCAGTCAATGGAAAGAATTATAAATCAATCATCAAAAAACGAATTTATGATACACATTTCAAATCTTTCAAAAATTTTCAGAACCGAAGAAGTTGAAACCCGCGCACTCAGTAATGTTTCGCTCACCATCAATGCAGGAGAATTTATTTCGGTCATGGGCGCATCGGGCAGCGGAAAATCAACCTTGCTCAATATAGTGGGTTTGCTGGACAGCGCTACAGACGGAAGTTATCAATTGCTCGGTCATGAAATGACTACCCTAACTGAAAGCGATAAATCAAAATTTCGCAAGCAAAACATTGGGTTTGTTTTTCAAAATTTCAACCTTATTGACGAGCTTTCGGTCTATGACAACATTGAACTTCCGCTGATTTACAACAACTCTCCGTCGGCCGAGCGCAAACAGAAAGTAACCCAAATTGCCGAGCGTTTGGGCATAGCACACCGACTCAAACACTATCCGCAACAACTATCGGGCGGGCAGCAGCAAAGAGTAGCAGTGGCGCGCGCATTGGTGAACGATCCGAAGCTGATTTTGGCCGATGAACCCACCGGAAACCTCGACAGTAAAAACGGCAACGAAGTCATGGAATTACTCACCGATTTACACGCCCAAGGAGCCACGATTCTCATGGTAACGCACTCCAATTACGACGCGTCTTTTTCGCAAAAAACCATTCAGATGAAAGACGGAATGATTCTTTCTGAAAAGAACAACACCAAAAATGTAGATGTATTTGTTTCCTAATTTAAAATAAAAGAACATGATTAAATTGATAATGACCCTTACCGCTGCACTGGTTAGTTGGGCGGTATTTGCGCAAGCTACTGAAAATAGAACGGTTGGCTCGTTCAACAAACTAAAAGCATCGACTCAGGTGCACGTTTTTTACACGGTTTCAGATGAAATCAAAGTGCAGGTTTTTTGTGAAGACCAAGAAAAACTGGCCTATGTTAAAACCGATGTCAAAGGCGGAACATTAGAAATCTATATTGATTCTTTCATTGGCAAAAACAAAAAAAGACATGGCAATCACTTGCATTTTAAAGATGTTCAAGTGCAGGTCAGCGGGCCAAATTTACAATCCATCAAAACCAGCGCATCGGCTGATGTAACTGTAAAAAATGAAATGAAAGCCCAGCAACTTACTTTAGATGTGGGCTCGTCAGGCAGTATTTCCGGAAACTTCCAAGGCGATTCGCTCACCATCAAAGCTTCGTCAAGCGGTGATGTTAAAGCAAAAGTTGATTTTCAAAATCTATCGGTGGATGCGAGCAGTTCGGCCGACGTGCAAATAGAAGGTGAGGCGCAAACGCTGCATGTAGAAGCCAGCAGTTCTGCCGACTGTTTGTTGCGCCAGATCAAAGCAAAAAACGCCGAAGTTTTAGCCAGTAGTTCGGCCAATGTAACTGTACAGGCCTCAGAATCGCTGAGCATCAGTGCCAGTTCAAGTGCCGATGTTGTCTATTACGGAACGCCGGCCAGAACAAACTTTGATAAAAGCTCATCGGGCAGCATCACTCATAAATAATCATCATCAACATCATCAAAAAACGAACAGTCATGATCAAAAACTGGTTTCACCTTTTTGTTTACAATCTCAAACAAAACAAACTTTTTACCGCGCTCAATGTGCTGGGTCTGAGCATGGGTATGGCCGGGCTGATTTTTGCTATTCTCTACTGGAACGACGAACAGAGTTATGACCAATGGAACTCAGAGAAAGACAAGGTTTTTGTCTCAATCAACCAAGTAGCGCATGGCGAATATTGGGCGACCAATGTGGCTCCGCTGGGCACTTACTTAAAAAAAGATTTTCCGGAAGTTGCGGCCTATTGCTATTTTGACAATTGGTACAACAATGAAATTCTGCGTTATGGTAACCGCAAAGAACTTTTTAAAGTTGTTGATGCACAGCAGCCTTTCTTTGCTTGTTTTCCGTTTCATTTCATACACGGAACCCCGCAGTCTGCCATTAAAGATGACTCGTGTATTGCGCTGTCTGACAAAGCGGCTCAAAAGCTTTTTGGTTCAGAAAATCCTATGGGCAAACAAGTTATATACGGCACAAAACAGCTCACGGTGAACGGGGTATATACCATTCCCGGCAAATCCTCTATGGCACCAGATGTAGTTACGCACCTCATTGAAAACCGCATGGAAAGCGATCAAGACAGTTGGGGCAATTTTAGCTACGGTTTGATGATTAAACTCAAAAACCCTCAGGACAAAGACAAAGTCATTGCGCACATTGGTCAACTCATGTATCAGAACCGTGTCCTCAAATGGGCCAAAGAAGAAGGCATAACGCCGCAAGAATGGCTCAAAAAAAACGGCGGAGATGCATTTAAAAATGTTTTGCAACCTTTATCACAAGTCAGATTGCATGCCGTAGCTGAATGTATGGCTGAAGGCAAAGGCAACTATCAGTTTTTGCTCATTATGGTTGGTTTGTCCGTGTTGATTTTGATTTTGTCAATTGTCAATTACGTAAATATGGCAACCGCCAGCGCCATCAAACGAGCTAAAGAAGTTGGTGTGCGCAAAATAATCGGAGCCAGTAAAGGCAACATCATCGCGCAATTTATTTTTGAAACCTCGCTCATCACCGCATTTTCATTATTGCTTTCCTTGGTTTTGGTTGAGTTATCGCTACCGTATTACAACGAATTTTTAGGCAAAGAACTCCTCATTCACGGCAGTCAATTTTATACCCAACTCATCATTGTCTTCTTGTTTACCATAGCCGTTGCGGGTGTTTTCCCGGCAGTTTATGTGTCAAATTTTGAAGCGCTCAAAGTGCTCAAAGGCAATTTTGGTCGAAGCAAAAGCGGGGTTTGGTTGCGCAACAGCATGCTGGTACTTCAGTTTGCCATTGCTGCTTTTTTTATCATCGGATCCTACATTGTTTATCAGCAAGTACAATACATCAGCTCACGTGATTTAGGCTTTAAAGGCAATCAAGTCTTGGCCATTGACTACCGAAACAAGTATGATTGGCATGAGCCTAATTATCAAGTAAAATTGCTCCATCGCTATCACTTGGTCAAAGCAGAACTTAGTAAAATCAAGGGTGTCAAACAGGTGGCTTCAGGGGCTTTTACTTTTGGAACAGCCAACGGTTCAACCTCAAGTTTTGCCTACCACAACAACAACATTCAAGGGCGCAATATGGCGGTTGATTTTGGCATGCTTGAAATGATGCAAATTCAACTCAAACAAGGTCGTTTTTTGTCTGAAAAAATTGCTTCAGATACGATTAGTTCGATGCTCATCAACGAAACCGCACTCAAAATGATGCACGAGCCCAACCCCATCGGTAAAACCGTCGATTGGAATGGTCGTAAGCTTAAAATTATAGGCGTGGTCAAAGATTTCAATCTGTTCAGTCCGCAAGAAGAAATTCCGCCGATGGTGTTTTTTCACTTCAAAACCATTGATTGGATGATCAACAACGTCAACAAAATGCATGTAAAAATAAGCGCAGAAAATCCGGAGCAAACCATTGAGGAGCTGCGTAAATTTTGGGTCAAAAACATTGATTCCGAATATCCGTTCACCTATGATTTTGTCAATAAATCGTATGCGCGCACTTATGAAAATTACGTCAAACAGCGCAATTTGTTTTCGTTGCTCAACATCATTGTTATTTTAATTGCCTTGTTCGGATTGTTTGCTTTGGCGACATTCTCTATTGAGCGCCGCATGAAAGAAATCGCCATCCGTAAAACCTTGGGCGCCGACACATCAGTTTTGCTCAAAACACTTTCAAAACAATATGTTGTTTTTTGTTTGACGGGCTTTGCATTGGCGCTTTTCCCGGTGTATTATTTGCTCAACAGATGGCTTGATAATTTTGCTTTTCGCATTGAAATTTCGCTGGTTCCGTTTGTGGTGGGTTTTGTGGTTTTGCTCATTTTGACTTTGCTCGTTGTGCTTTCCAGAGCCTATCAAGCTACCAGAGTTGACGTGCTTAAATATCTCAAATATGAATAAGAAATTAATGCTTTTGTGTTTTTTGTATACCGTTTTGAGCTTTGCCCAAACGGATCTTTGGACTTTGCAGCGATGCTTTGACCAAGGAATGAAAAACAGTCTTGAGGCCCAAATCAAAAACCTTCAGGTCAAAAAAGCACAAAAATTACATCAGCCTTTGGCTTTACTCTGGATGCCCGAAGTTTCGTTCAGCGGTATTCAGAGTTATAATTTTGGTTCTACAATTGATCCGGCCACCAATGGCAGGGTAAGTTCAAATATTCAGAACGATAGTTTTTTCTTGAATGCGCAAATGAATTTACTCAATTTTGAATTGCTGGCCAGCCGAGTGCGCAGCGGTATCGACCAAAAAATAGCCCAAGCTGATCTGGCCGTTTTTGAAAGCGAATACAAGTTGCAAATTCTGGAGAGTTATTTACAGGCTTTGTTTTTCCAAGAATTGCAGCACATTCAAGAAGAACAATTCAAAAACGCTCAATTTAATTTAGATCGCATCAGCAAAGAGGTTGCCCTGGGCAGCAAACCCCAAAGTGATTTGTACGATATGCAACTTGGTCATGCCCAAGAGCAACTCAGGCTGTCAGAAACCCAACAACTCGCTGCTTTGCGCAAACGTGAATTGATGCAACTCATCAGCGTTGATGCAGTTTTGCCCGAACAGATTTTACTCGAAAAACCAGAAAGTATAGAACCATCTGCAAGGAACAGAACAGATTTTTCAAGCCCGAAAATCAAATCGGCGGAACTAAATTTACAGGCGAGTATGGCCGATCGGCGACGCATTCGAGCGCGCAATTTACCAACTTTGTCTACCTATTACAGCGCTTCAACTTTTTACTACAAACCGCTCAATCAGTCCAGTGTGGTGGTCGATGATTTTCATACGCAGTTCAAGAACAACAAAAATCAACAAGTAGGCTTACAATTATATGTGCCGGTGTTCAATGGTTTTAAAAACAATCGGTCGGTTTCAGCAGCGCGCATTGAAGAACAAAAAAGCAAATGTGCGCTTGAACAAGCCAAGCAACAACTCAAAAATCAGCTCGATACCGAAGCGCAAAAAAAGACCAATTTTGAACAACTTCGGCCGCAATTTGATCAAGTCACTCAGTGGGCTGAGGCTTCATTCAAAACTTCTCAAGCTAAATTCAATTCCGGAAAAATGGATGCTCTCGTGTTTGCTTCGGTCAAAAACCAGTGGCTCAATGCACAATTTGATCAGCTTAAAAACCAGCTCATGATTCAGTTTACTGATTTTAAAATCAAGCTCATGCAAGGGCAAACGCTTTAAAGTTTTTCGCAAAAGTGCTATAAAGATTTTCAATTCATTAACCCTTGTTTCACAACATTTCATATTATCTTTGCCGTCTAAAATCAGTTTAAATAAAAATTAAGCTGAAATACATTTTAACGCAGCAAAATGAAAATAGACAGAAAATCCATCATGGCCGCCCTTGAAACCATCACGGTGGCCGGAGAGGGGAAAAATATGGTCGAAAGCGGAGCCGTCACCAACGTGCTTACTTTTGGCAATGAAGTAGTGGTTGAATTGGTCTTGCATAGCCCGGCCATGCACATTAAAAAGCGCGCTGAAGACGATATTCGCAAAACCATTCACAACCTGGTCTCGGCCGAGGCACAGGTCAAAGTCAACATCAAAGTAGAAACGCCTGAAAAAGCAGATGACGCCATCAAAGGCAAAGCCATTCCGGGCATCAGCAATATTATTGCGGTAGCTTCAGGCAAAGGCGGCGTAGGTAAATCAACTGTGACCGCCAATTTGGCTGTTACCCTGGCCAAAATGGGCTTTTCAGTTGGTGTACTCGATGCCGATATTTATGGTCCGTCGATGCCGATTATGTTTGATGTTGAAAACGAAAAACCACTTTCAGTTACTGTAGAGGGTCGTTCAAAAATGAAACCGATAGAAAGCTATGAAGTCAAAATGCTTTCAATAGGTTTTTTTACAGCTCCGGGGCAAGCCGTTATTTGGCGCGGACCCATGGCGGCCAAAGCGCTCAACCAAATGATTTTTGATGCCGATTGGGGCCCACTTGATTTCTTATTGATTGATTTGCCACCGGGCACCGGCGATATTCATTTATCCATCATGCAATCATTGCCGATTACCGGTGCAGTAGTGGTGAGTACGCCGCAAGCTGTGGCACTTGCCGATGCCAAAAAAGGTGTTTCGATGTTTTTGTCAGACAGCATCAAAGTTCCGGTGTTGGGCATCATTGAAAACATGGCTTATTTTACCCCTGAAGAACTTCCGGAAAACAAATATTACATCTTCGGAAAAGAAGGCGCGCGCAACCTCGCCGAAGATTTACAAGTGCCGTTTTTGGGTGAAGTGCCCATTGTACAAAGCATTCGCGAAGCCGGTGATTACGGCCGACCTGCGGCGCTGCAAACCGCTTCGGTTATTGAAAAAGTATTTGAAGACATCACACGCAACGTCGTACAAGAAGTGGTGAGCCGAAACGAAAATTTGCCGCCTACCGAGGCCATCAAAATCACCACGATGGCAGGTTGCTCGGCTGTAAAAAAAAATTAGACAATGAGATAATTTGAAAATTTGGAAATGCAATCGATAGCTGTTACCTGAATTTTCAAATTTCCAAATTTCCAAATTAAAAATATGACTACAGAAGAATTAACCCACAATGTTGAAAAAGCGCTCGAAGAAATTCGTCCGTTTTTGAATTCTGACGGCGGCGATATCACCTTGGTATCTATAGAAGAAGGCAAACACGTCAAGGTCAGACTCGAAGGCGCTTGCACCAGTTGCAGTGTCAACCAAATGACGCTCAAAGCCGGTGTTGAAACGACCATCAAAAAGTTTGCGCCGCAGATTGAGTCAGTTGTCAATGTGGCTTAAAAGTATGGCGTGCCAACAAGGGTCGGGCTTTTCACTTTATCTTTTGTTCTGAACCCCAGAACAAAAGGATACCGTTGCAATCCCTCACGCAAAAAAGTGTTACAAGTGTGACATTTGTCATTTTTCATTCGGTTGTACTTGCAGAATTTTGCGCGGTACAACGTTTATCTGAAACCCAAGAACATGATCAAAACCGATATTCTCATCATAGGCGCCGGCCCAACCGGATTGTTTGCTGTTTTTGAAGCAGGTTTGCTCCAACTCAAATGTCATTTGATTGATGCTTTGCCGCAACCCGGAGGCCAATTGGCAGAATTGTACCCCAAAAAACCCATCTTTGATATTCCGGGTTATCCCGAAGTTTTGGCGGGCGATTTGGTCAACAATCTGATGGAACAAATCAAGCAATTTCAGCCCGGATTTACTTTAGGAGAAACGGCCGAAACCATTGAAAAATTAGAAGACGACAGTTTTGTAGTCACCACCAATAAAGGCACAAAACACCAAGCCAAAGCCATTGCCATTGCGGGCGGTTTGGGCACTTTTGAGCCGCGCAAACCACTCATTGAAAACATTGCTGGGTACGAAGAAAAAGGCGTAGAATATTTTGTCAAAGATCCGGAATTGTTTCGCGATAAGCGCATCGTGATTGCCGGAGGCGGTGACTCGGCGCTTGATTGGAGCATCTTTCTGTCAAATGTAGCTGCTGAAGTTACTTTGGTACACCGACGCAATGAGTTTCGCGGGGCTTTAGACTCGGTTGAGAAAGTGCAAGAACTCAAAAAACTCGGCAAAATCAATTTGATCACACCGGCTGAGGTGGTAGGTATTGCCGGAAACGGTCATGTAGAACAATTGACTTTAGATATTAATGGTGCAATACAAACAATTGATACCGATTTCTTTATTCCGTTGTTTGGATTAACGCCCAAACTCGGCGCCATTGCCCACTGGGGTTTAGAGATTGAAAAAAACGCCATCAAAGTCAACAATGCGCTGGATTATCAAACTAATATTCCGGGAATTTATGCCATTGGCGATGTAAATACCTATCCGGGCAAACTCAAGCTGATTTTGTGCGGATTTCACGAGGCAACTTTGATGTGTCAGAGCGTGTATCAGCGTTTGAACCCGGGCAAGAAATATGTGCTCAAATATACCACCGTATCGGGCGTGGACGGTTTTGACGGCAGCCGAAAAGAAGCCGAAAAAGCGGTCGTGAAATCAATTGACTAATAGAAGCGAAGCCTAGCCCGGATGGCAGCAGCATCCTTTTGTTCTGGGGTTCAGAGCAAAAGATATAGCGAACAGCCGGAACAGCTTCAGGAAAAATAAAAAAGCATGGATATTACCCTACACATCACCGACCGCGAAGGCGTGACGCACAGTGTGCAAGCGCCTACTGATATGAACATGAACGTTATGGAACTGGTGCGCGCTTATGAATTGGCGCCCGAGGGAACCATTGGCATTTGCGGCGGAATGGCCATGTGTGCGTCGTGCCAATGTTATGTTTTGAATGATGTGGTGCTGCCCGAGAAAAACCCCGATGAAGAAGCCATGCTCTGGGAGGCTTTTAACGTACAAGACAACAGCCGATTGGGTTGTCAGATTCACCTGACCGAGGATTTAGACGGTTTGGCGATAGCGTTGGCACCGGAAGCTTAAATTTTAATGTTCAAGGGCAGCTATAGCCTTTGGAAAAATTCTTTCTACAAATTTTGCATAGGCCAATTCCGACGGATGCAAACCGTCTGAGGCCACCAAATCAGGTTGTTGTAAGCCTAAGCGCGTGATGTCGGTGATGTTGATAAAAACAATTCCGTTTTGTGTGCAATAGTTCTCGGCAAAAGCATTGTACTGATCTATGCCTGTTGAGATGTTCACCGCGCCTTGTCCGAACGGGGTGTAGGCATAATCAGGGATTGAAACCACCAATAAGTGTTCTTTTTTCCCTTTGGCCAAGGCGATGGCTTTGTTGACCAATTGCGGAAACTCATTTTCATACAATGAAAAAGGCTTGTTTTGGTATTGATTGTTGACTCCAATGAGTAAAGTAACCAAATCAAACTGGTCTGAAGGATTGTTTACATTCATTTCAGAAAGCAAATTGGTGGTGGTCCAACCGGTTTTGGCAATGACTTGCAGCAATACTGGCTGTTCGGGAAAGTTTTGTTCTAATCGCGCTTTGAGCTGTTCCGGAAAACGGCAGGTCGTGCAAACGCTTTGGCCAATGGTGTAGCTGTCGCCCAAGGCCAGATAGTTGATTTCTTTTGGAGTGTCGGGTAGATAATAAACCGGAGCGGTGGTGCTTTGATCGCAACTCCACACGAGAATCAGAACCCAAAAAGACAACAAGTAAGTACCAATTACTTTCATCATCAATAGATTAGTGCCGTGAAAGTGGTAAAGTTAAACAGCTCAATCAGAACTCTTTGTTTGTAGAAAGAATTTATTATTTTTTTAATAATTGTTTGGTTTCATCTATAAAAAAAGCGAGTGAATTTCACCCGCTTTTCCTCACTAAACTAACCCATTAAACAAACCTATTTAATGAGCATCCTCTTATTTTGGGTGTAAACACCTTGGTCGTTGTTTATCGTAATTTTGTAAATGTAGTATCCGCTGCTCAGGGCATATTCAGCGCGATTGATGCTGATTTGGTGCATACCGGCAGATAGATTTTTTTGTACCGGAACAGCTATGCGTCGTCCGGTCATGTCAAAAATTTCAAGCGAAACCTCTGAAGCTGAAGTTAGTTGCAGCGGTATTTGAGTTGTTTCACTAAACGGATTCGGGAAATTTTGCCCTACTTGATTTTGTGCAAAACTCATTTCATCTAATCCTAGCGTTGGTCCGGCCACATAAATAGTATGATTTAGCGTATAGCCATTGGTGTTGTCGCCACTGATGGTGCTGAGTTCATTGGTCACTCCATCACTGAAAACATTGTCACTGGCATTGTAAGTATAGCCGTTCATGCCTTTGGTATAACCGTTGGCCGTTGAGGCATTGACTTGAGCTACAGCGCTGTTGGTTCCCTCCGGAAAAGCAATTTGTGTGACCAATAATGAAGTTCCGCTGGCGTTGTAAATGTGTACGTGAATGTGCGTAGCGCGTCCGGTATACCAGCCCGGAAAAATAGACTGAAAAGAGACCAATCCGTTGGCATTGGTTACTTGTCGACCACGCAAGAAGTGCACCGCAGTATAGTTGACACTTTGCATGCCGCTACCCCCATATTCTGAATAATAACCATCTTTATCGCAATGCCAAATATCTACCAGAGCACCTTGAAGCGCTGCACAGTTTGCGTTGGTGTTGTTGATGGTGATATTGATGGTGAGCGGAATTCCGGTTCGATCACTGATGATATTTGCACTGGTCAGTGAAGACGGATTAATGGTTGGAAACGGACCTGCTGTTTCTGAATTGGTCACCGAGCAGACCAAAGTTTCATCGGAAGTATTTTTTGCTTTGAGCAACGAAGGCCCCACAATAGCTAGCCCTAATAGGCCAACTCCTTTTTTTAAAAATTCTTTTCTTTCCATAATTTGAGCCGTTAGATTGATTTGAAATCAAACCTACTGCTTTTGATTACTCAGCCAAAACAAAAGAGGTAAACGATTAATTTTTTGCGGTAAAGGTTTCAATAAAAAGCAGCAACGCATTGTTTGAAAGCGCTTCAAATTCAGCCTCATAGGTTTGGTTGAGCAGTAAAGTGTCGCCCGCTTCGAGCAATCGGTTGTGCAATTCAAATGCACCGCGCACAACAAAAACCATCAAACTATTTTGATCAGAAAGCAATCGATAAACCTCTTCAGCGCGACCTTCAAATTGTCCGATGGATATTTTGGAATCATCCGTTTTTAAAATCGGAATGATTTGATTTGCTTGCGATAAGTCAAACTCAAAAAGTTCAGTTTTGCTGGCGTTTGCAGGGCATTGAATCGCTAAAAAATGAACCGCATCATTGGCGTACGGATTTGAAATGATACAGTGGCTCGATGTTTCGGTTGCCATATTTTGCAATTGACCAATATGAACGAATCCTTCGAGCTCATGGTGAACAAAATCAATAGCTCCTGCCAAAGGCAATAGCCAACAGGCACTTTTTTCAGCTAAAGCGAAGGTGTATTTTGTTTGTGGTTGAAGAAATATTTCGTCTAATTGGGTAATATTGGTTGGTATTTCGGCCAAGTTCATGAATACCGATTGGGTCAAACTTTCGTCAGATTGAGCAACGGTTCGCCATGCGGATTTAAAAATTTGCGCACCCATATTTATTTTTTTCCGGAAATGGCTTTTTGAAAGGCCGCTTCATAACTTGCGCTCACCGGAATTTCTTCATCGCCAATGTAAATGATTTTATTGCGCACTTTTTCAATGGCCGAAAGCGGAACAATGAATGAGCGGTGCACCCGCATGAATTCAGTAGCAGGCAATTTTTCTAAAATAGATTTCATGGTCATGCGCGCCACTATGGTTTTTTGGTTGCGGATGTGAATTTTGAGGTAATCGTCCAAACCTTCGACAAATAAAATATCTGAAATTAGAATTTTATTCAAACTATAATCAGCGCGAATGAATAAATATTGAGCCTCGGTATTTGGAAATTTATAATGTGTATCAAAATTTTGTTTGGCTTTGTCAGTGGCTTGGGCAAATCGTTCAAATGAAAAAGGCTTGAGCAAGTAATCGGTCGCGCTCACATTAAAACCTTCGACGGCATATTCGCTAAAAGCGGTGGTAAAAATCACTTGACAGTTTTGTTCAATGTCGGCATAAAAACTCAGCCCGTTTTGCATGGGCATTTGAATGTCGAGAAAAATTAAATCAACGGGTTGTTTGCGCAAGTGTTTGTGTGCTTCAGAACTTTTGGTAAAGGTTTTCTCAAGCTGAATATAATCAATGCGCGCGCAAAAGCCTTCGATAACTTTGAGCGCAAGCGGTTCGTCGTCAAGGGCAATAGCACGAATCATGACCAGTGAATTTTTAAATCAACTTCATAACGGTCGGGCAAGTCGGTTAATTGTAGTTGATGTTTGTTGGGATAAATGAGTTCGAGTCGTTGAGAGGTGTTTTCAATGCCTTGTTCGGTGCTTCCGTCTTCGTGCATGGGCACCGATACTTTTTGGTTGCTGACAAACATGCTGAAATCATCGTCCGTAATCTTAATGCGGATATCTATATGCCAGTTTTGCTCACTGTTTACACCATATTTAAAAGCATTTTCAATGAAAGGAATCAGGAGTAAAGGCGCAATGTATTTATCTGTTGCATTTCCGGTTACTTCAAAAATCAAGTTGTTGGGTTCAGAGATTCTCAGGCGTTGCAAGGCGATGTAATCGGCTATATAATCAATCTCTTTTTGCAACGGAACGCGATCTGAATCACTGTGCGTGACCACATATCGCATCATGCTTGAGAGTTTGATGACGGCATCAGGCGCAGCATCAGATTTTTGGATGGTCAAAGCATATAAACTATTGAGCGTATTGAACAAAAAATGCGGGTTGATTTGCGCCTTAAGGTACGATACTTCGGCTTTGAGTTTTTCTTCGTAAATATCGGTCAGACGATTGTTGATGCGAAACAAAAACGACAGTAAAAACACCAAAATAAATTTAAAGAAGTCACTGCCGATAGGCATGTTCAGCGGTTGATGCTGAAACGTAAAATGGCTGTGCGGTTGATGCATCGGCAAATGATGCGGCTCGAAGCCAAAAAACAAAAGTTTGTTGATAGCGCTGAGCAAGACATACGAAAGAACAACAGTCAGAAAATACATTTTTTTTCGCTCTGCAAAATACAAACGCGGAATAAGCAGGTAGTAATTGGCATAAAAAAAGAGCACAAACAAAACATAACTGGTAAAATCTCTCTGAAAACCTTGGATGTGTAAAAAGTCAAAAGCCCAAGTAAAATCAGGCGAAGAGAATATCGGAATGCACAAAAAGGCCAAAATGCCAAAAAAATGCAACAGTAGGGTTAGGGTTTTTTTGCTCATGTTTGTTTAAAGTGGGTCAAAGCTAATTATAATATAATTGCCTTTGAAAAAATTGCGACGAGTCTAACGTTTTTATCGGTAAAAGCGCTGATATCATCATGAAAATCAGTCAAATGTTTACCTACAAAATCAAGTTAAATACCGCAATAATTTTCAAACTAAAAAGCAAATAAATAGTTTTGATTCAGAAAATAATCGTTCTTAAATCTTGTTGTAAGCTTCGGTTCAAGGAATTAATTTGGGACATAAAACCTGAGCCCGCTTACAGCTTTTATACTCAATCTTTTTAGCTTTCTGCAGAAAGTTAAAACGATAAACGATAGTTCTATTTGTTATGGGGAAAAAGGGGAGTTGCTTTTGATAGGCGCTCCCTTTTTTATTGGGCACAAAAAAAGCTTCCCGTTGTGAGAAGCCTTTTTTTCCAGATGTTTTTATGATATTATTTGAATGCCGGGTAACCTGTGATATCAGCGCCGGTAATGAGCAAGTGAATATCGTGGGTTCCTTCATAAGTAATCACCGATTCAAGGTTCATACTGTGACGCATGATGGAATATTCACCGGTAATGCCCATTCCGCCTAAAATCTGACGCGCTTCACGTGCGATGTTAATCGCCATATCCACGTTGTTGCGTTTGGCCATAGATATTTGTGCTGTGGTGGCTTTGCCTTCGTTTCTGAGCACACCCAATCTCCAAGTAAGCAATTGTGCTTTGGTGATTTCGGTAATCATTTCGGCTAATTTTTTCTGTTGCAATTGCGTGGCTGCAATAGGTTTTCCGAATTGTGTACGCTCTTTGGCATAACGAAGCGCCGTGTCATAACAATCCATGGCAGCACCAATCGCGCCCCAAGCAATGCCGTAACGCGCTGAATCTAAACAACCCAGCGGAGCACCCAAACCTGATTTGTTCGGGAGTAAGTTTTCTTTAGGAACTTTTACGTTGTCAAAAATAAGTTCACCGGTGGCCGAAGCGCGCAATGACCATTTGTTGTGCGTTTCTGGCGTGGTAAAACCTTCCATGCCGCGCTCTACGATTAATCCGTGAATGCGTCCTTCTTCATTTTTGGCCCAAACAACGGCTACTTGTGCAAACGGAGCGTTTGAAATCCACATTTTGGCACCATTGAGCAAGTAGTGGTCGCCCATATCTTTAAAGTTGGTAATCATACTGCCCGGATCAGAACCGTGGTTGGGTTCGGTCAGCCCGAAACAGCCCATCCATTCGCCAGAAGCCAATTTCGGGAGGTATTTTTTGCGTTGCTCTTCGTTTCCGTATTTCCAGATCGGGTACATTACTAGGGATGATTGTACCGAAGCTGTTGAACGAACACCTGAATCGCCACGCTCAATTTCTTGCATAATCAATCCGTATGAAATTTGATCTAAACCGGCACCTCCGTATTCTTGCGGAATATAAGGGCCAAAAGCTCCAATCTCGGCCAATCCGCCAATAATTTGGGTTGGGAATTCGGCGCGTTGTGCATAATCTTCAATAATAGGCGAAACATCTCTTTTGACCCATTCGCGGGCCGCATCGCGCACCAATTTGTGTTCATCGGTAAGCAATTCGTCTAAAAGATAATAATCTGGAGCTTGAAATAAATCTGGTTTCATATCAGTTGATATTGGTTTTTAATCGGCGCAAATGTACATAGAAAAATACTTTCTGCAAGGCTACGAAAGCGATTTCGTGGCAAGTTTTTCAGGTTTTATCAACGGATTTGAAAATTTTATAATTTGTTTAAGCTGTTGATTTGCAGGTTTGTAAATAATGTTTTACTTTTTTTTAAATAAAAATTTATACATAAATCTTTAATGCATAATATTCTTATGTATATTTGCGTTGTACAAAACAAATGCCCGTTATGATATTTTCTTCAGAACTCATCAAAGGAACCTTAAAAACCATTGTGCTCAAGCAGCTTGAAGCCAACCATCGGATGTATGGCTACGAGATTACCCAGCGTGTCAAAGAGCTTACTTCGGATAGAATTCAAATTACCGAAGGCGCGCTTTATCCGACTTTACACGCTTTGGAAGCCGAAGGCCTGGTCACCGTAGAAACCGAATTTGTCGGCAAACGCATCCGAAAGTATTACAGTCTGAGCCCAAAAGGCAAATCTAAAATCGATGAAAAAATCAGCGAAATGGCTGAGTTTATTGAAACCATGAAATTCCTGTTAGACCTCAGACCACAAACACTTTAAGGTATGTATTTGTTAACCGATGAGCAAATAGAGTTTATTCGGCGGGATCTCCTGGCGCAAGGAATCCATAGAGAAGGTTTACAGCAAGATCTGCTCGATCACATTTGTTGTGTGGTTGAGCACGAACTTGCCGCCGAAGACGATTTTGAAGCTTTTTATCAGCAGCGGATCAAGCATTTTTACAAACGGGAACTTAAGGAGATTGAAGAAGAAACAATCGCCCTACTCACCTTTAAAAATTACTATCTCATGAAAAAAATAATGTTGCTCTCAGGCGGAGTACTCACCGCATTGTTGGTGGTTGGACTCACACTAAAATTTATGCATTTACCCGGCGCGGCTGTTTTGCTCGTTTTGGGTGTTGCTTTGTTGAACTTTGTTTTTTTACCATTGCTTTTTACGCTCAAAATCAAAGAAAACAAAACGCTGCGCGAAAAGGCTATTTCAGGCATTGCTACTTTCTGTGGTATGCTTATGAGTATTGGGCTCATCTTTAAAGTCATGCATTGGCCCGGAGCCAACATGCTCATTGTAGTTGGTTTTGGCGCTTTATTGCTCGTGTTTTTGCCGGTGTATTTTTTTACCGGAATTCGCCAGCCCGAAACCAAAGTCAATACCATTGTTTCGTCGGTGATTATTTTGAGTGCCGCTTCTTTGATCTTGATTTTGGTGCGTTCGCCCAAAGCCTCACAAGATATTTATGCGGCTACCACCGAATCAATTCTGCGTAGTGAACAAATTCTGCAAACGCAAAAACTGCAAAATCAAAAATTAGTTATGAGTGATACGGCTGACATGACCGGAAACGAAATCTACGATGTGTGTCAAGACCTTAAAAAATACCTGATTGAATGTGAAACCGGAGGCGCCGAGTTAGATATAGCCCACGGAAAATACATTACTGAAGGTTCGGCCGAAGATTATTTTGGTGCTGAATCAAAAGCAGCGCTCAATTTACAAAAAGCACAAAAGGCGATTGCTCAATACAATGCATCAGCGCCCGGCGGAAGTCTAAAACTCGACGATTTGTCAGAAGTTCAAAAACAACGTGTGCCCGAGGTGATCAACCGTTTGATTCAAACCCAAATGATGGTTTTGCAAAACAAAATGCTTCAGCAAAAAGTGCAATAAACAGGATCATCAAAGCCTATTTTTTAAGGTTTTTACAACAGCCTCTCTATTCGGGGAGGCTTTTTTTATTACGCGCAATGGCGTATTTCACAATAAAAAATCTATCTTTAATATTGCTGAAAAATAAACAAATGAAACGTCCGATTGCTTTGGTTGAAGATGACCGCGATTTGCGCGAAGCTCTCTCGCTCATGATTCAGTATACCGATCATTATGAATTAATCGCTGCTTTTCAAAATGCCGAAGAAGCAATTCAAGGTATTCCAGACTTAGCCATTGATGCTGTTTTGATGGATATCAATTTGCCCGGCAGCAGCGGAATTGAATGCGTGCGCAAACTCAAATTTGATCATCCGAAGCTTTTGTTTTTGATGTGTACTTCATTTGAAGAAGACGAAGTAATTTTTCAGAGCCTTAAAGCTGGTGCCAGCGGATATATTCTCAAAACCGACGGTCCGGCCAAAATCATTAAAGCACTTGACGAACTTTTTGATGGCGGAAGCCCGATGACCGGAAGCATCGCCCGAAAAGTGGTGGCCAGTTTTTCAAAGTCGGCAGCCAAAAACTTATCGGTGGAAGAACTCACCCGCCGTGAGAAAGAAATTCTCGATTCTTTGGCCCAAGGCAAAATGAACAAAGAAGTCGCGCGCGAAATGGACATTAGTCTGGGAACCGTGCGCAAACACATCCAACATATTTATGAAAAACTCCACGTCAATACGCGGGTGGAGGCGGTTAATCTTTATCTGAAACGATAAATGAAAAGTTTTTTTGCGGGTTTATTGAGCTTGTCTTTTCTGTCTTTGTGGAGTCAGAAGGCAATCCATACACAGCAGCAAAAAATCAAAGAAGCCTTTTCAAAAGCCGAACTTTTCTTAGAAAAAGATGAGATGGACGTGGCGCAAAAATGGCTCAATTACACACAAGATTTGACGGATTTACAAGTGACCGATACGATGAGCTGTTATTTAAACAGTTTGCAATCGGAAGTGTTTTATTATACCAGTTTATATGAATTTGGTAAAAGTCAGGCGCAAAAAAGCATTGATGCCGCCCGAAAAATCAACGATCCTTTACTCATAGCCGATGGTTATTTTTTCAGAGCCATCAATCAGATGGAATTAAAAGAATATACCCGGGCAGAACACAGTTTGCATTTGGCCAAAAACTATTATCCGGCTCATCCGAGACAAACCTTAAGAACGGTTATCCATCCGGATCACATTGCCAACAATTTAGCGCAGGTAAAACTCAAAATCAATGAGCCTGATTCGGCTTTGTATTACAATCGCAAGGCCTATTTGTTTGCACAAAAAACCAACAGCCGTCGCGGAATTCCGAATTGCGAGCAAACCTTTGGCGAGATTTATTTATACCAAAATAAGCCCGATAGTGCTCAATATTACTTTAGCAAAAGTGTAGCTTCGGCCCGCAACAGCGCCTATTATGACATAGAACTCATTGGTTACGGATTTTTAATGCAATGCAACGCAAAATCATCTTTGTCTGATGATTATTACTATCAACTCGGGTTGCAACTCATGCAAACCAAGACCATCAATTTGGCTTTTAGAAGATTGTTTTTTGAAAAAGCTTTGCTCGTTTACAAAGGTCATCAGCCTGAAAAAGAAAATTACATCCTCAATCAAATTATTCGACTCAATCAGCAAACATCTGATTTGAACAACTATTTTTTGCAAAGCATTACCAAAGATTACATCAAAAACGAACGCAAAATTCTTTCGCTGGAAGTGCAAAGACTTAAGAAAGAAAAAGACATTGTTTTGTTTCAGCTTTTGATGGCGATTTTCTTTGTATTGGCGCTGATTTTAACCGTGGTGATCATTCGTCGGCGCAACAAAGTCAACCTCACGCTTTTGCATCAGAAAAACGAAATCAGCAAAGACTTGCACGACGATATCGGCAGCGGTTTATCGAGCATATTGATTCACTCAGATTTGCTGCAAAAGCAAACCGCTCATGAGCCGAATCTCAAATTGCTTTCAGAGAAAATCAACCAAACGGCCTCTGATATTTCTCAGCGTGTGAGCACTTTTGTTTGGTCGCTCAACGAGCAGCAAAACACTTTGGGCAACTTTACCGATTACTTTTTGCAATATGCCGAAAACTGGTTTGAAGGCACCGAAGTTGATTTTGATTTTCAGCAGCAATTAGGCACTTTGGCCGATCATAAAATTGACGGAACAACGCGTAAGAATTTGTTTTTGGCGCTCAAAGAAATCCTCAACAATTCGCTCAAACATGCGCAATGCTCACGCGTTGAAGTAGTTTTCTCGGCGCAGCGCAATAAGCTATTGATTACTGTTTGTGATAATGGAGCCGGCATGACCCGTGAAAACCAATTTGGCAACGGATTGCAAAACATCCAAAACCGCATCGAAGACTTGGGCGGAAAAGTAACCTACATCCAAAGCCCGGGTTTTCAAGTAAACATAGAACTTCCTTTGTAGTTATATACGCTCTTTGGCGTATGTTTTTATTTAATTATCGGCCAACAACCTAAAAAATCGGCTGAACGACACTTTTGTGTACGCTCAATATCGTATTGCGGCAAAGTCTTGAAAAAGAGAATTTTACCTCATTCTCAAAACAGAACACAATTAGGTATGAACTTTAGAATTTTGCTCTCTATATCTGCGCTTTTGTGTGCGCTTTCCCTTCGTGCACAAGTAGGTGTCAATACCACCACACCCAACGCCCAATTAGAAATCAAATCCAGCAATGAAGCTGCTCCGGCCAATACCGACGGATTGATTATTCCCAAAGTCAACACGTTTCCGGCTACAAATCCTACGGCGGCCCAGCAAGGCATGATGGTGTATTTAACCACGGCTTCAGGGACTAATGCGCCCGGATTTTATTATTGGGATAACACAACAATTGATTGGAAGCCAATCATGGGAGCTAATGTCGGAACGCTCGATCAAGCCTATGATTTTGGCGGTGCCGGAAACGGAAAAACCATCACAGCCGATGCCGGCGCTGTAACCATTAACGGAACTGACGGTTTGGTAGTAAACGGCACCTATAACTCAGGAGCATTGGCGCCAACTGGTGCCGGAACCAAAATGTTTTGGAATCCTAGAAAAGCAGCCTTTAGAGCTGGTAGAGTGAATGCCAACGAATGGGATGACGCGAATTTAGGATTTGAATCTGTTGCTTTTGGAAGTCAAACAGTTGCCAGCGGCTCGTATTCATCGGCTTTTGGTTGGTCTTCTGAAGCCAGCGGACCTGATGCTACAGCGTTTGGATTAGGTACTAAATCAGCCAATGCCCACACCTTTGCAGCAGGTTTCATTACCCAAGCTAATGGTTATCTTTCAACCGCTTTCGGAGATTCTGGTATCGCTTCTAGTTATGGAGAAACTGTTTTTGGAATTGGTGCCACCACCTATACTCCTTCAACGAATGGAGCCAATCAATTTAGAACAGCCAACAGCACCGATCGCCTTTTTGTCATTGGAAATGCCATTGACACCAACGCCAATTTTTTTGTTGATACTGCCGAACGCAGCGACGCTATGATTATTTTAAAAAATGGTCTCACTCGCTTACCATCTACTACCAATGCGATGATTTCAGCGGCAGATGGAAAAGCTGTGGTAACCAAAGAATATTTACAAAGTAATACTTCAGGCACCCTTGACCAAGCTTATGATTTTGGTGGCGCGGGATTGGGTAGAACCATTACGGCAGATACAGGCGCAGTTACGATTGCTGGGGCTGATGGACTGGTGTCTACAGGAACTGTTGGATTTGGTGCTTTTGCCCTGAGCGGAGCTGGGACTAAAATGGTTTGGAATCCAAGAAAAGCCGCTTTTAGGGCAGGAAGGGTTACTCTTGGAACAGAATGGAACGATAGCAATATTGGAGAAGAATCAGTGGCTTTTGGTATTAATACAACAGCAAGTGGCTTGTATACTATGGCATTTGGGCAAAGTACCATAGCATCGGGTAATAATGCAACCGCTTTTGGGAATCAAAGTCTTGCCAGTGCTTTCTGCACTACAGCATTTGGTAGATTTACCGTAGCCAGCACCCAAATGGCCACAGCGTTTGGTTTGTCTTGTACAGCAAGCGGAAGTATTTCGACTGCCTTTGGCAACAGTAACACAGCAAGAAGTGCTGGAGAAGTAGTTATTGGTATAGGTGCTACTGATTATGTAAACTCACTAAATGGTGATATACAGTTTACTGCTGCAAATGCAACCGATAGATTGTTTGTTATTGGCAATGCAACCGATGCAAACAATAATAATCTGGTGGATACCTCCGAACGCAGTGATGCAATGGTTGTCCTAAAAAATGGCAATACGGGTATTGGCAGTTCAACACCCCAAGAAAAACTACATGTAGTTGGCAACATCCGTATGGTCGATGGCAATCAAGCCGCCGGCAAAGTTTTAACTTCTGATGGTAATGGAACCGCTACTTGGCAAAATGCATCGGCCAATGCTTGGGGTTTGTTAGGAAATACAGGTACGAATGCTACAACCAATTTCATAGGAACAACAGACAATGTAGACTTAGTTTTTAGAAGAAATAATATTCTTTCGGGAAGAATAGGATCAACCAATACTTTTTTTGGAAACAATAGTGGTGTAGTAAATACAGGTGATTACAATACTTTTATAGGTGAACGAGCAGGTTTTGCAAATGCTACAGGTGATGACAATACCTTTCTAGGACGATTGGCCGGAGGCAACGGCACATTTGGAAGTGGTAATTCGTATATGGGTTATGGTGCAGGGTTGAATAATACCGGAAATAGCAATTTGATTTTAGGTGCTTTTGCCAGTCAGAATACGACGGGAAGTTTTAATGTTTTTGTAGGCAATCAATCGGGAAGCACTAACACCTCTGGAGCTCGAAATACACTGCTCGGGTTTAACGCTGATGTAGGTGCAGCGAATTTGACTAATGCCACAGCCATAGGAAATCTAGCACAAGTTAATACCAGTAATTCGCTAGTTTTGGGTAGCATAAATGGCGTTAACGGATCTTTGGTGTCTACCAATGTAGGTATTGGAACCAGCTCGCCATTACGCGCTTTGCATGTTTCTACCGGAAGCAGTGGCGGCACACCACTAGGAAGTTCTGATATTGTTTTGGAAAGTGACGGCCCAACGTACCAGCATTTTTTAACGCCATCCACGAGTGAAACCGGCATTTTGTTTGGCTCTAATCTCAATGCCATACATTCGGGCATCATAGCCAATAACGTAGGAAGCACACTCGGGTTACAGTTTAGAGCCGGAGGAAATACTACGCGCATGACCATCACTTCGGCAGGTGACGTCGGCATCGGAACCGCAGCACCGGGCGGACAGTTTGAACTTTCGCTCAACGAAGGTCGCAAACCTACTTCAAATACCTGGACAATTCCTTCAGATGCTCGGCTCAAAGAGGTTCATGGTGCCTATAAAAAAGGCCTGTCTGAGATTCGCCAATTGAGAACTGTTCGGTATCATTATAAAAATACCGATAAGAAAATATTTGACCCCAAAGTACTCAGCAAAGAGGCTTATGGTTTTTTGGCGCAAGAAGTTCAGCCATTATTCCCGGAAGCTGTAGGCACTGACGCTGATGGTTATTTGAACTTTGATTTGCATCCGATTCTCATAGCTTCAATCAATGCGCTTCAAGAACTCGATGCGCAAAACCAAAAGCTGCAACAAGAGAACGAAGTTTTGAAAACCCAACTTGCAGCGCAACAAGAAAAGTTAGATTACATTCTTTCAGAGATTGAAAAAATCAAAAATAGATAGAAGTTCAATGGTGCAATTGAACGCTCAGGCCAATGATACCATGCTTTGGAGTATTGTTGGCTTGGGTTTTTTATAGCTTTTATGTTAGGTTACATCTTTAGATAAAAATCCTGAGTAAGGGCTATGTATTCGGGCGTGTATTGATGTCTAGCGGTTTCAATAATGAGTTCATCAGCGGTTAAAACCGGTAGTTCATAGCGTTTAAAAGCTAACAGACTCCTCTTGGTTTCAGAAGTTGGCGTTCCCTTGACACGTGTAACTTTTACGGGGAGCAATTCGGCTTCCGCGCACAAATTGATGAATTTGGCTTCTTCTTTAAATGGAATAATGACTGCGAAAATTCCGTTTTCGGACAATAACAAATCGGCAGCTTCTACCAAATCCTCAAAAGGCAAGGCGTCTTGAAATCTCGCTAGATCGCGTTGTTCATTATCAGTTTTGTAATCTTCGGCGTAAAATGGCGGATTGGAAACAATCAAGTCGTACTCATCTTCGGGTTCGTCAACAAATTCATCCAAGCCCGCGTGAAAACAAAACAAACGATCTCCCCAAGGCGAATTTTCGAAATTATCGACGGCTTGTTCGTAGGCGTTTTCGTCTATTTCGAGCGCATCAATTTGTTCCGCATCGCAGCGTTGGGCCAGCATCAGCGCAATGAGGCCGGTGCCGGTGCCGATGTCGAGAATGTTGTAAGGTTGGCGCTCCAGCGGTGTCCACGCGCCGAGTAAAACGCCGTCGGTGCCTACTTTCATGGCGCAGCGGTCTTGGTGGATGGTGAATTGTTTGAATTGGAACATGGGAATTGGATTTTAGGACTGTAGGATTTTAAGATTTTAGGACTGTAAGATGTGCATGTTATTAATGAAATGCCCTAGCCCTTTGACTCAAGCTTCAGTCAATTGGCGCAGCATATTAAGAGGAACAAGTCCAGTGGACTTGAGGTATCTTCAAAATGCCTCATTTTAAACAAATATTTCAGGTTACACTAAACCCCTAGCCCTGATGGTAGCGGCAGCCCGCAGCGCAGCGAGGACTATAGCGAACAGCAGGTTCCCGGCTTCTGAAAAATCTTAAAAATCTACGGTCTTACAGTCTGTTAAAGATACATCTCCACCAAACCTTCGGGCAAGTTCATCAAGACTTTTTTGTGGGCGCGGTCAATTTTGACTAAGAAATGGTCAATGATGGGAACAAGAATTTCAACATCGCCGTTTTTAACCTCAAACAGCGGTTGGGCCGAACTATCATTGACGCTTTGAATGATTCCGAAAACACCCAAACGTTGGTCTTCAATTTCAAAACCAATCACTTCGTGAAAATAAAACTTATTCCCGGTGAGTTTGGGCAACATCTTGAGCGGTAGATACACCGAATTACCCAAGAGTTCATCGGCTTCTTGCTCGTTTTTTACGTCTTCAAAACGCACGCGCAACAAATCATTTTTATGCAACAAACTATGTTCAATAAAAAATGGAACCAAATGGTTGTTGCATTCAACAAACACTGATTCCATGTTTTCGTATAGCTCGGGCTCGTCGGTATCCAGATAGATTAAGACTTCGCCTTTGAAACTAAATTTTTTCGCGATTTTACCTAAATAGAAACAATCTTCTTTACGCATTATCGCAGCAATAATTATGCTTCAGCTTCTTCAGAAGTTGTTTCTTCAGCAGCAGGAGCTTCTTCAGCAGCAGTTTCTTCTGCAACTACTTCAGCAGCTTCTTCAGCAACCGCTTCAACAGCAGCTTCTTCGGCAGCCTCTTCGGCTACAGCAGCAGCGGCAGCTTCAACAGCAGCATTGGCGCGTTTTTCATTGACTTCTTTTTCTGCTTTCAAAGCTTGGGCTTTAGCATCGGCTTTCGCTTTTGATAAACCGTCTTTCTTAGCATCTACTTTAGCTACTTTAGACTCTAACCAAGCCGCCAATTTAGCATCAGCTTGCTCTTGTGTTAAAGCACCTTTGCGAACACCTCCGTCTAAGTGGTGTTTCAACAAAGCACCTTTGTATGAAAGGATGGCTCTAGCAGTATCTGTAGGCTGTGCACCATTGTGAAGCCATTGTACTGCGCTCTCCAAATTCAAATCAATGGTGGCAGGGTTCGTGTTCGGATTGTAAGTACCCAATTTTTCAAGGTATTTACCGTCTCTTTTTGAGCGGGAATCAGCCGCTACTACCCAGTAAAAAGGTTTTCCTTTTTTACCGTGTCTTTGTAATCTAATTTTTACTGGCATAATCTTAAGTGATTAAAATTGAGGTACTCGACCTCGGTTAATTGAGGGCGCAAAGATAAAATTAATATTCAATAAATCTAGCGGTTTTTTGATTTTTTATTTGTGTTTTCTGGGACTGCCTTCAAAGACATTTTCAAATCGCTTATTTTTTTTGAAATAAAAGTCGGATATATGACTTAAAAAGCTATTTTTGTTTTTCAAATTCAAAAACTATAATGAAAAAATTTCTTTTTTTATTCACCATAGTTGCCTCGATGGTGTCTTGCGGAGAAGATATTAAGGTCAATAATTACGCGGTTTTTCAAGGAGATAAAGACAACGGTTTTTGGCAAGGTGGTAATGTAAAGGGAACCCTGGAAATTGGGAATAAACTCACCATCCAAGCTTCAACACTGAATGAAACAGTTGCCTTGAAATTGCCTGCTCCGTCTACGCCCATTGACTCTAAAAACCCCGCTACTTATGTAACTTACCCATTGGGAACCAGCTTGACTCGTAAGGCTATTTACACTTTAACCGATAGTTCAAATTTGTATACCTATGAAACAGCTATAGGAGTGGGTGATGGTGAAGTAGTGATTTCACAATATGATGGTTCAACCATTTCGGGAACATTCAGATTTAAAGCGGTCAATACAGACCCTGAATCTTTGGCGCAAAAAGAAGTTTATTTTCAGAACGGAGTTTTTTACCGCGTTCCAATCAACTAGTAATTTCTAAACGCTTCATATACCACCACAAACGTGGTGGTTTTTTTATGATGTTTTGTCTGGCTGCACAAGATAAATCAACTACCTTTGCGTCAAGATTTTTTAATAAAAGACCACATGAATATTTTTGTTGCCAGCCTTCCGTTTAGTATTCAGGAATCAGATTTACGCGCATCGTTTGAAGCTTTCGGCACGGTTGATTCAGTACGGATTGTTACTGATAAATTTACCGGAAGAAGCAAAGGGTTCGGGTTTGTAGAGATGCCCAATGAAGACCAAGCAGCTATGGCTATTGCCCAACTCAACGGCGCCACTGTTCAAGGTCGTTCTATAGTGGTAAATCCTTCAGTGGCCAAAAATTCATAAAGTATCTAACTTCATAAATCACAAAGTCCGGTCAATGAGTCGGGCTTTTTTGTTGATAACTTGCCCGTATTCATTGGTTAAAATCGATTAAATTTGAAGTTCGTTTTTTGATCAAATCAGCGCCGCATGTATTTAATATTTGACACCGAAACCACCGGGCTTCCTAAGCGTTGGGATGCACCCATTTCTGACGTTAACAACTGGCCTCGTTGTGTGCAAATTGCCTGGCAGTTACACGATGAGTATGGAAAAATCATTGCTCACGAAGATTATCTCATTCAACCAGACGGTTTCAATATTCCATATGATTCCGAGCGCGTGCACGGAATTTCTACCGAACTAGCCCAAGCGCAAGGAGTACCGCTTGTTGTCGTTTTAGAAAAATTCAATGCTGTACTAACGCAAGCCCAGTTTATTGTGGGTCAGAACCTAGGTTTTGATGTCAATATCATGGGGTGTGAATTTTATCGCGCGGGCATTGCATCGCCTATGGCTGAGATGCCGATACTTGATACCTGTACTGAAGTTACCGCTCATTTGCTTAAATTGCCCGGTGGTCGTGGCGGAAAATTCAAATTGCCAACACTCACAGAATTACATGATTATTTATTCGGGGTTCCATTTGCCGAAGCACACAATGCCACGGCCGATGTTGAGGCTACTGCTCGTTGTTTCTTGGAGTTGGTTCGTCAAGGCATTTTTACCACCAAAGAACTCGGTGTTTCTGATGATTACCTAGAGCAATTCAAACTCAAAAACCCACGCCCGATGGAAGCTGTTGGGCTCAAGCATGTCAACTTAAAACAAGCTTCAGAAGCGTTGCGACAAAAAATGGGCGGGCCATCAGCGGCTCCGGTTACGCCTAAAGAATTTTCGCAAAACAAGCAATTGCTGGTTGATACCGCTTTTGCTCATTTGCACAACCATACCCAGTTTTCGGTTTTGCAATCTACCATCAGTGTGCCCGCACTGGTCAAAGCAGCCATTGAGCAAAAAATGCCCGCGGTGGCCATTACCGATCACGCCAATCTGATGGGGGTTTTTCATTTTGTGCGCGATATTCTCAACCACAATAAATCGGCCGAAGCCAAAAATGCAGCGGCTCTTGAAAAAGGCGAAGAACCCACCGAGCAAACCATCAAACCTATTGTAGGCTGTGAATTTTATGTATGTGATGATCATCGAGATAAATCCAGAAAAGACAATGGTTACCAAATTGTTTTCTTGGCCAAAAACAAACAGGGCTACCACAATTTGGCCAAAATGTCGTCCATTGCTTATACCGATGGTTTTTATTATGTGCCGCGTATTGATCGTTCTGTAATAGAAAAATACAAATCAGATTTAATGGTGCTCACCGGAAATTTATACGGTGAAGTGCCCAATAAATTGCTCAATTTGGGCGAAAACCAAGCCGAAGAAGCTTTGCTTTGGTGGAAACAACAATTTGGCGATGATTTGTATGTTGAGCTCATGCGCCACCAACAAGAAGATGAGAACCGCGTCAATGAAGGATTGATAGCTTTGGCCAGAAAACATCAGATCAAACTCGTAGCGACCAACAACACTTTTTACATTAAAAAAGAAGATGCCAATGCCCACGATATTTTGCTCTGTGTGCGCGATGGCGAAAAACAAAATACGCCCATAGGTCGCGGTCGCGGATATCGATACGGCTTGCCTAATCAGGAATACTATTTTAAGTCGGCCGAGGAGATGAAAGCACTTTTTGCTGATTTACCGGAGGCGATTACCAACATAGCTGAGATTATTGACAAAACCGAAGTGTATAATTTAACACGCGAAGTTTTGTTGCCCAAATTTGAAATCCCCGATGATTTCCGCGTGGCTGAAGACGAACAAGACGGAGGCAAACGCGGCGAGAATAAATACCTACATCATCTGACTTATGCCGGTGCTAAACGTCGATATACAGAGATAACTGCTGAAATTCAAGAGCGCATTGATTTTGAACTCGCCACCATTGAAAACTCGGGTTATCCCGGCTATTTTTTGATTGTACAAGACTTCATTGCCGCAGCGCGCAGCATGGGTGTTTCAGTTGGTCCGGGCCGTGGTTCGGCGGCAGGTTCAGTGGTGGCCTATTGTTTGGGCATCACCAATATTGACCCAATGCAGTACAACTTACTTTTTGAGCGTTTTTTGAATCCGGATCGTGTGTCGTTGCCCGATATTGATATTGACTTTGACGATGAGGGGCGCAGCAAAGTCATGGAATATGTCATCAATAAATATGGCTCAACCCAAGTAGCGCAAATCATTACTTATGGAACCATGGCCGCTAAATCAGCCATTCGCGATACAGCCCGTGTGCTTGATTTGCCACTTTTTGAAGCCGACAAAATTGCCAAGTTGTTGCCGGGCATGATTCCGTCTAAATGGAGTTTGTCAAGATTTCTCAAAGAAGAAGAACCTGAGATTAAAAAGGTGTTGCGCCCCGAAGATTTTGACCGAATCAAAGAATTGATTTCGTTGTCTAATGAAGGCAATCTGAGCAGCGAGACCATTCAACAAGCGCGTGTGCTTGAAGGCAATTTGCGCAACACCGGAATCCACGCTTGTGGCGTCATCATTACCCCGAGTGATATTACCAACTTTGTTCCGGTAGCCACCGCCAAAGATTCAGATTTGTTTGTCACGCAGTTTGACAACTCAGTGGTTGAAAGCGCGGGTTTGCTCAAGATGGACTTCTTGGGACTCAAAACCCTAACGCTCATCAAAGACACCGTAAAACTCGTCAAATACCGCACAGGTGTTGAGCTCAATCCGGATGAATTTCCGATAGACGATGTCAAAACTTATGAGCTTTTTCAGCGGGGCGAAACGGTTGGGATTTTTCAATACGAAAGCCCCGGGATGCAGAAATACATGAAGGAACTCAAACCAACCGTGTTCAACGATTTGATTGCCATGAACGCGCTGTATCGTCCGGGACCGATTGCCTACATTCCGAGTTTTATCCGCAGAAAAAATGGCGAAGAGCCTATAGAATATGACCTTGAGGCTTGCGAAGAATTGCTCAAAGACACCTACGGAATTACGGTTTATCAGGAGCAAGTAATGCTTTTGTCGCAAAAATTGGCCGATTTCTCTAAAGGCGATGCCGATGTTTTGCGCAAGGCGATGGGGAAAAAACAACGCGATGTACTTGATAAAATGAAGCCTAAATTTATTGGGCAAGCCATGGCAAAAGGGCATCCGGAGGATAAACTTGAAAAAATCTGGAAAGACTGGGAAGCGTTTGCTGAGTATGCGTTCAACAAATCACACTCAACTTGTTATGCCTGGGTGGCTTATCAAACGGCTTATTTGAAAGCCAACTACCCGGCTGAATACATGGCGGCTGTTTTATCTAACAACATGAGCGATATCAAACAGGTTTCGTTCTTTATGGAAGAATGTAAACGCATGGGGCTTGCAGTTTTAGGGCCAGATGTGAATGAGTCGTTTTATAAGTTTACCGTAAATGAAAACTACGCCATTCGTTTTGGCATGGGTGCTGTGAAAGGCGTCGGGCTTAATGCCGTGGAAACCATTGTTGACAACCGCAAAAAAGGCAATTACAAATCTATTTTTGATTTGGCCAAACGCATTGATTTGCGCGCAGCCAACAAAAAAACTTTTGAAAACTTGGCTTTGGCCGGAGGTTTTGACTCTTTTGAAGGTGTCTCAAGGGCGCAGTATTTTCATGTAGATACTGATGGTGTGACATTTTTGGAAAAAGCCATGCGTTATGGTTCAAAATTTCAAGAAAATGAGAATTCATCACAAGTGAGTTTGTTTGGTGAAAGCAGTGATGTACAAATTCCAGAGCCTGTGGTGCCGCCCAGCGATGATTGGAACACCATGGAAAAGCTTGCTCGTGAGAAAGAAGTGGTGGGCATGTATATATCGGGGCATCCGCTTGATGATTACCAATATGAGATACGCTATTTCTGTAATGTTCGACTCAATCAGCTTAAAAGTCTAGAGTCTTTTGTGGGTAAAAATCTAACTTTTGCCGGCATCGTGACCGGTGTGCAATACCGCACCGGGAAAAACGGAAAAGATTGGGCGATTTTTAATTTAGAGGGTTACGATGAGAGTTTTGAATTCAGAATTTTTGACGAGGAATACCTCAAGTTCAGACATTTTTTGGTCAACAACCAGTTTTTGTTTTTTAAAATCAATGTGCGTGAGGGCTGGATCAATAGAGAAACCGGCAAAAAATCTGAGCCGCGCATATCATTTCAAGAAGTCAAATTATTGGCAGACGTATTGCCCACTTTTGCCAAGAAATTATCCATTCAGCTCAACATACACGAATTGCAGCAAGAAATGATTGGTGTACTCGGAAATCTTTTCCAATCCAACAAAGGCGAACATCAGGTTAGTTTTGAAGTGCTTGAAGTTGAGAAAGTAAAAGCAAAAATAGAACAACCGGTTCCTACAGCTGTAGTTGCGGTTTCGTCAGTAAGCGTTGACGGGGATGATCTTGATAACCCTGATGCTGAAATGCTCATCGAAGAAGAAATCGTAGCGTCAGCCCCACAAGAAGTTGAGCAAATTAAAGTAGTGACCAAACTTTCAATGCCGAGCAGAAAACTCAAAATAAAAATTTCTAAAGAGCTGTTGCAAGAACTCGATAAAATGCAACTTAATTACAAACTCAATTAAATAAAAAAGCCGGACGCAAAATCCGGCTTTGTTTTTATTGCAATTTGGCGAGCCAATAAGAGGCATTCAAATGAAGTCTGGCGTGGTTTCCCCCTACTTCGGTCCAACCGGCGTAAAGCGTGTCGCTTGGGTTTCCGGTTCCGTCATCGGCCGGAGAACTATCGGCCAACAAAAACACCCGACCATTGAAATAAGTAGCTGAAGCAGCCATGATTCCGGTGGTACTGGTTTTGGCGAGACCGGTTTTCCAGATCAAACCTTTGGCTGAACTGTTGGCAGAAGTAGTTACTTTAATTGAAGCACCTGCGCTGTACTTAAGTTGCGTTACCGCACCGGCCATTCCGTTGAGAATTGTGTTGGTCGCATCGTTTAACACATTAGATGATGTCTGAGAATAGTTGGTCAATTCAACAGCCAAACCAAACGGATTGGCTTGCACTGAATTGTTGGTAAACAAATCATTGATGATCATAGGTGAATCTTTACCGTCGTTGTTTCGGTCAGAATTGGTGTGGTCAGCAATTAAAAATAACCCGCCTCCGTTTTTCACAAAGTTAATGATAGCCGTTTTTTGTGCCGCTGTAAAAGCGATGTTGGGTTCGTCAATAACATACACATCAAACTTTGATAAATCTTGCGCATTGGTGGTACTTCCGTAGGTAATGGCAGCACCCGGAGCAAGCGTTTCAACATAATGACCTTCTTTGGCCAAAGCCACCCCCCAAGCAGAAATGCCCCCGCGCCAGTAGCTTTCAGTAGTGGTTGCTGTAATTGATGTTTGTGTTGGACTTGGGTATCTTAAGGGTGTTCCGCTGGTGTTTTCACAAATTACCCAATCAGCGTTTCCGGCCGTTTGCGCTTTGGTGGCATCAAACAAATAACGCTTAGGTGTTGTTGTCCGGGCAAGTGCTTTTGAATTGTTTGTACTTTGGGGTGTTTCGGTTGCATCGTTGTTGCACGAAAACATCAGCCCTGAAAGAGCAATCAAGGCGACCATTTTTTTCATTAAATTCATCGTTTTATTCATTATTTGAGGTTATCATTTTGGGAAAATCCCACCAAATTACAGAACAATTAAGCATAAAAAAACCCCACACCAAATCATCTTATTTTTTGTAAACAAGAATAAATTTGGATTGGGAATCCCCAAATATATAAAATAGTCTGTGTTAATATCTGAATAATTAAAACTAATTTGAGAAGCATTTCGTTTGAAAATAAATCTCTAATTTTGGCAGACAATTCACTAAAAATAATTTTATGGCATTAGCAATAACCGATGCTACTTTTGAAGAAGTAGTATTAAAATCAGATAAACCCGTAATGGTTGATTTTTGGGCAGCATGGTGCGGTCCGTGTAGAATGGTTGGTCCGATCATTGACGAACTCAGCGAAGAATTCTCAGGAAAAGCTGTGATTGGCAAAGTAGACGTTGATGCCAACCAAGAATTTGCCGCCAAATACGGTGTGCGAAATATTCCAACGGTTTTGGTTTTTCAAAACGGTGAAGTAGTCGGTCGTCAGGTGGGCGTTGCTCCGAAACAAACCTATGCAGATAGCCTCAACGCATTGTTGTAATACAAGAAAACTCAGTAAATTGCCCGGTTCGTCCGGGTTTTTTTATATCCAAATGCTGATGGTGGTGCCTTGATTTAAGTTAGTTTCAACTTTTACTTCTGCCTGAATGGCTTTGGCCAAATCGCGAATAACGTGCAGGCCGAGTCCGGATTTAATGCCAATAACTTCTGAGTCATCGTACAAGGCTTTAAATTGAGTTTTTTCTGCCCCCGGGCCATTATCGGTGATGCTAAAAACTACTTTGTTACTTTCGCGAAATACCTTCCAAACAATGCTTGGATGGTTTGTTTTTTCGAGCACTTTTACAGCATTGGCAGTTAGGTTGCGCAAAATGGTTTTGAGATAATTTACATCTGTGTAAAGCGAAATCTGCTCAAGGTTTTCAAAGCTGAATTTTATCGGTTCATATCCTGAAAATGATTGCTTGATTTCGTTCAAAAGGGTAGCAGCAGAAACCCATTCTGGCTGTGGTTCAAACTGTTCCATTTGGCTCTTGCTCCAAAGCAACATATCTTCCATGGAGGCAACCAAATGTTCTGCAGAAGCTCTGGTTTTTTGTTCAATGATTTTTTGTTGTTGGTCATCAAGTAATTCTGGATGTTCGTTTTTAAGTTCTAAAAAGTGAATCAACTGATACACCGGACTGCGCAAATCATGGTTCAAAATACTAAAGAAAAAAGCTTTGATTTTATTGGCTTGGTCCAGTTCGGTGTTTTTCTGTGCTAAATCATCATTGAGTTTTTTGAGTTTTTGGTTTACTTTTTTGCGGTGAATGTTTTTTTGCCAAAGCATTCCTCCCACAATCAAAAGTAAAATCATGCCGGTAACCAATATCCATTTTTGCTTTTCTTTGATTTCAAGTTTGAGTTTGTTGATTTTGATTTCGCGATCGCGCAGTTCAATGGCTCTTTTATCTTCAAGGTTTTTAATGGTTTCTTTGTTGTCAAAATTGAAAACGGAATCTTCATAAACCATAGCAATTTCATATGACTCCAAAGCTTTTTTGTAATCGCCTTTTAATTTGAGTGCCCGTGTGAGACTCGAATAGTCATAAGCCAAATCACGACTGCTTTTGAGCTCTTTGTGCAAGGTAATCGCAGCATTTAAATGTATGCCGGCACTGTCTAACAAGGCAGGGTCATTTTTGCCGGCAGCCAATTCAATATAAGAATCACCCATTACACCGTGGTTAAATGCAATAACTTGTTTGTCTTGGAAGTTTTTTGTTTTGAGCGAAAACATGCTATAGCTTATGGCTTTGTTGTATTGTTCAAGGTTGTAAAAGGTCAATGCTAAGTCAGATAAAATGCGCGCTTGCAAACCAGTATCGTTGATTTTTTTGCTCAAGTCAAAGCTTTTTTCAAAATACGGAATCGCTTTTTGCATTTGACTCATACTGTTGTATACGCTTCCGATGTTTCGGTAAACAATAGCCAAATCACTCGCGTTGTTTAACTTTTGATAAGTTATTGCGGCTTTGTTGAAGTAATAAACGGCTTTGTTATAATGATGCATTCCGTAATAAATGGATCCAATATTGGCAGATATTTTTGCTATCCCTTTTTGATCTTTATAGCGTTCATCTATTTTTAGCGCTCTGAAATAGCAATCAAGTGCCTCAGAAAATTTACTTTCGTAAATGTAAACCCCTCCGAGACCCTGAAATACCTTGCTGGTTAAAGGCTCGTCAGCATTTTTGAGAGATTGTTTGTAATAAGCTATTGCGCGATCATAATTAAAATGACTGCTGTAGGTAGTTCCCAGAGAGAAGTTTGACTTTGCTTCGCCCAACCCCCATTTGAGTTTTTGAGAAAGCAACCGTGCTCCTTTGCTGTAGAAAATCGCTTTTGCAGAATCTGATTCGGTATAGAAGCCACTTATTTTGTTCAGATGATTTACCTTGAGGGTGTCTTCTTTCATTTTTTGGAGCGTTTGTAGCGCCAGTTCAATAGGGGTCGATTTTTGCGCCGACAATCCCAAAGAGAAAAACAGAAAAAAACATCCTAAAAACTTCATAATAAGGTTTTTATAATGTCTTTATAACTTCTGCCAACCGGAATCATTGTATTGTTGCTTAGGATGATTTCTTGGGCAGAAATTTTTTTGACAAATTGTTTCTGAATGGCAAAACTTCTGTGAACGCGCGTAAAAGATTGAAAAGGTTCTTGTTTGATCAGTGAACCAAGATTTGACCAGACGCAATGTTTTTTTTGTGGTGTGACCAAAAGCGTATAATCTTTTAGTGCCTCTAAATACAAAATGTCATACAAATTCACTTTTGATTTTTCAGTTCCTTCTTTGACATAGATGGCATTTTCACCAAAGCTGAGTTCAAACAAATTTGCTTTCTCTTTGATTTCTAAAAACTGCTCTATTCTTTGCATGGCGCGCTCAAAACGATCAAATTTAAGCGGCTTCATAATGTAGTCAAGTGTGTCAAGTTCAAAACTCTCAACAGCGTATTCAGCATGTCCGGTAATAAAAATGCACACGGGAACTGCCATGGCTTTTTTGCGCAAATCCACCCCGCTGCTGCTGGGCATATCAATGTCTAAAAAAAGAATGTCAATCGTATTTTTTTGCAATACTTCGAGCGCTTCTTCAGCAGATTTACAGGCGGCTATCAGACTGAGTTGCGGAAATTTTTTAGCAAAAGCAACCACCATCAATCGGTCTAAATCTTCGTCATCAACAATAAGACAATTCCAGGTTTTCATATAGGCAACTTGTTGACCAAATATAACTTTTTTTGTTTTATGTTGTCGTTGGTATAATATAAATGTCGTTGGTATAAAATTCATATATAGGGCAAGTTAAAAGCAGAATTTTGTTCAAAATTTCAACCATGAAAACCCTTTATACCGCATTAACATTATTATTTTTTGCCGCTGCTTTTGCTCAGGTGGGTGTCAACACAACCAGTCCAAGTGCTGTTTTTGAAGTCAAAGCATCCAGTGAATCTTCACCCTCTAACACCGATGGTTTTTTAACACCCCGCATAGATGCTTTTCCGGCAATCAATCCAACGGCAGCACAACAAGGGATGATGGTTTATTTAACCACGGCTTCCGGCAGTAATCTTCCAGGGTTTTATTATTGGGACAACCTAACCAATAGTTGGATTGGATTTTTGTCTTCAGGCAAAGGAGACAAAGATTGGTATAAAGTAGGAACCACCAGTTCGCCCACAGCTATCACTGACGATGTGTATCGCACAGGAAAAGTGGGCATCGGAGTGAGTGCGCCAACGGTTCCCTTGCAGTTTGGTTGGACTACGGGCGATAAAATATCTTTTTTCGGAGATGCTGCGGCCCATCATGGCATCGGAATTCAGGATTACCTGATGCAAATTCACGGAGGAATCGCCGCTGACGACATCGCTTTTGGTTACGGAAATAGCACCTCATTTACTGAAAATGTCCGTTTCAAAGGCAACGGACGGGTTGGCATCGGGACTTCTGCTCCCGCCTCGAAAGTGCACATCTTCAACGGGAGTTCAACCATCACACCCAACGGAAGTTCTTTGCTAACCGTAGAAGGAAGTGGAACAAATGTGTATACCAATATTCTTTCCACCCAAGAAACCGGTGTTCTCTTTGGAGC
>JAIXSK010000023.1 GCA_027484725.1 Flavobacterium sp. | reverse complement strand
GAATGTGACGAAGTGAAAAGTTCTATTTCTTTCAATTCCGCTTTCTGAAATATTTGAATAGCATATTTACTAAAAGGTTTCCTGTCAGCAATTAGATCGACTATAATATTTGTGTCTAAGAATAGCTTTTTCATAAATGTTTCTTTTCCAATGCTGAGCGCAATTCTGCTTTTTCGTCAAAATCCTCAGGAAGATTTACAACGCCAACTAATTTTTTTAATTTAGGTGATAACTCGTCGTTGGTACTTTCTTTTGTAATTGTCGTCAAGTAATTTTCGATTATTTCTGAAAGGCTTCTTCCGGTATTTTTTGCATACGATTTTGCTCGCTCGATAACGGATTTTTCTACGGTCAATGTGAGTTTAGTGGTCATAACACGTATTTTTTTTTCAAAGATACGTATTTGGTTTCGTATTTCAAAATGGCTTGCCTGTAACTAATTTACATGTATCAAACTCAAAAAAACAAAAACCACCCCTCAAAAGTCTCCTTTCAAGCAGCGGTTTTGATGTAATGATATAGTGGCGTGGGGTAAATTTAATAATTTTTCTAAGCGAGATAATTTTTTTATGTTGCATGTTGGCTGAGTACCTGAGTGCCTGAGAGGAGAGTTCGTGAGATTCCTGCTGCGTTGGAATGAGAAGACAGGCTGCGTTTACAGACCGCTTCGCTTTAGGACACGCTATGCTATAGACCGCTTCGCTTTAAGAAGAAAGATTTTTAATTAAGAATTACGAATAATACTTCAAACTAAACTTCTTAAACTTTCTATACTTTTTAAACCTCATATTAAACGTCTGTTTTAACAAAACATTCCGGAAGATGAATACCCATTTAAAAACGTGTCTTTCGTAAAGCGCAGCATCTCAGGCACTCAGTAGCTCAGGCAATCAGCCGATTACGAATTACGAATAATGCATAAAACTAAACTTCTAAACCTTTTACACTTTTTAAACCTTTATTGGTTTCTCGGTTGCACTGCTTCTTCAAAAATCAAAAATCGTTAATGAACAATCGTTAATCATTCCGCTCAGGCACTCAGCTTCTAAAGTCATCCCATTTCCCATACGTTAAACACCGCCACAACCATTCAAACATGCCATAGCGATAGCGCGCCAACCACCATCGGCTTGTCAAGCACTGAAGTACAAACACCCCAAGCCCCAGACCAAAATAGCCCACCCAACTCCAAGTAGGACGTAGACAAACCAAGATGGCAAACCACAAGATGTTTTGGATTAGGTAATGGGTCAGGGTCATGCGTCCGGTTATTTGCAGATAAGCAAAGAGCGTTTTAAAATAGCCTTGGTAGTACAGCCAACATACAATCGCTGTGGTGCAGGTCATGATGCTTAAGATGGTTGGGTAATACAGACGGTAGTAGTCTTCGCTAGCCCATTCGTTGTTTTCGGCGTTTTGTTGGGCCAGATATAAAAGCACTGAGCTGATCATACTCAAGACAATGGCTTTAGTCAGTTTTGCGGGTTGTTGCGCTAGGGATTCAAAAAATCGGCTGCGCTCTAAGGCCATGCCCAAAATAAAACAGCCCAATTGTATGAGGTGCAAGATGATTGAATAACTCGGGCGGAGCATCCAGAGATAGCGCATATAAAAGTTGGCCTGAATGTTTTTGAAAACCGTTTGCGCGTCATACAATGCGTAAAACCCATCGCGGTATTGTGGGGTAAACAACAGCTGTTGGCTGCCGAGCCAGGCTTGTAAGGCCGGAGTCAAAAGCAAAATAGCCAGAGCCGTTTTGTAGAGGGTTTGGGTATTGCATCTGTAAAAGCCCAGCAACAAGAGCCCCATCAAGGCATAGTCATGCAAGATATCGCCACCAAAAAAAACTGTATTCAGCAAGGCCAATACCCAGAGCCAAAACATACGTTTGATAAAAAACCGATACGGGTTTTGTGCATTATGCTCGATTTTGTGCAGTAAGACCGAAAAGCCATAGCCAAACAACAGTGCCAGCAAAGTCCATCCTTTGGATTCAAAAAGCGCTTCGCTTATTTTTTGTAGACGCTCTGATAAAACGCTGGGGGTGATCTCTTGCGCGTGGGTATTCCAGGCAAAAATAGTCACGCAGTTCATAGTGGCCACGCCCAACAAGGCCCAGCCGCGCAAGATGTCAATAATGGGTTCTCGGTGCTTGGGTGCTAAAGGTTTAGGCTCGGTCAAAATCAAATAATTAGATTGCGTGGATGGGTAAATATAAACAAAACTCTTGTAGGTGGGTCCAGATGTTTGTTATTTACCGCCGGCAAGCGTTTGTGGTTGTGAATGTTTAGACGTTGTTTCTCGACTTTACGCTGTGCGTGAACTCTTAAAACGCGTTTATTCATAAAGTTCCTCGTCAATGCTTAAAAGCTCATTGTATCTAAAGTCAATCAAACTGCCTTTTTGCGATTTTAAATTTCCTTTGATCAAGGTGGTTTTGTTGGTTTTGAGGTTGATGACTTTGATGCCAATTTCAGATTTTTCATCGATGGCGTAATAAGTCGAGTACAGCACATATTTGTACTCACCTTGCACAAAAGATACAAAGTTGATGTCCATGCCTTCATTCATTTTTCCGCCGCCTCTAAAATAAAATGAATACTTAAACTTGCTATAGCTTTTCGGCTCTTTTTCAGGATATTCAAGTTCTATTTTTTCAGGAGTTCCAAATCTGTATACCATATATTTTTGGTCTTTGTCTTGAGCCAAAGTAACCGTTTTGTGGTGGCGGGTTTGAAACGAAAAAAGATTGGTTTCATTGGGTAGCAGCAGTTGCGCCGACATGCTCGGAGCGATACTTAGAAGCAATGTGCAGAAGAAAAATAACGATTTCACTGGGTTTTGAGTTATAGGGTTTGTTTTAAGCTACATAGTTTCTTTGTTTCTCAGCTTCTCAGGCACTCAGTTGCTCCTGCAATCTCTTAATCTCATCGCGCAATTGAGCCGCTTGCATAAAGTCAAGGTCTTTGGCTGCTTTTTCCATGGCTTTGCGCTTTTCGCGGATGCGTTTTTCGATTTCGTTTTTCGATAAGTACTCTTGGATGGGTTCATCCGCTTGGGAGCTTTCTAGTGTCAACTCGGCTTCAATAAGCGGCATTTTGCTGAATACGTTTCCGATTTTTTTGTTGAGCGCCTGCGGAACTAGGTTGTTGGTCTGGTTGAAGTTCATTTGTTTGGTTCGGCGGTACTGGGTTTCGTCGATGGTTTTTTGCATGCTGTCGGTGATTTTATCGGCATACATGATGGCTTTTCCATTCAGGTTGCGCGCGGCACGACCAATGGTTTGGGTGAGCGAGCGATGGCTTCTCAGGAAACCTTCTTTGTCAGCGTCGAGGATGGCTACGAGCGATACTTCGGGTAGGTCTAATCCTTCACGCAACAGGTTGACCCCGATGAGCACATCAAATAGGCCTTTGCGCAAGTCTTGCATGATTTCAATGCGTTCAAGCGTATCTACTTCTGAATGCACGTAACGACAGCGAATACCTACTTTGGCGAGGTATTTAGCGAGTTCTTCGGCCATGCGTTTGGTAAGGGTGGTTACCAATACGCGCTCATCAATTTCGGCACGTTCTTGAATTTCGTTAATTAAGTCATCGATTTGGTTCAAACTCGGACGGATTTCAATAACCGGGTCGAGTAGGCCGGTGGGGCGAATGACTTGCTCTACATAGACCCCGTCAGATTTTTGCAATTCATAATCGGCGGGTGTAGCCGATACATAAATCACTTGGTTTTGCATGGCTTCAAATTCTTCAAACTTGAGCGGGCGGTTGTCCATGGCGGCGGGCAGTCGGAATCCGTATTCAACGAGGTTTTCTTTGCGGCTTCGGTCACCACCGTACATAGCGTGTACTTGTGATATAGTTACGTGGCTCTCATCAACCACCATCAAATAATCTTTCGGAAAATAGTCGAGCAAGCAGAAGGGTCTGGTGCCCGGTTCGCGTCCGTCAAGGTAGCGAGAATAGTTCTCAATACCCGAACAATAGCCCAATTCTCGAATCATTTCTAAGTCAAAATTGGTTCTCTCTTCCAGTCTTTTAGCTTCTAAGTGTTTACCTATTGATTTAAAGTAATCTACTTGCTTGACCAAGTCCTGTTGGATTTGCCAAATGGCGGCTTGTAATACATCTGGCGAGGTCACAAACATATTGGCCGGATAGATGTTGAGTTGGTTGTAGCGCTCAATAACTTGGGCGGTTTTGACTTCAAAACTTTCAATCATTTCTATTTCATCGCCAAAAAAATGTATCCTAAACCCGTCGTCGGCATAGCTGGGGTAAACTTCTACTACATCGCCTTTGATCCTGAAATTACCTGGGTTGAAGTCGGCTTCGGTGCGCGAATACAGGCTTTGTACCAGCTGGTGCAACAGTTTGGTTCTTGAAATGGTTTGGTCTTTTTCAATAGAGATGACGTTTTTCTGAAATTCAGTTGGGTTTCCAATCCCGTACAAGCATGAAACCGAAGCAACCACGAGCACATCACGTCTGCCTGAAAGCAAGGCTGAAGTAGCGCTTAAACGCATCTTTTCGAGTTCGTCGTTAATGGATAAATCTTTTTCAATGAATACTCCCGTTACTGGCATGTAAGCCTCTGGTTGATAGTAGTCATAGTATGAAACAAAATACTCTACAGCATTGTTCGGAAAGAACTGTTTGAACTCGGCATAGAGCTGTGCGGCAAGCGTTTTGTTATGCGCCAAAACCAAAGTAGGGCGTTGGACTTTTTCAATCACATTGGCCACCGTAAACGTCTTACCCGAACCGGTTACCCCGAGTAAGGTTTGGTATTTTTCTCCTTGGTCAATGCCTTGGGCGAGTTTGTCAATCGCTTCGGGTTGGTCGCCTTTGGGTTGGTAGTCAGATATAACTTGAAATGGCATAAGTGAGATGTCGTTTGTAGGTATTAAATTTAAAACTTCAAAGTTTGTTGTTTACAAGTTTAAAAGGTTTAGGAAAGTTGAAAATAGTTTAAAAGGTTTAATAAGTTTAGTTTGAAGCATCATTCGTAATTCTAACAGCGAAGCGCTCTGTAGCGCAGCGTGTCTATAGGCTTTAGCCGTGTCCAACAGCGCAGCGGTCTTTTTTTAATCAACAATCAACTGATGAATTTTGGCGTATTGCAAGAGCATAATGGTTTTGGCGTCTTTGATTTCGCCAGTGGCCATCATCTGATAGGCCGTTTCAAAATCAAATTCAAGTACTTCGATATTTTCTTGTTCTGAGGCTACACCGCCGCCTTCGTTGATTTTCATGTCTGAGGCATATTCACCTACAAAAAAAGTAACGGTTTCGGTTACAGAGCCCGGCGACATATACACTTCAAAGAGTTTGCGCACATCGTTGACTTTGTAGCCGGTTTCTTCTTCGGTTTCGCGTCTGATGCAATCTTCGGCATTGTCTCGGTCAAGTAAACCGGCACAAGCTTCGATCATCATGCCGGTGGTATTTCCATTGATGTAGGTGGGAAGCCTGAACTGTCGCGTAAGTATGATTGTTTTTTGCTGCCGATTGTACAACAAAATGCATGCACCATTGCCGCGGTCATAGGCTTCGCGTTGTTGTGTTTGCCAGCTGCCGTCTTTTTTGCGGTATTCAAAGGTGTATTTGTACAATTTGTACCAATTGTCTGATAGGAGTTTTGCTTCAGAAATTTTAATTTCAGGCACGTACATAAGGTTTTATTTAAGTGATGCTAAAGTACGGATTCACGGACTTTTTTAGGTTCTTAAAATGATAAAAATATGATAAAAAGCTTTCGGCTCTAAGCAAATAATGTAATTTTAGCTCGGTTTTTTGAGTCTTTAAAGATGAAACAGAAGCATCAGTTTTTTTGGGTATTTGGATGTTTGTTGGCCGTAACGGCTCTTCAGGCACAATCTGAATTTTCAGGCTTGGGCAGTACTCTGCCGCCCGCTGGTAGTGGTCTGAACACCCCCAAAGTAATCAAACCGACGATGTTTCCGCCCAAAGAAACTTCAAAGACCAGCACTACTTCATTGCTTGAAGATCCGAAACTTCAATTTACGCAAAACAACAATTTCGGAAATCCAGGAGATGCCTACAAAGAAAAACTTAATGGTTCTTTGCCTAATGAAGGCGGTTTTGATTCAAAAATGTATAGAAAGAATCAGTATTTTGGCGATCATACCACCAAAGGAGAATACGTGAAAATAAGTTGCCGTGATTTTGGTGAGGTAGACGGAGACGAAATTCGCGTGTGGGTCAACGATCGAATTGTAGTGGAGCGGATCTTTTTAGACGGTGATTTCAGAGGTATTCAACTCGGGCTGACCAAAGGATTTAATAAAATTGATTTTGAAGCGCTCAACCAAGGAACTTCGGGGCCAAACACTGCGCAGTTTTTGATTTATGACGACAAAGGAAATCAAATTGCCAACAATCAGTGGAATTTGGGCACCGGCTTTAAAGCTACCATTATTGTGGTCAAAGAATAATTAATCTACACATTCCATGAGCAGCAAATCTCCGCTCTGGTGTTCAATACAAACCAAGCCGTCTTCAAGCACAGAATTGCTGTTTCCGTTGCGATAACCCAGTTGTAAAGATTCGTTTTTGAGCGGATATTTGAGGTTGTGCGTGGTGATGCCTTCTACCAACCCCAGTGGAACCAGAGATAGTTTGGTTTGGGCCGGATACCATTTTTTATACAAGCGTGGCAATAAATGCACTTTTGAATGGTCATCATGAATAACCACTTTGATCTTTTCGCGATACGCAGCAATGGTAGTTAAGTTTGTGAAGGTGTGATCAGCGCGTTTGCCCGTAGCCCAAACCACATTGGCTGCCGGAAATCCTTTTTCAATGAGATAATCAAAGGCTTTTTCGAGGTCGGTTTTGTTTTGGTCGGGCGTGTGAATAATTTCAAGCGGAAACTGACTTTCTAAGTAAGTAGTTGGGTCAAAGTTGTGGTCAAAATCACCCAGCAGCACATCGACTTTGATGTTGTAGGCCAACACACGCTCTATAGCCGAATCTAAAACCACTACCCAAGGCGACCATTCGAGCAATTGTCCGAGCAGTTCCGGGTGACATTCGGCGCCATTGGCAATGATGAGTGCGGGTTCTTGATCGTCGCGAACAATGTGGTGTGAGGACATGATTGTTGAAAAGTGTAAAAAGTGTAAAAAGAGTAAAAAGTTTAGAAGGTTTAAGAAGTTTAGTTGTTAACGACCGTAAATATAACGATAATGATGAATTCAATTATTCTGCGGAAGAATTTAGTAGGCAAACAATGAATTTTAATCATAGGCGTTGATTCATAAAACAAATAATGATGAAGAAAAATGTTTTCACCTGGTTGCTGTTGCTGGCTACAGTTTTGTTGTTTATACCCATGGTTGCCATGTTGTTGACTCATGAAGTCATTTGGTCTTGGGGTGATTTTGCAGTTGCCGCCTTTTTGCTGTATGGGCAAGTTTTTTTAGCAGATTGGATTTGGTCTCGATTGAGCTCTATGCGCGACAGATTGCTGATCATAGGCGCTATTTTAATTTTACTGTTGGCGCTTTGGTTAGAATTGGCCGTGGGTGTATTTGGTTCGCCGTTTGCAGGAAGTTAGCGGGTTGTTGGTGGAGAGGCGAACTAAAATCTTTAAAGGAAAGTTTAGAAAGGTTTAAGAGGTTTAGAAAGTTTAAGAAGTTTAAATAGTTTAAGAGGTTTAGAAAGGTTTAAAAAGTTTAAAAAGTTTAAGAGGTTTAGAAAGGTTTAAAAAGTTTAAAAAGTTTAAGAGGTTTAGAAAGGTTTAAAAAGTTTAAAAAGTTTAAGAGGTTTAG
>JAIXSK010000004.1 GCA_027484725.1 Flavobacterium sp. | reverse complement strand
TTTGATACTCGTAGAAATCCTGAAAAATTAAAGAATATATAATTTGTCCTGCTGCTAACCCTTGCTAAGCGCCATTGCTTGATTTTGTTGGCTTTGCGCTTGTTTTTCACGAGAAAATTTTATCTTAGCGGAGCTTACGCGTATCGCTGTTCCGCAACGTTCGCCTATGCGCAACACGTTAGGTGTAATGCTTTCTCAGAGGAACCGAAAAACTAAAAATGATTTGTATATTTGACTCATGAATACAATTAATCAAAATATAAATCAAATTAATTCGCTTTGTAAATCACACAAAGTAGAAAAGCTTTATGCGTTTGGTTCAATATTAACAGATAAGTTTAATGATAAAAGTGATGTAGATTTAATCGTTAGTTTTGGAAATGTTGATTTGCTTGAATATGCTGATAATTATTTTGATTTAAAATTTTCTCTAGAAAATATCTTTAAAAGGTCAGTTGACTTATTAGAAGAAAAAGCGATAAAAAATCCGTATTTCAAAAAGGTTGTTGAAGAAAAAAAGCAATTGATTTATGGATGATTATATTAAAACTTGGCTTTACGATATAAAAACTTCAATTGAAGAAATAGACGATTTTTTCAATGAAGGTAAATTATTTCAATATTATCAAAACGATCTAAAAACCAAAAGAGCTGTTGAGAGAAATATCGAAATCATTGGCGAAGCAACTTCTAGAATTTTGAAAATGAATCCTGAAATCGAAATTTCAAATTCAAGAAAAATTGTTGATGCCAGAAATAAAATTATTCATGGTTATGATGAAATTTCAGATGATGTTATCTGGGGAATAATTATTAATCATTTGCCGACTTTAAAAATCGAAGTAGAAAAGTTACTCAAAAACTAGCACTACACCTAATACTTGCTAAGCGCAATTGCTTGATTTTGTTGGCTTTGCGCTTGTTTTTCACGTAAAAACTTTATCTTAGCGGAGCGTACTCGGCTCGCTTTTCCGCAACGTTCGCCTATGCGCAACACGTTAGTGATAATGCCAAAAAATCGCAATCAAAAATAAATTTTAGTTTTTTATTCCCAAATCGGGAACTTTTGTTATCTTCGTCAAAAATTTGAACATTGAGAGTAATTGCGAAAAAGATATTGAGAGATTTTTGGGAAACACATTCGGGTTGTGAGCAACAATTAAAATCATGGTTTCAAGAAGCAAGCAATGCCGAATGGAAAAATCCAAACCAAATCAAAAAAGAATATCCAAGCGCAAGTATTTTGAACGACAATAGAGTTGTGTTTAATATCAAAGGAAATAATTACAGACTGATTGTTAAAATAAATTATGATTACCAAATGGTTTGGATTAGATTTATAGGAACACATTCTGAGTATGACAAGATTAATGCAAACGAAATTTAATAGCTATGGAAATTAAACCAATAAAAACTGAGAAAGATTACAATCAAGCTCTTGAAAGACTTGAAGAAATTTTTGATGCTAAAAGTGGTTCGCCAGAAGGTGATGAACTTGAAGTGCTTGGAATTTTGATTGACCAATATGAAAACGAACACTTTCCTATTGGTTTACCCGATCCGATTGAAGCTATAAAATTTAGAATGGAACAATTAGGTTATAATCAAACTGATTTAGCAAAAATTGTCGGTCTAAAAAGTAGAGCAAGTGAAATCTTAAATAAAAAAAGAAAGTTGTCTCTTGAAATGATTCGACAATTGCATGACAGATTGAATATTCCAACTGATGTCTTAATACAAACTTATTAAAAGGGACTATCACTAACACTAAAAATTTTGGAGCAAATGGAGAATTTAAAAAATTAGAAAAATTAATTAATTGAAGCGCCAGCTGCTAACCGCGGTCATAACTTATGGATGGATTTTCTTAGCTTTATGTTCAGCTTTCAAGTTTTTTATTTAGTTTAGCCGAGCGTACGCGACCCGCATTTCCGCCACGAGATATGGCCGCAAACCGTTATGAGCTATAGCGTTGGAAATCCGAATACAATTCATATCTTTGGTAGCATCAAATGATAGCATCAATGAAACCGCCATATGAAATTACACAGAATATTTTAAAACTAATAACTTCAATTTCTGAGAAAATTGGAGAAGTAAATGCTAACTATTTAAATAAGCAATCTCCTACTCTACGCAAGCAAAACAAAATTAAGACAATTCATTCATCACTTCAAATTGAAGGAAATACACTTTCTCAAGAACAGATTACGGCATTGATTGAAAACAAAAGAGTAGTTGGTCCTGAAAAAGATGTAATCGAAGTTCTCAATGCAATTAAAGTATATGAAAATTTAGAGAGCTTTAGAGCCACTGATGAAAAATCATTTCTAAATGCGCACCAAATAATGATGAAAGGACTAATTGCTAATCCTGGAAAATATAGAAATAAAAGTGTCGGGATTGTAAAAGGTTTAGAAGTTGCGCATGTTGCGCCGCCATTTGAAAATGTTCCTTTTTTGATGAAAGATCTATTTACTTTTCTAAAAAAATCAGATGAAATTGCTTTGATTAAAAGTTGTGTCTTTCATTACGAAATGGAATTCATTCACCCATTTCTTGATGGAAACGGAAGAATTGGAAGGTTGTGGCAAACAATTATTCTAATGGAAAAATATCCGGTTTTTGAGTTTTTACCTTTTGAAACCTTAATCAACAAAACACAAAAAGAATATTATGAATCTTTAGCACTAAGCGATAAAGCTGGAAACTCAACTATATTTATTGAATATATGTTGCACGTAATTGATCAATCGCTTCTTGAACTTCTAAATTTTAAAAATCGCACGCTTCGAGAAATGGACAGGATTGAGTATTTTTTAAAAATTTCATCAAACCAATTTACAAGAAAAGATTATATGAACACTTTTAAAGATATATCGACAGCTACTGCATCGAGAGATTTGAGAAAAGCGACAGAATTAAATCTTATAACAAAGCAAGGAAAAGATAATCAGACTGTCTATAGTAAAAATAGCTACAGCTCATAACCAAGGAATTACATTTAAGTAATAGAAAAACTAAAATAGCAACTTTCATCATGAATCCTTATATTGAAAAAAATTAGTACCTGTGAAAAATTTATTAAACCTATTGATATTACTGTCCGTATCTTCTTTTAACGCACAATGCTGGCAAAAGAATTCAGGTGAGTTTGGCTTGAGAAATGACGGAACTCTTTGGAAATTTTCTTACGCCGGTTATTTTCAAGATTTAACCGTCTCACAATTCGATACTGATGGTGATTGGCAGTCAATTTCACAAAAGGCATCTGTATTAGCTTTAAAGGAAAATGGAACTCTTTGGGCCTGGGGCAATAATTTCTTCGGACAAATGGGCAACGGACAGGCAGGTTTTGATAATTATATAAACGATCCGGCGATGATAGGTACCGATACGGATTGGGCATATGTCTGCGCCGGCAATGTCTCATCGTTTGCACTCAAAACGGACGGAAGCCTTTGGGGCTGGGGAAATAACAGTATTGGTCAGCTAGGCATTGGAAGCAATGTAAATATGCTAGTTCCAACTAAAATTGGTGAGGCATCTTATATTACCGTTACCAGTGGCTACTACAATACATTTGCCATCAGGAATGATGGGACACTTTGGGCATGGGGATACAACAATATCGGGCAACTGGGTACTGGAGACCTTATTTCGCGGTCAGTCCCAACGCAAATCGGATTAGATTCTGATTGGGTGAGTGTCAAAGCCGGGTATAACCACGTAGTCGCTCTTAAATCAAATGGTACAATTTGGGCTTGGGGTTCGAACAACAACGGTCAGTTGGGTGATGGAACGAATATAAATAAAATGTCACCAATACAAGTGCCCATAGGTTCAGGGTGGACAAAAATTGCCGCATCAGGTATAACCTTTGCGGTGATCGGCGGACAAATTTACAATTCAACATCATTGGCCATAAAGTCTGACGGAACTCTATGGGGCTGGGGAAAATTGGGTAGCGGTCATCCTGCAACAGCGGGTACTTATTTGTTTACCACGTCACCTGTTCAGTTGGCTGTAGGTATTCCAAACATTAACAATTTGAGTGACAACGACACAGAATATATGGCTACTGATACCAATATGTATCTGATAAGCAAACTTTCGGATTGGACTTCCGCGATGCAAATTCCATGCGTAGAATTATCTTTGTCTCCAAATGATTTAGATACTTTAAAGATCTACCCAAATCCTGTAAACAATATTATAACGATAACGCTTCCTCATTCAATGGTAGGGAATCCGGAATATGTTCTCTACAATTTTTCGGGAAAGGCTGTACCTCTAAAATCGGATAATGGAAATATTGACATTTCGCGATTCGAATCAGGTGTTTATGCTTTAGAAATAACAATTGATAGTAATATTTTTCACAAAAAAATAATCAAGAATTAAATATATTACTTTAGACATGAGCAATAAAACTTCTGCTAACCGCGGTCATAACTCATGGCTTGATTTTCTTAGCCGGAAGCTTGGTTTTCACTAGAAAATTCTATCTTAGCGGAACGTACTCGGCTCGCTGTTCCGCAACGTTCGCCTATGCGCAACACGTTAGTGGCAAGCAGAAAGCAACAAACTAGAAACACGTGCGTTTCATAAAATATTTGCACGTAAAAAAATATCTAAATATATTTGCCTGATAATTTTAAAATTCAGAATCATGAATACCAAGTTAACTTTGACAATAGAGCAAAGCGTGATTGAAAAAGCGAAAAGATATGCAAAAGATAAAGAGCGTAGCTTGTCAAGCTTAATTGAAAATTATCTCAAGGCTCTCACAAAAGAAAATAATCCTAGTGAAATCGAGTTAACGCCAATTGTGAAATCTCTTAAAGGTTCTTTTACAGCTCCAAAAGATTTTGACTACAAAAAAGAATTATCTAATCGACTATCTGAGAAATATCTATAATCAATGACAAGGATACTAATTGACACTGATATAATTCTTGATTTCTTTTTTGATAGACAACCGTTCGCAGAAAATGCAGCTAAAATTTTATCATTATGCGAATCAAAAGAAATAAAAGGTTTTGTAACGCCAGTAATTATAAGCAATGTTTACTATTTACTTAGACAAACAGCGAAGCATGAAAAAGTAATCGAGAAACTAAAATTACTAGTTTCAATTACGGAAGTATTAATAATGGATAAAGATGTAATTGTCCGGGCGCTGAACTCTGATTTTAAAGATTTTGAAGATGCACTACAAAACTATTCCGCTGAATTGGACAAAGAAATAGATTTGATTCTAACTAGAAATACGAAAGATTTCAAAAATAGCTTATTGGCTGTAATGACTCCGGATAATTACATGAAAATTAAGACTGCCAACCACTAACCGCGGTCATAACTCATGGCTTGATTTTCTTAGCCGGAAGTTTGTTTTTCACGTAGAAATTCTATCTTAGCCGAGCGTACTCGGCTCGCTGTTCCGCAACGCGCGCCTTACAAGAGAACGTTGGTGGCAATGCTTTCCGAAAACTACGCAGAAATTTAAATACGATAAAAATGGTAAAAAAATTAACTTTTCTTCTTCTTTCAATCATTGTATTTTCTTGCGCAAAAAAAGAAAAGAAACATTCAGACGAATTTATAAAAACACAAAATGAACTCACTGAAAAATTAACTAAAATTAGTAAGATTACAGATTTTAATGGTTTTGGAGTTGCTTTGGTAAACGAAAAAGAAGTTTTGTATCAAAATGGTTTTGGAGTTGCAAATGTAGAAAGCAAATTAAAATATACAGATAAAACAGTTCAAAACATTGCTTCAGTTTCAAAGACTTTCATTGGAATTGCAATACTTAAGGCTCAAGAATTAGGAAAATTAAACCTAGATGACCCAATAAATAAATACTTACCTTTTAAAGTTATTAATCCAAGATTCCCGGAAAATCAAATAACTATTAGACATTTGGTAACTCACACTTCTTCAATTATTGATACTAAAGAATATATGACAAGAACATTAATCCTAAAAGACACTAATAATCTTGCTAAAAATTTAAAAATAGACATTTCTCCTACCAAATTTTGTCCACCATCTGAAAAGATATCTATAGAAGAATTTTTAAAAAACATTCTTGATGAAAATGGAAAATGGTATAATAGAGAAGTTTTTTCTAAAAATAAACCCGGAAAAATATATGACTATTCAAATGTTGGAGCTACACTCGCAGCATTAGTTATAGAGAAAGCTACTGGGACAACTTATGATAATTTCACAAAAGAGTATATCCTAAAACCATTGAAAATGAATTCATCAGGCTGGAGTTTTAGTACAATTGATTTCTCAAATTACACACACACTTATCAAAATAAAACCACTCCGTATCCGTATTATTCATTAAATACATATCCAGATGGAGGAATGTTAACCACAAGTAGCGATATGAGTAAATATATACTTGAATTGATGAAGGGTTATGTTGGTAATGGTACTTTACTTTCTAAATCAAGTTATAAAGAATACTACACTCAACAATTAAAAGCTGATAATTTTATTGAAAGAAATTCGAGTGAATTTAGTGATGAATATAATATGGGAATTACAATGGGATTCGGACCAACAGGAAATTTTGGGCACTTTGGTGGTGACCCTGGTTTATTTTCAGTGATTTATTTCAACAAAGATTTAAAAACAGGCAAATATTATATAACTAATACTGACGGAAATGGTGCAGAAACAGGTAAATACCATAAACTGATCAATGATTTACTTGATAGTTATTCTGAAAAATTAAACAAATTAAGTAAAAAAGAAAATTAGCACAGCACCAACACGTTAGCAACCATTTATGAGCACACCGAAGATTTTAATACTAATTAGATTTTTACTGTCACCAATAATTTTACTTTTGTCATACTTTCTTGGCATAACTGCCTCATTTATAGTTGTAATTCTTATGTACTTTGGTTTGCTTACAGATATTTTTGATGGAATTATTGCTAGAAAACAAAATAGCTCAACCGAAAGCTTAAGAAGATTAGATAGCCAGGTTGATATGATCTTTTGGGTTTCAATTGGAGTTAGTGCCTGGTTATTATATCCTACTGTAATTGAACAACAAAAATATTATGTACTAATGGTTATTGTGATGGAAGCAATGTGCTATATCATTAGTTTAATAAAATTTAAAAAGGAAACATGCACACACGCTTTTTTATCTAAAATATGGGGCTTAACTCTGTTAGCTGCTTTTACCTCAATTATTGGCTTTGGTACTGCTGGATTTTTATTTTACATTGCAATATTCATGGCTATGATTTCTCACCTTGATGTAATATTAATCATTTTGCTACTTCCTAAATGGCAACACGATATTCCTAGTTCATATCACGCGTATTTAATTAGAGTAGGTAAAACCTTTAAGAAGAACAAATTTTTAAATAGTTAAACGTCTGCTAACCAGTTAACAGACAATGATATCTCATTTCCGAAATACTTTTTACTGCTTTCAACTGTTATATTTAGTGCAGACAAACAAAAATAATTATTCTTTTTTTTGATTAATTATGGAAGTGTCTTTGTGATCCAAAATAGGTCAGCCACAAAAAATCTATCACAAAACACTTGCTCATCGCAATTACTTTATTCTGCAAGTATTTACAAGGTTTTTCTATATATTTACAGGCAGTATTCTAAAGCCATTACTGTATAGCAATTAACCTGATATATTTTTTTAAATGCGAATGGAGTTTAATGAAAAACAAAACAATTTCAATATTTTAAGATTGATATTTTCTTCAACTGTCATCATTTCACATTCATTTCCACTTACAAATAATGAAGAATTTTTTTTAAAAATCACATCCGGACAGATTGATTTGGGTTATCTTTCGGTTCACATTTTTTTTATCATTAGTGGCTTTTTAATTTTTAGAAGCCTTTGGTACAGTAAATCAATAGTTAATTATATCTGGAAGAGGCTGTTGAGGCTTTTTCCTGGATTGTTGTTGATGCTGATTTTGACATTAATTACCTTAATACTAATCAGTGACTCAATGAGTCTATTTCATCAAAAAGATTTTTACACCTACCTACCTAAAAATTTAACTTTGTTTAAATTACAAAGTTCCATCAAAAATATTTTTGAAAACAATCCATATCCAAAAGCAATCAATGGTAGTCTTTGGACTTTGCATTATGAATTCGCTATGTACATGTTGATAATTCCACTGGCTTTTTTTAAGAATATTCATCGAAATGTTCTTTTAATTGTGATCTCAATAGTGTTTCTTTTTTCAGTGTATGCAAATCTTTTTCAGTCATATCTCTTAGAAAATGCCATCAGTATTTTCAACCTAAACCCAAAACAATTCTACCCTTTGCTCTCCTCATTTTTGGCCGGCACAATTTTGAGCTTGATCAAGATTGAAAAAATCAAGACGAATATGGCAGCGGCTACATTAACAATCTTGCTGTTATTATCTGTATATACAAATACTTACAAATACGTATCGCCCTTTATGCTACCGCTATTGATTATCATCGTTGGTTTATCATTTAATAAATATTTATGGATGTTTACCGAAAAACTCGGTGATATATCTTACGGAGTATATATATACGGATTTGTGGTACAACAAACGCTGATGAACTTTTTTTCATTCAATCCTATCGAGTTAATGATTTCTGCATTGGCTATAACCTACCTATTGGCATATATCTCATGGCATTGGGTCGAAAAGAGAGCTTTAGAATACAAAAACTACGTATAGTCTACTAAACTAAATAGTCCCAAAAATAATTTATCACAATCATAACGATTCAAGCCAAAAGAGAGAAGTTTTTACCTTGTGATTTCAAAGCCCTATTCAAAAAATCTTTTGTAGAATTTGAGTCTATTTTTAAGTGTAGACTTATTATTCGGAGTATTTATAGATTTAAAGAAATAAAGCCTTAATTAAAATTTGATAAAAGAAGCGCGATTGACCTATTTTCTTATCCTAAAAAACGAGAGTTATTAAAATTCTTTTTGTTTTGTTTGATGAGATCATCAAAGAGTTTTTCTTTTGATTGCGATACAATTATTACAACTTTTGATTTTATTTCTTTGTTCTTTTTTTCATTGATGCTAATTTCAATGCTAAAAATAAAATCCTCAAAAAGAGATTACTAACACAAACATATCAATTCTTTTTTACGCTCAAAATGTTGGTAAAATGTTTTTTTGAAATAGAAAATTAATTGTCAAAGTCATCCGTTTTAAAATATTTGAAGCTATTTTTCTAAAAACTAACTTGTCGCAGAATGGTTCTACCAAAAGGAATAAGCACAATGTTTTCTATTTGATTGGTTGTTTTGTTTTTGGCTCTGATAGAAATTTGACCGTTTTGGAATGTTGCCTGGTTTTCTTCAACAAATTCAAAGCGGTTGTCATCCGTTGGTTTATAGGTTAAATCATCAAAATTGGCGAGATAAGATTTACCTTTTAGCTCTATGGCTTCAATGGGTTTGGCATACAATAAAGCACCATAGCTAAAATATTTTTCATTGTTCAAGTCTTCTTTGATGAGCACTTTGGCACTGAATTCTATTTCAATAGCGTCTTCTTTAGCAAAAGGTCTGTTAAAAACTAAGAAATCATTTTCAACAGTATATTTTTCTTTTGTAATCATATCAAGAGCCCAAAATGGTTTTCTAATTTTAATTGTAAAAGAAGCCCTACTTGGATTAGCTATTTTAAAAGTGAATTTGTTTTGATACGGATATTCGGTAATCGTTTCAATTTTTATGTTGTGATTTTGAACTTTTGTTTCAACAATATTGGGCATCAAAAGTACATTTACCAATACAGATTCATTTTCTTTCAACCACGATTTTTCAATAAAATAAGGCGTAATTCTTCCCGCATTTGGACTGCAACAAACAGCAACATCTTGGTGTACCGGAGAATATTTGTATCTGGTTTGTTTTCGATTGGGCTCAATTTCACCATTTTTTGTGCCGTTCATTTCATATGAATTATCAGTTTTTAAATAGGCAATACAAGAATGATTCGGATTTCGAGAACCTTGAGCTGCATTATAGAAAATAGTTTCAATGGCTTCGGCAGTTTTTGGATTTCCTTGCTTTTGAAACAGCACTGTATAACTGTCTAATAATTCGTGTAAAGAGCAATATTCATAACCGGTATGGGTAGAATGGGCAGTTCTTTCGGCAATCCATTCATCGCCAATGGCACCACCCGTCAGAGTTGTAGCATTTTCAATTCTTTGAATATAGATTTGCAGTGCTTTTTGTAATTCTATATTATCAGAAGCATAAGCAGCCACAATTAGCGGGCGTAAATGCTCATAGGTATGTACGCCGTGGGATTGCAATTTGTAATTTGGATTTAAAATATTGGTTAGTTGAACATCTTTTTCAGATTGGTACGTTTTGCTAAAATCTTGATAAAGAAACAGTGCATAGTCCGTGTATTTTGTATCGCCAGTAATTTGATACATTTTATCCAAAACATCGGTAAAAGTTAATCCGTGAGAAACGCCACCATTAAAGGCTGTACCAGAAGAAAACGGACTAGATTTTCCAATTGGGTAATGGGTCATTACATTGTCAACCGCTTTAACAATAGCGTTCCACAATTTTTTATCTTTTGAGTATTCGTAATAAGCCAATAAACCTCTATGCATTGTTGCTTTAGACCATAATTCGCCATTTTCTGAATTGAACCGATAACGCAAATCTTTGTCATAAATGCCAATATATCCGTCTTCATCTTGGGTTTTTAAAACTTCTTGGATGTACTTTTCTACTTTTTTTAAACCTTCTTTATCGTTGAGTAATATTACGTTTCTAGTGTAACCATCCCACCAATTAGATTGGGTTTCGCTGTTCCACCATTTGTATTGTTCACTACCTGCTGCATCGCCTTCTTTATTATTTCCTAAATCTTTGACTTTACTGTCTTTGTGTAATCTTCCTGAACCGTAAATTGGGTCGTTGATTAAATCAGGTACTAACTTATCCAAATTACCCACAAAACCATGGATATCTTTTTGCATTTGTGTTTTTATCCAACCCGAAGGCTTGATACTTCCAAATGGAAGTGGTTGGTATTTCTCTTTGACTTTATCCGTATTTTGCTCTTGTGAATTCATCGTGTAAGAAAACAGAATTATGAATGTCAAATATAAATTTCTCATTTGCTATATTATTTATGGGTCATTTGAAAATTGAGGCTACCACCCGACATTATTTCTGAATAGGTTATAAATGATTTTGAAAGAAGTGAATTATTGAGTTTGGGATTTTCTTGGAATATATTTTTTGCTGAAAAATTCGTCGCTTCAATGGTAAAGGTTTTGTTGTTTTTTAAACGCAATGTTGCTTTTTTTACTTGTGGTGCACCTAAAATAAACTCGCCATTAGTTGGATTTACCGGATAAAAACCCAAAGTTGAGAGAATATACCAAGCGCTCATTTGGCCACAATCATCGTTACCAATCATGCCATCAGGTGTGTTGTTGTGAAATTCGTTGATGATTTGATGAATGTATTTTTGACCCACTTTGGGTGTCTCTGAATATGCATACAGGTAAACAATATGATGACTGGGTTCGTTACCGTGCGCATATTGTCCAATCATCGCTTCTTGTCCCAGAAATTTGTTTGGATTTAAACTTTCAATTGTGAAAAAATCATTGAGCTTTTGAGTGAATGCTTTCGTTCCGCCTAATAGATTTTTCATACCATCAATATCATATTGTGCTGGCGTCCAAAAGTATTGCCAAGCATTGGCTTCGGTATAATCGCCCGGATTGTTCAATGGTGAAGTGGCTGTTAACGCATCAAATGGTGTTCTCCAATTGCCTTGGGTATCTTTACCTCGAAATAATTGGGTTTCAGCATCAAAAAGGTTTTTGTAGAAATTGGCTCGTTTTTGAAACTGAACTTGATTTGTTTTATCGTTTAAATTTTCAGCCATTTGGGCCACACAATAATCGTCAAAACTGCTTTCTAAAGTTCTGGAAACCGCTTCATTATCTAATTTGTCCAACGGATAATAACCATACTGAAGGTACAACGTCCAATCAGAATTAATATGGTTTATAGTTGAAGTTTCAATCATGGCTTTGAGTGCTTCTTTATGATCAAAACCATTAAATCCGTTGCTGTAAGCAGACAAAATCATCGGAATGGCATGGTTGCCAATCATGCAATAATTGTCTTGTCCCCATGCTGTCCAAATGGGTAAAAAACCAGCGGCTTTGTGATGCAAAAGCATGGTATTGACTACTCCGTCAATTTTTTCAGGAGCTATAATTTGAAGTAGCGGAAACGCACCTCTGTAAATATCCCAAATAGAAAGGGTTGCGTAGTATTCCTTATTGGGTGCGGTGTTTATTTTGTCATCTGCACCCCGATATTTTCCGTCAACATCAGCAATATTAGAAGGTTGAAGAAGCAAGTGATACAATGAAGTGTAAAAGATTTCTTTCTGTTTCAGCGGAGCTTCAATGTCTATTCTGTTTAAATAGTTATTCCAGACTTTTTCTGCATTTTGCTTTACTTTTTCAAAGCTCCAATGCGGAATTTCGGTGAGTAAATTCAATTTTGCACCTTCTGTACTTACGGTAGATAAAGCAATTTTAATCTTTAGAATTTTATTTTGGGCCAAATTGAAATCTAAAATATACTTAGGAGCGTTTTGTTTTTTCTCTTTCGGAACTTCTTTTGATGCAGCAAACGGTGTTTCAAAATCAATAGTGAAGAAATATTTTTTAGTTACCCAGCCTTTTGTTTTGCAATAGCCAGAAATTGTTTTAGAATTTTCAATTTTTACATCGCTTTCAAGTACCAAACTATCGGTTGAAAATTGAAATCCGTGTTGAAAATCGAGTAATAGTTTTGCATTTTTGTTCGGATAAGTATATTGATGAAAAGCAACTCTTTCAGAACAAGTGAGTTCAATTTTGATGTCGTCTTTTTTAGTAAGCGTATAATATCCAACCGTTGCTTTTTCTGTGTTCTTGAAATAACTGTTTTTGAATTTTAGCTTTTTCTCATGAAACGGAAGCAACAAAATGTTGCCCATTTCACCAATTCCGGTTCCGCTGAAACGCGTTTGAGAAAACCCCAAAAGCAAGGTGTCTTTGTATTGATAACCACTTGTATGGTTCCAGCCAGTTGTACTATTGTCAGGACCAGGTTGCACCATTCCAAAGGGCATTGATGGACCAGGAAAAGTATGTCCGGTACCATCTGTACCCATAAAGGTATTTACATATCTGGAATTGCCTTGGGCATTTACATTCAAAACAAACAACAAAAATATCCAGTTGAAAATTATCTTTTTTATTTCCATAATATATCCATTTCTTCTAGGGTTTTATTTTTGGTTTCGGGTACTTTTCTCCAAACAAAAAGTAATGAAATCAGACAAATTACAGAGAATAAATAAAATGGAAAAGCACCGTTGAAGTTCATTTTTAACCAATGATTTTCAACCAAACTTGGAAACACTTGGGTTACTGCAAAATTGGCTACCCATTGTATGAAAACACTAATGGCCAGCGCCAAACTTCTAATTTTAGTCGGGAAAATTTCAGATAATAAAACCCATACAATTGGTCCCCATGAAATGCTGAATGAAGCCATAAAGAGCAATAAAAAAGGTAAAACCCAATTGCCAACTGCATCAAAGTAAATAAATAGACCAACCGCTGCTAGTGCAATGGTCATTCCGATGGAACCTATATAAAGCAATGGTTTTCGTCCCATTTGATCTACCCAACGAATTGCCAGTAAAGTGAAAATTAAGTTGACCACTCCAAGAATACTGGTTTCCAAAAGTGAAGTATCCGCGGAACTTCCTAAGCTTTTAAAAATTTCGGGAGCGTAATATAAAATGGCATTAATACCCGTTAATTGTTGCAAAATAGAAAGCCCGATACCTACAAAGAGTGCTTTTTTAAATACTGGATTTACTAAATGCTTCCACTGATTTTTGTCTTCTTGGTGTAATGAATTTTCAATTTCGGTTTGAATTTGAATAGCATCTTCTGGAGCGTTTAATTTTTCCAAAACAGCAATTGCATCCGTTGATTTTCCTTTTTGTACCAGCCATCTCGGACTTTCAGGAATGAGAAAAATAAAAATCAAAAATAGAACAGAAGGAATAATTTCAGAACCAAACATCCATCGCCAACCTGTATTTAAATTCCAATGGGCATTGCCTTGTAAAGCAATAAAGTAATTCACAAAATACACGACAACAATACCAATGACGATGGCTAATTGATAGTTTCCTACCAAAGCGCCGCGTCTTTTGGGCGGAGCAATTTCGGCAATGTACATCGGCACAACCATAGATGCAATACCCACACCAACTCCGCCCACAATCCGAAATAGTACAAACATTGTAAACGAATTGGGTATTGCTGTTCCAACTGAATTTAAAATGAAAAGAATAGCCGTAATAATCATGGTTGCTTTTCGTCCGAATCGGTTACTCAAATAATCAGAAATAAATGCACCAATCAAACAGCCAACCAATGCACTTGAGATTGCCCAACCTGTCTCTATCGGAGTCAGATGAAAATACTCAGTTAAATTGCCAATAGCTCCTGAAATTACGGCTGTGTCATAACCAAATAACAATCCTCCAAGGGCTGCACTCAAAGCAATAAACAGAATATAGTTTTTGTTGTTATCATCCATTTGTCAAAGGTTTTGTTGTAAATAATTTTTCATTTGAAGATTTATTTCCCATTGATTTGAAAGAGGCTTTTTTGTAAATGGTTCTTGCGGCATGTATGGAAAAGGACCAAATTCGGGTGTAATGGTTATTTGAGCACCATTGCTTTTCTTTTGAAATGCAATAATTTCTTTCCACCAATTTAAATAGCGTTCTAAATGCGTATTCCATTCTGGTGCAAAGGGATGATTCACTTGTGGACTTTGTTCAGAGCCTACTCGAGCGTGGATGTGCCTTATATTCGGATAAATTTTGGCTAATAGCTCATTTTGGTCTTCTAAGTTACTTTCTGAAACTACACAGAAATGAGAGAAATCGGCAATTAATTTTAATTTGGGGTAGATGTCAATATACTTTAAAAGCATTTTTAAATGAAATGAAAACCGACCGCGATGAATTTCATGCCAAACAGGAATTCCGGAACTCCGGGCAATATGTTCTGTGATTTCAATTATTTTACAATTATCACTAAAATCATAAAAATCTTTCCCCGTATGCGAATTGATGTAATTGGGTTTTAAAGTCGTGAGAAACTCCAATCGTTCAGTGATTCTTTCAATGTATTGGTTTACGGTCTCGTTTTTATTAGATAAGACTTGTTGGGCGATGAAAATAAAATTAGGATTAACCGTATTTCTAATATTCTCCAACTCTTCTATAAATTCAGGGATGAAATTGGCATGATCAGGAAAATTGATTTCTACACCATCATAACCGTTGGCTAAAACTTTGGCTAGAAAATCTTTGGCCGTTAGATGTTCACAACCCCAGTAAGTGCAGCAGTATTGTATGTTCATACTATTTAGAATATAGAATTGGATTGATAGAAGAGTTGATGATTTCACCAATTTGAGCACCCGGACACCAAGTATTCCAATCGTGAATTTGATTTTTATTTTCCGGTTTTTTTAAAATCATATTTTTATCCATGTAAATGATGGTCATGACTTTTCTCATTTTATCTGTAACATTGGCGCCAGCTCGGTGAAAAACCCAACCCGAATGAAAGCTAATTTCGCCAATATCAAAAGGTTCGATGATATGTTTAAAGTCAGTTACACGTAATTTTTTTTGAATTAGTTCTTCACTTTCGTCTCCAATTTCCAATTCACGCCCTTCAACAATGGTATGACTTCCGGCACTAAACTCTAATGGGCCCATTTCGAGCGGTGTTGCTTGAAGTGGTATCCATGCGGTAATGGTTTTGTCTGTTTCTAAAGGCCAATAATATTGATCGGCATGCCATGGGGTAATTCCACCACCGCCTTCTTTAAATAAAGCTTGGTCGTGGTATAAGCGCACACCGTTAACTTCCATTAAATCAGAAGCTATCTTTGCCAATCGTTTACTGAAAATTAATTCTTTTACAACATCGTTTTCTAACCATAAATTAAACAACTGTAGAAATGCTTTGCCATAAGTTGTTCTGTCCTCAAGTGCTATTTGCTCTTGATTCATGGCGTTTACTTGCTTTGTTATAACTTCATTAAAGAACAAAACGGTTTCTTCATTTAGAACTTCTTTCAATTTGATGTACCTATTTTTTTGATAAAAATCAATTTGTTCTTGAGAAAGAGAATAAGGCATCATAAGAAATTCGGTTATTGTTTTTGGCAGTGTTTGCATATTCTTAATTGAATTAAATTCTAACTTATCATTTCGACAATTTCAAAAATATCCATTCCATTGGGATGGGTTTAACATTAATTTGTTCATTTATGGTACTATATTGAATTTTAAAAGATAATTTTGATTTAATAAGTTCATGATAAACTATGAAAGCCCAATTAGAAGATATATCATCAGAAAAAGGAAACTCAAGTTTTTATGCTTACCGTTTTCAAGTTCCCTTTTTTGAATTTAAATGGCATTATCATCCAGAGTATGAATTGACCTATATTGTAAAAGGATATGGTTATAGAATTGTAGGTAACGCTTATGAGTATTTCAGTGAAGGTGATTTAGTCTTAATAGGAAGCAATTTACCTCATACTTGGTCTAGTAAGTTAGAAGATGATGTTTATTCTGAAGCGGTCGTAATTCAGTTTTCAAAAGAATTTATTTCATCCTTCTTAAAATATGATGAAAGTATTTTAATTAAGAAGATGCTGGAGTCTTCTGATAGAGGAATATACTTTGAAGCCAGCGAAGCCGTAGTTTCTAAAATGATAAGTTTAACAGAGAGCAAAGGCGTCGATAGGATATTAAAGTTGGTGTCAATTTTAGATGATTTATCTAAAAAACAAATCAAACTAATTGCACCAAATGCTTTTCACAACATTGTTTCTAAGAAAAGTGAAATGCGGATTAATAAAGTTTGTCTGTTTATTCAGAATAATTTTTACAATAAAATAAGCTTAAAAGAAGTGGCAGACCTGATCTATTTGACCGAAAGTAACTTCTGCAAATTTTTTAAAAAAGCTACCGGAAAAACCTATTCTGATTATTTAAATGAAATAAGAATAAATGAAGCCTGCCGCTTATTAGTGCAATCAGAAAAAACAATCAGTCAAATTTCATTTGAATGTGGTTTTGAAACCTTGAGTTATTTTAATAGAGTTTTTAATACAAAAAAAGGAATTACACCTTCAAAATATAGAAAAAGGGAATTGTATTTTACTACTGCTTGTAAATAAAAAAACCTTTAAATTGTTAAACTTAGTGGGTTTTAATACCATTTGTATTGCTAAGGACAGAGAAAGAGTGATGAGCAGCACTGTTTCCAGATAGGAATCCTCGCCCAAGCAAACAAAACGAGAGTATCTAGTGAGCTTTTTCTGGCTGCTTAAAAAAGCAAGCTTTAGACGCATCCCTAAAACAAAAAAACCGAAACTCCCGTTTCGGTTTTTCTTCGCGGAGAAAGAGGGATTCGAACCCCCGGACCTGTTACAGTCAACAGTTTTCAAGACTGCCGCAATCGACCACTCTGCCATTTCTCCAGTATGTTGTGCACCAATCACTCAATGCGGTTGCAAATATAGAAACCTTTTTCTGTTTTGCAAAAACAATTAAAACAAAATTCAAATTATTTTAAACTGCCCTTTTTAATCTATTCATTTGCTTGATTTTATCTGTTTTTCACAGCTAAAAAATGTTATCTAAAATGCAACATAATCAGTTATTTCAAGGCCATAGCCAATCATTCCAACGCGTTTGGTTTGCTCAGAATTGGTCATCAATTTTATTTTACAAATATCTAGATCATGTAGTATTTGTGCGCCGATTCCAAAATCTTTGGTGTCCATTTTAATTTGTGGTGCTTTGAATTCTCCATGAGCTTGCAGTGCTTTCAATTCGCTGATCCGATTCAGCAAATCAGTATTGTGATATTCTTGATTGATAAACAAAATAGCTCCTTTACCCGCTTCATTAATCATCTGAAACATCACATCGAGTTTCTTATCGGCATTTGTAGTGAGTGTTCCTAAAATATCGTTATTAACTTGTGTAGAATTAATACGCGTCAAAACTGCTTCTCCTTTGTTCCAGGTTCCTTTGGTCAAAGCAATGTGAACTTGTTTATTGGTGGTTTGTTGATAAGCTCTGAGTCTGAATTCACCAAACCGAGTTGTAATATCAAAGTCTTCTTTTTTGACGATCAAACTGTCATGTTGCATGCGATAAGCAACTAAATCTTCAATGGAAACCAATTTTAAATCGAATTTTTTCGCCACCTCAATGAGTTCCGGCAAACGAGCCATAGATCCGTCTTCATTCATGATTTCAACTATGACACCAGCAGGTTTGAATCCGGCCAAACGAGCAAAATCAATGGCGGCTTCGGTATGACCGGTTCTTCTAAGCACTCCTCCTTGCTTGGCAATAAGCGGAAATATATGCCCTGGTTTGGCCAATTCGTGTGGTTTGGTATCAGGATGAATAAGTGCCTGAACCGTTTTTGCCCTGTCTGATGCAGAAATACCCGTAGTTACGCCCTGTCCGCGCAAATCAACAGATACGGTAAAAGCAGTTTCCATCGGATCTGTATTGTTGTTGACCATAGCGTGCAAACCGAGTTCTTTACATCGATTTTCTGTCAAAGGAGCACAAATAAGTCCACGCCCGTGCGTAGCCATAAAATTGATCATCTCAGGAGTAACTTTTTCAGCTGCTGCCACAAAGTCTCCCTCATTCTCACGATCTTCATCATCTACCACTATAATAATTTTACCTTGTCGAATATCTTCTATGGCTTCTTCAATGGTATTGAGTTTTATGCTATCGGATTCCATGACCTTTAATTTTCTTCTGATTTAGTAGGAAATATTTTTTGAAATAATTTTTGAATGGGGCTAATAAAGTTATCTAAGCTAAAAAGCCCAATATCATTGGTAGCTCTATAAGTGAGCAAAATGGCCAACGGTAAAAGCACCATAGATGACAGCCAGCATCCCATAAAAGGAGTTATCCCGTTTTCTTGCGCAACTTTCTTTCCGAAGGTATTGATGAAGTGAAACAAAATGAAAATAGTCACGGCAAAAACAATAGGCAAACCCAAACCGCCTTTTCGAATGATGGCGCCCAGCGGAGCTCCAATAAAAAACATGAGCAAACAGGCAAAAGCGATGACTAATTTATCATAAACAGCAATCCAGTGCTCGTTGATATTTTCTGTTTTTCCGAAAAGTTCATTTTTATAACTTTCAATTGAAAAATTATAACTGGTCATATTACTACTGGCTACGCGCAATAAATTGGCCTTTTCTTGATCCGTATAATTATCGAGCAGATTCTTTTTAAAACCATCAACATCAGTTGGTTTTTTGATTTCACTAAAAACAACTCCGTTGCGAATAAAAGAATTATCTGCAATAGATGTTACATCTTTTTGGTAATCAGTATTGAGTGAATCAATGGTAATAAGCAGTTCTTTGATATTAAGCATTTTATCTGTATCCTTGACTAAATCTTCTTCAGCATCAGCACTTTTAAGCTTGGTCAAATCAATGTTGATTATATAGCGCTTAAATGAACTTTTAGCAAAAGGCAACTTGTTTCGGTCTTCATATTTTTTGGGAACAATATCTTCATAGTAATAACCGTCATGAAGCACCAACTGGAGAATATTAGAATTTTCACTACTGATGAGTTCACCTGTTTTGGCTTTAATTACATTTTTGCTTCCGTCGTAGTCGTTGATTTTTTTGTGGATGGTCACTCCTGTCAAGAAATTTCCGTTGGGTCCGGATTTCTTTTCAACCTTGATATTGTATAATCCAACATCACTAAATTGCCCCTCGGCAATAGCCATCGCAGGTTTCATTTGGGCAATGCTACGACGAAAGTTGATGAACTTGTACTCTGCAAACGGAATGACATTATTAGCAAAAAAAAACGCGCAGAAACTCAACAAAAGGATAAAAAATGTGAGACCGCGCATAATTCGCTGTAAAGAAATCCCCGCTGATTTCATCGCCGCAAATTCATAATTTTCAGCCAACGAACCAAAAGTCATGATAGATGCCAACAAAACCGAAAGCGGTAAAACCAACGGAACCAAGCTGGGCATTTTAAACAATAAAAACTTGACAATCAAGACAAAATCCAAATCTTTTCCGGCCAATTCAGAGATAAACAACCAAACGGTTTGCAGAATAAAAATAAGCAGCAGAATGACAAAAACGCTGGTAAAGGTTGTCAGGAAAGACTTCAGAATATATCTGTCAAGAATTTTCACCGGCTTAGTCTAGCTTATTGATGTAATATTTTGGGTATTTTGCCTGTTCAAAAGCAAATTGATTTTTGGGCAAGTTTTGATTGGTTTTAAACGAAAGAACTGTAAGTGTAGTTTTGGTACCGTTTTTACCCACTTCAATAACGGTATATATATTTTTTGTTTGTTGGTCAATTCCAAGTAGAATCTCTTTGCGTTTGTCTTTGGCAGAAGTCGGAACTAATTTTACATATTGAATTTTGCGACCTTTTACATTTTGAACAATATCCCAGGTGTATTTATAACCACTGTTATAAAAGGTGAGCATTTTAGAAGGAGTAACAGCATTTTCGTCTTTTTCGTTGAATTTTGAAATGGTTATTTCTTCATCTTCAGGGTTAATCGTATAGACTTTTTTACCGTCAAAAAGCTTGGTTACGCCCATCAGATTCAAAACATACATATTGCCTTTCATGACAACATTTCCTTTACTTTCTTGGTTGACATTTTCTTTCTGATTGTTGAGCGCATACTTAAAGTCAATAACAATGTTGTCATAACTTTTTACCTTGGCCGTAACTTGATCGAGTAATTCTTTTGCCTTTTTGTCTTGAGCCATTGCTGAAAAGCAAATAAAATAGACCCATAATACCGAGGCAACATTTTTCATTTTAAAAATCATTTTGTTCGTTGTTAAAAAATTGTTCAAGGGCGTTCAAATCAGTAATGTTCACACTTCTGGCTTTGCTTCCTTCAAAAGGGCCAACAATTCCTGCGGCCTCAAGCTGATCAATGAGCCTACCGGCGCGGTTGTATCCTAATTTTAGTTTTCTTTGAAGTAATGAAGCGGAGCCTTGTTGTGAGGTTACAATAATCTCTGCAGCTTCCCGAAAGAGTGAATCTCTTTCAGAAATATCAATATCAAGATTGATACCGCTTTCTTCTCCTACAAATTCCGGCAATAAATACGCGTCTGAATATCCTTTTTGAGAACCAATAAATTCAGTTATTTTTTCTACTTCAGGAGTATCTACAAAAGCACATTGCACACGAATCAAGTCATTGCCATTGGTATACAATAAATCTCCACGACCAATGAGCTGATCGGCACCTTGTGTATCCAAAATGGTTCGTGAATCAATTTTTGAAGTTACCCTAAAAGCTATACGCGCCGGGAAATTTGCTTTGATGATACCCGTTATGACATTTACAGACGGACGCTGTGTAGCAATAATTAAGTGAATTCCAATGGCGCGGGCCAATTGTGCTAAACGCGCAATAGGAGTTTCAACTTCTTTTCCGGCAGTCATGATCAAATCGGCAAATTCATCCACCACCAAAACAATATATGGCAAGAAACGATGTCCGTTTTCAGGATTTAATCTGCGTGATTTGAACTTTTCATTGTATTCTTTGATGTTGCGCACCATGGCATCTTTGAGCAAAGAATATCGGTTGTCCATCTCAACGCACAGCGAATTGAGCGTATTGATGACCTTGGTGTTATCAGTAATGATGGCATCACCCGAATCCGGAAGTTTGGCCAAATAATGACGTTCAATTTTATTAAACAAGGTAAGTTCTACCTTTTTCGGGTCAACCAGAACAAACTTAACCTCAGCCGGATGTTTTTTGTATAACAATGAGGTTAAAACCGCATTCAGACCCACTGATTTACCTTGTCCGGTAGCTCCAGCCATCAATAAGTGCGGCATCTTAGCCAAATCAACCACAAAAGTTTCGTTTGAAATGGTTTTACCCAAAGCAATCGGAAGTTCCATTTCAGCTTCTTGAAACTTAGCCGAACCAATCACGGTCTTCATGGACACAGTGGTTGGATTCTTATTCGGAACTTCAATACCAATGGTTCCTTTGCCCGGAATTGGAGCAATAATTCGAATACCCAAAGCTGAAAGCGATAAAGCAATATCATCTTCCAAACTTTTAATTTTAGATATTCTGATACCCGCTTCAGGAACAATTTCATAGAGCGTTACCGATGGGCCGACGGTAGCTTTGATTTGTGCAATCTCAATTTTGTAATTGCGCAGCGTCTCAACAATGGTATTCTTGTTTTCTTCTAGTTCAGCTTGATTGATGGTTATACCACCACCTGAATACTCTTTGAGTAAATCAAGCGTCGGAAATTTATAGTTGGAAAGCTCTAATGTCGGGTCAAACAAACCAAAATCTGCAACCAGCTTATCAGCCAGATTTTCTTCAATGATATCTTCTTCTGGGGCTTGTTCAATCACAAATGATTCATCTTCAGAAACAATTGGTGCCGAAACGGTTTTAAGTACAGGCTCAGGAATATCTTCTTCGTCTTCTTCAATAACAACCGGCTTTGTACGATGATCTAAGTGAATTTCTGAAGGATGTTCGATGGTGGGCTTGAGCGCTTCTTTATTGATTTCAAAAGAAGATGTTTTAATGGGTTCTGCTGCGACGGGCTGACTTGGCTTTTCATCAACTGCGTATTCCTCAAGATTGTAGGCAGTAGCTTCAGAGGTTGCATCTGAATTAGATGAACCAGCAACACTTTGCAATTCATCGTCCATCTCTTTTTTGTTGCGCTCAAAAAATGATTTGACAGCTTCAGGAGATATCTTGATCTTAAAAATCAAATAAACAATAATGCCCAAAACCAAAACCAATAAAGTACCTATTCTGCCAATGTAATCCTGAACAAATAAGTTCATTTCATAACCAACAGTTCCGCCTAATTCAGGCAATGAGTTGGCAAAAAAACCGAATAAAACCGAAATCAGTACCAAGGCAAATAAATCCCAAAACCAGACGTTTTTGAGTTTTTTGAACGAGATGTCCAAAATCATAAATGCTCCGCTCAAAAAAAAGAGCTTGACAAATAAAAATGAAGCTAAGCCAAAACCTCTGTAGATGAACAAATCAGAAAGTATTGCCCCAAATTTACCGAGCCAATTGTGTGCTTTTTCACCGCGATCGGCCAACATGTTAAGCGTGCTTTGGTCTTCATGCCCGTGAATAAAAAAAGAAATAAAAGCAACAAATAAGGCTATTGAAAACAAAACCAATATACTGCCCAAGAGCATTTTATATCTGCGATTGAACTTCCAGGGCTTTTTCTCTGCGGCCGGCTGTGTTTCTTTTTTGGTTTTAGCCATTATAACTTAGCTTAAAGGAACTTGGGAATGTAAATCAAACAAGCCACGGCAATGGCTGTTAATGCAGCAAAAAAAACAGAACCCGCTGCAATATCTTTGATGAATCCAATTTTTTCATGATAATCCGGATGAATAAAATCGGCTATTTTTTCAACGGCCGTATTCAAGCCTTCAATACTGAGCACCAAACCCAAAGCAAAAATTTGCATGATCCATTCGGTGGTACTGATGTTGCAATAAATTCCTGCAACAGCCATCAAAATACCTACCGATGATTGAACCATAACACTGTGTTCGGTGGTGATCAATTTAATCATACCCTTATAGGCATACCCAACACTTTTGAGACGCCCTGTAAGAAAGGTATTGTCTTTTTGAAATTCCATAGATGACGAATTTATAGTACTGCCAAAGCTAGTTCGTAATTGGGTTCACTGGCAATTTCAGGCACCAATTCTGAGTACAGAATTTTTCCGTTTTCATCCAAAACCACTACGGCTCTTGCGTGCAAAGCTTTAAGACCGCCGTCTATCATTTCCAAACCATAGTCTTTCCCGAAACTTCCGTCTCTAAAGTCTGAAAGTGTTAGTGCATTTTCAATACCTTCTGTGCCACAGAAACGCTTTTGTGCAAATGGCAAATCGCGTGAAATACACAAGACTTTTGCATTGTTTAAATTGGCGGCCATTTGATTGAATTTACGAACAGAAGTTGCGCAAACGCCGGTATCAATACTCGGAAAAATATTCAGAATCAATCTGCTTCCTGAAAAATCTTTGAGCTGCACGGTTGACAGGTCGTTTTTGACTAATAAAAAATCTGGAGCTTGGGTTCCTGGTTGAGGCATTTCGCCTGAAGTGTGTACTGGATTTCCTCCTAATGTGATTGTAGACATGGCTTTAATTTAGGCTTCAAAAGTAAAAAAAATATTTGGAATTTTGGGTTTGTTTTTCACTCATTCAGCAATAAAAAACCCGCAGCGTCTACCTCATGGCTTACGTTGCGGGTTTACCCAATAATTGTGTGTAGGTTATTGATCTATCGACCCTAAAACTCTTTTCATAAAGCTGTTGAGTGCTTCTTTTTTATCGGTGCCTTGTTGGATCATTTTGTGAACTTCTAAAGCTCCGGATATATTTGAAATCAATTCACCCAGAACATCTAATTCTTCATCGCTGATGGACGAAACCTCGGTGAGCGATTCTAGCACTTCTAGTGTTTCAATCAAATAATCTTGGTCATTTTCTTCAATGAACTGAGTCAGGTGTTTGATGATGGGCAATTTCATAGCACACTTAATTTACCAACGTTTTAGTTGAATGATTATTGTATTTCTTGAACAAAAGATTCGAGTACATCTGCTTTGTTGGTTTGTGTTTCACTGACCAATTTGCCCGCAACAAAGGCTGCAAAAGTGGGTAAGTTAGATACGTTGGCCAACTGTCTTGACTGCGGATACAACTCGGCATCAGCCATCACAAAAATCATATCAGGATTTTCTTCTGCATGTTTTTTAAATTTGGGTTTCATGATGCGACAGTTTCCACACCAAGTGGCAGAAAATTGTACAACAACTTTATTATTTTGCTGTACAATTTCAACTAGGTTATCTTGACTGAGTTCTGTAAACATAACTTGATTTTAGTGTGAAGACAAATATTGAGCAGTGCTGTTTCTATCAGCGCTCATAGCTTCTTTACCTTGCTCCCAATTGGCCGGACAAACCTCACCTTTGGTTTGAACGTGGGCATAAGCATCAATCAAACGCAAGTACTCATTAACATTTCTACCCAACGGCATATCGTTGACGCTCTCGTGGAATATTTTACCTTCCTCATCAATCAAATAAGTAGCGCGAAAAGTTACGTTTGAACCTTCGAGAATAACGCTGTCGGTTTCTTCGTTGTATTCACTAGATTCAATATCTAAAATACCCAAAACAGTGGATAAATTTCTGTTGGTATCAGCTAAAATAGGATAAGTTACGCCTTCAATTCCACCCGCATTTTTAGGTGTATTCAACCAAGCAAAATGCACCTCATTGGTATCGCATGAAGCGCCAATAACCATAGTGTTTCTTTTTTCAAATTCTTGCAAAGCTGCTTGAAAAGCATGCAATTCTGTCGGGCAAACAAAAGTGAAATCTTTAGGATACCAAAAAAGAATTACTTTTTTCTTGTTCTCAACGGCTTCATCTAGCACATTAATTCTAAGGTTATCGCCCATAAATGAAATGGCGTCGACGGTAATGTTCGGGAATTTTTTTCCTACTAATGACATGATCAGTTATTTTGAAAAGTTTATAAATTTTACGGCGCGAAGATAAGCATTAACTCTAGTATTTTCATATGATTTTTGTCAGTTTTACGCACAAAAAAAAGCGCTTCATTGAATTGAAACGCTTTTTAAATTTATTAATATTAAACTACTGAATTACAAATCAAAACGATCTAAATGCATCACTTTACTCCAGGCTTTCACAAAGTCATTGATGAATTTTTGCTCGTTTCCGCTTTCGGCATATACTTCTGATAAAGCTCTGAGTTCAGAATGTGAACCAAAAATCAAATCAGCTCGGGTTGCGGTCCATTTTTTAGCTTGGGTTTTGCGGTCTTTACCTTCAAAGTATTCACCTTTGCCGTCAGTGGCGGTCCACTGGGTATTTAAATCCAATAAATGAACAAAGAAATCGTTGCTCAAAACACCCGGTTTATGAGTAAATACACCGTGTGCAGCATGGTCATAATTGGCATTCAAAACACGTAAACCACCCACCAAAACGGTCATTTCAGGCGCAGTTAATTCGAGCAACTGAGCTTTGTCAACCAATAAGGCTTCGGTGGTTGAATAACATGATGCCGCTTTATAGTTTCTGAAACCGTCTGCTTTGGGTTCTAACACTTTGAATGATGCAACATCGGTCTGGGCCTGAGAAGCATCGGTTCGTCCGGCATGAAAAGGAACCTCTACATTATACCCACCTTCTTGGGCGGCCTTTTCAATAGCAGCATTTCCGGCCAAAACAATCAAATCAGCCAAGGAAACTTTTTTACCCGAAGTTTGGCGTTGATTAAACGATTGCTGGATTGATTCTAAAACCGATAAAACTTTTTTAACTCTTGCAGGGTTGTTGGCTTCCCAATTGATTTGCGGCTCGAGTCTGATGCGTGCTCCGTTGGCACCACCACGTTTGTCTGAACCTCTAAAAGAAGCTGCAGAAGCCCAGGCTGTAGCCACCAATTCTGAAACACTTAAACCGCTGTTTAAAACTTCTGATTTCAAAGCCGAAATATCGTGATCATTGATGAGTTCGTGGTCAACTGCCGGAACCGGATCTTGCCAAATGAGTACTTCTTTTGGAACTTCGCTTCCTAAATATCTTGAACGAGGCCCCATATCGCGGTGGGTAAGTTTGAACCAAGCGCGGGCAAAAGCATCTTCAAAAGCTTCAAAGTTTTCTAAGAAATGACGTGCTATTTTTTCATATGCCGGATCCATTTTTAAAGCTAAATCGGCGGTGGTCATTATCGGGGCGTGCTTTTTATTTTTGTCGTGCGCATCTTCTACCAAATTAGCTGCTGACTCATCAGAAGGAATCCACTGAAACGCGCCCGCCGGACTTTTCACGAGTTTCCAATCATACTTAAAAAGAGTTTCTAAATAACCGTTATCCCAAGTGGTTGGTTTGGGTTTCCAAGCGCCTTCTAATCCACTGGTAATGGCATCACCCCCTTTTCCGGAACCATGTTTACTGATCCAACCCATACCCATATGTTCCATTTCAGCACCCTCAGGCTCACGTCCAACAAGTGCTGCATCTCCGGCACCATGTGCTTTACCAAAGGTATGTCCGCCAGCCACCAAAGCAACGGTTTCTTCATCGTTCATCGCCATGCGTGCAAAGGTCTCGCGCACATCTTTGGCCGAAGCTACTGGGTCAGGAACACCGTTTGGACCTTGCGGATTTACATAAATAAGCCCCATTTGTACTGCTGCGAGCGGGTCTTCAAGCTCTCGATCTCCGGTGTAACGTTGGTCACCCAACCATTCGGTTTCGGTTCCCCAATAAATATCTTGCTCTGGTTCCCAAATGTCTTCACGTCCGCCCGCAAATCCAAAAGTTTTGAAACCCATCGATTCAAGCGCGCAGTTTCCGGCCAAAATCATCAAATCAGCCCAAGAGAGTTTTTTTCCGTACTTCTGTTTGATTGGCCACAAAAGCATTCTGGCTTTATCAAGGTTACCATTGTCAGGCCAACTATTGATGGGTGCAAAACGTTGATTTCCGGTGCCTCCGCCACCACGTCCATCTGAAATTCTGTAGGTTCCAGCACTGTGCCAAGCCATTCTGATGAACAGAGGTCCGTAATGACCATAATCTGCCGGCCACCAATCTTGTGAATCCGTCATCAAATCGTAAATGTCTTTTTTAACAGCAGCTAAATCAAGTGATTGAAAAGCTTCAGCATAGTTAAAATCTGGATCCATCGGATTTGACAGTGAACTATGCTGTCTTAGTATATTGAGGTTTAAGCGATTGGGCCACCAATCTTGGTTGCTGGTACCTGAGGTTGAAGGTTTGTGATGAAACGGGCATTTAGCTTCATTTGAATGTTCCATAAGTTGTTGTTTTAATGAGTTATAAATTTGTGTGAATTTGTTTTTGATGGTTCTTGAGTCAATTCAAAAGTAACTGTAAATAAGCTTCAAGTAATTGTTTTTAATTATTTGTTTTTATTTTAAAATAGCCTGAGGTTATTCTTAAAGAGATGTTAGAATCATAAATGAATAATCCTATATTTGTTTGTTCTTAAAAAGAAAAGCATGTCGTTCTCAAATTTATTCCGAAAAAAATCAGTACACGATATTTTAAAACAAGTTGAAAAAAACGAGTCTGACGGACATCATTCGCTCGGAAAACATCTTACCGCCAGAGATTTAACTGCTTTTGGAATTGCCGCAATTATTGGCGCCGGTATTTTTAGCACCATTGGGAAAGCCAGTGCAGATGGCGGTCCTGCAGTCATCTTCTTGTTTTTATTTACTGCTGTGGCTTGTGGATTTGCAGCCTTTGCTTATGCAGAATTTGCTTCGATGGTTCCGGTTTCGGGCAGTGCTTACACCTATTCATATGTAGCGTTTGGAGAAATCATCGCTTGGATTATTGGTTGGGCGTTGATTATGGAATATGCCATTGGAAACATTACCGTAGCCATTTCTTGGAGCGATTATTTTACCGGTTTGCTTGAAAGCATGAATATACATTTGCCACAATACATTCAGATGGATTATCTTACGGCATCGAACGGTTTCAAAGATGCAACGGCACTCATGCAAGGCGGAAAAGCTTTTGAAAATTTAGATGAAGGATTACAACATGCCTACACTGCTTGGACAACTGCACCTACTTTAGGCTCTTTTCATTTAGTTGCTGATTTACCTGCCCTACTTATCATAACCGTCATTACAGCTTTGGTGTATCGCGGTATGAAAGAATCTCGAAATGCGAGTAACCTAATGGTTGTGGTGAAGTTGTGTATTATTCTATTGGTGATTGCCGTGGGTGTTTTTTATGTTGACACAGAACATTGGCATCCGTTTGCGCCCAATGGAATGGGAGGCGTACTCAAAGGAGTTTCGGCGGTTTTCTTTGCCTACATTGGTTTTGATGCAATTTCAACAACTGCTGAAGAATGCAAAAATCCGCAAAGAGATTTACCGCGGGGTATGATGTGGGCCATCATTATTTGCACGATTTTATATATAGTCATTGCACTGGTTTTAACCGGAATGGTTCCTTATGATCAGCTGAATGTTGGCGACCCATTGGCTTTTGTATTTGACAAGCTCAACCTCAAATGGATGTCCGGAATCATCGCCGTAAGCGCCGTAGTGGCCATGGCCAGTGTATTATTGGTCTTTCAGATGGGGCAACCCCGTATTTGGATGAGCATGAGTCGCGACGGTTTGTTACCAAAAAGATATGCTCGGGTACATCCAAAATTCAAAACACCTTCTTATGCAACAATCGTTACCGGTTTTGTGGTAGCGGTTCCGGCTTTATTCCTAAATTTAACGATGGTGACCGATTTGTGTAGCATCGGAACTTTGTTTGCCTTTGTATTGGTTTGTGCCGGCGTATTGGTTTTACAAAACAAACCCGATATTCCGCGAGGAAAATTCAAAACACCATACATCAATGCCAAATACATTGCACCTATTTTGCTTCTGGCCGGACTTGTGTTTGCCTTTACTTCTAACAAGCAAGCTACAATAAGTTTTATCACCAATGAACCGCAAATCAATACACCTGAAGATATTGTGACTTCACTCGATGCAAATCAGACCAAATTGGTGACCGATTTTTTAATTGCAAAAAATGAAAAGCATGCTCAAAACACCGATCTCGAGGCCTTACTAAGCGATTATCACACGGATGAAAGTAGCTACAAAGCTTTGGTCGATGAACTTCCGATTGCTGAAAATCAGAAATACCAAAGCGGATTTGCATTGTTTCAGCACAAAATTCCAATGTGGATTTTTATGATTGTTTTGCTTGGATTGACCTTTTGGGCTTATCGTTCAAACCTATCATTGATTCCGCTTTTAGGATTGGTTTCTTGCTTGTATATGATGGCCGAACTCAGCGTATGGAACTGGATTTATTTCACTTGCTGGCTATTGATTGGCTTGAGTATTTACTTCGGATTCAGTTATAAAAACAGCAAGCTAAACATTCCAAAATCTTAATCCGCAACAATAAAATTTAATTTTTCTAACTGTTTTGCGTTACAGATTTTTTTTAAATCAAACAATTTTTGAGCAGCTAAACATTCTAAGTGATATTGTTCATCAGCAATAAATCGATTTAAATCAGCTACTTTGTTTTGATCGGGATTTTTGGATAAGATTTCTTTGTACAGATTTTTCCGATGATGTTCAATAATCAGCAGAATGTAGTTCTCTTTTTGTCGGTAAGAGGTTAAAACAACTGAAATCTTTTGCTTCTGCTTTGGCGAAACAACCAACTGATTTTCAATTTTTTCAAATAAAGCCCTCTGAGGACTGAGTTGAACTTGGCTTGATTCAGAGCATGAAAAAGATGCCAGGGTGCTTAGTCCGCAAAGATGAACCAACAGTATTTTTAAAGGCAAATGAATGTTCAAAATAAATTTCATAAACATAAAGGTTGTTACATAATTCAGTCAATTTTTTTTGAATAATAGCTCAATGCTGCACAACTACTTTTTGGGTTCCAAATTTTCCTCCATGAACCGTTAAAAAATAAATACCATTGGGCAAAGTCGAAGTATCACAGATATTTGATGCAAAATCAGAAACTTTCTGACCTAATGCATTATAAAGTGAAAATGAAGATTGTTCCGATGTTTTTTCAAAGTCAATCACCAAAAAAGCATCAGCCGGAATCGGATAAATTTGAAACGACGAATGGTTTACGGAATAATTACTCAAACTCGGTTCGCCTGAAACACACAAAACATAATTGCTGTTGGTTTTTAAATCATAAGTAGTAATCCCGAATTGCGTATTCCAATACCAAGCTTTTAGGTTTTGGTTGAAAAGCGAAGTTGATGACCAGTAGTTTCTGACACCGATGCTATTAAAAATACTGCTCACAGCCGGATTACTCAATGTTGGATCGTGCAATGATTGCAATTCTTTAATGTTCGGAAGTCGCCATTGGGTATTTCCGGCCAACGTCAATTGCTCAGCATAATCAAGGGCTTGCTCCCAAGTCATAGCTGTGGCATTGGGTACTTTTTGCCAAGTCAATTGCGTAAGCTCATCGGTAACCGTTCCGTTGTTGTGATCAGTAAAACGTTCTGTTAATTCAATTGACGGATGTAATTGACGTACTGCCCGCACGTGAAATCTTTTGGTTCCTCCGGCACTGATGGTCTCAGATTTTGGATGATTGCCGATACCACCACCGGCATTGGTACACCAAACCTTGTTGGCATCGCCTACTTGAGCGCCATTAGTCCACCAGTATTCGGCATTGCTCGTGGTAAAAAAATTAGTATCAATTGCCGGATTGTTGTGTTGATGATTTAATATAGAAAACGCCTCTATTGGGCTGGGCAATCGCCAATCATCATAAGTGCCCAAAGTCAAGTTCTCACAATAAGTTTGAGCTGCTTCAAAAGTCATTTCGCCACCGTCTAGTCTTTGCCACATCAAACCGGTAATTAAATCGGTAACCGTTCCGTCATTGTCTAATAAATAACTTGGCGTGTTGATGCTGTAATCACTGTCTTCACCAAAAGTAGCTGTGTAGTTATTGGTCTGACCGGTGTCAGGCAACAAGCTCATGGTTTTTAGTGTACTTTGACCATAATTCCCAATACTGTTGAGCAACCATACTGCGCATAAAATTCTTTTCATATCCGTTTATTCAACGATTAATTTTTGCGTAAACGATGTGTCTTGCAAATCTATTTTCACCCAATAAATGCCTTTTGACAAACCTTGAATATTGATTTGTGGCTGAAACTGCGAACCAAAGACTTTCTTTCCTTGTGCATCATAAATTGTTATTGCTTGAATATTTTGCAACAACGATTCATTTTTCAAATCAAGCTGAATAAAGTTTTTGGCCGGATTGGGCACAATAGCAATTCCCTGATTTTGACCGAAAGTAGTTTGCGCCAAATTGGGTACTGTACATTGTGAGAACCCACTGTAATTGTTGGCCGTGATCCCGCTGGGCGTAACATAATTGAAGGTATAGATGCTTCCGTTCCAACTAAAATTAGTTGCATAACCCGGTATTCCGTTGAGGGAATAGGATAAATTGTATCCGTTGTTGTTTGTATTGGGCGAACAAGAGGTAATTAAAGCACCGTTTAAAGGGGTCCAATTTTCAGTTCTCACCGGATGTGCCGTTGCTTGTGGAATCAGCTGATGGGTGGCGTCTTCAGTTACTTGTCCCACAAAATTACCGATCATATACGGAGCGGTTGAAGTTCCGTGGTAGTGATAAACGCCATTGGTTCCGATATGACCATGATTGCTATCAAGCGGATTCATTGGGCTTCCGTCGGGCTCAACACTTCCGTATACCGCATAACCATCAAAACCAAAGGCACAAGGCAATGTGCTCTGCATCTGACCCAAACTATATAAATGTAAAGGCGCTATATGGTAATGATAATCATCGCCTCGACCGCAATGTCCGCCGTAATTATCGAGTTGCCCGTCTAGATAAGAATCTACTCCTGTATTGGTATGATAATTAAAAATAGGCACTCCGTTGGCGGCAATTCCAATAGCTCCTCTGGTAAAATGCACTGCGTCTATCGGAATCGGTGAGCTTGCCATGACCGGATTCAGCGGAATACTCCAAGCGTTGTCATTGATATAACATTGCGGAATGGGCACTTGTTGTTGCCAACCGTGGTTTGAAATGCCCACCATCATGGTGTGATTGGGGATTCCTTTAGAATGCACATAAAAATAAGTATTGTCATAAGTGGTACTAACACTTGATGAGAACGGAGCAAAAGCCGAATTCAAAAAAGCCGGATCTGTAGCGGTTAATTGCGTGGTAAAGCCATAAGTCAAAGTGGCCAAAGCAACCAACATCAAAGGCATCAAATAGCGCACTTTTTTGGGTTGGGTAAAAAGCACCAGACAAAACAAAAACACAACCAAAATAAATCCCAAGAATTTGACTTTTTCTGCTGACAAGTATTCATCTGATGTTGTATCTGATGCCTTTTCATCAAACGGACTTTGATTCAAATTAGTCACGCGTTGATTTTTTTCCAATGCATAGTTTTGGTCTTGAACAGAAAGCGTTTTTAAGGGAATTTGAACAATCTTCAGATGCGCATCTTCTACAAAAACCAAATTGTTTTTAAGCATATAAAAAGTACCTTCGGCAATGACCTGATTCTGAGTATTGGTCCATGAGTGAAGAGGGAATTGTCCCGGATGTAAATCATGAGCGTAACTGTAAACGCAGAGCATGAGAGTGAATATCAGAGTAAGCTTTTTCATACTAAATGTATTATCGTTTGAGTATTATTTTGCCAGATTCAACTGGTCCAAATTGATGTTTGATTTGGTAGAGGTAAATTCCGTTTGAAGCTTCATTCCCAGAGCCGTCTTGTCCGTCCCAAACTACTTTATATGAGCCGCTGTTCATTGAGTGCTGCGGAATCAGCGTTCTGATGCGTTGTCCACTCAGATTGTAAATTTCTACCGATACATCTTGAGTTTGAGCAATTGAAAATGAAAGAGTTGTTTCTTTTGAAAATGGATTCGGATAAACGATATCTTCTGGATACAAGGCATTCCAAATCATACTCGGCGCGGTACCAAGGGTGTAACAATTTTGAGCCGGAATAAAATAACTGGCCGATACATCTTTGTTGTGCCGTGTATTGTTTTCGGTTTCCGGTAAATAAACCCGAACATATTCTACCAATACTCCAGAGCTTGAAACCGTAACGCGGATGTGTCCGGAATTGGCCAAAATTTGACCTTCAAGGTATCCGTAGGTTGCAGCATAAGCCACACTGTTGAAGTTTGGGTGACTGGGCTGAGGAGTTTCTTGATAAATAAGACAATCTTTTTCTTGTTTGCCAAAAAAATGGTCGTGCCCGTGAAAGAAAATATTCACATGGTTTTGCGTGAGTAAGTCTTTAATGGGCATATCCCAAGTGGGGCGATTGGCCTGCCAGCCATTGGTTCCATCTAGATTTTGCCCGCCCCATTCGTATAAATGGGCAAATTCAACACCGCCTCTACCATCGGCATCACCTCCGACCATTTGATGGGCAAAAACAAATTTGTACTGTGCAGAACTGTTCACCAAAGTATTTTTTAACCAATTGTATTGCGCAGCACCCAACGTCCATCGCCAACCGGTTGTTGCTGTTGGTTTTGGGCTGGTATACCAATACGGATCGAGTACAATAAACAAAGCGTCGCCCCATTGCCAAGCATAGTAATTCTCACGTTGTCCTACAAAAGGGTGATTGGTCGTATCGCCCGTGTAAAATCCGCCATCCGGAAACGGATTTATGAAGTATTTCTTTCGCTCAAGGGTGTTCCAAACAGCAATATTTTCAGAGGTGTTGTTTAAGTTCCATCCGCTTTCACCTTCGTGGTTACCTAATGCAATAAATAACGGAACTGAATGCGCTATTTTTTCATAATAGCTTCTCAATAGTTTGCATCTGTAGGGAATTGTATCATGCGGGACCGAATTGGTTGTGAGATTTTTGAGTTTATCGGTCATTAAAAAATCGCCCAAATCAATCATGAAATCGGGTTGATCTTCAAGCTGATTTTGCAAACATCTCTGATATAAAACCGGATTGCTTTGCTCATCTAAATGCGGATCTGCCTGAACAACAAAACTAAAAGTAGCGTTCGTATCGCGCTGGGTATGAAAACTATGCTCGGGCTGACTGATGGTTTGAGCTCCGGTGGATCGATATTCAATCCGATAAAAATAATTTGTATTTGAAGACAGATTTTCAAGGGTAATTTCAGCCGGATTATTGGCTGTGAAAAGTTGCCAATTGGTTTCAAAAATATAATTGCCCGAAGTGAGTCCGTACTGCACATGCATTTCAACATCCGCATCAAAAAAGGCTTGAACGGTAATGCTGTGGTCTGTAGGGCGACCTAAAATTTCGGATTGTGTAATATTTTGCCCGAACGATTTTGTAAATAACAGCGCAAGAAAAAAATAGTTTATGAATCTCATTTCTTAATGTTTGATGATTACTTTTTTGGTTTCAAGCTTCGTATCATCTGCTTTTAAGAAATAAACACCATTGGGCAAAGTCGAAGTATCATAAGTATTTGATGTGAATGCAGCAACCTTTTGACCAAACGTGTTGTACAAGGCAAACTGATGCAAATAAGTATTGTCTTTGAAAGAGATATTGAGGGTATTGTTGGCCGGATTTGGATATACCATCCAATTTTTTTCTGATTCAAAAGTGTTGTTGGCCAGCGCACAATTACCTACGCTATACGAATAGCCAATTTCCCCATTGGTATGACCCGCTGAACCTGTGGTTCCGGGAATATATGCTTTTACATAATCTACGGTCACACAATCAGGCGTTACTTGAACTCTGATGTGCCCAGTTCCGTCTAAAACCACATCAGTATAGGCATCGGCATTGGCTGTATACCCAATTTGATAAGTGATGTCGCTGGGCATCGGAACTTCTTGATAAACCACATTGTTAAGCACTTCTTTGGCAAATAAATGATCGTGCCCTTGAAAGAAAATATCTACTCCGGTATCTTCAAAAACTTTCTGAATCGGCTTGCCCCAACCGGGTCTGTTGGCATCAAACTGGTAATTATTGCCCGAGCCTTGATATCCGCCCCATTCAAACTGTGTGGCTGTGGCTGTTCCGCCGCGACCTTGACCACGGGTGTGGTGCGCGAAAACAAATTTGTGGGTGGCTGTTGAATTCTCTAATACATTGCGCATCCAGAGATATTGTTGATATCCCAGCGTCCAATTCCAGTTTTGCGGTTTATCGCTCAAAGTAGTATAGGAAGAGGTTCTGTATACGTCTAAAACAACAAACAAAGCATCGCCCCATTGCCAAGCATAATAGTTTTCAGGACTTTCTATCCCAAAGTTTTCAATAGTCGTATTCCCAGAATAAAAACTATTTGGGCTCGGATTCGGATAATAATATTTACGCCATAAAGTGCCCCAAACGGCTATGTTATTGGGCGGATTTTGTGCCATGTAATAGTCGTTTTCGCCTTCGTGGTTTCCGAGACAAACATAAAACGGAATAGAATGACATATTTGCCCCAAGTATTGTCGGTAATCTTTGTGCAGCGCGTCCATATCCGCGCTTGTTGTGGTTGTAGGCGTATGATCATCACCAAAAATATCGCCCAATGAAAGCATAAAATCAGGTTCGTCCGCCAGCTCATTGGCTAAAGTAACTTGATACATATCGCGATTACCTTTGATGTCATATAAATGCTCATCAGCTTCAATCGTAAAAGTAAAATTACTACCCGGTGCTCGTTGGGTATGAAAGGTATATTCGGGTGTATTGAGGAAGGTTGAACTACCGGTGGGCTTGTATTTCATTCGGTAGAAATAACGCGTATTGGGATTCAAATTAGTGAGTTCAATCTCATCAGGGACATCGGCAAGATTAGACTGTAAACTCGTGGTTAAATTATATTGTCCACTCAGAAGACCATATTCCAAATAGAAATCGACATTTTGATCAAACAATATACTCGCTGTTACTGAGTTGTTGGTGGGTCTTCCGAGAATGATGGATTTTTCTTGGGCCAATGAAACCTGAGATGTAAGCCATAGACAAATTACTAGAAACGAAGATTTAAAATTCATTAAATGAAAGTTTAAATTGTTAAAATACCGTTAATAGACCCTGTTGGATTTCAATGGTTTAATCAGTCAAAAAAAAAACCACTCTTTCAGTGAGTGGCATCATTAAAAACTGTATTTCTCTCTTAAAGTTTCGACAGTTTTTTAATCGCTTTTATGTGGTCGGAAACTATTTCAAGGAAATAATTTCCTGCAGGCAACGCGCTAATGTCAATTGTTGCATATGTGGACAAAGATGTCGGCTTATATCCTTGAACAAATTGTCCTAATGAATTCAACACAGTTATTTGAGAAATTGGATTTTTTGCCTCAACCGCAATGATCGAAGTAGCTGGATTAGGGAAAATCCAACACATAGTAGTGTTTGAAACGTTTTCAACTGCTAAAACGGAACATTCTGCTAGGCAATCTGTAACTAAATTTACTGAAGGTGCTAAAGTCGGTATTGCATCCCATTCCCCAGCATCATAACACAAGGTTTGTAATGATTCTGGAAACATAAATGATGGCAGCGCCGGTGGTGTATTTTCTGAAACAGTTCTGGATGCATAAAAGCTTGAGATAACGTTATTCTTGACCGAAATATATGTCAGGTTCGGATTGCCTTCCGCCCATAAACTGGTAGCTGGTGTTCCGCAAAGACTGATTTCTGTGAGTTGGTTATTCATGCATTGAATATGCTGTAAGTGATTCAGGGTGTGCAAATCAATAGACGTCACCTGATTGTTATTGAAACGAAGCCTGATCAAGTTCGTGAAATATTCTAATCCGGTAAGATTGGAAATGTTTAATCCGTTTACATACAACTCGTTAATCAAGAGCGCTTCATTTTGTTCGATTTCGCCGTTGTGGTTCACATCAATCGTGCTGTCTCCAAGCACATTATTGTCTGTGTCTAAAAGCAGTGCCGTCAACAAATAGTTCTTAAAATTCGCATCGGGAATGTTAATGATTTGTGCCTCGGTAGTATATACGGCAAGTAAAATAAAAAACAGATAAATTTTCTTCATGACGTTTATTGTTTTATAAATTTCTTGATTGACTTTTCTTTGCCAGTATTGATTTCTATAAAATAGGTTCCAGCTTTAAAAGCAGTGACATCAATCGAATCAGGCGAAGTCAATTCATCAGATGTTATTTTTTTTACTAATTGTCCGAGCAGATTGTATAAATTGATTTCATTGATACTTGCCCCATTTTCGTAATGAAAATTCAAAATACCTGAAGTAGGATTGGGAGTCAATGTCAATTGGTTTTTGAGCATTTCTTGACCTCCCAAATTACAATCACTAACTACCGTCACGTTGTTGCCAAAAGCATTTTCTACATTGGAGATCTCATTTTCATCTGCACAAATTGCCGTTAGTACCGGATTATTTGAAATATAAATGCCATTAAAGTTTTGAAGCTCTCCGTTTTTTACGTTGAGGGATTGCAGGTTAGGATTATTATTTAATTCAAAAAGTAATTCCGCGGGCTCTATATCTTGTGGTATCGTTGATACATTTGAAATATCCAATGAAGTCAAATTAGTATCATCAATAATAAATGTTATTATTGTCGAGTTGGGCAGAAAAGAAAGTGACGTGTACAAATTGCCAGAAATATTCAGTATTCCATCAAATGAAAACAATGGAACAGTAAAATTTGTGAGTTGATTATAAGAAACATCGAGCCACCAAAAGTCAGTTGATTCATTAGTCAGATTTAATTCTGTCAATAGATTTCGCGAGCAATCAAAGACTTCTAAAAAATTAACAGCAGGAACATTTAAAGTAGTTAGCAGATTATCAGAACAATTGAATTCGGTTAGTTGAGGAACATCAAACAAACTAATTTCGCTAAGCTGGTTTTGCGAGCAAAGTATTGAATAAAGCAGTGGCTTATGGCTAATATTTAAAGAAGTCAATTGGTTATTGTAGCAAGAAAACCAAACCAACTGATTTAGATTATTGATGTCAAGCGCACTTATTTGATTATGATCACAATAAAGTGTTGTTAAATTCGAAAGATTTGACAAATTCAAGCTCGTCAGAAAATTATTGGAACACCAAAGACTTCTTAGTTCATTAACGCTATCCAGCGGTAAGCTTTGAAGATTATTATTTGAACAATCTAACGATCTTAAATTTGAAAAAGAAGCAATACCCTCTAATGAGGCAATATTTGAATCTCTAAGTTCTAGGCCACGAATTAACAAAGCCTCACTCACTTGAATTTCCCCATCATTATTCAAATCAACGTCGGTTGTTGGAGATGAATTTCCAACTAAATCTGCACATATCGTATTCAATAAGGCATTCTTAAAATTCGCATCTGGAATAGTCACAATCTGACCCATTGCGGTATATGAAACCGCACAAAATAACATTGTAAAGTAATTTATCATCATGCCTTCGATTTAAAGTTTGATAAACTTCCGAGTTGCTTTTCCGGAATCGGTGAAAATTTCTATAAAATAGGTTCCGGTTTTTAGATTTGAAATATCAATGGTAGATGTTTTGGATAAGTTACCAAGCATATCGCTTTTGACACTTTGGCCTAACATATTGAAGATATTCACTGATTGAACTATTACATTTGATTGAGTACTTAAATTGATTGTATCATCGGCCGGATTCGGATATAAATCGATGGCGCCATCAAAATTAAAATTTGCGGTTGCAGCCGTTGAAATTTGCAACGGAATATCACAGTTTTCTCCGCCAAAAACATGAACGTTGCCGCTAAGATTATAGTTGGTGTTGATCAAATTGTTTTGTTCTCCATCATCCATACAGATGTTTGATAAGTTGGGTAAATCCTCAAATCTAAACGGGAAATCAAGCAAATCACCATCACCCCAAGAGAGATAATTGTTTCGCACATTGATGCTGGTTAAATTTGGGTTGTTCCCACAAAATAAATAATTCAACAAAGGCGCTTGGCTTAAATCAATTTCGGTAAAAAAATTACTTGAAACATCAACAGACCTCAAATGGTTTAATCCGCTGTAATTCATAGAAGAAAGATTATTAGCATACAATGACAATGACTCTATGTTCGGTGCAGATTGAATATCTAAATGGGTCAGCGAATTTCCTTGTACATACAAAAATTTCAAAGCTGTATTGTTTGCTAGCACAACAGCGTTGAGTTGATTCGCGTCGGCTTGAAAATTTTCTAACATACTCAGACCAGAAAGATCTATTTGTGTTAAATCGTTATAAATGCAATAGACCAGTTTGAGATTTTGCAAACCCGAGATATTGAGTTGACTGAGTTGGTTTTTAGAACAGCGCAGGTCTATTAAATTTGTGAGCCCGCTTACGTCTATAGCCGTCAATTGATTGTAGCTGCAATCGAGTTTTGTCAGATTCGGAAAAACATTCGCATTGAGATTGGCAATTGAATTTCCTTTGCAATTGAGCTCGGTTAAATTCGGAAAAAATTCTAATCCGCTTAAATTGTTGATATTTCCGGTAACATTGAATTCATTGGTTGAGATGTCTAACTTTAATACGTTAGCTGCTTCGGTAATTTGAATTTCACCATCATTGTTCACATCAACATCGGTCAACCATGTTGGGTTGTTGAGCTGAGCACATTGCGTAAACAAAAGTTTATTCTTCAGATTGATATCCGCAATATTCACATTCTGCCCCATTGCAGTTAATGAAACCAAACTCAATAACGTTAAAAAGTAATTTGTTTTCATGGTCTTCGATTTAAAGTTTGACAATTTATTGGGTTGTTCAGGCATTTTCAGAATTGATTTCAACCAAGTAAACACCTTTGCTTAGATGAGAAACATCAATCAGAGTTGAGCTAGTCAAAGGAATTATTTTTTTAATATTGCCCTAATTGATTGTATAAAGTTATTGAAAAAGAATTAAAGTTAGTCGGCACTTTAAGTTGAAATATATCTGTAACAGGATTTGGCCAAAGAGTCAATAAATTTTCAAGGTTCTGTTCATTGGCTAACATACAACTGCTGTTAGTTTCATTGGCTGACATTAAAATGGCCTTAAAAACCGGGTCAGGAATATTAACTACTTGATTAGATAACGAATATGAAGCAATGAGCACAAATAAAAAAGGGCATATTATCTTCATAATGAATTATTTACATAAATTAAAGATATAAAAAAACCACCTCGTTTAAGAAGTGGCTCCCATTTTCCCCCGAAAATGTTGTAATAAATTAAATCTTGATGATTTTATTCGTTGTAGTTCCTTTATCAGAAATTATTTCAAGCATATAAGTGCCCGGTAGTAATGCTGTAACATCTATCCGAGTAAAACTAACTTGATTCAGATTTTGCGATTGCATTTTTTGGCCCATTAAGTTGTAAACAGCATAACTTTGAATTTTTGTGCTGTTTTTAGTTTCAAGGCTCAAAACATCTTTTACTGGATTCGGATAACAATTGATGGCTTTGTTTAAATCTGTAATGGTTAATTCAGGCGCTGGTTCATCGCAATTTTGATTGAAGTTTACATTGGTCAAATTGTATTGCGTTTGAAAAAAATCAAGTTCGTTTAATCCGCTTACCCCTTCGTAATCAAAAGTATCCAAACAAATATTATTCAAAGATGGATTTCCGCTTAAAGCAAGATAAAAATGACATCCGCCGCCCATCACATCGCAAAAATCAAAACGATTGTTTTTAAGATTAAGTGATTGTAATTCAGCATTATTTCTAATAGAAATTGTCTCTCCTAGTTGCACTGTTTGCGACAAATCAAGCGAGGTTAAACGCGTGTCTTCACAGTAAAAATTTTCTAAACGCAACTGACGAATTGCTACCTCATCATACAGATTCCCCGATATGTTTAAATAAGCATAACTGGCCGATGTCGGTATGTTGAGTTGCGAAATCTGATTGTATGAAATATCCAACTCAAGAGTTGCCGGACCTATATTAATAGATGAAATTTGGTTGTGTGCACAACGAAGTTCTTGGAGTAAAAAAGTATTGAAATCTAAGGACGTAATGTTGTTGTTGTTACAATTAACTCTTTTTAGAAGAGTCAATGCATTGAGCGGTAAAACTGAAATTTGGTTGTTTTCGCAGTTGAATTCTCTTAAGTTGGTGAATTGCTCTATCCCGGTTAACAATTGAATATTGGCATTGGAAACATCTAAATACTGAACAAATAGTGCTTCTTGAATTTGAATTTCACCATCGCCATCTAAGTCAATTTCAAGTTCAATTAACTTATTTTTGAAATTAATATCCGGAATAGTAACATTTTGTGCTGCTGATAAACAGGCAAACCCTACTGAGAATATGCAAGCAAAAAGATTTTTCATGATAGTAGAAATTTGGGGTTTCTATATTATTTGAATACAAACCTATGACAACCCAATTTTAGAAGCATCATCTAATTTGGCCTATTCGTTATGGTGGATTAAAAAGCCGATGAAGTCAATTTGTAAGTAATAAATATCTTACATTTAAAAAAGGGTTCTGTTGCGACCGTTTTACTGATAACTAACCAATTCAGGCTTAGCAATCTCAAAATCTTGTAAGCCAAAATCATACGTTCTTAGCGAATTTGTTTTGAATGGTGCAGTCATATCAGCAGGCAATGAAGGGAAATACGAAAATGATATCTGAAAATTGCTGAATACCCAATAATCATTACTGATGATCATTCCAACAGCCAATTCAGAAAACAATTGACTTTTGCTAAATCCAATATCGGGTTGCCCGAGCATGCCCATAGTGTAACTCAAATACGGATTCAGACGAAATCCTATCAATTGCCACGGAGCATAACCTTGTGTCTGAAAAGTCAATAATAATTTTTTGGTACCATAGAGCTGATTGCTACTGAAACCCGGAATTCCTTTATCTCCATTAAGTGATAATTTATCGGCGTTTGAGTTGATGCGCTTGGTACCGATAATAGCTTGCGGTTTGATGAACTGTCTAAACTTCCATCTTCCGGCATTGATGAGATTGGTAAAATATGTCAAACTTAAATTATAGGCGCTTTGCTCAGTTATGTTGCCATTGAAAAATGTCCCATATTCAAAATCGGTCGCAATGTATCCAAAATTATAATAATTCCCGAAAGCTACTTTGCCCCCAAAATACATTCTGTTTTTGCTGCTTTTATTCTGAAAACCGGTGGTAATAGCATACACAAAACCGGTAGCAATATCCTCAACCACATCAAAATTAAAAACATATTTTTCTTGTAAATACTTTCTTGAAGACAAACCAAAACTCATCAAGTACAATTTTTCAGTAGAATAAATACCCAATGAATCTTTGCCCACTACGGGGCGATCTGTATACTTCTTGTTGTAAAACCGAGCTGTTGTTACAAAATTAGTGGCTCTGTTAGACTCGGAGTTTCCGTTAAATATGGCCAAAGAATGACCACCCCAGAAATCTTGAGACTCATATTTTGAAGGAACAGATTCTTTAGCTTGAGGTGAATCTACCGGTAAGACTCTTTCAAACTTTTGATCCAAATAAACTCCGCCAGCCCAACGCGCATATGGAGAGTAAAAGGGCCGCTCAATATTGATGGACTTAATATAATTTCTTTTTAAATCTATGTCGTATTTGAGTGTGGTTCTGATAAAAGTATGCTTGAAATTCGGAATGGTGTAACTTGTACCAAATGCATCGTTGCTTGAGGTTAAATCTTTGGTGTAGGTATTTGAAAACTCGTGTCCCGTACCCAAAAAATTTCTTTCTTTAACTGTAAATACTGATTTTGTTGGAGTTAAATTTAATTCAGGAACCAAACTCCATGCATCTAAAGCGCGGATGTAAACATCAACCGAGTCAGACTTTTTAGACACCGGGCGAACCGTAATGGCAACACTTCTAATGTATCGTTGTCGGCGAATCAGACGTTCGGATTCTCGGATCAATAGCGAGTCCAATAGATCATTCTTTTTGAACATCAGCAAATTATTGATGGCAAAATTACGGGTTTTCATATGCAATGAATTACCCAGTTTCAATATCTTTTTTTGCGGCTTTTGGTTGGTATCCTGTACAGAATATCCAAACGGATTAAGGGTATTAATATTGATGTTTCTGATTATTTTGCCTTCGAACTGGCGCAAAGATTGCTTTTTAATTGACTTTGTAATTGGCTTATTTACAGGAGCATTCACAGGTTCAAAAATCAGTTTGTGCAAATACTTTGTAAACTTGCGTTTTTGAGAATAATTTTCAATGACCCTGTATACTTTAGCGGTATCTTTTTGAACTTGATTCTGCTGTGCTGTGGCTGAATGCCCGACAAAAAGCCAAACGAGCAAAACAAAAAACAAAGATTTCAACTTCATATCACACCGGTCAGTTTATACAATAATTCAAATTTAAACTTATTGGGCACAATTTATAAAAAAACCACCCTGATTGGGTGGTTTTAGTGTCAAAACAAAACATAATTAAATTAAACTCAATTTTAATTTATTTTTTAATGAAAATATTGGTATAGTATTTTTTCCCGGTGGTCGGATCTTCTTTGATTGAGATACCGAAATGAGTAAAGTTTCCTTCAATGTTGGCTTTGTGTCCCGGGCTGTTGAGCCATGCATTCAAAGCAGCTGCTGATGTCATGAAATTGTAGGCCACATTCTCGTTTACTTTTACAGCGCCCAAAACTTCCATGATGTTTTCAGAACGCTCCGCGAATTGATCGTGGTTTACAGATTTTTTTGCAATCATGTATTGTGTGTGTTCTTCAGATTTGTATGATACATGATTGATCAACTGAAGCGGATTCAAACCAAGACTCACTCGGTATTGATTAATCAAATCAGCCAATTGTAATTCGTCGGTGTTGTAATTAAAATCCTGAACTAGTTGAGGTCTGGCAACAGGTGTAGTATCCTCAGTATCGTTTGAAGAGCAAGAAATCAAAGTGAACATGAATGCCACAGGCACCAATGCTCTGAGTAGAGATGTTTTCATGACTAGTAGGTTTTAAGTTTAAAGTAGATTGTGGGGCAAACTTCTTTAAATATGTTTTTGTTATTAAGAACGTTTCATTAGATTTGGTTCAGCAATACTACACCAAACATCGTTTAAACTACAAATAAAATCGATGAAATACATAAAATTCATTTTTTATAAAATAATTTTCTTACAAATACTTCGATGAGATGCATAAAAAAGGACCACTGCTGTGATCCTGATTATGTTTAATGCTTAGGGTGCTAATCGATCAATCTTCCATGAGTAATCATCTTGCAGCGCATATCGAATTCGGTCGTGCAGTCGATTCGGACGACCTTGCCAAAATTCAACTGAAATAGGTTTTACCAAATAACCACCCCAATAAGGTGGACGATGAACTTCATTGTTTTCATTGGCTAATTCAAGTTCATGCAATTTGTTTTCTAAAAAAGCTCTGTCCGGAATAACTTCTGATTGATTTGAAACCACCGCGCCCAACTGACTCCCTTTGGGTCTTGAAGCAAAATAATTATCTGAGATATCTTTTGAAGTTCGTTCGGCTCGTCCTTTAATAATGATTTGTCGCTCCATCGAAGGCCAGAAAAAAGACAAACACAATTGCGGATGTGCCTCAATAGCCCTGCCCTTCTCAGAATGATAATTGGTATAAAAAATAAAACCTTCTTCGGTGTACTGTTTAAGCAAAACCACACGCGCTTTCGGAAATCCATCTGCGCCTAATGTTGAAACGGTCATGGCGTTAACCTCATCCACCCCTCCAAAATCTTTGACTTCACAAAACCATCGGTGAAAAAGATTGATGGGATCCTCCGGAATCATGTGCTCTAGTAGTTCACTTTTCTCATACGATTTTCGAAAATCACTCAAATCATTCATAACTGTCAATTTATGTACAAAGGTAGTTTCTAAAATTCAAAATACGCACCATCATCACCCAACAATACATGCTCAAAAATAGTTTGCGCTTCTTCTTTAAAACGCTCAATACCTTGATATCTCGTAGAATAGTGCCCCAAAACCAGTTGCCCCACACCGGCCGCTTGTGCTACTTGAGCTGCTTGAGCCGCTGTACTGTGCATGGTTTTGGCAGCTAACTCTTCTTCTGAATTCAAAAAAGTTGATTCGTGATATAACACATCAACTCCTTGAACCATCGAAATCAAATCCTGATCATAAATAGTATCTGAACAAAATGCATAACTTTTGGGTGCCGGCGGATCAAAAGTCAAATGCTCATTGCGCAAAACCGTGCCGTCTTCTAAAGTCAAATCATGACCGTTTTTAATTTTCTGAAAATAACAAGTATCAATGCGATTTTCTTTCACTGCCTCAAAATTGAGTTTGCGTTCAGTTGGTTTTTCGCGAAACAGAAAACCATTCGCATACACGCGGTGTTTGAGTGGAATGGTGTGCACGGTTACCTTTTCATCTTCATAAATCAACTCGCTTTGCATTGATTCAAGTTCATGAAAATACAACCCGTAACTTACCCAAGAATTTGATAATCGAAGCTGAAGGACAATGATTTCTTTAATGCCTTTCGGGCCGTAAATATGCAAATCATTTACACGGTTGAACAACATAAAAGTCGATATCAACCCAATCAATCCATAAAAATGGTCTCCGTGCAAATGCGATATAAAAATATGGTTGATTTTAGAAAACTTAATTTTATGTCTGCGCAATTCAACTTGTGTTCCTTCGCCGCAATCAATCAAAAAAAGTTCATTGCGCATTTCTAAAACCTGAGCAGTCGGATGCGTCAAAGTGCGCGGAGTAGCCGCATAACATCCCAATATGGTTAAATTCATTGACATTTTAGAACCCTAAATCGCGTTCAATTTCTTCCATTTCAATCATATCGTGCGCTTCAAGTAAAGTAGGAACTACCGTTAGTTTTGATTTTACTGCATTAAAATCGGCGCAATCTGCCACCACAACAAATGATTTTTTCCCTTTGAGGTGCAATTTTGACAAATCGGCAAACTCATTGACGCGCGCAACAGCCAAACTAGGATAGGCAAGTAAATCTACAATCAGATTTTGCTTTTCAAAACTTTTGTGTTCGTGAACAATTTTGGCCAAAAAAGAAGTTAAATCGCCTTGGGTATCTTTGATGGTAGTGGTGTGCCCTTTTTGATCGACTTTCATATAAAACAAGGAATTAAAATCGATGGCTAAGGTACAGTTTTTAGAAGGATTTTACAGAGGTGAACTACTGAATTTTAGCAGCCAACAAATAAATTACAGCCATACGAATCGCAACGCCATTTTCAACCTGATCTAAAATTACAGAATGTTTCGAATCAGCCACCTCGCTGGTTATTTCTACCCCGCGATTGATGGGCCCCGGATGCATGAGGACAATTTCTTTATCAAGTGATTGCAACAGTTGCATATCAACCCCATATCGCTGTACATATTCACGCGTTGACGGAAAATAACTCACCTCCATGCGTTCATTTTGCACGCGCAACATATTAGCCGCATCACACCAATTCAAGGCTTTACGTAAATCTGGCTCCACCTGAACACCCAACGAAGTCACATAGCGCGGAATAAGCGTTTTGGGTCCACAGACTTTGACTTCGGCACCCAGCATTTGCAAGGCATAAATGTTTGAAAGAGCCACTCGCGAATGTAAGATATCGCCAACGATGACTATTTTTTTACCGGCCAAATCACCCCATTTTTCTTGAAGTGTAAAACTGTCGAGTAAACCTTGGGTAGGATGCTCATGTGCACCGTCACCGGCATTGATAATGCTGGCTTTGACATTTTGAGACAAAAACAAAGCAGCGCCCGGATGTGCATGTCGCATGACCACCATATCTACTTTCATAGACAAAATATTGTTCACCGTATCAATGAGTGTTTCGCCTTTCTTAACCGATGATTGGGCCGCTGAAAAACTAATCACATCCGCCGAAAGTCTTTTTTGAGCAAGTTCAAAAGACAATTTTGTGCGTGTACTGTTCTCAAAAAAAATGTTAGCAATAGTGGTATCGCGCAATGAAGGTACTTTTTTTATGGGCCGATTGATGACTTCTTTAAAGTGAGCAGCCGTTTCAAAAATAAGTTCGATATCTGAGGGTTGCAGATATTTGATTCCTAATAAATGTTGGACACTTAATTCACTCATGGCTGTAGTTTGTTTTTTGAAATGAGATAAACGGCATCTTCGCCTTGCACTTCTTGCCAATGAACCCGGACTTTTTCATCATTGATGGCATCAACTTGACGGCCGTAATAATCGGGTTGAATGGGTAAATGTCGGCTAAAACGACGATCTACCAACACGAGTAATTCAATGGTTTTAGGGCGGCCAAAAGATTGAATAGCCGTAAGTGCTGAAAGTATGCTCCTGCCTGTAAAAAGCACATCGTCAATAAAAACAACATTTTGATTGTCCACCAGAAAATCAATGCGGGTGGCACTGGCTTCAAAAGATGGTGCATGTTGCCGAAAATCATCTCTAAAAAAAGTAATGTCTAAATAACCCAATTGTACCTGATTAATTCTGTACTCGTTGATCAAAAGAGCTTTGATTCGCTCGGCCAAGTATATCCCGCGTGGCTGAATTCCGATGAGCACCGTTTCAGAAAAATCTAAGTGATTTTCAATGAGCTGACAAGCCAATCGATGCAATATAATATCGACTTCACGTGGGCTGAGCAAAAGTTTTTGACTCATTTTTGGTTGGGTTGTTGGGTTGTAAAATTACAATTTTTTAGTTCTTATTAAAAATAAAAACTCCCGCTTAAAACGGGAGCCAAAAATTATACTGCATACATTTTCTTTCTGAGTTCTTGAATTTTATCATCATCCAAATAATCGTCAAAGGTCATATAGCGATCAATTACACCGCTGGGTGTGAGTTCTACAACTCTATTGCCAACTGTTTGTGCAAACTCGTGGTCATGCGTGGTAAAAATCACCGAACCTTTGAAGTTCTTGAGTGAATTGTTAAAGGCCGTAATAGATTCCAAATCTAAGTGATTCGTTGGCTCATCCAGCATCAATACATTGGCGCGTTCCATCATCATGCGCGAAATCATACAGCGAACTTTTTCACCTCCTGACAACACACGGGCGGTTTTAAGCGCTTCTTCGCCAGAGAAAATCATCTTGCCCAAAAATCCGCGAATGTTCACTTCTTCGCGCTCTTCTTCGGTTTTAGCCCACTGACGCAGCCAATCAACCAAGGTCAAATCATTCTGAAAATATTCGTGGTTTTCAACCGGTAAATACGCTTGATTGGTGGTAATACCCCAGTCAAATTTTCCGGCATCGGCGGTTTGCTTCCCGTTGATGATTTCATAAAAAGCGGTGGTTGCACGCGAATCTTTTGAGAACAAAACAATCTTATCGCCTTTGTTCATGTTCAAATCAACGTTGGTAAACAAAGTCTCGCCTTCTACAGAGGCGGCCAATCCTGAAATGTTTAAAATCTGATCACCCGCTTCGCGTTCTTGGTCAAAAATAATGGCCGGGTATCTGCGCGATGAAGGTTTGATATCGGCAATGTTGAGTTTTTCAATCATTTTTTTACGCGATGTAGCTTGCTTAGATTTGGCTACGTTGGCACTAAAACGACGAATGAATTCTTCGAGTTCGGCCTTTTTCTCCTCGGCTTTCTTGTTTTGTTGTGCGCGCTGTTTGGCCGCTAATTGGCTTGATTCATACCAAAAAGTATAGTTCCCAGAATAGTGGTTGATTTTTCCGAAGTCAATGTCTGAAATGTGCGTACAAACCGCATCCAAAAAGTGACGGTCATGCGATACCACAATCACGGTATTTTCATAATTGGCCAAAAAGTTTTCGAGCCAGGTAATGGTTTCTAAATCTAAGTCGTTGGTTGGCTCGTCCATAATCAGCACATCCGGATTTCCGAACAAAGCTTGCGCCAACAATACGCGAACTTTGAGTTTACCATCTAAGTCACTCATGTTCATATAATGTAAATCTTCGGTAATGCCTAAGTTTGACAGCAAAGCTGCTGCTTCAGAATCGGCGTTCCAACCGTTCATTTCTTCAAATTGCACCTGAAGCTCACCTATTCTATCGGCATTGGAATCGTTGTAATCTAAATACAAAGCATCCATTTCTTTTTTTACGGCATAAAGCACTTTGTTGCCCATCATGACCGTTTCTAAAACCGTGAATTCGTCAAACATATTGTGGTTTTGGTTGAGCACCGACATACGTTTGCCCGGCTCTAAATGCACATGCCCTGAGGTTGCATCCATCTCACCGGAAATGATTTTGAGAAAAGTAGATTTCCCGGCTCCGTTGGCACCAATTACTCCGTAGATGTTTCCGTGTGAAAAGGTTGTGTTTACTTCATCAAACAAAACTCTTTTACCGAATTGAACCGATAAATTATTGACTGTTAACATGAATTCTGGATTTAAAAAAGTTTTTTACTCTGTACATTTCGGACTTGCTCCGCGGGCGCAAAAGTATAAAATTTATATGCATTTTAGAGCCATCGCTCGATAAATTAAACGATTCTTATTTAACGATGCCTTAACAGTAAAACTCAGCCTAACTAAATATTTTTGTCCACTAGTTTTTGTTAGATGCGTCTGAAAAAAATACATACTTTATTGCTCTTGTCCTCGTCGGTGGCCGCCTTGTTGTATTCGTGTAACAGACAGTTCAAATCTGACAATTTTACGGCTTATTTTGGTGGCGAAGTAACCAATCCGAGCAACCCATATGTTCTGTTTTGTAAAGACAATGAAGTCATTGACAGCGTTAAAATTGATAAAAACAATCGCTTTTTCATCAAATTTGATTCACTGGCTCCGGGTTTATATACTTTTAAAAATGAGCCGGAATATCAATATGTTTATTTTGACAAAAACGACAGCATCATGGTGCGCATGAATGCTCAAGATTTTGACAATTCAATTGTTTTTTGCGGACGTGGTGATCAAAAAAACAACTTCCTGATGGAAATGTATGTCAAAAACGAAGAAGACCGCGGAAAACTTTTTGACGTTTTTGATTACAACCTTCCGGCCTTTCTAAAAAACATAGATTCGTCTTACTTAGCCAAAAAACGTTTTTATCAAACCAAAAAAGAAGCCATCAAGTGGAGCGACGATTTTGATGTATATGCACAAGCGTCTGTAGATTTTTATCACTATTCAAAAAAAGAAATCTATCCGATGGCGCACCAATTCAGAACCGGAAAAGATATTGTAGAAGAACTGCCCAAAGATTATTACAGCTTTCGCAAAAAAATAAACTTCAACGATCAAAAACTATCGGGCTATTCGCCATTTGTCAATTATTTGACGCACATGCTCAACAATGTATCGGCCATACATTACCACAATCACTACTCACCGGTTGATATGGCGCTGAGAACCAACATCAACAAACTCAACATTGTGGACACACTCATCAAAAACAAAATCGTAAAGAACACCATTTTAAACAATATTGCTTTTACCTATTTGCTTGAAGACCAAAATATGGTCAACAACAAAATATTTTTAGATACCTACCATAAATACTCTACAGACAAAAGCAAAAAAAATGAAATCCTCAAAATTGGCCATGCTATTCAATTGCTCAAAGTGGGGAATGATTTACCCAATGTAGATTTGATTGACCAAAACGATAAATTGGTTTTACCGGAAAGTTTCCCCAAACAAAAAAGCGTCGTGTTTTTGTGGACCGAACATTTATCGTCACACATGACGGCCGTTCACAAAAAAATTGCCGAACTCAAAGCACTACATCCTGATTATCAATTCATCGGCATTTGCCTAGACAAAGACCACAAACGTTGGAAATCACTTTTAAACAAAAACAAATTCAGCAGTACCCTTGAACTGCGTGCGGCTAATTTTGAAGACCTCAAATCAAAGTGGGCCATTATGAAAGTGCACAGAACCATTATTCTTGATCAAAACGGCAAAATCAAAAACGCATTTACCAATTTGTTTGATGCAAATTTTGATAAAGAACTGAACTAGAAAAAACCGCTGTGCTGTTAGACACGGCTGCGCTTTAAGACAAAAAAGAATTTGAAAATGAGATGATTTGAAAATTTGAAAATGAAATGATTCAACGAACAGAATGTTTCAACTCAACTTTTTAAACCTTCTTAAACCTTCTAAACTTCTCAACCTTCTAAACTTCTCAACCTTCTTAAACCTTCTCAACTTCTCAACTTCTCAACCTTCTTAAACCTTCTCAACCTTTTCAACCTTTTCAACTTCTAAACCTTCTAAACTTCTCAACCTTCTTAAACCTTCTAAACTTCTCAACCTTCTAAACTTCTCAACCTTCTTTTCAACCTTCTTTTCAACCTTCTTTTCAACCCACAAAAAAACGGCTCCATTCCTGAAGCCGTTCTATATTTTCAATCATTATTCTTATTGATTTCCTTTGGCATAATCCGCCAAGAACTGCGCCAAACCATTATCAGTAAGCGGATGTTTGAGCAAGCCCAAAATCGCCGAAAGCGGTCCGGTCATTACATCAGCACCCAACTTAGCACAATTCACAATGTGCATGGTATGACGAACCGATGCCGCCAAGATTTCAGTTTCAAAACCGTAATTGTCATAAATCATTCTGATCTCTTCAATAAGCGCCAAACCATCGGTAGACACATCATCTAAACGACCAATAAACGGCGAAACATAAGTAGCGCCGGCCTTGGCTGCCAACAAAGCTTGACCGGCTGAAAAAACCAGCGTCACATTGGTTCTAATGCCTTTATCGGTAAAATATTTACACGCCTTTACACCTTCTTTGGTCATGGGCAATTTCACCACAATCTGTTCGTGCAATTCAGCCAGCTCTTCGCCTTCACGAATCATTCCGTCTAAATCAGTAGCAATTACCTCGGCGCTTACATCACCCGTCACAATATTGCAAATGTCAACGTAATGCTTCAAAATGTTATTTTTTCCGGTAATTCCCTCTTTGGCCATGAGCGACGGATTGGTGGTCACACCGTCTAAAATTCCGAGTGCTTGTGCCTCGCGAATCTCGTTCAAATTGGCCGTGTCAATAAAAAATTTCATATGCTTAGTTTTAAAAGTCTTTTGTTTTTTGGGCGTTACCCTGCGCTATCTCGGCACTCATTGGCTTTGGTGAATGTTCCAACTACTCAATGGGCTGCGGGTCAGGCCATACGCTGCTATCTTTTTCGCTCGTCGCTCAAAAGGATATCCGCTGCTGTCCTTAACGCGTCACAAAAATACTCAATTGTGACTTGCCAGCAACAGTTTTTATAAAAGATATCTCCATGGTTTTTCTTGAATCAAAAAAAAAAAAAAAAAAACCTGAACTCTTTATAAATTCAGGATTTTGATTTTTTTTTTTTTGCTAGTCTTTAAACACCCTAACCGTACTAAACAGTGCAGCTTGTTCAATTTGTAACAAATAAACGCCCGATTGCCAATGCGAAACATCAAATAAACAGGTATTTTGTTGTATGGCTCGAGTAGATATTTGTTGTCCTAACATATTGTAAACCGTCACCTTTGAAATTTCTTGACCGCTGGAAATATTTAAAAAATCATGCATGGGATTTGGATAAACTTTGAGTTCATCACCACTGAATTCATTGACCATCAGCGGAGATGTCGGGCAAGTAATGGCTACAGGACTATTCATTTGCAATGATGAATCTATGCCCAATTGTCCGCTGTTACCTCTACCCCAAGCCCATAAATCTCCATTGCTTTTCATGGCCAATGTATGATTTAATCCCCCGGTAGCTGTTAGCCAGTTGGTGGCTGTTCCAACCATAACAGGTGATGTCTGGTTGTTAGATGTTACGTTGCCTAATTGTCCGTAGTTGTTTTGCCCCCATGTCCAGAGTGATCCGTTTGCATTAATTGCAATAGAATGATTTTGTCCGGCTGATACAGTTGTCCAAGTAGTTGCCATGGTTAACTGCACAGGTTGATTTCTTTGAATCGTTGAAAAATCTCCTAATTGTCCTTCGGTGTTTCTACCCCATGTCCAAAGTGAGCCGTTGGTTTTTAATGCAATTCCGTGTGATGCTCCGGCTTCTACCATTTGCCAGTTATTATCAGTACCTATTTGCGTCGGAACAAGTCTATTGGTTGTAGTTCCGTCACCCAATTGGCCTTCAGTATTTTTCCCCCAAGCCCATAGTGTGCCGTTGATTTTGAGGGCCAAGCAAAAATCATCGCCCACAGCAATGCTTTGCCAATCAGTAGCAGTACCAATTTGAATAGGGTTAGTTCTTTCTGTAGTAGTTCCATCGCCCAACTGTCCGAAGAAGTTATAACCCCAAGCCCATAGTGTACCATTGGTTTTGATGCCTATTGAATGGTGAAATCCTGAGGCAACTTGTTGCCAATTGCTTTGGGTACCTATTTGAATCGGGAAATATTCTGATGTCAAACTACCGTTTCCGAGTTTTCCGTGTAAATTATCCCCCCAAGCCCAAAGTGTTCCGTCAGACTTGATAGCTAATGTGTGATTTCTACCCATGGCAACTTTTTGCCAGTCATTGGTAGTTGAAACTTGAATAGGCAACGGATTGTATGCTAGTGTATTGGTTCCTAAGGCTCCAGCACTGTTGTCCCCCCATGCCCAAAGCGTTCCGTCAGCTTTTGTGCCAATCGAAGCAAAACCTCCAGCACTGATTTTTGAAAAACACTGACCCATAGACAGCTGTGCAGAAACAGACAAACAAAAAAGAAAAAGTAATTTTTTTTTCATAATGATCAATTTAATTTACCGACGCACCCAATAGCTTTGAAATTCAAAACTATTGAACACATGCCTACTAAATAAGTTATTGTCCATCAATTTTAGTTGACAAATATCCTAACTGCAAACTTTACTTATTAAATGAATAACTTTTGAAGATATTTGCTCCAAACTTACCAAGTCTTTTCTAAATAAATTTCAAATAGCCAAAAATGGGGTATCGTTTTTTGTCAAGTTGTTGCTAAGAAGTCGGCTGTTGTTATCTCTATGATACAATACTATCATCCGCTCATCAGGAGTTCCTTTACAACCCATCTTGGGCTTTGAATCCAAATTTTGCTTTATAGCTATGAGTTGGCTATAGGTTACATACGAAGGCATTTTAATACCAATAATTTTGAATCCATTCAGAATCGTTCGGAATCAGATCAAAGAATACTGCCGCCATTTTGTAGAAAATGACCTCTAAAATTATAGCTTATAATGGTTCATGAGTAGTTTTTCATAAACCGTATCGGGCAAAATGCGTTTGAGCACAATAGAGAATTTCTGCATAAAAGCACCTACTTTGTAATGCACTTTGGGCTGTTTTTGTTGGATGATTTCATAAATAGCCACGGCCATTTCACGTGGATCGCTGCCTTGGTCTACATGCTCGTTCATCATCTGCAATGTTTGTCCGTAGCTTTGTTCATAGGCTGAGCCTGCCACTAACGGCGCATGATAGCGTCCGGCGGCAATGTTGGTGGCAAAATCTCCAGGCGCTACATCGGTAATGTGAATGCCAAAGGCTTTGACTTCCATGCGCAAAGCTTCGGTAATTAAATACAACGCACCTTTCGAGGCCGAATAAGCGCTGCGATAAGGCAAACCCATATATCCGGCAATAGAAGTAATATTGATGATGAGCCCTGATTTTTGTGCGCGCATCTGCGGCAATACAGCGCGCATCACTTCAATCGGACCAAAAAAGTTGGTGTCAAAATGGGCTTTGAGCTCATCGGTTGGAATTTCTTCAAGCGGCCCTGTAATGCCCACACCTGCATTGTTGATCAAAACGTCTAACCGGCCGCAGCGCTCTATGACCGAAGCCACAGCAGCACTAATGGTTTCTGGCTTTGTGACATCCAGCGCCAACAGCGGAAAAACCGAACCCGAAACTTGCTCGGGCTTGCGACTGGTACCGTATACGGTAAAACCTTTTTCGTGCAAAAATGCACCGATTGATTTACCGATTCCGGAGGACGCGCCGGTGATGAGAACCACTTTGCTCATAATTTGATTGTTTATGAAAGTTTAAGAAGTGTAAAAGGTTTAAAAAGCTTAGGTGAAACATTCTGTTCGTTGAATCATCTCATTTTCAAATTATCAAATTATCTCATTTTCAAATTCTCTTTTGTCTTGAAGCGCAGCGGTCATTTCTGTTTAAGAAGTGTAAAAGGTTTAAAAAGTTTAGGTGAAACATTCTGTTAGTTGAATCATCTTATTTTCAAATTTTCAAATTATCTCATTTTCAAATTTTTTTTAATCCTACAGCGCAGCAGTCATTTCTGTTTAAGAAGTGTAAAAGGTTTAAAAAGTTTAGTTGAAACATTCTGTTCGTTGAATTATCTCATTTCCAAATTTCCAAATTATCTCATTTTCAAATTCTTTTTAATCCTACAGCGGAGCGGTCTACATACAAATCCGCAGTTTAACTACTTAACTTCTTTACGAACGTAATAATACACTTCTTTTCCGTCAGCGCCTTTTTTAGTGGCCGTGATGGTGTAGTATTTACTGCCCACGGGTTTGATTTCATATTCCCAATCAGCAGGTGCATTCGGGTTTTTGCTTTTGTCAAAACGATTCATATCAGCGCACAACTTTTTTGGTGGCGGCGTATTGACGAGTTCTTCAGCACCGCGCGTGGTAACCATATACTGCAAATTGTACTGACCACACGGACCCGGTTTTAAAGTGCTGTTTTCTGAGGCTACTTCGGGATTATCGCGGTAGGCTTCAAACTCTTTTTTGAATTCAGGATAAGCGGCTTTATCAGCCGTTTGAGCGATGGTTGATGCTACGGTAAACAGCAATGCGATGAGGATAGATTTCATAGTTTTATTTTTGAATTCGGAGCGTAAATATAAGTTTTTTGTAGTGGATTGGAAAGGAAGTTAAATAAGTTGAGAAGGTTGAGAAAGTTTAGGAAGTTTAGTTGAAACATTCTGTTCGTTGAATCATCTCATTTCCAAATTTCCAAATTATCTCATTTTCAAATTCTTTTTAATCCTACAGCGCAGAGGTCATTTCTGTTTAAGAAGTGTAAAAGGTTTAAAAAGTTTAGTTGATGCATCCTGTTCGTTGAATCATCTCATTTTCAAATTTCCAAATTATCACTTTTTCAAATTCTTTTTTGTCTTGAAGCGAAGCGGTCTTTTTTAGTTTAAGAAGTTGAAAAGGTTTAGGAAGTTTAGTTGAAACATTCTGTTCGTTGAATCATCTCATTTTCAAATTTCCAAATTATCACTTTTTCAAATTCTTTTTTGTCTTGAAGCGAAACGGACTTTTCTGTTTAAGAAGTGTAAAAGGTTTAAAAAGTTTAGTTGAAACATTCTGTTCGTTGAATCATCTCATTTTCAAATTTCCAAATTATCTCATTTTCAAATTCTTTTAATCTTACAGCGCAACTATCATTTCTGTTTAAGAAGTGTAAAAGGTTTAAAAAGTTTAGTTGAAACATTCAGTTCGTTGAATCATCTCATTTTCAAATTTCCAAATTCTCTCATTTTCAAATTCTCTTTTGTCTTGAAGCGAAGCGGACTTTTCTGTTTAAGAAGTGTAAAAGGTTTAAAAAGTTTAGTTGAAACATTCAGTTCGTTGAATCATCTCATTTCCAAATTCCCAAATTTCCAAATTATCACATTTTCAAATTCTTTTTAATCCTACAGCGGAGCGGTATTCTTTAGTTTAGGAAGTTGAGAAGGTTTAGAAAGTTTAGTTGATGCATTGATATTAACTGAATAATAATCTATTCAAAAATCAAAAATCGTTAATCGTTAATCATTGATTCCACTGCTGCCCTAGCCCGGATGGAAGCGGCATCCTTTTGTGGTGGGGTTCACCGCAAAAGATATAGCGGACAGCCGGATGAGCTCTTGTTAAAAATAAAAAAACTTCCCAGAGGAAGCCTTTGTTTTTTCATAAAAAAATGGCAAGCGACCTACATCGCACCGCTACAACCGCATACCTTTGCTATGTTCCCATCCTGGAGGATTTTGCAGGAGCTGGTCGTGTAGGACTTGCCGGCGCAAATATACAATC
>JAIXSK010000035.1 GCA_027484725.1 Flavobacterium sp. | reverse complement strand
ACATAGAACATCCCTGTTTGGAATTTTGTCGCATCGGCATCATTACAATCTTCACCGTTTGAACTAAACGAGTAGCCTATCGGCGCATTAACTCCGTAGCAAAGTTCAACCGTTGAACCAACTGTGTAACCGTCGCCGTCGGCATCAACATAGAACATGCCTAGTTGGAATTTAGCAGCATCGGTGTCGTCACAATCCTCTCCGGCTGTATTTTCAGAATAGCCCACCGGAGCACCAAAACCTGCGCAAACAGAAGCGGTTCCGTTGGTGTATCCATCTGCATCGGCATCAACATAGAATGTTCCAATTTGGAAAACAGATCCGTTGCTGTCATTACAATCATCTCCGGCAGTCGTTTCAGAATAACCCACCGGTGCACCAAATCCTGAACAAACAGAAGCGGTTCCGTTGGTGTAACCATCAAAATCATTATCAATATAGAAAGTAGCTAATTGAAATAGTGATCCGTCATTATCATTACAATCCGTATTGTTGGCAACATATCCAAACGGCGCGCCTGTACATGATGTTGTGTTTACAGCTGAATTACCATATCCATCATTATCTGAATCAGCATAGTAAGTAACAACAGCTGCCACATCAGCAATCGTAATTTGATTTCCTGATGTTGGTACAAAAGGAGTAGTAGTTGCATCTGCTCTTTCAACAGAATAAATAGTCAATGTACTGCCGTTGTCTGCCGTTGTCAAAGCCAATTGGAAAGTTGCGTTTCCTGAAGCGTCAGCGGTAGTGGTCAATACATTTGATGAAGTACTGCCTAGAGTATAATTGATTTTAGCAATCTTATTAGGCAACAAACCGGTTACTTCAAAAGTTCCGTTGCTTCCACTACAAACCGTACCAGCCGCTTGAGCAACCGATGTGAATGTTTGTGATTGATATGCTGTGGTGACCGAAATTACATTTGAATTGGTCGAAGTACTATTCGGGCTATAGGCTCTTACTCTGTAATAATAAGTTGCATTTTCTGTGATTTGTGGTCCATCAACCAATTGTGAAGTTCCGTTAACCGTAAGGTTTTCATAACCTGACAAGAACAAAGGAGCACGTCCGGTAACCAAAATATTATCAATGCCCGAAGTTCCGCCAGAAGCAACCGTTGTATTGTTCACTGCAGTGTTACTGGTCATAATCCAACGCAAGAAAACTGACGATTGATTATCACAAGCGGCAGGCAAAGAAGTAGCTGCCAAAGCACCGGTAGTCCAATCATTTCCTACTGTAATTACTGCACCCGGCACATCTGTCCAAGTACCGCCAGTTCCGATTCTGTATTGAACTTTAAAATCTTTTGGTCCGGTGGCAGAAGATCTTTGTGTTGATGAAACTTTTGTATTTGAATAACCTAAAGTTGAAAAGTCAATTTGCCACCATTTACTGCCACTACCTGAATTCCAAGTATTAGCTGAAGCAGCACTGGTTGAACTAGACTGAACCGGAGCATAACTGACGGTTCCAACACCGCCTTGAGTGGTCAAAGTTTTAGCATTGTTGACTGTTGTAGCAACATCCACAACATTATTATCTGGGTTATTTGGGAACGTCCAATTGACCATAGTCGTGTTGGCACCCAAGAAATTTGGATCGCTACTTACATCTAATTGATAACTTGAAGCCCCAATTACCGCATTCCAATTAGCCACAAAACTATTGTTGGTAACCGAAGTTGCCGCTGTAGCCAATGGTGCGCTTAAATTAGCCGTTGTAAATTGTCCGGCCGGTGAACTTACAATATCACCGCTTGCATCAGAAACATAAGTTCTGAAATAATAAGTGGTGTTTGGTTGTAATCCTGATAAAGTAGCCGGTAATCCGGAAACAAAAACAATACTTGAAAAAGCACTGTCTGTGCTGTATTGAATTCCGGATTCTGTCAAAGCTGAACAACCCAAAGTATAAGACCCAGAAACCGAAGCTCCGTTTGAAACAATAGAACTGGCTGTTCCGGTTGCAGCTGAAGCCGGAGTATTGATACCGGCACCTGAAACAGTTACATAAATACTGGTGGCTCCAACACTAGCAATTGTGATTGGGTTTGTGCTGTATGATTGAACGAGCGTCGGTGTAAATTTCACATAAATGGTTTCTAAAACATCGCCATTAACATCTGGTGAAAGTGTTAAATCATTCGCATAATCATTTCCACCCGTAATGGAGAATGTAAATCCATCCAATGGGCCAATCGTAACATCGTTGGTTAATTGAGTTCCAAGCAAGGCAAAAGTATGAACCACCGAAGCGTTGGTACAAACGTTTCCGAAAGCACTCAAAGGATCAGCTTCTAAAGTTGGCATTGTAATAGGCAAGGTCGTTGCCGAGTTAGCAGTTCCGAGAGCGGTTTCAACATTAGCCCCATTTCTGGCTTTGACTACATAAGTATACAGTGTGTTGGCGTTTAATCCGCTTACTGTAATTAAATGTGGTGTAGGCGATTGCATCCAGTTGAAAGCAGTTTGCCATACAGCAGTTGCACCCAAAGTTCCATTGGCTTGAAGATATTGACTGTTGATTTGAATCGCATACGTAGTTGAAGATGGATTATTGCTAGTATCAAAATCAAAGTCAAAAGTAGTCGTAGTAATATTAGAAGCTGCATTAGGTTGCACCGGTGCATTGGCCAAAGTATAAAAACTAGCGGGTGTTCCGTAACCATAACCTTGTGCGCTGTTTGCGTATGCATTGTAATAATACTCTGTATCTGGCAATAATACATTTCCGGTACCTAGTGAGAAACTTCCGGTTCCGATGCTCGGCGTAGGGTTGGCTAATTGAATCACACCAGGCTCTCCAAGGGTCGGTGTAAAATCAGTTGAAGAATAAACAATTCCATTCCCAAGAACATCTGAACCTCCGGTAGCAGTTACGTTTCCTGACAAAGTAGCTGATTCAATAGTAATATCAGTAGCTGGTGTTACCGTTACCACAGTTGGCGGCGGAATAATCACAGAACCATAAATAGTTAAATCATCTACTCTGAAAGTACCGGTACCGGCTGCAGCTCCACCAGCTAAATCAGAACGTTGGGTTCCGTAAGGATAAATTCTGAAGGTAACAGTTCCTGAGATTGGTGTGCTAAAATCAGCAAAATCCCAAGTAAGCTGCGTAGCAGTTGTCGTAGTTAATGCTGTATTGTTCATTGAAGTTGAAGTCGCAAAACCATCGGTGCTGTAGCGAACTTCAAGCTGATTTGGTGCCGTTCCGCTACCAGAGCGAAGGAATGACATTTTAGTCAAATTCATCAAATAACCAGAAGCTGCGGTTGCAGAAAATTCAATATATGAATTGTTGTTGATGCTTGAAGTAGCATTCAGCGTCGTTGAACTAAAGAAATTGTTTAAAGAAGCACAAGTCAAGGTAGAACGAGAAGCAATGGCTCCGGTAACATTAGCAGCCAGCGTTGGTACATTCCCTTGTGTTGGACAAGCAGAAGTCCCAGTAAATTGGTTTAGGTATAAAGCTGACTCCACCGTTTTAGTTTGAGTCAACTCGGGTGCTGCTTCATAGTTTGTGTTTCCAACTTGTTTTGCGGTGATCGTTACGGTACCAGGCCCCACTATTGTTAGGGTATTTCCTGAAATAGTAGCAACGTTTGTATCTGAACTTTCAAAAGTAACGGTCAATCCTGAAGAAGCTATACCGTTCAAAGTGATGGGTGCCGACAAGGTGGTCAAAGCCGGAATAGTCCCAAAAGTAGTAATCGTTTGCGAAAGCTTTGTAATTGTTGCATCAGCAACAACTGGTTGGGTAAATGAGTAATTCCCTGCTTGAGCTCCGCTAATGGTATAACCTGTAACCGTTACCGCTTGTGTACCGGCATTGGCCGAAGCAAAATTGGCCGCCGGAGTACCAGTAATGGTTACATCATCACTATTAATTGGAGCTGGAGATAAAACAGCAGTACCCGTCAAGGTAGCGGTTGTCGTACCATCATAAGGTTTGTCTAATGCCGAAATACCCGTAATGGTTATAGGCAATTGAGTAACTGTAAGGCTTTGTATTTGATCAACAGCCGGATTGTGCGTTGCATCGCCCGCTTGTGAAGCCGTGATGGTAGTTGTTCCCGCACCTACAATTATAGCAGTACTTCCTGAAATCGTAGCTACTGCAGTATTTGAACTTGTATAAGTAATTGGGTTTCCTCCGGGATTATCTGAGGTGGCTAATAAATTTACGCTCACCGTTCCGTAAGGCACGCTTCCCAATGCAGGAAACGTTATAACCTGATCAAGCAAAGAGGAAGGATTAATCGTAGCATTGGCGACTGTTGGTTGGCTTACTGTATAGTTTCCGGCTTTGGTACCACTAATGGTGTAACCTACAACCGTAACTGGCCAAGTTCCTACCGCAGCCGATGAAAAAGTTGCTGATGGAGTACCACCTAAAACTACATCATCAGAAAATAAAACACCATTCAAAACAGCTGTTCCAGTTAAAGTAGCCGTATTATTTCCATCAAAAATTTTGTCTTGAGCGGTCAAACCTGTAATGGTTAATCCTAACGGAGAAACTGTATTTCCTGTACTTGAAGTAACTATATTAACACTAGTGGCGGGGCTACTAGAAAGCACCACAGCATTTTGCGCATTGTAATTTCCTACCGTTGCGTTGTCTTTTAAACGAACCAAGAAAGATATACCTCCTGCATTGGCCTCAGCAGCTGTATAACTTGCTGTAGCGCCATATGAGACAACATCACTTCTGGAAACTTCAAAACCGGTTTGAGCAGTTGCCAACAAAGGGTTGGTCAATAAAGTTCCTGACACAGCAAAAGATTGTGAGGCAGAAGCAGTTCCGTAAGTTGTAGAGAAAGCAGTAGAAGAAGTAGTTCCGCCATTAATGAGCGAAGCTGAAGGGGCAATATCCGCCCAAGTATTTCCTACGCGAAAAGCATCTATGGTTGCAGAAGGAGCGGTTCCTTGACGAATCGCTACTGCATTGAGTGCGGTAGCATCAGTTCCCGCCGAAGTACTTTGCAAAGGTGCTCCAGCCAGAGCTTCCGAAGAGGCAAAAGCAGGTAATACCCACAAATCACAAGTATCATTTGCTGTACCTGCAATGAATGTATATTTTACTACAATCATGTATGTAGTGTTCAAATTAAAATTGGTGGTAGCCATTGTAGGTGTAGCTGCTTTACTGATACCAAATCGAATGTTTGAACCACTTAATTGTGCTGCTACTCTTGCATTAAAAGTACCATTGTTAAAGTGTAAAAAATAATCACTACCGGCTGCTGCTGCACTAATGCGCACTAAACAACTCATGTAGACAGTTCCTGAGTTTTGAGAAGTAAAAGTTCTGTTGTGATCAGAACTTCCGGACGAAACCACCGTAGCAGCTCCTCCAACCCCGGAACCCGCATGGCCGGAAAAAGTTAAACCTGTAGCATTGTACTGTACGTTTGGAGTAGACCCACTGTGGATAGCCCATGCAGGCGCAACGGTCTGTAAATTCCCAGCCGTAGCCCCATAGTTAAAATCATCCGACAGTAGTAACTGAGCATAACCTTTTGAGGGGATGCACATCAGTAACAAAGCTACGCACCAAAACACGAAAGTGTTTACTTTCTTAAAAAGTAGCAAATTTTTCATAAATTTTTAAATTGAGTTAAGGCAAAAATATGGATTAAATATGTGATTTTTGGCCACTTGTGTGAAGTAATTGTTAACTTATTAAGGTATAAAAACTTTAATCGATTATTTACGCAGTTCATCGAACTTAATGTTAAGATAACACAGCAAAAACAAGCCAGAAAAACAAATAAAATCGTACTTATTAACAATTTTTACACTTCAAAAAGAACAATAATTCAATCAAAAGTGAATAATTTATTAATTTAACAATGAGTAAATGGGTCATTCATACAATTATTCTTGCATTACATCGAAAAGGAGCAAGGGTTTTCAATTTTAATTATAATTTTGACCCAGAAAATAAATTCAAATACTACAATATGAAAACAAATTACACTGTATTAAGAATGATTGCCCTAGCATTAATGTTTACTTGTAATTCGTGGGGACAAACTACCTTAGCAAAATGGAATTTCAACGGAGCTGATGCAGCTTCAGTTCCGGGCGGAGGCTCTAATCCATTGCCCTCAGAAGGTTCAGGAAACATAAGTATAGTGGGAACTGCGGCCACTTCTGCAACTCCATTCGCTGCAGGAGTGAATTCTGCCGGCGTCGGAAGTTCTGACCCTGTAACCACCAACCCGCCAAATTTGGCTTGGGCTATTACAAACTTCCCTGCTTCAGGAACAGCTGATAAAACCAGCGGAATTCAAATCAATTTTGCTTCTGCAAACTTTACCGGCATCCGATTAAAATTTGACCAACGATTGAGCAACAAAGCCGGAAACACCTATGTAGTTCAATATACTACTGACAGAACAGCAACTTCACCGGTTTGGGTTGATGCACAAACTTTTACTTTCACACCGGCTGCTACCGGAACCGGTGACGTTTGGTACAATACAAGAACCGTTGATCTTACCGGAGTTACCGGCCTCAACAACAATGATATTCCAGCCCTCAGAATTGTAGCTGCCTTTGACCCGATTGCCGGAAACTACTTAGCTTCTACTTCAACTTCAACCTATGACGGAACCGGAGTAGTACGTTTTGATATGGTTACCGTTACTGCTGACGCTGGTTTGTCAACAACCCAATTTGAAACAGAAAGTCAAGCATTTAATGTTTCACCGAATCCATCGAATAAAGAAATCGTTCGTTTTAACAAAGCAGTAGATATTGAGGTTTATGATATTTTAGGAAAATTAATTGCCAAAGCCAACAATACTTCTACTCTAGACACTTCGGCTTTTAACAGCGGTGTATATATGATCAAAACTGCTGCCGGCGAAACACAAAAACTAATCGTTAGATAGTTTAAATTGAACAAAAAATAAAAAGGCATCCGTTATCAGGATGCCTTTTTTTATATCAAACCTACAACCACTTCATAGAGCGCATCGTTTTTGAGCGGCTTAGACAAATAATGATTCATGCCAATTTCTTTGACGCGCATTTTAGTAGTTTCCATGACATCGGCGGTAACGGCCACAATTGGAATATCTTTGTACTTCTCGCCCACTTGCCCATTCCTGATTGCAATGGTTGCCTCGTAACCATCCATCACCGGCATTTGCAAATCCATCAAAATCAAATCAAAAGATTCTTGCTTCAAAATTTCCAAAGCTTCTTGTCCGTTGTTGGCATATTTAACTTCGGTATTGAGCCATTTTTTGACAATCATTTTGATGACCATTTGATTGATGGCATTGTCTTCAACCACCAATATTTTTTTTCCGCCTAAATCAAAAACCTGATTTTCTTGTTTTATTACCGGCGATTGCTCAACCGCGGCTATGTCGTAATCAAGGACCATTTTGCAATGCGTTCCTACATTTTCAACACTGTCAATTTGAATGCTTCCGCCTTTTAAGTCAACTAAATTTTTAACGATGAACAAGCCCAAGCCCAAGCCCCCAAATTTTCGTTTGTTGTCTATAGAACTCTGTGAAAAAGATTCATAAATACTGTGCATCTTCTCTTTTGAAATACCAATACCCGAGTCTGAAATACGGATGATTAAGCTTGCTTTATTTTCAGGTTTGATTAGCGCATCCAATTCAAATTTTACAAAACCATGCGCGGTAAACTTAAGAGCATTGCTCAGAACATTATTGACAATTTGCACCAATCGCGTTACATCGCCCAGCAAATGTTCCGGAATGTTATCACTTTTGATAAATTCAAATTCCAAACCTTGATCTTTGGCTCTGATGGCCGCATTGTTCTTAAGATGTTCTAATACTTTAACCGGTTCAAACAACACGCGCTCCAGCTTGAGTTCGCCTTTTTCAATTTTAGAAAAATCCAAAATATCGTTGACTGAACTGAGCAAACTGTGCGACGAATATTTAATCACTTGGCAGTTCTGCTTGAATTTTTCGTCGGCAGATTCTTTGAGCATACTGTCAGTTAGATTCAAAATCGCGTTGAGCGGTGTGCGCAACTCGTGACTGATGTTTGACAAGAAATATGATTTGAGCTCATTCATTTCTTCTAAACGAATCAAGGCCAACCGGTTGAATTCTTCTTTTTCGTTTTTAAGGTTACGGATCAAATTCCCCATGGAAAGCGAAAGAAAAATGATTTCAAGTCCGGTTCCGAATTTTGAACTGTTGAGTGTAAAAAAATTATTGGGAACTTGACCAAAGTTATTCAGGATAAAAATCCCAAAACCCATAATCAAAAACACAATTCCCACTGAGTAAAACAAATCTACCGGCTTTTTATTCCAATATAGGTGCGCCACCGAACTGATGATTAAAATCAATACAAACAAGCCTAAAACATTGGCCAGTGGGTAACAAATGGCAAAAGCCGACGGAACAAAAACAATAACCAAAATCAGTAAAGCCGCCAAAACATAAACCCCGTTAAATGCCCGATATAAAAACAGATTGTGTTGTTTGACTTTCAAAAAAACTTCGCTGTACTTGCCCAATAAAATGCCGGCAATCATGGCAAATATCAATACCGAATGCATATTGAACCAACCGCTTTGGGGAGCAATCAATTTAAAGAAATACCCATCAAGTGCAAATTGCATCAAACCAATAAACACTACATACAAACTATAGTACAAGAACGTTTGCTCGCGCATGGCCACAAAGAAAAACAGATAAATGATGGCTGCTGTGAGCAGAATTCCGTAAAAGACACCAAAAAACCATTCTTCAAAACTTACTTCTTGAATAAAACTTTGGGTATCTCTAAGCTGCACCGGCATTTTGATGGTTTCGCCATCACTTTTAAGGTGGATGTAAAAATCTGCTTTTTCATGCGGAGACAAATTAATTTTAAAAATCGTTTTTCGGTCCTGAAAACTGCGTTCAAAAAAAGGAAGCGCATCACCGCTGATAGATTTTTTAATTTGACCCGAAGCTGAATTTACCTGATAAAGTTCGGCCAAATCTGTAATGGGCCTGGCCGTTTCAAGATAGTATTCAAGCGGTCGATTCGTTGTATTTTCAAGCGAAAACTTAGCCCAAAAATGATGGTTGGTAAATCCTAAATCGTCGTTATCTGTTTTGAGTTTAAACGGATACAACAAAGCGTAATTTTTCATCACATCTACAAACTTCAAATTTTGTTGGCCTACATCGGCAATGGTGGTGTAATGAAAAAGAGAAATGCTTTTTGGAAGCTGGTCTTCTTTAAATTGATACTGAGCGTGCGTTGCATTGAAAAAGAAAACAAACAGCAGCAAAAAATAATTCAATCGTTGGTGGTTCGATTTCATAAGAAGATGGTTGGATTGGTCAGTGCGAATATAAAAAACAAGGCAAAACAGAAATGCCTTTTTTCAAAAAACCTTAGAGTAACTGATTTTTTTAAAGAGTTCATGTTGTATCCTGATAAAAAATACCTTTGCATAGACTTTAAATATTTGAATTGATGAAACTGGTTTTTGCCACGCACAATCTTAACAAGCTTCAAGAAGTACGCGCTTTATTGCCCCAAAACATAGCGATTTTAGGTTTGACCGATATAGGTTGCCACGATGAAATTGACGAAACGGCTGCCACCATAGAAGGCAATGCCCAAATCAAATCAGATCATGTTGCGCGCATATACGAAATAGATTGTTTTTCAGATGACACCGGACTCGAAGTTTTTGCACTTGGTGGTGCGCCCGGCGTTTATTCGGCACGATATGCCGGCGAGCAAAAAAATGCACAAGAAAACATGAATAAACTTTTGGCCGAACTGGAAAATCAAACTGACAGAAGCGCACAGTTTAAAACCGTCATCGCGCTAAATCTAAAGGGGCAACAACATTTATTTACGGGCATTGTACGCGGAACCATCATTCATGAAAAACGTGGCAATCAAGGTTTTGGCTATGATCCGGTTTTTGTACCCGAAGGCTATGAACAAACCTTTGCCCAAATGAGTATGTCTGAAAAAGCAGCCCTAAGTCATCGCGGAAAAGCGGTGCAACAATTGGTAGACTTTTTATCTTCTGTGGCTGAAAATCAAGCAACAACCTAAAAAAATTGTGTTGAAATTAACGCATCTCTTATGTAGCTATTCTGAATTATAAAGCCTACCTTTGCGGCCAATTTAAATACACATAATGAATACATTTGAACAACTAGGCCTAAGCGAGCCTATTTTACAGGCAATTAACGACTTAGGCTTTAAAACTCCCTCGGAGGTTCAGGACAAAGCCATCCCGGTACTCTTAGAACAGGATACAGATTTAGTAGCCTTAGCACAAACCGGAACCGGAAAAACCGCAGCCTTTGGTTTTCCACTCATTCAAAAGATTGACCCAGACAACAGAAACACCCAAGCTTTAATTTTATCGCCAACGCGTGAACTTTGTCTGCAAATCACCAACGAAATCAAGCTTTATTCAAAATACCTCAAAGGTTTACACACCGTGGCCGTATACGGAGGTGCCAGCATTACTGAGCAAGCGCGCGAGGTAAAACGCGGAGCGCAAATTATTGTTGCTACACCAGGCCGTATGCAAGACATGATCAATCGCGGATTGGTCAACATCAAAAACATCAATTACTGCGTACTCGACGAAGCTGATGAAATGCTCAACATGGGTTTCTATGAAGACATTTGTTCTATTTTGTCTGACACGCCTGATGAAAAATCAACTTGGTTGTTTTCAGCCACCATGCCTTCAGAGGTAGCGCGCATTGCCAAAAAATTCATGCACGATCCGCAAGAAATCACTGTGGGTGCCAAGAACGCAGGAACCGCCACCGTATCACACGAGTTTTACATGGTCAACGCCCGCGATCGCTACGAAGCATTAAAACGTTTGGCCGATGCCAATCCGGATATTTTTTCGGTAGTGTTTTGCCGTACCAAACGCGATACACAAGCCGTAGCAGAAAAACTCATTGAAGACGGATACAACGCAGCGGCTTTGCACGGAGACTTGTCACAAGCACAACGTGACTCAGTGATGAAATCATTCCGCGGACGTCAGATTCAGATGTTGGTGGCCACCGATGTGGCTGCTCGCGGTATCGATGTAGACAACATTACCCACGTGGTAAACTATCAATTGCCCGATGAAATCGAAACCTACAACCACCGTTCGGGCAGAACCGGTCGTGCCGGAAAACTCGGAACTTCGATGGTGATTGTGACCAAATCTGAGATTCGTAAAATTCATGCGATTGAAAAAATCATCAAACAAAAATTTGAAGAAAAACCCATTCCATCAGGTATTGAAATCTGCGAAATTCAACTTTTGCACTTAGCCAATAAAATCAAAGATACTGAGGTTGATCACGAAATTGACAACTATCTTCCGGCCATCAATACTGTTTTAGAAGGTTTGTCAAAAGAAGAATTGATCAAAAAAATGGTTTCGGTTGAGTTCAACAGATTCATCAATTACTACAAAAAAACACGCGATATTTCTGTGGCAGTAGCCGACGGAAAACGCAGTGATCGCGAACCGAGAGAATTCAACAGTGGCGGAGCCGTTCGCTATTTCATCAACATTGGTTCACGCGATAACTTTGATTGGATGTCCCTCAAAGATTTCTTGCGCGACACCCTTGATGTTGGCCGTGACGATGTATTCAAAGTAGATGTCAAAGAAGGTTTTGCGTTTTTCAACACCAACCCGGAGCACACTGATTTGGTAATGGAAACTTTGAACAACATTACTTTAGAAGGTCGTCGCATCAACGTAGAGATTTCTAAAAACGATGGCGGCAGCCGACGCGATCACAACGGCCGCAATGCAGGCGGACCGAAACGTTTTGACAGAGGCGACAGAAATGACAGAAGCGACAGAGGCGATAGAGGTTTTGCCGGAAAATCTGCTCCGCGTTCAGACCGCAGAGACGGAAAATTCTCCTCAGCCAAAGACGGTAAATTCTCAAGCTCTAGAGACAGCAAACCGGCAGCGGGCAAAAGCAGTTTTAGCGATAAAAAGCCGCGCCGCTCTGATGACTTTATGAATAAATTCAATGAAAAGAAATCGCGCAGAAGTTAGTGCGCATTTGTTAATTTTCTGATAATTGTCAAAAGGCTACAAAATATCACTCGTGGTTTTACTATTTTTAAACTTTCAAAATCACCTATGAGATACTTTGTAGTCTTTCTTTTTATATGGTTTTCAACCACCACTGTCTGGGCACAAAGTCTCACACAAGATGAACTCATCAACGGAACCATTACCAATGACAATACCCAGCTTCCGATTGCTAATGTCAACATCATCAACCTGAACAAAGTCATCGGAACGGTTTCAAATGCCAAAGGTTATTTTGAAATCAATGCCACAGTCAACGATACTTTACTGCTTTCATACATTGGGTTTCAATCCATCAAAGTACGCGTCACCAATGACTGGATCAAGAACAAAACCACCAAAATTCAAATGACTGAAAAAGCCATTGCGCTTGAAGAAGTCATCATTCAACCCTATTATTTAACGGGTTACCTTGAGGTCGATTCCAAACTCATTCCGTCACTCGAAAATTACCGCTATAGCATTTCAGGTTTGCAACAAGGTTATGAAGCCGGCGATAAATCACCCAGTGCCTTTGGACGCGTGATCAGTTCAGTCATGAATCCGGCCGATTTGCTCTACAATACATTCGGTAAAAAATCAAACGAGCTCAAAAGGCTCAAACAAGTCAAGAAAGACGAAACCGTCCGCAATTTGCTCGAATCAAAATACGACCGCGAAACCGTGGCCACTTTACTCGGTATTGACAAAAAAGATATTCCTGAAATTCTGCAACACTGCAACTATTCTGAAGCCTTTATCAAAAGCGCCAATGATTTGCAAATCATGGACGCCATCAGCGCTTGCTATGAAGAATACAAAGTTTTGCGCAAAAAGTAATCCTATTTCTGTGCGTTCAAATCGCTGTAATAGCGCGCCTCAATACGCTCAATATCTTTGATGGATTGCTTGGCCCAATCTAATCTTTTCTGAACTATTTCAGCCTCTGTCAGTTGCCATGAAATATCTGATTTGCGCAAACGGCTCGTGAGGTTCTGCAAAATAATCGCCGCTGAAACCGATATATTCAAACTCTCGGTAAAACCCGCCATCGGAATTTTAATAAAACCATCGGCTTGCGCCAAAACTTCTTCAGAAAGTCCGTGGCGTTCGGTGCCAAAAAACAAAGCGCTGGGCTGCGCAATATCAAAATCATCCAAATCGCAATCGTCTTGGTGCGGCGTGGTCGCAATAATTTGGTAACCGTTCTTTTTAAGTGAGGCGATACAGTTTTCAATGCTGTCATAACGGTTGACATCAACCCATTTCTGCGCGCCCATGGCAATTTCTTTGTCAATGCGTTTGCCGAATTTTTCTTCAACCACATGCAATTGCTGCACGCCAAAAACCTCGCAACTGCGCATCACCGCGCTGGTATTGTGCAACTGATACACATCTTGAATGGCCACCGTAAAATGATTGGTGCGGCGCGTGAGTACATCTACAAACTTCGCCTTGCGTTCCTGAGTCAGAAAACCTTCTAAATACGCCAAAAAATCAGTATCGGTCATACGTTAATTTTGGGTAAAAATACATTTTTGGGCGTGCCGGCGCAAATCAAATACATCAAAACCGAATCATTCATGGCGCCGTCGGGCTGTTCGCGGCAAGTCCTCGCCGCTGCGCTATAGACACGGCTGCGCCTTGAGACACGCTGTGCTACAGACCGCTCCGCTTTAAGACAAAAGAGATGTTTGTCAATGAGGCGATTCTAAAACTTCAAAATTCGTTAATCATTACAGACACGGCTGCGCCTTAAGACACGATACACTACAGACCGCTGCGCTTTAAGACAAAAAAGGTTATTTTGATGATACGATTCTAAAACTTCAAAATTCGTTAATCGTTAATCTTCAATCGTTAATCATTCCGAATACGTCTGAGCCTTAGGATATGATTTAATTTACAAAGTCCGTTCAGTACAAAATCCAAAGGCAAAGCCGTGTCTGTAGCATTGCGTGTCCTGAGCACAGCGTGTCCACTTTTTAATTACCTTACCGGCATGAAAAAACTCGTCGTACTCACCGGAGCCGGCATTTCGGCCGAAAGCGGTCTCAAAACTTTCAGAGATAGCAACGGCCTATGGGAAGGCCACAACGTGATGGATGTTGCCTCGCCCGAGGGTTGGCAGCGCAATCCTGAACTGGTTTTAGATTTTTACAATCAGCGGCGCAGGCAATTGCATGAAGTATCGCCTAATGCCGGACATTTGGTTTTGGCCGAGCTCGAACAACAACTCGAAGTGCACATCATTACCCAAAACGTGGATGATTTGCACGAACGGGCCGGTTCCAGCCGCGTGTTGCATTTGCACGGTGAACTTTTGCAAGTGCGCAGTGTGGGCAACCCCAATTATATTCTGACTTGGCCCGGCGATTTAAACCTCGGCGATATCGACCCCAACGGACATCAGTTGCGCCCCAATATTGTTTGGTTTGGTGAGGCGGTTCCGGCGCTGGATCAAGCTTTGGCGCTCACCCAACAAGCCGACTTTTTTGCCGTGATTGGCACCTCGCTACAAGTATATCCGGCCGCCGGCTTGGTTGAATACACGCGCGGCAACATTCCGATTTTTTATATTGATCCGTATCCGGCCCGGCTCCCGTATTTGGGAAATCCGGTAACCGTGATTTCAGAACCGGCCACTACAGGCGTTGCCAAAATGAAGGCGGAAATCTTCCGTTTACTGCTGTAATTTTAGGTTTGGGTTTTGGGTGTAAAGATTTATCTTTGTGCCTTGAAACCAACACACATGAACGCGCTCAACGAACTCAGCGCCTTATCGCCTATTGATGGCCGATACCGCGCTAAAACCCAATCACTGGCACCTTATTTTTCTGAAGCGGCACTCATCCGCTACCGTATTTTGGTAGAAGTAGAATATTTTATAGCGCTTTGCCGTTTGCCTTTGCCGCAACTCACATCAATCAATCCTGAATTGTTTGGCACTATGCGCTCTTGGTATGAAAACTTTTCTGACCAAGATGCTTTGCAAATCAAACAAACCGAGCAAACCACCAACCACGATGTGAAGGCCGTGGAGTATTTTATTAAAGCTAAATTTGATGAAATCGGGCTCGGACAATACAAAGAGTTTATTCATTTTGGGTTGACCTCACAAGACATCAACAATACAGCGATTCCGCTATCAGTCAAAGAGGCTTTTCACGAGGTATATATGAAATCGCTCATTACGCTCTTGGGCAAACTCAAAGACCTCAGCGATGAGTGGAACGACATCCCGATGTTGGCCAGAACCCACGGGCAACCCGCCTCGCCCACGCGTTTGGGTAAAGAAATAGCTGTTTTTGTAGAACGACTTGAAGAACAATTGCGGTTGTTGTTTGATGTTCCGTTTGCGGCTAAATTTGGCGGCGCTACCGGAAATTTCAATGCACACCATGTGGCTTATCCGGCCGTGGATTGGAAAAAATTCGGCAGTGATTTTGTTGAAACCACTTTGGGCTTGCAACATTCCTTTCCGACCACGCAAATTGAACATTACGATCATTTGGCTGCTTTTTTTGATGCGCTCAAAAGAATCAACAACATCATCATTGACCTTGACCGCGACATTTGGACCTATGTGTCAATGGATTATTTCAAGCAAAAAATCAAAGAAGGCGAAGTGGGCTCATCGGCTATGCCGCACAAAGTGAACCCCATTGATTTTGAAAATTCTGAAGGCAATTTGGGCATGGCCAATGCTTTGTTTGAACATTTATCGGCCAAGTTGCCCATTTCGCGCTTGCAACGCGATTTAACCGACAGCACCGTGCTCAGAAACATCGGTGTTCCGATGGCGCATACGCTCATTGCTTTTGATGCTACGCTCAAAGGTTTGAACAAATTGGTTTTAAACTCAGCGCAACTCGAAGCCGATTTAGAGAAAAACTGGGCCGTGGTAGCTGAGGCCATTCAAACCATTTTGCGCCGCGAGGGTTATGCTAATCCGTATGAGGCGCTCAAAGCTTTGACGCGCACGCATCAAGTCATGAACCGCGAAAGCATCCACGCTTTTATTGAAACACTTGAAGTGAGTGCGGCTGTTAAAAATGAATTGTTGGCCATTAGGCCGAGTAATTATTTAGGGATTTAATCAGACTTATCTCAATAAAAAAGCCCCGATGATTCGGGGCTTTTTATTTAGATCTTCACAAACTTCGCACTCGAACTTCCCTTTTCAGAATTGATTTTCACTACATAATTCCCAGTTTTCAAACTTGAAACATCCACCGTTTTGGTTTGCTGTGCATTTGGAATGGTCAAAACCAATTGGCCGAGCGTGTTGTAGATTTGAATCGATGAAACTTGAAATTCTTTTATCAAGTCAATATTAAAGGAATTGGTTACAGGGTTTGGATAAACAACAATTCTTTTATCTTCTGTTATATCTGGCAAGCTCAATTCACATGTAGAACTTACCGCGCAATTCGGATTATTTTGAAGCGCTATATTTTGCACTTGAGGAACCTGTGACTCATCTGCACAAATTGATGACAAATTAGGGTTTGGAAATATTTGAAGAGTTGACTCTATTCGATTATTCTTAATAGATAAGGAGGTTAAGTTATTATTATGACACCAAAATCCATCTAGACTAACTAAAGAACTCACATCTAATGATGTTAGTTGATTATTATAACATTCCAAATATCGCATACCTGTCAACCCACTTACATCAAGAGAAGTTAAATTGTTATTTGCGCAATTAACACTAAACATATGGGTCTCATTAAAATACAAAGCTGTCAATTGATTTCCATAAACTCCTAAAAGTTGAAGATTATGACAATCATTAACATCCAAAGTAGTTAGATTTTTCAATTCACAATGGAGACCTATAAGATTTGAAAAATATGAAATTCCTTCAAGTGATGTAATAACATAGTTGTTTGTACTGTAGCCAACATTTAGATCTCTGATAGTTTTGGCTTCATCTACTTCTATTTCTCCATTATCATTCGCGTCAATTTTTATATAGCTAAATCCAAAATCCTGAGCGATATGATTCGAGGGACTAGACGCCAATAAAGCTGCTTTAAAATTCGCATCCGGAAAGTTGATTACTTGGGCTTGTAGGGTAATGATGCCCAAAAAGAAAAACATTAAAAAGTAGTTTTTTTTCATAGCAGTTAATTTAGTTTCAACATAAAGATATTCAATCTATTCCTTATAAAAAAAGCCCGGCTCATCACCAGGCTTGATGTATTATATAGAGACTGATTTATGACTTGACAAACTTCGCACTCGAGCTTCCCTTTTCAGAATTAATCTTAACTACATAATTCCCAGTTTTCAAACTCGAAACATCCACCGTTTTGGTTTGTTGTGCGCTCGGAACCGTCAGAACCAATTGCCCGAGCGTGTTGTAAATTTGAATCGATGAAACTTGAATGGATTTCTTGAATTCAATATTCAAAACATCTTTGACCGGAACCGGATAGATCTTGAAATAATCTTCAAAAGCAAAATCAGCGTTTGCCAAAAGCGCAACAGTAGTGGTGGCTGTGTTGGTAATGATCGGAAAGTTGTAATCAAAATAAATACTGGCATTGTTGCTAAAGGTATCGCCCACAATTAAACTTGGCTTGGTCTTGATTTTAAAGGCAATATAGCCGTCGTTGTTGGCATCGTCAAATGGCAGGTTGATGTTCTCAAAGATAAATTCAACTTTGTTCCCGCTTGAAATTTTGGTCACAAACGGATGACTGCCACTGATTGGGATTAATGAATTGATATCAAACTTCGCGGTATCAATCATATCTTTGACAACGATGTTTTGCGCATTGGCCGTTCCGGTATTCTCAAAACGAATCAGGTAATGCACTTCTTTACCGACCATTCCCGGAGTAATCGTATTGCCTTCAAGACAGGTTTTGTCGTTGGGGTCAAATGAATTCAATACGGTTTGATTCAAATTGAAAGTGTTGTCAGCAGGTGTTTCGTCGGTTTGTGCGCTGCTTACAGTTGCGGTAAAACTCAGTACATCACCAGCGTTGAGCGGCGGGTTTTCCATTGGGTTATTGACATTCAAATTCACTAGAATTTCTCTGGTTTCAAACGGAAGCAAATCGGTGAAATTCCACGCTAGTGAATTGGTGGCTGTTGTATTAACTACTGGATTGGCTTGAACTAAATCTAAAACTGCATCATCATAAACAAAACTGATGCTTCCTGATTGCGAATGTGTTCCTTTATTTTTGTAGACAATTTTGTAAAAAGCATCAAGACCCGCTATAGGTGGTGCTCCAGGGACCATTGTAATTTCTAAGTCTGGGTGTGTCCCTTGTGGAGTAATACAAAAATTTTGATTCACCGGGCTGGCGTCTGCTGGAAAGCTTACGGTTCTTGAAGCCGGTGATGCTGTAAAATAAGTTGGGTTTTCAAATATAGGTGTGATGGTTTGGGTGCCTTGCCCCAAAATCAAAAAGTGATTTCCTGAGTTGCTTGAAACAATGTCTTGTGATTGTGCCCCTTGGGTTATTCTTAACTTTTGTTTGGGCAGTAGTAAATCATTTGCATCGCAACCGTTTGCATCAAGATCAATCCGGGTTTGACCATTAACAAAATAATTCGTTCCTCCGGGCGCAAAAGAACAATAGGAATTAACATTGACTTGATTTTGTAAGCCCAGTCTGGTGAGTTCTGTCTCAATGGCCTGAACTTCGAGTGGATGATCATCTACACAAATAAATGAAAGTTTAGGGCAATTTGAAATATCTAAATTCAATTCAGCCATATAAGTTGGTACTCCATTGCAAAAAAATAAAGTTTGTTGGAGAACTAATCCATTTTTCAGGCTGAAATATTCTAAGTTTGGGCAATTCAACAAGTGAAGTTTACCAGAAACATCTGACGAGTTGCAACCATGATAATCTCCGTGAAATTTTTGAAAATCAATAAAAGTGTTATTGGTCGTTAAGTATATTTCTCCAAGAAATATATATGTAGGATGTAATCTAAAGGAATCATCAATATTCCAACCCAAGTAAAGTGTAGCAGTGCTTTGTAAAACTACATTAGATAAATCTAAAAATGTCAATTGATTATGAGAAAAATTGCCATAATGTGAGATACTTCCTTGAAATTGAATCGATGCTAGATTGTTATAACTCACATCAATATATTTAAAGCCAGAAATGATTACTGCTTGAGTCATTTGATTATGAGATAAATTAATTTTGTTGCTGACGGAAAAAAGATAATCAAATGTAAATGACTCCAGATTATTGTAGCTTAAATCAATATTTACAAATGATGTAAACTTGACATCTACATTATTGATTAAATTGTAAGAAGCATCTAAAAATTTCAAAACAATAGATGGATCAATCACTAAATTATTGAGCTGGTTGTGATCACATTTTAACGATTTCAAAGCAGTGAAATTTGATATGCCTGTTAAATCAGCAATATTCGCATTGGGCACAGACAAGGAATCAATGGTCTGAACTTCGTTCATTTCAATTTGGCCATTTGCATTGGCATCAACAGTAATCGGGTTATTAGAAATATCAAAAGCCACGTTTGCTGTGAGCAGTTTTGCCTTGAAATTCGCATCCGGAAAATTAATAATTTGAGCTTGGGCCGAAAAAACCAAAAGTATTATAAGCGATAGTGCGTAGATATTTTTCATCATTAATTGTTTAGCTATGCATAAAAGTAGCTAATTATTTGAAATAAAAGCTCTAAAAAAAAAGCCCCGCTACTAGCGAGGCTTTTCATATTTAAAAAAGGGAAATATTATTTTTTCTCTTTCTCTTCCATTTGGGCTTTCAAACCAGCCAAAATGTCGTTGTTATCTCCGAGGGTTGAAGCCGGAGCATTGTTAGAAGAACTGTTTGATTCAGCAGCTGCTTTTACCGCTTTCTCTTCTTCTTCTCTGAAAATTGCTGTGTGCGAAGCTACCACGCGTTTGAATTCTTTGTTGAACTCAATTACTTTGAACTCAGCAGACTCGCCTTTTTTCAATTTTTTACCGTCTTCTTTCTCTAAGTGACGAGCAGGAATGAATGCAACAATATCATCACCAAATTCAACCGTAGCACCTTTGTCAACCAACTCAGCGATGGTTCCGGTGTGTACTGTTCCAACAGCGAATGAATCTTCGTATTTATCCCATGGATTAGCAGTCGTTTGTTTGTGACCCAATGACAATTTACGGCCATCAACGTCTAACTCTAATACAACTACATCCAATTTATCACCTACGTTTACAAACTCAGATGGGTGTTTGATTTTCTTAGTCCAAGAAAGGTCAGAAATGTAGATCAATCCGTCAATTCCTTCTTCTAATTCAACAAATACACCAAAGTTGGTAAAGTTGCGCACAATACCTGTGTGTTTAGAACCTACCGGGTATTTAGCCGTAATGTCTGTCCAAGGATCTTGTGTTAATTGTTTGATACCCAAAGACATTTTACGGTCTTCACGGTCCAAAGTCAAGATAACTGCTTCAACAACATCACCCACTTTTACGAAATCTTGCGCGCTTCTCAAGTGTGTTGACCAAGACATTTCAGAAACGTGGATCAAACCTTCAACACCTTCAGCAACTTCGATAAACGCACCGTAGTCAGCAATCACCACTACTTTACCTTTAACTTTATCACCCACCGCCAAGTTTGCGTCTAAGGCATCCCAAGGGTGTGCGTTGAGTTGTTTCAATCCTAATTGGATTCTTGTTTTCTCATCATCAAAATCAAGGATGACCACATTGAGTTTTTGATCTAATTCAAGAACTTCACTTGGGTGGTTAATTCTAGACCATGACAAGTCTGTAATGTGAATCAATCCGTCTACGCCACCAAGGTCGATGAATACTCCGTAAGAAGTGATGTTTTTAACCACACCTTCGAGTACTTGACCTTTTTGCAATTGACCGATGATTTCTTTTTTCTGAACTTCAATATCCGCTTCAATAAGCGCTTTGTGCGAAACCACAACGTTTTTGAATTCGTGGTTGATTTTAACCACTTTGAATTCCATCATTTTGTTTACATACACATCGTAATCGCGGATAGGTTTCACATCAATTTGTGAACCCGGTAAGAACGCCTCGATTCCGAAAACGTCTACAATCATACCACCTTTGGTTCTGCATTTTACAAAACCGTTTACGATTTCGCCGGTTTCATGAGCAGCAATAACGCGATCCCATGATTTAATAGTTCTAGCTTTTCTGTGTGAAAGTACCAATTGTCCGGTTTTGTCTTCGCGAACGTCGATGAGTACTTCAACTTTGTCCCCAACTTTCAAGTTCGGGTTGTAACGGAACTCATTCAATGAGATAACCCCTTCAGATTTAGCGTTGATGTCTACAATAACATCGCGGTCTGTGATGCGAACCACGACCCCTTCAACTACTTCTTCTTGATCGGTGTCAATAAAAGTTTTTGATACTAATTCTTCAAATTCTTTCAGGTTTTTCTCGTCTACTGCATCGATTCCTTCCTGGAAGTTGTGCCAGTTGAAATTTTCCAAAAATTCCGCTTGTGATTTTAAAGTGTCAGCCATGCTGATAATAAATTTGTATTCTGCTGTTTTTGAGTTTTTTACCGCGAGTAAACCAACAGAAGCTGTTATGTTTTTTTACGTGATGCCCTTCTGAAAACTCTTCTCCGCCAAAAGGTGCGCAAAAGTAAGGCTATTTTTTTGAAATGCAAACTATTAGGTAGAGAAATTTGCATGCTATTGAAGTTTGTTTTTTAGAAGCTATTTCCCGCTGTTCGCTATATCTTTTGTTTGCATAGATCTGTTCGCTGACGCTCGAGTCCTTATGCTAAACAAAAGGATGCCGCTACCATCGGGGCTAGGTGTGTAGCGTAAAGGGAGGCAATTGTTTAAAATGAAGCATTATAAAGATACCTGAAGTCCACCGGACTTCCTCCTCTTAATATCAAATCTCAAGTCCACTGGACTTGCTCCTCTTAATATCTACCCGAGGCGCAGCCGAACTGAGCGCAGCTAAATCATCAGGGCTAGGGCTCACTACAAAAAAGAAACCCGACGTTAGCATCGGGTTTTATATTTCAAATAAAAAAGTTATTTCTGCACCTCATCAAAATTCACCATCCAACCAATGCCAAATTGATCGGTAAACATCCCAAAATAAGCGCCCCAGAAAGTGTTGGTCATGGGCATAATGATATTTCCACCGGCTGAAAGTCCGTTAAAAAGACGGTCGGCTTCTGCCCTACTTTCCGTATTAATCGATACCGAAAAATTATTGCCAAACGCCACATCGCCGCTTTGGCTTGTGCTGTCGCTGCCCATCAAAATTGTGTGCGGACCAATCGGAAGCGAAACATGCATCACGCGCTCGGCATCCTCACCGGTAGCCGGCGGACAGTTCGGATCATCTGAGGGCGGCATATCTTTAAACTTACCCATATACGGAATTGCTCCACCAAAAACTGATTGATAAAACAAGAATGCTTTTTCGCAAGTGCCGTTAAAAATTAAATAAGGATGAATTGAGTTCATAGCTATTGGTTTATCGTTTTATAAAAGTTTTAGTTATAGTTCCGGCATCAGATGATATTTTAATCAAGTAAGTTCCGGTATTCAAAGCAGAAACATCTATGCTTTTTTGTGTAGAATCATCAGACATCATCAATTGCCCGAGTGTGTTATAAATCTTGCACGATTGAAGTTGATTATTTTCTTTGATTCTGATTTCTAAAACATCTTGCACCGGATTGGGCACAACCAAAACCCAAGCGTTCGCCTCAAAAGCATGGTTCGCCAAAGCGTTTGATAAGGTTGTCGTGGCTGTATTGGTTATAATTGGCCAGTTGTAATCGAAATAAATACTGGCGCTATTGCTAAAAGTATTGCCCAACACCAAATTCGGTTTGGTCTTGATTTTAAATGCTACGTAACCGTCGTTGTTGGCATCGTCAAACGAAAGTTGAATGTTCTCAAAAATAAATTCAACCTGATTGCCGTTGCTGATTTTGGTAAAAAAAGGATGACTACCCGTAGTCGGAACCAAAGATGAAACATCAAACACAGTGGTATCAATGATATCTTTTACCACTATATTCTGGGCCGGTGCTGTTCCGGTGTTTTCAAAACGAATCAAATAATGTACATAATCGCCCACTTTAGTCAACGGAATGGTGTTTCCTTCCAAGCAGGTTTTATCATTCGGGTCAAATGAATTCACTACGGTTTGGTGCAAAACAAAAGTGTTGTCTTGAGGAGTTTCATCCGTTTGAGAAGTATCAACTGACAAGGTTGAATCAAGCATAAATCCCGAATTCACCGGCGGCGTTTCAAGCGGAGAATTCAAATTAAAATCTACCAAAATTTTACGCGTCTCAAAAGGTTGTAAATCTGTAAAATTCCAATTGAGATAATTAATCACTTGGCTGTTAATTGGCGGATTCGTGCTGATCAAATCTAAAGCTGCATCGTTAAAGGCAAAACTGATGGTTCCTGATTCAATCTGATTTCCTTTGTTTTGATATACAATCGCATAACGAACATCAAACCCCGGACGAGCCGGATTGAGCGGAATAATCTGAGCTTCAACATCGTGGTAAATACCGTTGGGTGTTACACAAAAATTTTGATGGAACGGGCTATTTTGTTGCGGAAATTGTATGGCTACAGAGCTCGGAGTTACATTAAAATACCCAGGGTGCTCAATAACCGGAATCAAATTATAGCTTCCGTCTTGCGGATAAAAGCTGTAGGCACCCGAATTGTCTGCCACATAATAACTCGATGCTGATCCGCTTTGTAATTTAACTTTAAAATTCGGAAAAACAGCCGTATCTGATGAGTCACAACCGTTGTTATTGATATCATATGCATGGCTTCCGGTAATCGTATGATAAGTTAATCCACCGGGTATAAAAGAACAATAAGAACTCGTATGACATTGTGTATATCCGCCAACGTTGATAGAGTATTGTATATCACTGAGCTGATCTTCATCGGCACATACATATCTCATGGCATTGGCCAATTGATTATTGCCAAAATAAACGGTTTCGTTGCGTCCGTTTTTAACAAACAAATATTCTAGTAAATAGTTGTTCTGCGCCTGAATAAAATCAGCACTATACAACATCGAAAAGTCTAAAACTGTAAAATTATTAAACCTACAATCAACAGTTGTCAAGTTAGCAACACCTGATAGATTGAGTTCATTAAGCCCGCTGGCATTACATGTCAAACTGGTCAGCGCAGGCAAATTGCTCAAAGTAAGTGTTCGGGGCGCCGGAGCACCGTTAGACAAACCAGCTCCTGTAATGGTCGTCAGATGTTGCAGCCCAGAAATATTGAAATTAACCAGCTTGTTAGTAGCACAATTTAAAGTTTCAAGCGCGGTCAAATCATTCACTGCAAATTGTGTCAAAGCACAAGAACTGCAATCAAGGGTTTTTAGTTGGCTTAATCCCGTAACATTCAGTGTTGAAAGGTTACTGCACAAATAAGTATTCAAATATTCCAATTGGGTCAAAGCCGACAAATCAAGACCCGTAATCTGATTGTTGTACTTAATAGTGAGCTTCTTCACGTTGGTAAAATATTCTATGCCTTGAGCGCTGGCAAAAATGTTTCCGCCCGAAGCGCCGTCGGCAAAAATTTCATACACATTCAAAGCTTCTAAAACTTGTACTTCACCATCACCGTCAGCATCGAGCACAAAAGGACTTCCATTACTATCCCGAACAGTGCCCCAAGCTTTGATTTTATTTTTAAATACAGAATCAGAAAAATTAATTGTTTGTGCCTTGATCCCCAGCACAGACAAAAACAATAAAGCAATCAGCAATTTTTGATTCATTTCTTTTTCATTTTTTTATTGAAAAAGCCCTCTCAACAGAAAGGGCTTGTATTTTAATGGCTTACCTCGCCTATTTCTTCCGGCTCGTGTTTGTGTTTAAACATCACCGCAAACAATACGGCAATCACGAGCGCATAAGCAGCAAAAGTCAGCCAGATGTTGTGCCAATCGCGTTTTCCGTCGTGGGTAAAGAAGGTATCAATGATGATTCCACTCACCAATCCGCCAAAGAACGCACCAAAACCGTTAGACATCATCATAAACAAACCTTGCGCTGACGAACGAATTTTTGAATCGGTCGTCGTTTCAACGAATAATGACCCTGAAATATTAAAGAAATCAAAGGCCATTCCGTACACAATACACGAAAGGATAATCATCCATAAGCCGCCCACCGGATTTCCGTAAGCAAACAGCCCGAAGCGTAAAACCCAAGCCAACATCGAAATCAACATCACTTGCTTAATACCGAATTTTTTCAAGAAAAACGGAATCGCCAAAATGAACAATGTCTCTGAAATTTGCGAGATAGACATGATAATGGTTGAATATTTCACCACAAATGAATCGGCATATTCGGGCACGCTGGCAAATTCAGACAAATATACATCGCCATACATATTGGTAAGTTGCAAAGCCGCTCCGAGAAACATCGAGAACAAAAAGAACAAAGCCATTTTATAGGTTCCGAAGAGTTTAAAAGCCGTAAGCCCGAGTTTTTCTGATAGCGAAGCATTCTCAGAAATGAGTTTTTGCGGCGGACATTTAGGTAAGGTAAATGAATAAATACCCAACACAAATGCGGCAATGGCCGAAAAGTAAAACATATTGGCCGAAGCTTTATTGCCCGATAAATTGGTAATCCACATAGCCACGATAAAACCAACGGTTCCCCAAACGCGAATGGGCGGGAACACCTTGACCACATCAAAATTGTTATTCTTCAAAATATTATAAGCTACCGAGTTGGATAGCGAAATCGTGGGCATATAGCACAACATCGCGGCAAAAATCACCCAGTAAAAAGTAATCGGATCATTGACCTGCGGTATATACAACAAAGCCAAACCACTCAAAATATGCAGCAAGCCGTAGAGTTTTTCGGCATTGATCCACTTATCGGCGATGATGCCCGTAAGCGCCGGCATCACAATAGATGAAATTCCTAAAGTCGAAAAAATAGCGCCAAATTCAGCGCCGCTCCATTGTTTGGTTCCGAACCAATAATTGGCCACCGTAATGAGCCATGCGCCCCACACAAAGAATTGCAGGAAACTCATGATGGTGAGCTTGAACTTAATATTCATAAATAATAGTTTTGGTTATTGATAGTTGGGTAAAACTAACATTTTAATTGACATATACCAAAATTTACAACGATTTCGAACACCCGCTGTGGCACAAAAGAATTAATTGATTAGGTGGTTCACCAAATCCAAAACGGCTTCAAACTGCTCTTCACGCGTGAGGTTTGAATTGTCAATTTCAACGGCATCATCGGCTTTGACCAGCGGAGAATCAGCGCGGTGCGTATCAATATAATCGCGCTCTTGCACATTTTTGAGCACTTCGTCATAAGATACATTTTGCCCTTTGCCTTTGAGCTCGTCATAGCGGCGTTGGGCTCGGGTTTGCGGGCTGGCGGTCATGAAGATTTTGAGTTCGGCCTCCGGAAAAACCACGGTTCCAATGTCGCGACCGTCCATCACGATGCCTTTGCCCTGGCCCATTTGTTGTTGTTGTTCCACCAATTTGGCGCGCACGGCCGAAACCTCGGCAATTTTGCTCACAAAACCCGAAACTTCCAATGTGCGAATTTCAGTTTCAACATTCACCCCATTCAAATACATCTCAGCAAAACCCAAATCAGCATTGAACTCAAAACCCAACTGAATCTCGGGCAAACGAGCCATCAAACCGGCCTGATCAAAATGCTCTGCATCAATAAACCCGTTTTGCATAGCGTAATAAGTCACTGCCCGATACATGGCTCCGGTATCTACGTATACATAACCCAAAGTACGCGCAATTTGTTTGGCCAAGGTACTTTTACCGGTGGATGAAAATCCGTCAATGGCAATGGTAATTTTTTTCATATCAATATTTCAAGCCTGCGCCTGATTCATTAAAATTCTATCTATTGTTCGTTAAAATCAATGGTGAGTCCAAACAAACTGGTATTGGCTGCCAAAGTGTATCGCGAATAAGAATAATCAAATTTAAGGCGGCCCATTTTGAGTCCGAGCCCGACAGAGATACCTGAGAAATTGCGTTGCTCAAGTAATCTGAGCTCTTCGCCACGACGAAAGTTATAACTCACCCGCACATTAAAACCTCTATCCGGAAACAACTCTGCCCCAATAATCACATGGCGCAAGGCGTTGTTAAAAAACGAAACTTTCTCGGGTTCTGAACTTCCGTCAATAGAGTTTTTGGCCCGCGCCGGATTCGAGAAACTCACCTGCCATTGCTGCAAATTCTCTAAGGTCAAATGCCAACGCAGCGGAACATTTTGCAATTTTTGCGAAATTCCCAACATGATTTCGGTTGGCAACTTTTCATGGGTTCCGGCATAAGTAGTAAACTGGGTTCCGATGTTGCGCACCACCAAAGCATAATTGAGTTCGTTGTCTTCATCAATATAAATAGCGCCCAAATCAACGGCTCCGCCAAATGAATTATAGGTTTCCAGGCTAGAATTGATGAGTTTGGCATTGGCTCCCACGTGCAAATCGGTATGCGGAATATTCAGTGCATAACCCAAAGACAAAGCAATTTCACTTCCGGTAAAACTAGAAGTGGGCGTTCCGGTTTCGTCATAGCCGTCTATCTGCCCATAGTTCACATAATTCACCCCGGCGTGAAAAGTTTGTACATGTCGGTCATAAGTGTAGGCATAAGCAGCGGTTCCGTAGGTAATTGCTCCGTAGTAGTTTCCGTAGTTAACCGAAAATCGATTGTCCATCTCCGGATTGATGGCCGCCGGATTAAAATGCCCTTGATTGACATCGGCGTCATATATGGTAATCACTTTTCCGCCCAATGCCGCTTGACGGGGCGAGGTAACCAGATTTAAAAACTGATATACTGATTGTCCTCCCACCTGAGCATAACTCAAAGTACCGCATAAAAATAGGCTCAGTAAAAGTAAACGTCCGATCATCTAGAAAATTTGCTGCTGCGGTATTGATAACGCAGTTGCGAAGATATTATTTTTCAATAAAAAAAACGGCTCGTTGAGCGAGCCGTTTTTTGCTTAAAGTTTTTTGGCGTTCTTCACCTTCTGATCGGTCAGAGCATATTTGAGTACTTCACTCATTTCACGCACATAGTGAAAAGTCAAACCTTCAATGTATTCTGCTTTGATTTCATCTACATCTTGTTTGTTTTCATGACACATGATGATTTCTTTGATGTTGGCGCGTTTGGCAGCCAAAATTTTCTCTTTGATACCCCCTACCGGCAACACTTTACCGCGCAAAGTGATTTCTCCGGTCATGGCCAAGTTTTTCTTGACGCGTTTTTGTGTAAACAACGACACCAATGAAGTCAGCATGGCAATTCCCGCACTGGGCCCGTCTTTAGGAGTAGCCCCTTCTGGTACGTGTAAATGCACATTGTATTTACCCAGCATTTCTGAACTCAGTCCGAGTAATTCAGCATTGGCCTTGATGTATTCAAGCGCAATGGTAGCCGATTCTTTCATCACAGTCCCTAAATTTCCGGTCAGCGTCATCGTTCCTTTTCCGGGAGAAATCAACGATTCAATAAACAAAATATCGCCGCCTACAGATGTCCAAGCCAAACCGGTCACAACACCGGCCACCTCATTGCCTTCAGACTTGTCTCGCTCAAGTCTTGGAGCACCCAAAATGCGCACGATGTCTTCATCAGTGACTTTTTTGTTGTACTCTTCTTCCATGGCTACTGATTTAGCAATGTTGCGCACTACTTGTGCCATTTTGGTCTCTAAACCACGTACCCCTGATTCACGGGTATAACCTTCAACAATTTTCTCGAGTTGTTTTTTGCCTAAAGTCATGTCTGATGCGGTAAGTCCGTGCTCTTTGAGCTGTTTGGGCAACAAATGCTGGCGCGCAATTTCAACTTTTTCTTCAATGGTATAACCGCTCATTTTAATGACTTCCATACGATCTTTAAGCGCCGGTTGAATGGTCTGCATGTTGTTGGATGTGGCTATAAACATCACTTTTGACAAATCGTAACCCATTTCCAGGAAATTGTCATAAAAGGCATTGTTCTGTTCTGGGTCTAATACTTCAAGCAAAGCCGAAGACGGATCCCCTTGGTGGCTGTTGGAGAGTTTATCAATCTCATCAAGTACAAACACCGGGTTTGAAGTTCCGGCTTTTTTAAGACTCTGAATAATGCGGCCCGGCATGGCACCAATATAGGTTTTACGGTGACCCCGAATTTCGGCCTCATCGCGCAAACCACCCAGTGAAATGCGCACATATTCTCTGCCCAAAGCCTCAGCGATTGATTTACCAATAGAGGTTTTACCTACACCCGGAGGGCCGGTCAAACAAATAATAGGCGACTTCATGTCATTGCGCAACTTGAGTACCGCCAAATGTTCAATGATGCGTTTTTTGACATCTTCCAAACCAAAATGGTCGCGGTCCAAAATCTTCTGAGCGCGTTTCAGATCAAAAATATCTTTGGAATAACTGCCCCAAGGCAAGTCTAAGATGAGTTCTAAATAGTTTCTTTGAATACCAAAATCAGGCGCCTGCGGATTCATACGCTGCATTTTGAGCAATTCTTTTTCAAAATGTTGGGCCGTTTTCTCGTCCCAATTCTTGGTTTTGGCTTTCTGACGCATCTCGTCAATTTCTTGCTCGTGTGAAGCCCCGCCCAATTCTTCTTGAATGGTTTTCATTTGTTGGTGCAAGAAATATTCACGTTGTTGTTGGTCTAAATCAATGCGAACTTTAGACTGAATATCGTTTTTGAGTTCGAGCTTTTGCAACTCAACGTTCATGTAGCGCAAAGTTTCCAGGGCGCGTTCTTTGAGTGCGTTGATGGCCAACAGCGTTTGCTTTTCAGTGACCGAAAGATTCATGTTTGACGACACAAAATTGATCAAAAACGATTGGCTTTCAATGTTCTTGATGGCAAAAGTGGCTTCAGACGGAATGTTCGGACTTTCTTTGATGATTTGAATGGCCATGTCTTTGATAGAATCCATGATGGCTGTAAACTCAGAATCATGAACACTCGGTCGTTTTTCTTCTACTTCCTTTACATAAGCTTTGATGTACGGTCGTTCAGAATGAACAGCATCAATTTCAAATCGTTTTTTTCCTTGCAGAATCACCGTAACGTTTCCGTCGGGCATTTTTAAGACCCTCAAAATACGGGCTACCGTACCAATTTTATGGATATCGTTTTTGGTCGGATCTTCATCGGCTTCATTTTTTTGAGCCACAACACCAATAATTTTATCGCCGGCATTGGCATCGTTGATGAGTTTGATTGATTTATCGCGTCCGGCCGAAATAGGTATCACAACACCCGGAAATAAAACGGTGTTTCTGAGTGGCAGAATCGGAAGTGTTTTCGGAAGTTCTTCGTTGTACATTTCCTCTTCGTCTTCAGGGGTCATGAGCGGAATCAATTCGGCATCCGTATCAAACTCCTGAAGTGACATATTGTCTATGTTAACTAATTTGTGGTGTGACATATTATAAGTATAAAGTAGGTGGTTGCTTGTAAGCTATTAGGTTGAAAATTTCTGAAACAAAGATATAACTTGCTTATTTTGTGCTCAATTAAAATCGATGTATGACCATTAAACCGTGATAAAAATAAGTCGCAGTGTCGTTGGTCGACAAACCGTGTCACCCGACTGGCAATAACCGTGCAACCAAAAAAAAACCGCCTAATTGGCGGATAGGCTGTCACCTGAAATGACAGTATGATGATTTATTGCAACGTAAATGAAACATCTGTAAAGGTACCGCTGTTCACTTGCTTGACTGGAAAAGCTGCACCGGGTAAATGACCCACAAAATTAAAAGTCCCCGAAACTTTGCGTGTGGCCAAGTTAAAAGCCGTGATTTTTAAAATACCGCTGGGTTGAAATTGAATAAAATCATAAGCTGTAAAAACATCATCGTTGAGACTTTCACGGTAAGACAGAGTAATGTTGGTTTCAGGCGCCGTATTGTTGTTGCCTATATAAGTTCCCGGCAACGGATTAGCCATTTGAATAGAAATATACTCGCCGTTTGATTTAATTCCGGTAATGGTCAGCAAATATCCGGCTCCATCAGGCAGTGCTGAATAAGTTCCAGACATAGAACTGGCTGTAAACAAATCTCCGTCTACCAAAGCTGTCATCGTACCGGTGTTGGTAGGCTGATCTGTCTGATCTTTGACCAACAAAGCCGGATCAACCGGTTCGTCATCACAAGAAATCATTACAAACGGGAATACCCAACCGAACAATAATAGAAACTTTAATGCCTTCATAATTTGAAATTTGTTTTCAATGCTGATGAGCAAATGTATTTAATAGAATTCACTAAATGAAATTTAATTCACGAAATTCTGTAAACCCAGCCCATAAAAAAACCTGAACACGCATTGTATTCAGGTTTATTCATTTAAGCAAGGTTTAATTAAAATAATCGTCGTCTAATGCATAATTAAAAGTTCCGTTGGTAACCTCTATTGTCTGAACATCCGGAGAACCCGCTACTTGTTTGGTATAGCTGAAAGAAAAAGTGCCCCTTACGCGTCGGGTGGTTAAATTAAACTCGGTAACAACCAAATTTCCTGAGCCCTCTACTACTCTTTTGATGATGCTAGGCGAAGCCAAAGGTTCTGAAATAACCGTAAGCTGAACCACACTAGTGCTTACCCAATCGGTAAAATTATTGATCGGATAAGTTCCGGGCTGCCACAAATTATCGGGCAAATAAAAATTAAATTCAATAGAGGTAGTAATGTCATTTGTGGTATCGCCTTGAATTTGCAAATACTTGTGTTCTCCGTCGGTAGCGTCTTGATTGACAACCAAAACGGCTTGTGTTGCAGGATACATATAAGGTTGCATTTGGCTGTATTGAACCCCGCCTATGTTGGCCGTCATAACGGCAAAACTTTCAACCACACTGTAGGCCGATAACTGAATGGGTCCTACCCAATCGCTGTTTTGCGTGTCTGAACAATGTGCGCGCACATAAAAATCATAGGCCTCAGAGGTCAATCCGGTGATGTTTTTAGAAGGAGTCGTAGCGGTGGTATTGGTTCCTGAACCCAAAGTAAATCCGGCTACACCGTACTCAATATCCCATGCCGAGGCTCCGGCTGCTGACCAAGTCAAAAGTGCTTTGGTCTCATCGGCTGAGTTGCGCTCAATTTGAACATCGGTTGGTTCTGAACAAAATTCAACTTGTCCGCCCACACCCACCGGGCCAAGCCATTTACTGTTTTGCAAGCTGTTGCATCGGGTTCTGATATAAAATGCGTAATTAATGGTGGGGTCTAATCCGGTAATTTGACTGCTGTTGGCGTTGAAAATAACGGATGTTCCGCTACCGGGAAGAAATCCTACGGGGCCGTATTGAACTTCCCATAAGTCTCCTTTGGTTTTGTCCCACTCAAGGTTGACAGTGGTGCCCGTCAAATCACTGACTATCAAATAATCCGGCGTATTGCACGGAGTAGATTGCAAGTTGAGCGAATTCGGATTGGTCGTATCATCTTCAGTCACACAAGCACTAAAAAAGGCAGTGGTCAGCAACAGTAAAATAAGTGGTAAACTAAATCGTTTCATGAATTGGTTTTATAAATTCTTCAAATATAATTTTTTAAATCAAAATATTCAGTTGCTTTTCTGGTCAACTCTTCTAAGCAAAACAACCCCTATTACAAAGAAAAGACCCAAAAAGACAATGGCAAAGCGCGGACTTCCGGTCAGCTGATCGATTAAGCCATAAACGCACATGCCAATAACAATGGCTAATTTTTCGGTCACATCATAAAAACTAAAAAATGAGGCTGTATCTTCAGTTTCCGGCAGTAGTTTAGAATAGGTAGAACGAGACAAAGCCTGAATTCCGCCCATCACCAAACCTACCAAAGCGGCCATGACATAAAAATGAATCGGAAGCGTAATAAAATAAGCGCCAATACAAAGCAAAATCCAAAAGCCGTTGATGACAATCAGCGTAGGCAAGTTGCCATACTTTTCTGAAGCGCGCGAGGTCATTACCGCACCCAAAACGGCCACCAGCTGAATGAGCAAAATACAAATAATGAGCCCAATGGTGCTTTGTTCTTTAGATGCCCACTGCACTTCTTGCACCCCAAAATAAGTGGCAATGAGCATTACGGTTTGTACGGCCATACTGAATACAAAAAAACTGCTCAAGTAGCGCTTGAGTTTGCGGTTTTCACCCAGCAACTTCCATACGTTTTTGAGTTCTTTAAAACCGTTAAAAATCACATCGCGCGAGACTTTTCCGGCATGGCTGTTCCCTTTGGGCAAATAAAAATAAGTATACTGACTAAACACAATCCACCAAATACCCACCGTAATAAATGAGTAGCGCATGGCTTTCATGGCGGCCTCACCCGAGGTTCCGGTAATACAAAACAGATCAGGTTTCATGACCATGGCCAAATTGACAATCAGTAAAAGCACACTCCCCAAATAGCCCAAAGAATAGCCTTTGGCGCTCACACGGTCTTGTTGTTCTACAAAAGCAATATCGGGCAAATACGAATTGTAAAAAACCAAACTGCTCCAAAAACCAATGAGTCCGAAAAAATAAAACAGCAAACCCACATACAAATTTTGCAAACTAAACCAGTTCAAGCCAATACAGGACAAAGCACCCAAATAGCAAAAAAACCGCATAAAATTTTTCTTGTTGCCCATATAATCGGCAATCCCAGACAGCAAAGGCGACATCAACGCCACCACCATAAAAGCCGCGGCAGTGGTAAAACTAATGAGTGCTGAGTTTTTGAATTCAGTGCCAAAAACATGAATATAATGACTGCGGTCTGTAAACAAAGCATCGTAAAAAATCGGAAAAATAGCCGATGAAATCACCAACGGATACACCGAATTGGCCCAATCGTAAAAGGCCCAGGCATTGAGAAGTTTTTGATCTCCTTTAGGTAATTGCGCCATAGCAAGTGTTTTAGTTCGAGACGAATTTATTCATTTTTTAATAGCTTTCCATCAGGGGCAAAACAATTTCACCTTAAATTTACCTAGCGCATTAAACCAACCGAGCAGCTGCGCGTCTTAAGGCTCGCTAAAAAATACTTCATGAAAAAAATATACATCCTTTGGCTGTGCTTGGCAGTTACAACTACACAATTTGCTCAAAACCTATACTTCCCACCTACTGACAACAACCAACCTTGGCAAACTACCGACCCCGCAACTCTAAACTGGTGTCCGGCCAGAATTGACAATCTGTACAACTACCTTGAACAACAAAACACCAAAGGATTCATGATCCTCAAAGACGGTAAAATTGTGCTCGAACGCTACTTTGGAACCTTTACCCAAGACAGTTTGTGGTATTGGGCCTCAGCCGGAAAAACCATTACCTCATTTTTGGTCGGCAAAGCCCAAGAAGAAAATCATCTGAATCTCACCGACAAAACTTCTGACTACCTGGGCACCGGCTGGACTTCTTGTACTTTAGCGCAAGAAAACAACATCAGCATCCGCAACCAACTCACCATGACCACCGGTTTAGATGACGGCGTTGCCGACAACCACTGCACCACGCCCAATTGCTTGACTTATCTGGCCGATGCAGGCACGCGCTGGGCCTACCACAACGCGCCTTATACCTTGCTTGAAAGCGTGCTTGAAAACGCCACCGGTGTCAACATCAACCTATACACCCAACAAAAACTCAAAAGCCCTACAGGCATGACTGGTCTGTGGACCACTATTGATTTCGACAATGTGTTTGTGAGTCGGGTGCGCAGTATGGCGCGCTTTGGGCTACTGATACAAGGCGGCGGTGCTTGGAATGGCACCCAACTCATCAACCCCACCTACTACAACCAAATGATCAACACCTCGCAAAACCTCAACTTATCGTATGGTTATTTGTGGTGGCTCAACGGAAAATCAAGCTTTATGGTGCCCACCTCTCAAATCGTCTTCCCGGGTTCTTATGCGCCCGATGCGCCTTCAGATATGTATGCCGCCATTGGCAAAAACGGACAAATCTTAAGCATTGCCCCGAGCCAAGGATTGGTGGTGGTACGCATGGGCAACGCCTCAAATGACCTCGAAGTACCGTTTTTGTTGTGCAATGAAATCTGGCAGCGCATCAACTTACTCGATTGTAATTTGGCCGTGCAAAACCCTGAACAAGCCCAGCCTTCACTTTACCCAAATCCGGTGCAAAACCAGCTCAACATCACACATTTGGCTGCTGATGCCCACATTGAAATCTATTCAGCGCTTGGTCAAAAAATCCTGACTACGACCGCTACAACCATAGATGTTTCGGGCTTAGCGCGCGGTTTATACTGTGTCAAAATTCACCAAAACGGCCAGACAACCAGCCTCAAATGGTTCAAAGAATAATTTTATTATAAGCCATTCCTGCTGTCTGCTGTAGTTTGGGCGCTGAACCCCAGCATCCAAAGCTACCGCGCCCATCACCTGCCTGTCGGCCGGCAGGGGGCTAGGGCATTGCTACCCGCCGCTGGCTATAGCACATCAAAATTTAGCGTACTTTTACCCGCTGAAATTCAAAAAACGGTTTTATGACTGAAACGCTATTGGCTTGGATAGGCTATATTGCCTCGGGCGTGATTGTGCTCTCAATGATGATGAGTTCGATAATTAAATTCAGGTGGATCAACCTCATCGGAGCTTTGCTTTTTTCAATCTATGGTTTTCTGATTGGCGCCCTACCCGTGGGTGTGCTCAACGGCATTATTGTGCTGGTTGATGCCTATTATCTGTGGCAGATTTACCGCAAAACCGAAGTGTTTGAAATTCTTGAAATCAAAGCCAAGAGCGATTACCTCAAACGCTTTTTGGCCTTTCACAACCAGCGCATCCAAGGCTATAGCCCGGGCTTTGAATATGAGCCCGACAAAAACACTCTGTGCTTTTTTATTCTGCGCAACATGGCCGTAGCGGGGCTGTTCATTGCCCAACGCGAACAAGACAACATCCTCAAAGTACAACTCGATCTGGTCTTGCCCGAATACAAAGACTTCAAAAACGGGCAATATGTATATGTGCAACTGCGTGAACAATTCATTGCCGCGGGCTACAAAACCGTGATCGCCCAAGGCAACAACAAAAACTACTTTACCTATTTAAAAAAGTTGGGGTTTGTTGAAGTAGCTGCGGGGGTGTTTAGGAAGGAGTTGTGATGATTAACGATTAACGATTGTTGATTTTTGATTTTTGATTTTTGAAACATTGGTGTAACCGAGAACCCGCTACAGGTTTAAAAAGTGTAAAAGGTTTAGAAGTTTAGTTTGAAGCATTGGTGTAACCGAGAACCCACTATAAGTTTAAAAAGTGTAAAAGGTTTAGAAGTTTAGTTTGAAGCATTGGTGTAACCGAGAACCCACTATAGGTTTAAAAAGTATAAAAGGTTTAGAAGTTTAGTTTGAAGCATTGGTGTAACCGAGAACCCGCTTCAGGTTTAAAAAGTGTAAAAGGTTTAGAAGTTTAGTTTGATGCATTGGTGTAACCGAGAACCCGCTATAGGTTTAAAAAGTGTAAAAGGTTTAGAAGTTTAGTTTGAAGCATTGGTGTAACCGAGAACCCGCTATAGGTTTAAAAAGTATAAAAGGTTTAGAAGTTTAGTTTGAAGCATTGGTGTAACCGAGAACCCACTATAGGTTTAAAAAGGGTAAAAGGTTTAAGAAGTTTAGCTTGAAGCATTATTCTTAATTCATAATTCGTAATTCTCACAGCGCAGCGGTCTAAAGACGCAGCCCTGAACACACAATCTGCCTAAGTCGGCAGGCAGGCCCACAATGCTCAACCACTAGTAGTCATGGTTAGGCAAAATCAGAAAATTAAACCTAAAATGAAAATGAAAATAAAAATTCACAAACCCAAAAACAAGATTCTTCAAAATTATATTGAGTGTTTTTATACATTACAAAGAACTGACAAAGAAGAAGATGTAACTTATTTGGGGTTTCCATCCAATACTGTTTTTGTAACGTTGTGTCAAGATGCAGCTGTAAATACAACGGGTAACAATATAACCATAGAAAATTCTCCTAATAGAAAAGTAATATCTATTTTAATTATTGATAATCAAAACCAAGGCACAACTACCTACAAAGGAAAGACCAACGAAATAAGTATCTACTTTAAACCATTGGGAATTAATGCCTTTTTAGAAAAACCTTTCTCTAGTTATAGTACAGAAACCATTTCTGAATTCAATCCTTTTGAAGATTATGAAAAGGCAATGCATGAGGTTTTCAAAATAGAAGACGATACTCAGAAAATTAAATTTATAGAAAATTATTTACTCACAAAAATCAAAGAATTCAAACATCCATTCTTGCATCAAGCTATAGATTCCATCATCGGCCCCCATGCCCAGAAATTAACTATTACCGAAATTGCTAAAAAGAATGCCGTTTCAAGAACCACCTTCAATAAAGAATTTTTACTTCACATCGGAACCACACCCAGTCAGTTTATTAAAATAGAGCGATTTAGAAATGCTTTGAAAATGTTTGCCCAAAACGCTACTAAAGAACAATTAATAGATATTGCTTATTTAGCTGATTATTTTGATCAATCGCACATGGCAAAAGATTTTAAAGCGCTAACAGGACATGCCCCAAAAATGTTTTTTTCAAAACTTGCCAAGACAGAAAACAGTCAGCTAAATTGGATATTTTTATAAAGGTTTACATTCTTACAATTAAGACTGGTTTGAATTGACAATCTTTACATTGATTTGTAAAATAGATCAAATGAAATCATTCACTAAAACAGCAATCCTATTTTTTTGGTGCGTAAACCAATGCAGCTTTGCTCAAGAAAAGCCAAAATTAATCAGGGCCAATGCTCCTAAAGTAGCCATCAAAGATGGTTGGGAAGGAAAAACAAAATATTGGAATCATCTTGTAAAATCGCAATCGCCCATTGTATATCATTTGGCTAAAAATGGCAACACAAGAAAAGTCACTTTTTATACCGATATTGATTCTATGGCCATCAATGTAACCACGGAATCAGATTATAAATTTAAAGTGCTTTTGAATAAGTCTGACACCTGTACCGTGATTTTGACCACTAAAACCCATCGCTATGAAAGACTGAACCAAAATCATAACAAAACAGACACACTGCCTTTCACATGCAACAAAAACAAGCAAATAATCCTGAAAGGGAGCATCAATAATGGCCCAAAAATGGACTTTTGTTTTGACTTAGGCGCCAGAGTAGTTTATGTAATCGGAAAGAATTTTGACAAGCTTAATAAACTAACACTTGATGGCCTCATGGAAGATGAAAGTGTTACTGGACTGTCTACTGAAAAAACAAGCAGTAATAATGCGCTTCAACTGGGTCATTTGAGTATTTCTAATATCCCCATATGCTATATAGACGAAGCTGGATTTCTTGGAAATGGAGGCGCGTTGATTGGTTATAATGTATTCCAAAACAAAATATTAGAAATTGATTTTGACAATCAACTGTTGTTGCTTCATGACAAACTACCCGAAAAAGTTAATACTTATGCTCCAATAGAACTAAAACAGACCACCGGTGGCTTATACGTACCCATTACAATTTCTAACGGCAAAAAGATCCGTAAGGGCTGGTATTTTTTTGATACAGGCGCAGACAATGCTTTGACTTTTGATTCAAGATTTGCAAAAAAAGAAAGCCTCAATAATACCATGAAAGTCATTGGTAAGGCCGGAATTGCATCAAGTGAAAACAGGGTTGTGGGTGCAGAAATATTAGAAGTTCCAGAGGTAAAAATTGCAAGTTATACATTAGAAAAGGTACCCACTTTATTGCCAGAAGAATCGAATGCAGAATCAGAATTTGAAGCTGGTGTAATGGGTATCGGTTTGCAATCCAGATTCAACTTCATCATAGATTATCCTAACGGCAAAATGTATTTAAAACCAAGTAAATACTTTAATGACTCCTTTAAAAAAAAAGATGACACGGCAACAAATTTAATGGTTGGTTTTTCAATAATCATAGTACTTTTAGGAGGGCTTTTTTTCATGTATCAAAAAAGAAACTCAAAATAATTTAAACAATTAAAATGAAGCATTTAATCATCAGCCTATTTTTTACAGGAATTTTAAATACTGCTTTGGCGCAAGAAGGAAATATTGCACTTGCGCAAGCAAAGCAAAAATATGCTTTGACTTATGCTCAGCTAAAAGAATATGAAGGTCTTTATGAGTACATCAACAATAGTACGCTCAAAATTGCGGCATCACCAATTGACACTACCTTAATTTGCTTTATTAACCAGAGTCGATATCCATTTACCACAATGGGCAAAGATGTTTTTTTAAACGCAACAAAAGATAGTGTAGTCTTTTTAAGAAATAAATTAAATAAAGTTATTGCCTGTAAATCAGGTAAAGACACCTTTAATTTATTGCCACAAAAGGTGCGTTTTTCAAAACAAATGTGGTATCCAAGACTTAATGGGCTTAAAAATTATAAATATTCTTACCAACAACCCAAAAATGACAAAGACGGTTTAAAAACAGGTAATTTAGACAACACCGGTTTAGATAAAAAACTTCTGGAAGAAATGGTGCAAAAAATAGTAAACGGCACGTATCCAAATGTACACAGTGTTTTAATAATTAAAGACGGTAAGTTGGTGTTTGAAGAATACTTTTATGAGCACAACAAAAATAAACTCCACGAGCTTCGTTCGGCAACTAAAAGTTTTATATCGGCACTTACAGGTATTGCAATAGAAAAGGGCTATATAAAAAGTAAAAATGAAAAAGTACTACCCTATTTTTCTGAATACACATTTAAAAATTATACAGCTGCAAAAAAGCAAATTACAATAGAAAATCTTTTAACCAATCAAAGCGGATTGGACTGCGATACTTATAATCCGAAGGCAGTAGGCAATGAATCAGTTATGGCTTACGAAAAAGATTGGATTCAATATTCACTTGATTTACCAATGGTTGATAGTGCAGGTGGCATAGGGCAATACTGTTCAAGTAACCCAATCATTATGGGCAGAATTATTGAAAAAGCAACAAAAATGACTTTGCCGGAATTTGCCCAGCAAACGCTTTTTAAAGGAATTGGAATAAAAAACTTTGATTGGCAATTTAAACCCGACCCCTCAAGCGGAGAAACATTCTGTCAATTAAATTTAAGGTCAAGAGATATGGCTAAATTTGGCTTACTATACCTAAATAATGGTGTATGGAACGGCCAACAAGTAATTCCCAAAGATTGGGTTGAGCAATCCCTAAACAAACATTCAGTTGTGGCAGGGCTTGACTATGGCTATTTGTGGTGGACAAAATATTTAGATGCCAACGGAGTAAGGTATTACGGGAAATTGGCACAAGGCAATGGCGGACAAAAAATCTACATTTTCAAAGAGCTAAATTTGGTTACAGTGATTACAGCCGGACATTACAATATGCAATCATCAAGTAACGAACTCAATGCAAAATATATATTGCCCGCGTTTAACAAAAAATAATGCGTTCTACAACCTGCCTTAACCGGTAGGCAGGCGTACAACAAGCGCAGCGATCTGTAATGAATAACGATTGTTGATTTTTGAAGCATTGGTGTAACCGAGAACCCGCTATAGGTTTAAAAAGTATAAAAGGTTTAGAAGTTTAGTTTGAAGCATTGGTGTAAACAAAAACCCGCTATAGGTTTAAAAAGTATAAAAGGTTTAGAAGTTTAGTTTGAAGCATTGGTGTAACCGAGAACCCGCTATAGGTTTAAAAAGTATAAAAGGTTTAGAAGTTTAGTTTGAAGCATTGGTGTAACCGAGAACCCGGTACAGGTTTAAAAAGTGTAAAGGTTTAAGAAGTTTAGTTTGAAGCATTATTCTTAATTCTTAATTCGTAATTCGTAATTCTTACAGCGTAGCGGTCTGTAGCGCAGCGTGTCTGAAGGCGCAGCCGTGTCTCTAGCAAAGCGTGTCTTGTCCATCCGACGCAGGAGGAATCTCATAAACTGAGCAGCTAAGTTCCTGAGCGGCTGAGATGCTGCGCTCTATGTATGCTGCGATTGTCTTCAATTATATTGTTTTCCTGAATGATTTTTTTTGAAACGTGGGTTTCATGGACAACTGCTCATCTTCTCAGGTGCTTAGAAACTCAGCCGCTCAGAAACTTTTTTTGCCTCTGTACAAAATTTTACTACATTTACCGCACACCACTTTATTTACTGTATTGAAACTGCTGCTTGAGAGGAGACTTTTGAGGGTATGTGTTTATAATAGTTATTAAAAATCTATTCCGTTGATATTTTTTGAAAATCTTAAATGAATATTTATGAATATCTTTTAGGAATACAAATTACGTAAAATTAAAAATTATTAAATTATGGTAAAACAACACAAAATCGCAATTCTATTTTCACTATTTATTATAACATTAATTGGGTGTGAAAATGAAAAAAATCAAAAAATTGAAACCAAAAAATCATTTGCAAACAGAACTATTGTAGTTCTACCTGATCAAGATTTACTTTGGAATTCAACAAATGGTATAGGGGTTACAAAACGTAATTTTGTTCACTTAAGTTGTACAGAAACTGATTGTAATGGGTTAGCTGCTATTGAGTATATGTCAGATTTGTCTGGACTCATACCCGGAAAACCGGGTAATATGCCAGATAGTAATTATGCAACCGACAATTATAATGATTATAACTATGATGGTCAGCAAGATAATACAATTCATGCCACTGATTTTTCTAATCACTCTCTTAGATTACAGTCTATGGGGTATTTAAATTCTGAATTTGGTCAATATCCAGGATTTGCTATTGATGTCCTTGGTGGTTATGATGGTGAACCGATAGTGTTTAATAATAAGAATTTCGCTAGAACTATTTATAACCCTAATGAATTGAGAGAGGTTGGTCTACTATTTGACCATTGGCCTGGTCCAAAAAAGGACAATAATAATGCATACATTCATGATATTGATGGTTATGTTGTTTTCAATGATGGTAACTGGTGCTTTAAAAAGAATTATCGTTTAGGTAACTTCAAAGATATTGAAGGAAATTTTTGGGCCAAATTAAATTATTTCAATACAAATCTAAGTGGAATCCCAAATTCTGTCTATGCTACTGCAGATTTCAGAATAGCTTATATTAATGAAATAACTGGCGAAACAGTCAGAAAAGACCTTCTCGGGGTAATATTCTATACCGGAAATAATTATGATTTAAATGGGAATCCAACGGATAACATCTACTGGTATGATTCATCACCGTTTGGTGGCTATAACTCGCATCGTCTTTTATTACGAGGTAATATGCTAGGTACACTTAGCACGAATATGATTGGGGTGAACAATGTTATAGATAATAGTTTTATTAATATAAAAATTCAATACAAAGCTTTGTTAAAAAAATACATGCCTGCCCCCCCTCCTGGGTTTATTCTAGATGATGCAATTATTGTTGGATTTGATGTTTATACACATGTCAATGGCTATGATTTAGAAGTAGGTTTAAAAAATGTAAGACTCATAGGAAAAAATAGTCAAGAAAATTAATTACTGACCATTTTTAGATACTAGTTACACATATTTTGATTTTGTATCAAAATCATTATCAACTTAAAACCCCTTGAAAGCAAATTTCAGAAGCAATTTGAACCTGTAAGGTCATTAATTTCACATGTAAATATATACAAAAGCCAACGCTTGCAAGAAGACTTTTGAGGAGATACTTCATTTTATTTAATGATAGCGCGGGGTTGAGAAGCGGATTGAGCTATGAACCATTTTGCAGTGATTTAATTTGCGAACAACAAATATTAACTTATGCAAGAAATTAGAAAATATCACAAACAATCTGAAAATAAAGTTCTCATTTTAGGAATTGTCATAGGCATATTCGCATTAATTATCTGTGGCCTTGGAATTTGGCTCGTTTATTTAAATAGTCAAGGAAAAACTAGTTTTAATATTATCGGGCAAAAATTTGAATCTGATAATATGGGAATCTCCTCAATATTTATTGGAGCAGTCGTATTGATTTACACAATCTCTAAAATATTTAAATCTTTACAAAAAAGTTCAGACAATTATTCTTCGAATATTGGTAAACTATTCGAAAATAGATCAAACAATCATGATAATATTCCGGAATAAGAATATAAACTATTGCCAACAATAGATATCATGTCAGATTTTGACTTTCATAGTATTTTAAACTTTTTTTAGTTTATTGTAAAGAACCCAAGCAAAACTAGCTACAAGCAAATCAAATCTAAGTTACAGACAAACTCAATTAATAAAAACCTAAAATTAAAATGATTGTAGTTATTCTTGCGGTCTTATTTTTTTCTTATGCCTTTTACTAAACCAATCGCAGTAGGAAAGACGCTAAGCTACTCAATACCGTTACAAAAACGAATCGAGGAACCAATACCGAAAGAGAACTGGTTACCAAACTTCTAAGAGCCGGATATCCGGCGCAAACCATCTTTCATGATTTATATTTAGAAAATAAATATGGGCATTATTCGCAAATTGATGTGGTGATGCCCACAAAAGTTGGAATCATTGTATTTGAAGTTAAAAAGTTTAGCGGTTGGATTTTTGGTTCAGGCAAACAAGAAAAGTGGACACAAGTTTTGGCTTACGGCAAACAAAAATACTACTTCTACAATCCGGTTCTGCAAAATAAAAAGCACATAGAAAACCTTAAAACAAAACTAACCGATTTTCAAGATATTCCATTTTATTCCGTACTCGTGTTTTATGGCGACTGTGAATTTCGAAATGTTCGATATATTCCTGATGACACTTTTTTAATAAAGGCGCACCGAGTTATTGAAGTAGTAAATAAAATAATCCATGAAAACCAACCGGCCAAATATAAAAGCAAACAAGATGTGGTCAATGTATTATCCAAAGCGGTCGAAAATGGCAAGAATCAAAAAATAGCACAACAACATATAAAAAACATCAAAAATATGGTGGGTGACGAAAGGATATTTAACTAATGCTAGATGATTTCCTGAGCAAAAACATCAATGCTATTCTTGATGTTTTTTGATTAGTTTAGCAAAAAAATAAAGCGCACTATTTTCTGTACTAAGCAAGAGCTTAATCCTATGCTAACAAGCTTAAACAAGAATGAAACACCTTTCCAAATTGATAAAACAAACCATAAATAATGTTTGAACAAACCTTTAAAAACATAGACGACATATTGCACAAAGACGCAGGGTGCGGGAGTGAACTAGATTATGTAGAGCAAACCTCTTGGGTTTTGTTCCTCAAATATCTGGACGACTTAGAAAAAGACCGAGCCACCGCAGCCGAACTCACAGGCAAAACCTATACGCCCATTATTGACCAAGAATACCAATGGACGGTTTGGGCAACACCCAAAGGCAATGACGGCAAACTCGATCACCACCAAGCCCTGACCGGTGATGACCTCTTAGAATTTGTCAACAACAAACTCTTTCCGTACCTCAAAAAGTTCAAACAAAGTGCTGACAGTGCCGACACCATTGAATACAAGATTGGCGAGATTTTTAGCGAACTTAAAAACCGCATACAAAGCGGCTATAATTTGCGTGAAGTAATCAACCGCATTGACGAATTGCGCTTCCGTACCCATGCAGAGAAGCACGAAATGAGCCATCTGTATGAAGACAAAATCAAAAACATGGGCAACGCAGGCCGAAACGGTGGCGAATATTATACACCCCGACCGCTCATTACGACCATTGTAAAAGTGGTGGCCCCAAAAATTGGCGACAAAATTTATGACGGTGCGGTGGGTTCTGCGGGCTTCTTATGCGAAGCGTTCGACTATCTGAAAAACCGCCCTTCGACAGGCTCAGGGAACGGTTTATCAAGCAAAGAATGGGAGATACTGCAAAAACGCACCTTTTACGGCAAAGAGAAAAAATCGTTGGCCTATATTTTAGGTGTCATGAACATGATTTTGCACGGAGTGGAAGCGCCCAACATCATCCACACCAACACCTTGGCAGAAAACCTGGCCGACATACAAGAAAAAGACCGTTTTGATGTAGTGCTAGCCAATCCGCCATTTGGTGGAAAGGAACGTGCCGAAGTGCAACAAAACTTCCCGATTAAAACAGGCGAAACCGCTTCACTTTTTTTGCAGCACTTCATTAAAATTTTGAAAGCTGGCGGCAAGGCAGGTGTAGTTATTAAAAACACTTTTTTGAGCAATACCGACAATGCCACCGTTGCCATACGCAAAACCTTGTTAGAAAACTGCAACCTGCACACCGTATTGGATTTGCCCGGCGGAACTTTTACCGGTGCAGGCGTAAAAACCGTTGTGCTTTTTTTTGAAAAAGGAAAACCCACCCAAAAGGTTTGGTTTTACCAGTTGAACCTAGACCGCAATTTAGGCAAGACCAACCCACTGAACGAAAACGACTTGGCAGAATTTGTAGCACTTTACGCTTCGAGAGCCACAGCGTCCGAAGGTCCCGAAACGCAAAACTCTTGGAATGTGTCGATGGCTGAGGTGCTCGAAGCCGGAGATACTTACGATTTAAGCGTAAAGAACCCGAACAAAAAAGAAGAAGCTGCCCTACGCCCACCGCAAGCCATTTTGGAAGAAATGAAAGCATTGGATGAAGAGAGTGCTGAGATTTTAAAAGGAATAATGGAATTATTATGATAGGTTGGATGTACATATTAGAATGTGCAGATGGAAGCTACTATACTGGTAGCACAAATAATCTTGAATTGAGATTGACACAACATCAATCTGGTGAAGGCGCAAATCATACTAAAAAAAGGTTGCCAGTTAAGCTGGTATACTTTGAAGAATACCAAAGAATAGACGAAGCGTTTTACAGAGAAAAACAAGTGCAAGGCTGGAGCAGAAAAAAGAAAGAAGCATTAATTAATTCTCAATCTGAAAAGTTACCGGAGTTATCAATAGCATATAGAGATATTAAATGATTAATAAGTACCTACATACGGTGGTTTCGAGAACCTCAACCACCGAAAGCACTCCTCGTTGCCTGAGGTTCTCGAAGGCAACGACAACATTAAACTCAATTTTGGAATTGATATGAACATTCGACAAGCTCAGTTACCGAAAGGTTGGGAAATAAAAAAGCTTTCTGAAATTGGCAAAATCTTTAATGGCAACAGCATTAACGAAAAAGTCAAAAAGGATAAATACATCAATTTAGATAATGGCTTGCCTTTTATTGCTACAAAAGACGTAGGTTTTGATAGTTCAATTAATTATGAAAATGGTGTCAGAATACCATTTAATGAAATAAATCAATTTAAGATTGTCCCATCAAATACATCTTTGATATGTGCAGAAGGTGGTAGTGCAGGAAGAAAAATTGGCTTTACAAATCAGGACATTTGTTTTGGCAACAAACTTTTTGCCTTTGTTCCGAATAAAAATGTAGAAAGCAAATACATCTTTTATTATTACTTCACATCATCATTTCAGAAGCATTTTTCAACTGAAATGGCAGGAATTATTGGTGGAGTATCAATGAATAAATTCAAAGATATTGAAATCCCCCTTCCACCCCTCCACGAACAACAACGCATCGTTTCCATTTTAGACGAGTGCTTTGCGGCTATTGAGCGAAGTCGAAATAATGCCGAGCGGTGCCTGAGCCTGTCGAAGGCACTTTTTGAAAGCTATTTGCAGGGGGTGTTTGATCCTTCGACACGCTCAGCGCAGGGAGAAAAGGGTGATGGTTGGGAAGAGAAAGTATTAGAAGAATTAGCAGACGAAAATTGCACACTTTCTTATGGTATAGTTCAACCAGGCGAAGAATTTGAAAATGGCTTACCTGTTATCAGACCAACAGATTTAACAAGCAGATATATAAAAGTCGAAGGTTTAAAAAGAATAGACCCCAAATTGGCTGATGGTTACAAGAGAACAAAATTAATTGGTGATGAATTGTTATTGTGTGTTCGGGGAACAACTGGAGTAGTTTCAATAGCCACGCCTGAACTAAAAGATGCTAACGTAACACGGGGTATTGTTCCTATTCGCTTTAATTCAAAATTTATCAATCAAGAATTTGGTTATTACCTGCTTATTTCAAATTACGTGCAAAAGCAAATTAGAGCTAAAACCTATGGCGCAGCATTAATGCAAATCAATATCGGTGATTTAAGAAAAATTCTTACTACTTATCCACCACTCAAAGACCAACAAACCATCGTCCGCCAATTAGATGCCCTGCGAGCTGAAACACAAAAGTTGGAAGCGGTGTATCAAAAGAAAATTAAGGATTTGGAGGAGTTGAAAAAGAGTATATTGCAGAAGGCGTTTGCGGGGGAGTTGACAGAAAAGGAAATAGTAAAAGAAGCAGTGAGTTAATAAAAGCCGAAAAAATAAACCTGTGGGTTGATTTTATGAAAATAGTTAGTACATTTGTTCAAAATTTATTTGCATTTCAACATCTACCAGATGGCCCTGATGCATTAGAACATGTATTTGATGAATGGGAAGATCCATTATTTCTCTTTAATTTTTTTACTGAAAATGAAGCTGACTTACATGATGAATATACTGTTGCCGAGGCTATCAATAAAACACGGAGGGAAGTTAAAAAATTTAGAAAAAGAATGTTGGCACTGGCTAATGCTAATCCACACAGCCTAAATGAATTTTTCACCAACCTAAACAACCTTGAATTCAATCAAACATTGTTACCGAAACAAAAAGCCAAACAAAATTGGCTAAGGCTTTATGCGCTAAAAATTTCTCAAGAAGAAAAAGAAGACCTTTATGTAATTACCGGAGGAATGATAAAACTAACCCCAAGAATGGAAGATAGACCCCACGGAAAAGAAGAACGTAATCGAGTAGATCAATGTCGAGATTATCTGAAAACCATAGGAGTTTATGATTCAGATTCCTTTTTTGAAATTTGCTTTTAATTATGAAGAAAAATAAAAACATCGAAAACTTTTTGAAGAACGTTTCTCAAAAAGACTCAGGGTGGCTTGAAAAAGCGAAGTGGAGACAAGCTAATGAAGATTGGTTGGATGTGTCATTTAGTATTGCAGTTAAAATTCTAACTGCCTTGAGCGCCAATAAAAAAAATGATATATCACCAAAAAATCAAACAGAATTAGCGGAAGCGATGGGTTGTTCAGCTCAATATGTAAACAAACTTCTTCGAGGACAAGAAAACTTGCAAATAGAAACTATTTGTAAAGTACAACGCATTTTAGGGATTAAATTGATAGAAGTACCAAAAACAGAAATTTCAGTAACTGTTGAATACAAAACGGTTGATTCTTGGTTAGAAAAATTAAATGTTAAATCGCCTGTTATTAATAAAACTTCAACTTATACAACTGATGAAGTAGAAATAGTAGCTACCGCAGGTGAAGCTAATTTCGCACTTGCAGCCTAATGGAAAACAAAGAACAAATAACTTTTCGATTGCGCCGTATCACTACAGAGCAGTTTGCGATCATTGAAAGTGCTTTTGATAAAAGTATAGAAAATGTAGAATTGACAAATGGTTTACGTTTCGGTTTTAATATTGAAAAAAGAGCTATTATTGTTTTATTATCTGTAAACTTTAGTCAAAATAAAGGCCCCTTTCTATTACTGGAAATAGGATGTTATTTTGAAATCAGTAAAGAACATTGGGATCGACTTTATAACATTGACTCTGCCGAAATAAAGCTACCAATGCCATTGGCAACTCATCTTGTTGTACTTTCAATGGGAACCTTGAGAGGTGTTTTGCATGCTAAAGTAGAGAATACAGAATTTAATATGTACCTATTACCAACAATCAACGTAACAGAAATTGTAAAAGATGATATTGTCATCAAAACAAAAGATAATTTTGAATCAAAGTAACCCTCTCGGTTACTTTTTTTATTTTCTATAATCAATTACCTTTTGCATTCACTGTTTGGAGGAAATAAAAAAATCTATATTTACAATACAGAGCAAAAAATACTATTAACAGCTTTTATATGAACGAAGCAGAAACAAGAGCAGAACTCATAGACCCAAAGCTAAAGGCTTGTGGTTGGGGCGTTGTAGAAGGCTCTAAAGTCCTTCGTGAATACCACATTACACAAGGAAAAATACAAACAGGCGGTGGTCGTGGCAAAAAAGAAATTGCCGATTATGTGTTGGTCTACAAAGGAATCAAACTGGCAATTGTGGAAGCCAAAAGTGATGAACTCGAAGTAGGCGAAGGCGTGATGCAAGCCAAAAAATATGCTCAAAAACTGCAACTAGAAACCACCTACAGCACCAACGGAAAAGCCATCTACCAAATCTGTATGAAAACAGGCCAAGAAGGTTTGGTAACCAACTTTTTAAGCCCTGAACAACTCTGGAATAAAACATTCAAAACGGTGGCTGAGCCTGTCGAAGCCAAAGTGTGGAGAGATAAATTTGCCTCAGTAGCGTTTGAAGATAAAAGCGGTAGCTGGCAATTGCGCTATTACCAAGAAATAGCCGTTCAACGAACCGTTGAAGCCATTGCCCAAAACAAAGACAGAATTTTACTCACCCTTGCCACGGGCACAGGAAAAACGGCCATTGCTTTTCAAATCGCTTGGAAACTATTTCAAACCCGTTGGAACTTAAAACGAGACGGAAGCCGCAGACCTAGAATTTTATTTTTAGCCGACAGAAATATTTTAGCTGACCAAGCCTACAATTCATTTTCGGCATTCCCCGAAGATGCTTTGGTACGCATAAAACCCAACGAGATTAAGAAAAGCGGAAAAGTGCCTACCAACGGCAGCATATTCTTTACCATTTTTCAAACCTTTATGAGTGGCACGGATGCAGAAGCCCGCCTGCCGGCCGGGCAGGGAAAACCTGCACCCTATTTTGGAGAATATCCAGCCGACTATTTTGATTTCATCATTATTGACGAGTGCCACCGTGGCGGAGCCAATGACGAAAGCAATTGGCGGGGCATTTTAGAATATTTCAGCCCAGCCGTTCAGTTGGGTTTAACAGCCACACCCAAGCGAAAAGATAATGTGGACACCTACAAATACTTTGGCGAACCAGTATACATCTATTCACTCAAAGAAGGCATCAATGACGGGTTCTTAACACCTTTCAAAGTAAAGCGCATCAAGACTACTTTAGACGATTACCGCTATACTCCAGACGATACCATTGTTGAAGGCGAAATTGAAGACGGTAAACTATACGAAGAAAAAGACTTTAACCGCACGATTGAAATTATAGAACGTGAGGCCAAACGAGTAAAAATTTATTTGGATGAAGCCAACCAAAACGAAAAAGCAATTATTTTTTGCGCCAATCAAGCACACGCAGCATTAATCAGAGATTTGGTAAACCAAAACGCTAAAAGCAAAGACCCTTTTTATTGTGTTCGCGTTACTGCCAATGACGGAGAAGAGGGCGAAAGATTATTAAGAGAATTTCAGGACAATGAAAAAACATTGCCCACTATTCTTACCACTTCGCAAAAACTATCTACCGGAGTTGATGCTCGGAATATTCGGAATATCGTTTTGCTTCGTCCAGTTAACTCGATGATTGAGTTTAAACAAATCGTTGGGCGTGGCACACGATTGTTTGACGGCAAAGAGTTTTTTACCATTTACGATTTTGTAGATGCTTATAAACATTTCAGCGACCCTGAATGGGACGGTGAACCATTGGAAGAAGAACCTTGTAAAAAGTGCGGACAAAATCCGTGTGAGTGTGAATATGTATCGCCAAAACCCTGCCCAGTTTGCGGACAAAGACCTTGCGCATGTATCAGTGAACCGCCACCACCGTGCTTGGTCTGCGAAAACAGTCCGTGTACTTGCCATAAAAAGAAAAAAATAAAAGTGAAGTTGAGAAATGGTAAGGAGCGAGAAATTCAGCATATGGTTTCTACTTCGTTTTGGAGTTCAGAGGGTAAACCCATTTCGGCAGAAGAATTTTTGAATAATCTATTTGGTGAATTGCCCAAACTTTTTAAAGACGAAGAAGAATTGAGGGAACTTTGGAGTAATCCAATCACCCGAAAAGTTTTACTAGAAAATTTAGAGTCAGCAGGTTATCCGAAAGACGATTTATTGACTTTGCAAAAGTTGGTAGACATGGAAAAGAGTGACTTGTATGATGTATTAGAATATGTTTTCAATGGAGACTACATAGCCATGACCAGAGAAGCCAGAGCCAAAGCAGCCGAAGCGACAATCTTTGCCTTACTCAACGACAAACAAAAAGAGTTTATCACGTTCGTTTTGAGTAAATACATAGAAACAGGTGTAGATGAACTCGATCAAGAAAAATTACCCATCTTACTGACGAACAAATATCAATCACTTGAAGATGCAAAAGAAATTTTGGGAGACGTAGGAAACATCAGCCGTCTATTTATAGAATTTCAAGAACATCTTTACAAACAGAAAGTTGCTTAAAGACAAGAAAATTAAAATATACCGCTTTTGTACACAGCACAGATAAACATTCGTTACATGGCATTAATAATGGAGCATTCACCAACCCACAAAGTTTTCCTCTAAAAAAATAATTCACGATTGTTGATTCACGATTGTTGATTTTTGAAGTAATTGAATTCGTAAACCAAACAATCCCTTCTATCCTCCAGCGAAGCGTGTCCTAAAGCAAAGTGGTCTTACAGCGAAGCGGTCCCATAGCGAAGCGGTCTCATAGCGAAGCGGTCCCAAAGCGCAGCGGTCTGCAATGATTAACGATTCTTGATTTTTGAAGTAATTGAATTCGTAAACCAAACAATCCCTTTATTCTTAAAAGCGAAGTGGTATTACAGCGAAGCGGTCCCAAAGCGAAGCGGTCTATAGCGAAGCGTGTCCTACAGCGAAGCGGTCTTACAGCGCAGCGGTCTCAAAGCGCAGCGTGTCTCAAACCCACAACAATGGTTTGCAGTGAGTAGTACTTTAGGCACCCACTATTTTATTGATTCTGGGCTGAATGATCCATACCCCAATTGGGAAAAACCAGATCAAAAAGAAATCTCCGGCAAATTCACTAAAGCTAACTTCTTTTTGCAACTCAACCGTTTTAAGGGTTTTGGCCACAAAGTACAAAGAGTAAAGCATACAAAATATTGAGAAAAGATGCATCGGAATAATCAATATAAGCCCTATGCCCATGAATTTGAGGTTGGGTTCGGGGTTGGGGCCCGAAAGTTCATTCATGGTCAAGCTAAAAAAAGCAAGAAATGCCAACATGTATATGAGCGGTATAAAAAAGAAGGTTTTAAACTTTTTGACTTTCATTTTTATGGGCTCGGGAACTTTATTTTGCAAACCTATGGCCACCGACCAATGCCAACCAAACAAGCTGGCCATAAATAAAAGAATGATGATCGGAAAAAACTTCATATAGTTCAGCATCATCGTCGGATCAGGTTGCTGACTTTGGCTTAAATGTATGGCTGTTGACATCATACCCGCAAAGAGTATAAAGTAAAAAATCATGGGCACAGCAAAGGTTAAGGTAAATATTTGCCAGTGTTTTGCTTTTAAAAATTGATGGATCATGTTGTGTTTTTTAGGTTTTAAAATAGATGCACATTAAACGCTAGGTCTAAAATAGCAAAAAAAAGCAAACCCAAAACAAAACATCCTCAGCGCTACAAGCCGATCGCTCTGAATCATCTAGGAACATCTGGTCTGGCCATTTGAGTGCACCCTCAGAATAATATACCAACCATAGTTGATATTGCATCAATATCACAGAAATTTAAACCACCGGAATACACAAATCAACAATGCATTTTTGCTCCGGATGCTCGTTGGGGTTATTGTGGTATATTTCAAACGGATTTCGGTCGGCTTTTTGGTAGCCGTTCTCAGCCATCCAAATAAATAGGCTATTCCATGAGGGTTCAAACGCTTGTGGTTCGATTTCAAAACGCGCCACTATATTTTTGCCGCCCGGCCACTTGATTTGTTGCACCACTCCATCAGCCGGTATTTTGTGCGCAGTTGCAATACCCATGCTCATGCGTACTTTATTGGGGTCGGTAACTTTAAAACTGTCGTGAAACACACGGCACAGTTGGGCGTTTTCAGGCAGCAGCAGATCTTTGGCGCGCGCCCATCGAATGATTTTTTGAAATGATTCTTCTATTCCGTTTATGCCTATTTGGGTTACATAAGCCAAATAGCGGTCGGGCATGGTGGCAATTTGAATTTTTGCGTTCATTTGGCTCCAATTTTTAAGATGATCAATATTGCAAAGGTATTCCGGGGTCAAGTAGCTTTGTTGACCATTCTTGCTATTGACTTGTCCAATCTTGCTCATATTGCCTTGCTGGGTTTTTCGAAAATGGCTCGGGCTGGTTTGGTAGATTTTTTTAAAGGTTTTTGAAAAGGTAGAATCGTTTTTAAAGCCATATTTCAGGGCTATTTCAGCAATGCTGTACTCAGGATGATGTATGAGCAAAAGAGCGGCTCTTTCAATGCGCTTGCGGGTAATATAGGCATTGAGTGTTTCATGGGTAATGGCTTTAAACAACCGATGAAGATGATAGGGCGAATAACAACCCACCCGGGCAACGGTTTCTAGAGTCAAATCAGCATCAAGCTGTTCATCAATATAAGTCAGTACTTGGTTGATGCGTTGAATATAGAGGTCTTGCATATTTTTTGGTTGGATTGGTCTACTAAGCACACAGAACAGAAAAGCACTCAATGAAGACTGTAGCGCAAAATTAGTTGCACAAAAAAACCGCTATTTCTAGCGGATTCTTTTATTTAAACGTTACTCCAAACTTGGCTGCCTCAGCCTTGGCGCTCGGAATTAATCTTTTAATATTGGCGATACGGGTTTCGTCAGAAGGGTGCGTGCTCATAAATTCCTCGGGGGCTTTACCCCCTGATTTGGCGGCCATGCGTTGCCAAAAAGTCAAGGCTTCTTGCGGGTTGTATCCGGCAATGGCCATCAGGGTCAAACCAATCTGATCAGCCTCACTTTCATGACTGCGGCTAAAAGGCAACATCACCCCAACCTGCGAACCAATGCCATAGGCCTGTTGTAAAATTTGTTGGGTTTGTGCACTTTGATTTCCGGTTGCTACCGCTACACCTGCTGCCCCAATTTGTTGCAACTGAGCCGCGCTCATGCGTTGGGCACCGTGGTTGGCCAAGGCGTGGGATACTTCATGCCCCATAACCGTGGCCAAGCCGGCTTCGGTTTGGGTAATGGGCAAGATTCCGGTATAGACTACAATTTTTCCGCCGGGCATACACCAAGCATTTACGTCTTTGCTGTCAACGAGTTTGTATTCCCACTGATATCCATCAAGATATTTTTCATAGCCGTTGGCTTTGAGCCATCGCTCGGCAGCGGTTTTGATTTTGATGCCGACTTTTTCGACCATTTTGGCATCGGCGGTTCCTGTAATCACCTTGTTTTCTTTTAAAAACTGCCCATATTGCTGAAACGAACTCGGAAACAATTCACTGTTGGATACAAAATTCAAACTGCTTTTTCCGGTAAACGGATTTTTGGAACAACTCAAAATCAGAGCAGCCACAGCTGAAAACATTGCTATTTTTTTCATCATAAACGTATTTTTAGCACTACAAAAATACAATTGTTCGCGAAAATTTAACCGCCAATGAGGTGCAATTCTGAGAAATCTTTCTCAATGATTAAAGTGTCTTTGCCATTAAATGAAAGTTTGTCAAATGAAATCACTTCATTGTCAATTTCAATGGTTTTTATGGCAAAGGGCAATCCGTGTAATTTGATTTTGAATCTTTGATACGGAGTCTCAAACTTGCCTTCTTTGTGTTGTTGCACAATGAGCTCGGTTTCTTTGCCGCGCAAAGTAAAGGTTGATAGGCTAAAGCGCCCTTTGTTGTAGTCATAACCGTCTTGGGCATCTTCATACAACATTGATTTTTCTTTGCCCAATTTAAAGTATACATCTAATGAAATCTCATCAAACTCTTTTTCGCCTACGTATTGCTGCACCGGATATTTCGGGATAACAGCACCTTCTTTGATGAATATCGGAATCTGGTCATAATCAGTCTTGACCCAAAGTTCTTTGTGCCCCACCACAAACTCGTCGGTCCAGTAGTTGTACCAATGGCCCGATGGCAAATACATTCTGCGGCCTTGTGCATTGGGTTCTAAGATAGGGCATACCAAAATCTGGTTCCCAAATACAAATTCATCAGTGCGGTAATGCGTTTGCGGATCGGCCTGATCATAATAAACCAAAGGCTTGAGCATAGGCACCCCATCATTGATGTATTCCCAGAACATGGTATACAAATACGGCAACAATTGGTAGCGCAACTCGACAAACTTGCGCGTGATGTTGACCACTTCATCATCAAATGACCATGGCTCTTGATCACCGTGATCGCCCGATGAGTGCGTTCGGCAAAACGGATGAAACACACCCAGTTGTATCCAACGCGCATAGAGTTCACCCGAAGGTTGTTCAGCAAATCCGCCAATATCAGAACCGGTAAAGCCCATGCCCGACATAGACATGCGTTGCATTTGAATGTTGGCAATCCAGAGGTGTTCCCAGGAAGCTACATTATCGCCCGTCCACGAAGAAGTATAACGCTGTGCCCCCGAATAGGCCGAGCGCGTAATGATGAATGGTCTTTTTGGATACGCAAATTGTTTGACGCCTTCATAAGTAGCACGTGCCATTTGGGTTCCGTATATATTGTGTGCTTTGCGGTGGCTGCATGGGTTTCCGTCATAATCGTGACGCACATCCATCGGGAAGGTTTTGCCCGGAACTTCCATCACGGCCGGCTCGTTCATATCGTTCCAAACACCTTTCACACCGTAATCGGCAATCATTTCTTTGAACAATCCGGCCCACCACTCGCGCACTTCAGGATTGGTATAATCAGGAAAGTTGCATTCGCCCGGCCAAACTTTTCCTTTCATATAAGGCCCGTCGGCGCGTTTGCAGAAGTAATCTTTTTCTAAAGCTTCTTTGTATACCCAGTATTCTTTGTCAATTTTAATCCCCGGATCAATAATCACCACGGTTTTAAATCCGTCTTGGGCCAGTTCGGCAATCATGCGTTTCGGGTCCGGGAAATACTCGGGGCTCCAGGTAAAACATCGAAAGCCGTCCATATAATCAATATCGAGGTAAATGGCATCACACGGAATACGCAGTTCGCGGAACTTGCTCGTGATCTCTTTGACTTTGCTCTCAGGGTAATAACTCCATTTGCACTGGTGATAACCCAAAGCCCACATGGGCGGCATTTCGGGTTTTCCGGTCAGGTGCGTATAGGTGGTGACTACATCGGCCATATCCGGGCCATAGATAAAGTAGTAATTCATCTCACCACCTTCGGCCCAAAAGCTTGTGACGTTGCGGCGCTCATGGCAAAAATCAAAGAAGGTTCTAAAGGTGTTGTCAAAGAAAATTCCGTAGGCCATTTTGTGGTGCAAACCAATATAAAACGGCACCACTTTGTACAAAGGCTCTTGATCTTTGTGAAAGGCATACTGATCGGTAGCCCAGTTCTCAACGCGTTTGCCTTTGAGGTTCAGATGTGAGGCTTTGTCGCCCAAACCGTAATATGATTCTCCGTCGCGCGAGGCTTTACTCATCTTGACGATGTTGCCGCCAAATTGGTAGCTTTCTTCCCAATGAAAACCAAGCTCATCTTCAAGAATGCAGTTGCCTTCTAAATCAGTAATCGCTATGCGCATATCGGCTTTGCTCACAGAGCAGATGATTTTGCTGGTTTTGATTTGGTAGACTTCTTTAAGCTCTGTTACTTCCAGAAAGTTGTAGCCGTGCGATTGGGTTTTGTCGATGGCATATGAGAAGTCTTTGCTGAAGTATCCTTTGGTGGTATATCTAAACCGAACCAAGCTATCGCGCAGCACGGTAAGTTTAAGAATGACATTGTTGTCGGTGGTAAAAAACACAGAATCACCGTCTTTTTGGAATCCTGTAATCTGCGACGGAAACAAATCGCCTTTGTATTCAAGTTCGGTATTTGTAATCATAAATAGAGGTCTAAAAATAGCTTTTGCAAGGGTTTCAAACATACAAAATTCAGGGCGCAACCCAAACGAAATGGTCAGTTTTTCACGAAAACGTTGTCGTTAATGATTTGGTTAATAACTTCATTTTCAGAACATCGATGCCTTGACTTGAGCCTTTTATCTGAAAATTCTGCTTTGTATCGAAAAAATAACAAGTTTTCGAATCGAGTTTGTAGTTTTAGCTTACCCAAAACAAAAAGTCAAACCTATGAAAACAAACATCTTACCCCAAAATCTTCAAAGGCTATTCACTGAAAGTCAAGCGCACAAACCCATTCCAAAAACTTCGGAACCCACCGAAGGCTTCAACGATGACTACAATTATTTTCCGGACTTTGGGATATAAAAAAACAGCTTTCGCCCAAAAGCCAAAGCTGTTTTGATGAAGTTGATTTTTGCGTTAGCTCATTTTAAAAACTACTACGCCCAATGGCGGTAAGGTAATAGCCGCTGAAAAATCACGACCGTTCCAAGGCTCAGCATCTATTTTTACCGCCTTGCTATGGCCCACGCCTGAGCCTCCGTATGAGGTTTCATCTGAATTAAAAATCTGGGTGAGTTTGCCTTTTCTCGGCAAACCTATGCGGTAATCTTGGCGCACTACCGGTGTAAAATTGCACACCACGACCAAATCTTGTTGGGTGTTTTCGCCTTTGCGGATATAAGCAATCACCGCGTTTTGATGGTCAGAGTAGTTGATCCACTCAAAACCTTCGGGTGAAAATTGTTTTTCATACAAAGCCGGTTGTGATTTGTACAAAGCGTTCAAATCAGTAATGAGTTTTTGAATGCCTTGATGATACCCAAATTGCAATAAATACCACTGGAGTTCACCTTCAAAATTCCACTCAGCGCTCTGACCAAACTCGGCACCCATAAAGAGCAACTTGGCCCCCGGATGCGTAAACATATAACCGTAGAGCAAGCGCAAATTGGCAAACTTCTGCCATTCATCGCCCGGCATACGCCCGGCTATAGAGTGTTTGCCATAGACCACTTCATCGTGCGAGAGCGGCAACATAAAGTTCTCTGAAAACGCATAGGTCATCGAGAACGTTAAATCATTTTGGTGGTATTTTCGGTACACGGGTTCGCGTTTAAAATACTGTAAGGTATCGTGCATCCAGCCCATCATCCACTTCATGCCAAAACCGAGTCCGCCATTGAATATTGGGCGCGACACCATCGGGAAAGAAGTGCTTTCTTCGGCTATGGTTTGCACGCCTTCAAACATGGTATACACCGCTTCGTTAAAATCTTTTAAGAAACTAATGGTATCGAGGTTTTCACGGCCACCATAAATGTTGGGTTCCCACTCGCCGTCGTTGCGCGAATAATCCAGATACAGCATTGAGGCCACGGCATCGACACGCAAACCATCGGCATGGTATTGATGCAGCCAAAAAATGGCATTGCTGATCAAGAACGAACGCACTTCATTGCGGCCATAATTAAACACCAGACTTTTCCAATCGGGGTGGTAGCCTTTGCGGCGATCCGGGTGTTCATAGAGGTTTGAGCCATCAAAGAAGCCCAAGCCATGGGCATCATCCGGAAAATGCGACGGTACCCAATCTAAAATAACGCCTATGCCCGCCTGATGCAGTTTATCTACCAGCAACATAAAATCTTGTGGCTTGCCAAAACGAGACGTCGGCGCATAATAACCCACAAGTTGGTAGCCCCATGACGGATCATAAGGATATTCCATGACCGGCATAAACTCTACATGCGTAAAGCCCATTTCTTTCACGTAACGCACCAATTGATCTGCGAGTTCCAAATAAGTCAAGAATTTGCCCTCGGCATTGCGCCGCCACGAACCCAGATGTACTTCATACACCGAATGTGGGCGGTTGAGTTGGTTTTGGCTTTTGCGCGCCTCGAGCCATTTTTGGTCTTTCCAGCGGTAGTCTAAATCCCAAACTACTGAGGCTGTATGGGGCGGATGCTCGCAATACCAAGCAAACGGATCAGCCTTTTCGGTAATAATATCGCGGTTGTTAGATTGTATTTTGTATTTGTATTTGGTGCCTTTATCAACCCCGGGAATAAAACCTTCCCAAATACCCGAGCTGTCCCAACGCACATAGAGCGGGTGCTCGCCTTGTATCCAGTAATTAAAATCACCCACTACTGATACCGAGCGCGCCGAGGGTGCCCAAACGGCAAAATACACCCCTTGAACACCATTGACTTCGGTAAGGTGGGCGCCAAATTTTTCATATAATTTAAAATGCTTGCCGGCTTTGAACAATTCAATATCAAAATCGGTAAAGAGTGAATGCGGTTGGGTTTTGTTCATGGGTTGATTTTTTTTATATGCAGAGCGTATTTATTGTTTTATAAATTTTAATGTAGAGACTTTATCTTCTGAAATAACATTGATAAAGTAACATCCTGCTGACAGACCTCTAACATCAATCACATCAAAATTTTGATGTATCTCAAGCTTTCTTTTTCCTAAAACATCCGTAATTATAACTTTTTGCATTGGATAATCGGTCATATTGAACACTGAAATATAATCTGATGAAGGATTTGGATGTATTAAAAAATCAGTTTGTTTAGTAAAAGAAGGTATTTCAAGGTTGGTGCAATTTTCTTTAACCGGTCGACTTATACCCGTAAAATTGTGTCCCCATTGCCATAAAGTGTTATCTGCTCTTATTACCGAAGTAAGATGAGAATCGGTTGCTATTTTCTCCCATTGATCTGTTACTATGAGATAGGCAAAATTGGCTGTTTGAATGGGCGTATATGAGGGCGCTACTGAACCATTTCCTAATTCTCCAAATGAATTATCTCCCCATGCCCAAAGCGTGTGATTACTTTTGAGAGCCAAGGTGAATTCCATCTCTGATGAAACATCAATCCAATCAGAATCGGTTCCTACTTGGGTGGGTTCGTCTAAGTTTGTTTGATTGCCATTTCCTAAAGCACCGTAATAATTATTTCCCCACATCCAGAGCGTCCCATCATTTTTGATAGCTGCAGATGTACCAAGACTTGCAGAAACCAATTTCCAATCATAATCGTTGCCAACTCTTCTGGGCATATTTGTGGGAATTCCAGATAAAACATAACCTAGTTGACCTGAATTGTTACCGCCCCAAGACCACAAACTACCATCGACCTTAACAGCCAAACAATGATTATTACCAATGACAGCCGTTAACCAGTCAGAATCTGTACCTATTTGTGTGGGAATGTTGATATCAGCCCATGCAATGCCCAGAAAATTTGAGTAATTGTATCCCCAAACCCATAGAGTCCCATCAGTTTTAATTGCAATGTTGGTTGAGTCATAACCTGCAAAAACATACTTCCAATCTGTGTCTGTGCCTATTTGAACAGGAAAATTTTTGTCTATCAAAGTTCCATCACCCAACTGTCCATAGTTGTTTTTACCCCAAGCCCAAAGGGTACCATCATTTTTGGTTGCTAAAAAGTGATACTTACCTGTGGAAACTTGTTTCCAGTCATGATCAGAACCAATTTGTTCAAAACCATTGTAGCTGATAAACCAAGTTGTTCCAGAAGCCCAGAGTGTCCCATCGGTTTTAATGGCTACTTTGTGATTCCCACCGCCTCCGGCAATCTCTCGCCAACATTGGGCATACGAATAAAAAACACAAAAAAAGCACAATATAAAATGATTAATCTTCATCAAAATAAGTCTTTAAACGATTAAACTCCATAATACGCGTAATGCCTGTCAGCGAATTGTAGGCTCATGCGCGAACGCGTATTGAAGTGGTTTTGAGTTTGGCGCAATTCAATATCAAAATCGATAAAAAGGGAATTCGGTTGGGTTTTGTTCATGGGTTGAATTATTGTTTTATCGCATTGAAGCGAATTTATTCTTTTATAAATTTTTGAGTATATGTTTTTCCTTGTGATTGTATTTGGATGAAATAGAGGCCTTGCTGTAAATGCCACACATTCATTTGTGAAAGGTTTTTTGATTGCTCAATTAGAATTTTACCTGTCAGATCAGAAACCGTTACTTTTTCGATGTCTTCGTTGTCAAGGTTTTGAATGTTGAGGAATTGGTTTGTTGGATTTGGAAATAATATGAATTTTTGGGTACTGAAATTATCAATTGCCAATGGGTCGGTTTCTAATTTCACAATCCAAAAATCATGTCCGGTACCACCGTGGTATCCAGAGCCTAAAGCATCGTCGTTGTATGAAGTCGTATGACCTGCCATAATATAACCGCCATCAGCAGTCTCCTGAATGCTTTGGGCCTCATCGTAACCACTACCACCAATCGCTCTTTGCCATTTAATCAATCCCAAATTCGAAATTTTTACTACCCAAGCATCTGAGTTTCCATGCAACCCAATCACATCTCCATCGTGAGATGATGTAATTCCTGCTACGATATAATCACCATTGGCTATCTGAATAATACTGTTGATTCTATCAAATAAGTTTCCTCCAAATGTTTTTTGCCATTCGAGCGTGCCTGTATCGGATATTTTTACAACCCAGGCATCATAATTCGCTTGATGTCCTATCAAATCGCCGTCCATTGAACCTGTAAAACCACCAAAAATATAACCGCCATCGCTGGTTTGCCTAATGCAATATGCCTCTTCGTCATAGGTTCCTCCATAAGTTTTCTGCCATTCAAGCGTGCCGGAAGATGATAATTTAATAACCCAAATATCGGCCATACCAGAATGTGAAGTTAGATCACCATCATTAGAGTATGTAAAGCCAACAATAATATATCCGCCATCAGTAGTTTGTTGGATGCTTTGGGATTTTTCTCCATCCGTACCGCCAAATGTTTTCTGCCATTCGATTGTACCTGACCCTGATAGCTTAATGACCCAGACATCTAACCAGCCATGGTTTCCCGATACATCGCCATCATTCGAACCCGTAGTACCTGTAACAATATAACCGCCATCCGTAGTCTGCTGAATGCTGTATGCATAATCATCTTCATTTCCCCCAAGTGTTTTTTGCCATTCAATAGCGCCCACTTCAGAAAGCTTTACAATCCATACATCAGGAATTGCAAAATCAAAATGATTCGCAATAACGTCGCCATCTTCCGAGTCAGTATCACCTACAACAATATAGCCACCGTCTGTGGTCTGTTGAATACTGAAACCATTTTCTTCATGACTGCCTCCTAAAGATTTCTCCCATTGCAGCGCACCTGAAGCAGAAAGCTTGATGACCAAAATATCTCTATATCCATTAGAATCCAGGACATCGCCATCATGAGACAATGTATATCCTACCACAATATAGCCCCCATCGGTAGTCTGCCGTATGCAAAAAGCTTCATCCCATTGCGTACCGCCGAAAGCTTTTTTCCATTGTATAGCGGGCACTTGAGCCACTAACAAGTTAGCCGAAAGCACTATAATTAATAGTAGTATTTTTTTCATGTCATTATTTTAAACCTCATTTTGATTTTGGCTCAAAACCCTAGCCCCGATGGCAGCGGCATCCTTTGCCGGCATTCTTATGCGGCAAAGATAGAGCGCACAGCGGGAATAAGCTTCTAAATATCAACCTAATTCGCAATTCTTAATTCGCAATTCTTAATTCGTAATTCTTAATTCGTAATTCGCACTTCTTAATTGTCTTTAAATTCCATAATACTCGCAATGCCTGTGAGCGGAATAACCGCCCAGCGCGGACGCGAGTTGAGTTCATAGCCGAGTTCATACACAGCTTTTTCTAAAATGCAATATTTGAGTAAAAAGTCAATTTCTTTGCGGTAACCGATGTTCAGATTTCCGGCCTGAGCGACCTCGGTATAGGTTTGCAAAAACACGCCTACAAAATATTTAAACAACAGTTCGCCGGCCTGAAAGAGCTCTTTTTGCTCAAACGGATATTTGTCTTTGTTGTTAAAAATCGTCGCGTAAATGGCATAGTGAAATGACCGAAACATCCCGGCCACATCTTTGAGCGGCGGTTGTTTGACCTTGCGATCGCGGATGGTGCTTTCGGGTTCGCCTTCAAAATCAAGGATGTAAAAATCTTCGCCGTTGACCAACACCTGCCCCAGGTGATAATCGCCGTGGATGCGGATGCGCTCTGACTTCATTTTGGTCCAGTCAAAATCAAGAAATACTTTTCGGATTTCTTTTTTGTGGTCGAGGAATAAATTGGCGAGTTCGAGTGCCAAACCATCGAGTTTGTGCAAATTGTTCTCAAGTATGTTGAGTCGGTTCTGAAACTGATAGGTCAAACGGTTTTTGAGCCAAACGGTGTAATCGCCGTTATAGGTGGTGGGTGTAAAGGCTGTATCGTGGATGTCGCTGCCCAGTGCAATGTGCATTTCGGCTGTGCGGGTGGCTAATGTATGAATGCGCATAAAAATGCTGAGACCAGCCCAATCAATGATTTCATGCGGCACTTCGTTGATTTTGAGTCGGCGGAACAAATCTACTTCAGGCAATTTGTTGAGCTTGATTTTTTTGGCTTTGAGGTTGTCAAAAATACGATCGACTTCATCGAGCATAAACTGCCAAGCATCGCCTTGGTTGGACACGAGTTCTTGCATCATGCCCAGGGTTATATTGCCTTCGCTGAGCGATACACTGATGCTGCCGGTATAGGCGGGTGAGTTTTTAAAATCCATGCGCTCGGTCAAGAAACGGCTGATTTCATAATCGGGATTGGTGCTGATGTAAATACGTCGGAAGATTTTGAGCACCAAATTGCCGTTGTACACAATAGAGGTATTGCTTTGTTCGGCGCCCATAAATTTGGACGATTCATAAGTGATTTGCTCGAGTTTTTCGCCCCGGTGGAATTTGACTTTTCCGGGATTCTTCTCTTTTGGCGATTGTAGAATTTTTTCAAATAAGAGTTGACGAAAATCTTCTTGGTGCAAAGCGTCGATCAGAAAACCTTGTTGGTTGCCCATTTTGACCGGAGCAATTACGGTGCTGGTGGTAAGGTCTTCTTGCGCCATAAAGGCAATCGGCATAAAATAATGCTGATAAAAAGCTTCTTTAAAATTGACTTCGAGCAATACGCCGTAATAGGTGTTTTTGGCCGAGGTCATCATGAAATAATCAACGACTTCAATATACTTGAGCGTGCTGGCTTTACCTCCGTACCACCTTTTGTTGATGATGTAGTTCTCGAGTATGTCTGATGAAAATACCTTGACAAACTCTGGGTCCTCAAAGGCTTTTTTCCAGTCGGTTTTGAAAATAAAGGGCGTTTTAAATCCTTCTTCATTGATTTCTGTGTCCATAATCGTTAACGTTTGATTTGAAACAAATGAAAAGGAACATCCGGATGCAATTCGACAAAATTCCATTCTTTGTCCCAGTGATAGGTATTACCGGTAATTAAATCTTGTATTTCAATGGGCTGATTCCCGATTTCTGAAATAGGCAACTGAACCATGGCTTGCGCAGTGTTGTGCGCATCAAGGCTCACGACCATGAGCGTCTCGTTGGTTTTGTCATCGTCAAACTTGTAATAAGCCAGTATTTGGTCATTGTTGGTGTTGCAAAAAACGAGGTTGTTGGTTTGTTGTAGTGAAAGTTGCGCGCGACGAATGTGATTGATGCGCGTAATGAGCGTGGTGAGTTTGTTTTCAATCGTCCAATCCCAATGCGCGACTTCGTATTTCTCTGAGTTGAGATATTCTTCTTTACCGGCGGCCATCGGTGCGCTAACTATGTATTCAAAGACTGGCCCGTAAATACCTACGCTTGAACTCAGCGTTGCGGCCAAGAAGTATTTTTGCAAATGCACCGATTCATTGCCTGATTGCAGTGCAAACGGATTGATATCGGGCGTGTTGGGCCAAAAGTTCGGGCGGTAATACTCTTTTTGATCGGTTTGGGTAAGCTCAGTCAAATATTCGATGAGCTCTTGTTTGGTATTGCGCCACGTAAAATATGTGTATGATTGCGTAAAGCCTTGCTTGGCGAGTTCGTTCATGATTTTGGGGCGCGTAAAGGCTTCAGATAAAAACAACACATCGGGATGTTTCTTTTTGATTTCACCGATGAGCCAACCCCAAAAATAAAAAGGTTTGGTGTGCGGATTATCTACCCGAAACACGCGAATGCCGCACTCTTCTACCCAAAATAAAGCGGTGTCTAAAAGCTCTTTCCAGAGGTTTTTCCAATCAGTCGTTTCAAAGTAAATGGGTTGAATATCTTGGTATTTTTTGGGCGGATTCTCGGCGTATTGTACCGTTCCGTCGGGGCGCCATTTGAACCATTCTTTGTGTTCTTTGACCCACGGATGATCAGGCGCAGCCTGCAAAGCGTAATCCATTGCGATTTCAATACCGAGCGATTGGGCTTTTTGGACGAGTGATTTAAAATCATCTATCGAGCCCAACTCAGGATGCGTTGATTTGTGACCACCGTATTGCGAACCAATGCCCCAAGGCGAACCGACATCGCCGGGCTCTGCATTGGTGGCGTTGTTTTTCCCTTTGCGATTGACTTCTCCAATGGGGTGAATGGGCGGAAAATACAAGGTATCAAAACCCATCGCAGCTACGCGCGGCAAGAGTTTTTCGCAGTCTTTAAAGGTTCCGTGTTTACCGGGTTCTGACGAGGCCGAACGCGGAAAGAATTCATACCAAGTACTGAACAAAGCTTTGGCGCGATCTACATAAACCTGCAATTCATGCGATTGATTTTCAATATATAAGATGGGATATTTGGTGAATAAAGCCGTAAGTTCATGCGACATGGCCGATGCTATGGCCAATTCATATTGCTTGGGGTCAGTAAATTGCTGGGCTATTTTTTTAAGATAAGCTTTTTCATCTTTGCTGGCGAGTTTGATGATTTGTTCAACATATTCAGCGCCTTCGAGCAACTCAGATTTGACGTGTTGGTGGTCTTGAATTTTACGCTCGGTTCCGTGTTGCCAATTCAGAGCATAATCTACCCAGGCTTGTACGTAATAAGTGTAGGTTCCTTGTTTTTCAACGGTAAATTCAGCGGTCCACTCGTCATTTTGGGTGGGCTGCATTCTTACTTCAGACCATTTTTTATCGCTTTGATGTTTGTATAAAACGCGGCATTGAATCACATCATGCCCATCCGGAAATACATCGGCCGTAACAGTTACTTTTTGTCCGACGATTCTTTTGATGGCAAAAGCGCCTGCGTCGAGTTGCGGCTGAACATTTTCAATAATTACACGGGTTTGTCTTTGCATTTTAAGTTTATTTTATGACTTCTAAATTTAGCAAAAAATACAGAAAACAATACCTTGCGGTAAGATTTACAGAAATGGCAAAGAATCAAAAGAAACATCAAGAAAGTTTAAAAATTCCTAAAATAATCCTTGCTGCGGGTTCATTTTTATCGTTTATTTCAGACCGCCTCACAGTTCGGTTTGCAGCGCGCTTGTTTACAACACCGCTCAAACATCGGATTCCGAAACGCGAACACGAAATGGAACAACACAGCAAGCAAGAAAAACTTCTTGTTCAAACGCTGCAAAAAGAAATCGTGGTGTATCAGTACGGAACATCATCCAAGAAAATTCTACTTGTACACGGTTGGTCCGGCCGCGGAACCCAACTGGTGAAAATAGCCGATGCCTTGCTTGAAAAAGGATATGCGGTGGTGAGTTTTGACGCTCCGGCACACGGAAAATCTGCGGGATCAACCACATTGATGCCTGAATTCATCGCCTCTATTTTTGAAATCGAAAAACAATACGGGCCGTTTGAAGCGGCCGTGGGGCATTCGCTGGGCGGTATGAGTTTGCTTAATGCGGTCAAAGACGGATTGAAAATCAATCAACTGGTCACCATTGGTAGCGGCGATGTGGTGCGAGACATCATTGATGATTTTGTAGCTAAATTGCAACTAAAACCCAAATACAGCGGTTTGCTCCAAGCGTATTTTGAAGATAAATCGAACCGCAAAATGGACGATTACTCCTCTTATCGCGCGGCACAAAAAATAGACATCCCGGTTTTGGTCATCCACGATCAGGACGATGCCGATGTTCCGGTGAACTGTGCGCATCATATTCATCAAAACCTTCAAAACGGCACACTGATGATCACACAAAAACTCGGTCATCGAAAAATTTTGGGCGACCCACAAGTCATTGAAAAAGTCATTCATTTTATACAACACCCAGAGTCATGAGTTATCCTATTGAAAAAACACCCGAAGCTTGGAAAGAACAACTCGGAGCCGAACGCTACCGAATTTTACGTCAAAAAGGCACAGAATTCCCGCATTCAGGCCCATACAATCTGCACTTTGAAAACGGAACCTATGTTTGTGGCGGCTGCGGCGAACCTTTGTTTGAAAGCAGCAGCAAATTTAATGCTCATTGCGGATGGCCCTCATTTGACGCGTCAATTCCGGGCAAGGTAGCTTATGAAAAAGATGTTTCGCACGGCATGATCAGAACCGAAATTCTCTGCGCCACTTGCGGCGGGCATTTGGGCCATGTGTTTGACGATGGACCTACGCCCACCGGACAGCGCTACTGTGTGAACTCATTGTCTATTGACTTTAAACCTGAATAAACATGGAACTTTTTGACAATAATTGGAAGGAAAAACTACAACCGCTCCTAGAGCTGTACAGAGGCAAAAAGCATCCGCTTGATTACCAAAATTTATATCAACTCATGGTGATGGTGGTGCTTTCGGCGCAAGATTCTGATGCCAACATCAACAAGATTGCTCCGGGCTTTTTTGAGGTATATCCAAACCTGCCAAGTTTGGCGGCTTCCAACATTCCGGCCATCAGCAGTCAGATTACCAAAGTCAGAAACTTCAATACCAAAGCGAGTTGGCTGTTGGAAATTGCGCAAACCTTGCAAACCGATAACAACATTCCGCTTACCATGGATAGCCTCACTGCACTCAAAGGCATCGGACGAAAATCAGCCAACGTCATCATGCGCGAGATGAAAGCGCCCGCCGAAGGAATTATTGCCGACTTGCACGTGATTCGCGTAGCGCCGCGCATAGGTCTCTCGGCAGAATTCAAAGACGGCAACCGCATTGAAAAAGAACTCATGAAGCATCTTCCGCCTGAAATCTGGGGCGAAATCGGAATGGCTATTTCCTTTCTAGGGCGCGAAACCTGCCGTCCAACCAACCCAAAATGCGAACAATGCGTAGTTCAACCGCATTGTCAATACGCCCACTCAAAATAAAAATTCATGAATTTCTTCACCCAAAAAATGCCGTGGAATAACCTAGAGTTTATTCCGTTAAAGTTGTGTGTGGCCAGTATTTATCTGTACATCGGCAGCCATTTTCACACCTTATTTGAACATTACAGCTACTTGCTTTTAGGCGTTTTTGCCCCAACGCTAGTCATCACCATGTATTTGTGGATACAAAAAATGAGGCCAGCCCATTAGTTTTTTGGGGCGTGCCGGCTCATTCATGATTTGCTTTCCGGAAAGTTTATGCGCTCGCCGTCGGGCTGTGCGCTAAAGTCCTCGCCGCTCCGTTACACTGCGCGGCTGCGGGTTATCGCTGCCACCTGCCCGACAGGCAGGTTCCTCACGCGAATCATCTTGACTTTGAATTAATCTTTAATACAGCGAACAGAAAAACCATTGTCTTTAAAGAATTCCAATGTTGTAATACCACCATTAGTATAATTCAAAATTCGGGCATTTGCTCGCTGACTTCCAAATTCAGTTGTACTCCACCAATACCCGTACTTATCCAACAAAAAAGAACCGCTGCCATTATCAGCCACATACCCCCCCGGAAGTGCTGAAAAACCACTACTGTTGGTAGCCGCTGTATTTGGGCTTCTCCATAATCCGGTGCCTGACTGTAAAGTACCCGTGGTTTTCATCTTACCACCGGCAAAATCAGCAAATCCTAAAAACGAGACTAAAGTGGTCCATTCCACATCAGACGGTATATGCCATCCATGTGGCGCCAATCCACGCGTGTCATTCACGGCATACCAATTATAAAGCTTTCCGTAAATTGTTCCGTTGGCAGAATTGTTTGCATAATAACACCAAGCCCCAGTAGTGAGATTGGCCCATTGCGTAGGATCAGTAACTTGTGGAATCGGATCACCGTTTCTGTAGCGACTCACATTTAAATT
>JAIXSK010000034.1 GCA_027484725.1 Flavobacterium sp. | reverse complement strand
ATGAAGGTCTTATTTCTTTCAGGAATTTTCCATACCGGTCAAAGATATAAATTTTTGCATCGACTTGGTTAGATATTTCAAAAATATTCCATGTGTCGTTATACCCGTCGCCGTTTGGTGTAAAGAACTTAGGAAAATTAATAATGGTCACCTGAGCTGTCTTCTCTCCACATCCAAATTTGTCCTTCACCGTTATGGTATAAGTGCCTGAGAGGACATAAGTAAACAAGTTGCTCTCTTGAAAGCCACCCGTGCCCAATTGATACAAATAATCCCCCGGTGGGTTTACATCGACTCTGACCATTTGGTTGTCTTCAAAATAACTCGAAGCATATACCAAAATGTCTGATGGTGGTAGCGATGGGGCAACCAGTGCTTGTGCCGTATCACTGCATCCGGTAACCAAGCTCGTTGCCTTAACACTATACACACCCGGAGCTGTGGCAACATATGATGATCCGCCCGCTCCACTGATTACACCAGTAGTTGTAGACCATTCAAAACTGTAATCACTGCTGCTCAAATTGGTGGTTAAAGTATAGGTACTGATTGGGTTTCCTAGCTCATCTACACAAATAAAACCACCCTGCGGAAGTCGTACAATCGGAAGTGCATTCACGGAAATACGACCCGTTAGTGTTGCTGATGAACATCCGCCAATTGTTGAGATTTGATAATTGAATGTACCCGGCTCTTGTACCGTACCACTGATGGTGAAAGTATGGTTGAGCGGGTTATAGCTTCCGCTGATGCCCACCGGAACCGTACCGGCTACCAAAGCTGCACCGGTGGCTCCATTGCCCAATAAATACGTAATCGGAGCAATGGGCTCATGGATACACAAGCTTTGATTGGCTGTTGAGGCCACTGAACTCAATGCAATAGTCACATTCGGATTGATGGTAATAGTACCGCTGAGCGAAGCCACTCCGCAGCCGCCCACGGTAGTCACCACATACGGAAAAGTACCCGATTGGGTCGATGCGCCCGAGATGGTAAACACCCCCGAGACAAAGCTACCGCTAATACCCGTTGGTAAACCAGTAACGGTAACACCCGTTGCCCCATTGGTGGTCGTATATTGAATCGGAGCAATTGGCTCATTCAAACAAGCTTCTGCAAAACCACTAGATGAACTCAAAGCCAAAGTAACATTGCCATTGACACGAATCACTCCGCTGATCGTTGCCGTACCACAACCACCCGTGGTAGAGACTACATAATTGTAAACGCCCGCACTCAAGGCATTTCCACTGATGGTTAAAATACCGCCAAAGAAACTGGCCGAAACACCCGTAGGAAGACTTCCTGAGGTAATCGAAGCATTGGTTGCCCCCTGACCTATTAAATATCGAATCGGCGTAAGGGCTGAGTTGATACACAAAGTTTGACTCGCCGTAGCACTTGGAGAATCCAAAGTTATAGTAGCATTCGGGTTGATTTTAATCGTACCTCCCAAAGTCAAGCTACCACAAACACCTGAGGTACGCACCGTATAAGGATAAGTTCCCACTACCGACGAAGTGCCTGAGATGGTTAAAACACCCGAAGCATAATTGCCCACAACACCATTAGGAAGACCGCTAATTATAGCTCCGGTGGCATCTACATTGCTCAAAATATATCTAATCTCTGCAATCGGGTCGCCGATACAAATCTCTTGGTTGGTCGTATTGAGAGGAGAGGTCAAACTCAAGGTGACATCCGGATTCACATTGATGGTTCCGGTCTGTGCCGTAGAACAGCCTCCGGTGGTGGTCAAAGTATATGTAAAACTTGACGAAACACTCGGCGAACCTGAAATTGTATAAACACCCGAATTAAACACACCGCTTACCCCTGCCGGTAATCCGGTAATGGTTACACCCGATGCGTTGGTAATCTGATATCTAATCGGAGCAATCGCTGTATTGATACAAACCGTCTGAGTCGCATTGCCCGAGGTTAAGTTAATCGTCCCTTGCGGAATTACATTAATGCTTCCTGATAAGGTTACACTAGAACATCCCCCTGAGGTGGTAATGCTGTAATTGAATAAGCCTGAAGCCGTTGGAACTCCTGAGATTCTGAACTCGCCCGTAGCGCTATAGCTCGTAGTAAGACCCGCAGGCAAACCGGTAATGGTGGCTCCGGTGGCTCCCGCAAATTCAATTTGATAAGTAATCGGTGTCAAGGCACTGTTCACACACAAACTTTGATTGTTTGTAACTGCGGCTGAACTCAAAACCATCGTAACGGTTGGGTCAACAGTAATCGTACCTGTGAGTTGTGCACTCAAACAACCTCCGGTGGTATTAACCGTAAATGGATAACTGCCATCTGCGCTAGGGGTTCCTGAAATAGTATAGGTGTTGCCTATTAAAACTCCGCTCACACCCGGTGGTAAACCTACCACATTGATGCCCGTAGCATCTGTAAGGGTATAAACAATTGGGGTTAAAGCCGTATTCTTACACAAAGTCGGATTATCGCTGCCTGTAGCTGAGGCAAGGGTAAGGGTATCATTCGGAGCTACCTGAATCAAACCTCCTAAGGTCAAAGAAGAACAGCCGCCCGAGGTAGTAATCGTATACGGAAACGAACCCGAGACACTCGGTGAGCCTGTGATTTGGAAAACACCTGCGTTGTAAACTCCGCTCACTCCGCTTGGAAGACCCGAAACAATCGCCCCGGTGGCATCTACATTACCCAGTGCATATTCTATTAAATTAATCGGCGTATTGATACAAACACTTTGATTGGTCGAGGCAATACCTGAGCTCAAACTCATCGTCACATCAGGATTGACCGTAATACTACCCCCCAAGGTCACTGCCGAACATCCTCCTGTGGTGCTGAGACTATAGTTGTAAACACCCGCCAATGAAGGTGTACCTGTAATGGTATAGGTGTTGCCTGATAAAACTCCGTTTACACCCGGTGGTAAGTCAATAGCAGTTACCCCACTAGCGCCATTACCTAAAGTATAAACTATGGAAATTGGTAAAGCAGTATTCACACACAAGGTTTGGATTTCTGTTCCTGCTGTATTGAGCGTAAAGGTTACATCCGGATTGACCGTGATGGTACCACCCAGTGATGGATTGGCACAACCTGAACTTGTTGTGATTGTATAAGGAAAAACACCCGATACATTCGGAGTTCCTGAAATCGTAAATGTATTTAAACTAGCATCATAAAGACCATTCACACCACTTGGCAAACCTGTAACGGT
>JAIXSK010000009.1 GCA_027484725.1 Flavobacterium sp. | reverse complement strand
TTTGGCTTCTCGCCTATTTTGTCAAAAAACTTTGCGGAATTTGATTGCGCAAAAACGTTGTGTGAAAAACAGAACGCAAACTTTGAGCATATATGAGCGCCAACCAGCTAACAGCGCATGAAGCGCCATTGCTGGATTTTGTTAGCTTTTTGTTTATTTTTCACGTTTTTTGTTTAGCTTAGCGGAGCATACGCTTTTCGCTGTTCCGCAACGTTCGCCTATGCGCAACACGTTGTGCGCAATTGCTCAGCAAAAACGTTGATAAATATTGGCCGCTTTTTTTGCTTTGCGGTGGAAAAGATTGTTTGATTTTCCAGCTCAAGCTTTTGGCTATGAGATAGCTGAAAATTGCATTTTCATAGCTAGCGCTAGACAAAAGCTTGGCGAAGTTAAAAGAAATAAAATTGAGTATCAAGTCTACTGGTGAACTTAAAAGACATTAAACGTTTGTTGTCGGATAAACTAAATTTCTTTTAACGCAGCAAAGCAAAAAAAACAACCAATGAGATTTGAAATTACTGTGATTTATCAGACATAAAACAAATAATTTGAAATCATTTATCTAACGTTTTTACTGGCAACTACGTTGAGAAGAATGACCTATCTCATTGTTAAACAATACGGTAACTAGATTTTTTTATTAGGGATTTGTAGTGTCAACTCCGCACAACAGCAGGTTTGCACAATAACTGCATCAGTGTTCAAGAAAGATATATTTTCCATATGTTTGTTTCATCTAACGGATTATACTCTGTTCCAAATTACCGTGACTGAGCAAACCCGCAACCGTTGGGCAACAGCCAAAAAAAACCGTCGATTAAAAATGACGTTATAAAGCATTATAAAATGATTAGAATTCTTTTAGTAATAGCCGCTTTTTTACTTGTCAATTGTCAACGCGAGAACATGAGACTTTTTGATGATATAAACGAAATGGCAAACTTTGATAGAGTTTACCAACCAAGTTTAATTCAGCAAGGAAAAGAAAATGGATTTTTAGAACCACTAATGCAATTCGCCATTTACAAAATTGACTCTACTTCTTTTGAAAGACTAGAAAGGTTCATAATCTCTAGCAAGAAATTTAAGCAAGGGCACTATTATCTCAATTTAGAGCTTGACGATTTCTTACAGGATAATGATTTAAAAATATTAAATATGTCGAAATCTTTGATTGCTAAAAATCCTTATTATGAAATTTATTACTTCTATTTACTGTCTGACAGAAAAACTTTTATCATATGCCAAGTCGATAGCTAAATCGAATCTCAATATAAAATGCCAAGTCTAAACACTTTCTTAGTAAGTACGTAGATTAATGGCCGTCGCCCAACACTTGCTAAGCGCCATTGCTTGATTTTGTTGGCATTGCGCTGGTTTTTAACGAGAAAATTATATCTTAGCGGAGCTTACTCGGTTCGCTGTTCCGCAACGCGCGCCTAGCAAGAGAACGTTATGTGAAACTTGATTTGACAGCGCGAATAAAACAGAAATTATGAAAAACAAACTAATTACGTTGATGACAATTTTCATATTGATTTGTGGAAATTCATTTGGTCAAAATCATGGAATATTATCCAAATCTAAAATTCGAATTGAAACCGGAAAAGGGAAAAATATCAAAAACGAAAATGGCTATTTTTTCACCTTTGAACTTACAAAAGACAAGATCAATTATTCGTCAGTTTTAATAAGTCAAAAACTAATTGCTAATCAATCTGAAATTAGGTTGATTTTCAAACCAGAAATAATAGAAAATTACAAAAGCAATAAACCTTATATTCTAACTATTCCGAACAATTCAGATTTTATAATTCAAGATAATCAGAACTCAAGTAAGTTTGCAATAATTCCTTTTTACAGATTGAAAAAGGAATTGGAAAAAGCAAAAGTTTTTGTTTCACCAATTTTTATGAATAAAGAAAACTTATCGAAAATTGAAATCACAAAAAAAGAACTAAAAAGCTTAGAAAAACTTTGGGAATCAGAACTTTAAAAAGACAAGCTTCACATAACAGCGCATGAAGCGCCATTGCTGGATTTTGTTGACTTTTTGCTTGTTTTTCACGTAAAAAATCTATCTTAGCGGAGCATACGCTGCTCGCTGTTCCGCAACGTTCGCCTATGCGCAACACGTTAGCAGATATAGCATTTGAAAACCGAATAAACAGAAAATATACTACAAAAAATTTGGAATTTATGTAACTTTTAAGTTACATTTGAAAAATGAAAGTACGTGAAGTCATAGCATATGAAAACCATTTTGAAGATTTTCTTATTGAACAACCAACTAAGGTTCAGGATAAAATTTTTAAAATAATTGAGGCAATCGAAACTTTAGAAAGAGTTCCATCAAATTACTTAAAATCTTTAGAAGGTACTAATGGGCTTTATGAAGCTAGAATTCAGCTCGGTTCAAACATATGGCGAGTATTTTGCTTCTTTGACAATGGAAAGCTAGTTATTCTTTTGAATGGATTTCAAAAGAAAACACAAAAGACACCTAAAAATGAAATGGAAAAAGCGTTGAAACTAATGACAAAATATTACTCAGAAAAAAAATCTAAATAACTATGGAAACTAAAAGCTGGAAGGAGATTAAAAACAATGTCTACGGTGAAAAAGGAACCGAAAGACGTGACGAACTTGAAAGAGAATTCCAAGGTTTTAAAATTGGTTTACTTTTGAAAAAAGCTCGTGAAGAAAAACAACTAACACAAACAGAACTAGGTGATTTAGTTGACAAGAAAAGAGAATATATCTCAAGAATTGAGAACAACGGAAGTAACCTGACCCTTAAAACTTTATATGATATCGTAGAAAAAGGTTTTGGAGGAAAAGTTAAAATACAAATTGAATTATAGCTACATCTGCTAACCGCGGTCATAACTCATGGCTTGATTTTCTTAGCCGGAAGTTTGTTTTTCACGTAGAAATTCTATCTTAGCCGAGCGTACGCGGCTCGCTTTTCCGCCACGAGATATGGCC
>JAIXSK010000006.1 GCA_027484725.1 Flavobacterium sp. | reverse complement strand
TATTTAAAGTAGGTATTGCCACGACCAAACCGGCAGTTGGGGCATCATACCAAGTATAGTTGATTCCGGTTACTGTGGTAATGGCATTGCGCGCATCTAAAGTTTGAATGGGTGATTGTTCGCACTCGGTAATATTTCCGGTAGAAGTTGGCGCTGCCGGTGCCGGATTAATGGTTAAAGTGACTGCTGTTCTAGCATAAGACGGGCAAGTTCCATCGTTGGCTTCTACATAATAAGTTACGGTTCCAACGGTATTTAAAGTAGGGGTTGTCACGACCAAACCAGCAGTTGGGGCATCATACCAAGTATAGTTAATTCCGGTTACTGTGGTAATGGCATTGCGCGCATCTAAAGTTTGAATGGGTGATTGTTCACATTGGGTGATGTTTCCGGTAGAAGTTGGCGCTGCCGGTGCCGGATTAATGGTGAGCGTAACGGCAGTTCTTGTGAGTGAATTACAAGTTCCATCATTTGCTTCTACGTAATAAGTAACGGTTCCAACAGTATTTAAAGTAGGTATTGCCACGACCAAACCGGCAGTTGGGGCATCATACCAAGTATAGTTGATTCCGGTTACTGTGGTAATGGCATTGCGCGCATCTAAAGTTTGAATCGGTGATTGTTCGCACTGTGTAATATTTCCGGTAGAAGTTGGCGCTGTGGGTATTCCTGGCTGCGCGTTAATCGTTGCCGAAGCCGAAGCCCCTGAAGTACATCCCACAGCATTGGTCACGGTAAAATTATAAGTTCCTGCTGCCAATCCACTAACAGTATAAGTGGCTCCAGACCCTGCAATCGCGCCCGGATTAATGGTCCAAGTTCCGGCGGGAAGTCCGGTGAGTTGAACACTTCCGGTGGACGAAGCACAAGTGGTTTGAGTGATGGTTCCAATGGTAGGCGCAGCTGGTGTTGGCGGTTGTGTGTTTATAGTAGCAGAAGCCGAAGCCACTGAAGTACATCCCGCAGCATTGGTCACGGTAAAATTATAAGTTCCTGCTGCCAATCCACTAACAGTATAAGTGGCTCCAGACCCTGCAATCGCGCCCGGATTAATGGTCCAAGTTCCGGCAGGAAGTCCGGTGAGTTCAATACTTCCGGTGGACGAAGCACAAGTGGTTTGAGTGATGGTTCCAATGGTGGGTGCTGAAGGAGTTGGTGGCTGCACGTTAATCGTTGCCGAAGCCGAAGCTGCTGAAGTACAACCTACTGAATTGGTTACGGTATAGCTATAACTACCTGCTGTCAAACCACTAATAGTATAAGTGGCTCCAGACCCTGCAATCGCTCCGGGATTAATGGTCCAAGCACCGGCAGGAAGCCCAGTGAGTTCAATACTTCCGGTAGATGAGGCACAAGTAGTTTGTGTGATGGTACCGATGGTGGGTGCCGAAGGAGTTGGTGGCTGTGCATTGATGGTTGCAGAAGCAGATGCTGAAGGACATCCTACAGAATTCGTGACAGTAAAATTATAAGTTCCTGCTGCCAATCCACTAACAGTATAAGTGGCTCCAGACCCTGCAATCGCGCCCGGATTAATGGTCCAAGTTCCGGCAGGAAGTCCGGTGAGTTCAACGCTTCCGGTGGACGAAGCACAAGTGGTTTGAGTGATGGTTCCAATGGTAGGCGCAGCTGGTGTTGGTGGTTGTGCGTTAATCGTTGCTGAAGCCGAAGCTACTGAAGTACAACCAAATGAATTTTTAACCGTAAAAGTATACGAGCCCGGAGCTAAACCTGTTACAGTATAGGTTGCTCCCGAGCCTGAGATATTTCCCGGATTAATGGTCCAGGTTCCGGCCGGAAGCCCGGTAAGTTGAACACTGCCTGTAGCTGTAGCACAAGTAGGCTGTGTAATGGTTCCGATAACGGGCGCTGTTGGTGTGCTAAATGCATCACAACTCAAAGCTACGCATGTCTGAAAAGCTCCTGTGAAACAATTTCCGGCAGCTCCTGATGGCGTGATAAAAACGGTTACAGAGTCTCCGGGATTAAGGCCTGGCTTAGTCCATGAAGTAATATTTCCTGAAGTGCCAGAAACATATGGCCCAGCATTAATAGAATAAACAACAGTGTAGGTTGCCGCTCCAGCAACGGCTGGCCAACTAAAAGCCACTGAATTATAGGTTGGAATGCCACAACTGATTGAAGGTGAAAGTAAGGGCTTGATGGTTACGGGTATTGAAACGGTACACCCACCAAAATTCATGTAAGTAATGTTTACTGTTCCAGGTCCAACTCCGGTAACTAAACCATTGTTGTCAACTGTGGCAATTGAGGTGTTTGCTGAAGTCCAAGGCGTAGTTGGATGCGGAAATAAAGAACCTGTTAATTGTGTTTGTCCTCCGCCGGCACATGCATTGGGTGAAGCTGTAGTGCCTGAAACGGTAGGGAATGTGCTTACATAAACATTTTGTGAAGTTTGGTTTCCGGCATTATCATAGTAAGTTATCGTTGTAGTACCAAATCCAACTTGGGTTACCAGACCGGTGTTATCAACCGTGGCTACAGAAAGGTTTGAAGAGACCCATGGAGTTGTTGGATTCGGAACGCCCGATCCGCCTGAACCTGTAAGTTGTGTTGTGTTCGGACCTGGTAAACAAATACTGAAATTTCCGGTAATTTGAATTGGCCCGAGTAATCTGTTGTTTTGTATCGAAGATTGTTGCGTTTCAGTTGTTTTATCTTGAGCAAATGAAAATTCAACATGAAAGGTGAGAATAATCAGTGCGAGAAATAAGTTTTTTAAAACGGATTTGAGGGTTTTAATTTTCATATTTTTTGAGGGCTTCCCGACCTAAATTTATCAAATCAGGATTTATTTTATTTCAGTAAATTCTATCTTCTAATAACTTGTTTATGCATCTTTTACATTTGGAAAAAGCACAAAAAACCAAGCTCCAAAATTATATTTTTTTCTCCAGAAATTTAGTTGAAAAACTTAAAAATTAAAGAAATGTTAATTTTTATTTTGCACATCTTTTTTTAAAGATATAAAGACTTCGTTATGATTCATAAAAAAACCCCGAAAACACTCAGCTTTCGGGGTTTTATTTTTAAGGATTTCAATTAAATGTCATCAAAATCTAGATCCGTGAAATTCTTGTTGTCAACGGTTTCTGAGTTTTGTTCTGAGTATTCTTTTTTGAAGTCTTTTTGGTGTCTTTCAGAAATGACTTCTTCACCTTTTTGATTCAGTACATAAGAAGTCATGTCGTTTAGGATTTCTGCAAATGCACTAAAATCTTCTTTGTATAAGTAAATTTTGTGTTTTTTAAAGTGAAAAGATCCGTCGTCTTCTGTGAATTTTTTGCTTTCGGTAATGGTAATGTAGTAATCGTCTGCCTTGGTTGCGCGCACATCAAAAAAATACGTTCTTCTTCCGGCTCTGAGTACTTTTGAAAAAATTTCTTCTTTCTCTAGCATATCATTTTCTCTCATATCCTGCGGTCAATTAATTTGGTTAATGAACATCCAAAAATGATAAAAAATGTATTACAAAACAACTATTCAGACATTTCTTTTTCTGAAAGTTGTTTGAGGTATAATTCGGCATAATATCCGTCTTGGTTTATGAGTTGATTGTGAGTTCCTTGTTGTATAATTCGTCCTTGATCCAGCACAATAATTTTGTCAGCATTTTTGGCAGATGATACGCGATGACTCACAATAACGGTGGTTTTATCACGACAAAACTCCATCAAATGATTCAAAATAATTTCTTCAGTTTCGGTGTCTACAGCCGACAAACAGTCATCTAACAACAAAACAGCTGCGTTTTTAATCAGCGCACGCGCTATAGAAACGCGTTGTTTTTGGCCGCCCGAAAGCGTAATTCCGCGTTCGCCCAAAACCGTTTCGTAGGTATGGGTAAATTGCATGATATTGTCGTGGACTGCGGCTTTTTTTGCAGCTTCAACAACTTGCTCCTCGGTAGCATTTTCATTGCCAAATTTGATGTTGTTTTTAATCGTATCTGAAAATAAAAAAGCATCCTGAGGAACCGTTCCAATACTGTTTCTTAAATCAAATAAATTCACCTGTTGGATGGGCACACCGTCTATGAGAATTTCGCCTTGGGTGGTATCATACAATCTGCAAATGAGCGAGAGAATTGTTGATTTTCCGGAGCCGGTTTTACCCAAAATGGCTAAGGTTTCTCCTTTTTTAACTGTAAAACTCACATCGCGAATGGCTTCAATATGGGTATCGTCATAGGTTAAGGCAACATTTTTAAATTCAATGCTTCCTTGAATTGTGGTTGCATTGGGTTGTTGGTTTTGAATATCGGGCTGAATTTTCAAAAACTCGTTGATGCGTTTTTGTGAGGCTTCGGCTTCTTGTACCATCGATGAAACCCAACCAAATGAGGCCACCGGCCAAGTTAACATGTTGATGTATAAAATAAACTCAGCAATGGTTCCGATGCTTTGAATGTTGCCGTTGATGTACATCATTCCACCAAAATAAATCACCACTAAGTTACTGGTGCCAATCAATGCCAGCATGAGTGGTCCGAACATAGAATTCGCTTTGGCTAGGTGTAAACTTTTGGTTTTGCTTTCTTCAGACAAATCAATTAATTGGTTTTGGTATTGATTTTCAAGTGAATAGGCTTTGATTACCCGGATGCCTGAGAAAACCTCTTGAGTAAAACTTGAAATTTTTGAAAGATATTGCTGAAAAGTTGTACTGCGTTGGTTGATTTCAGTACTCAGTTTAAAAATAGCATAAGAAAGTAGTGGCAAAGGTAAGAGAGAATAGAGTGTTAATTTGGGCGATACGTTATACATATACACAATCACAATGGCAAAGCGAATGATGGTGTTGATGGTGTACATCACAGCCGGTCCAACATACATACGTACTTTGCTCACATCCTCGCTGATGCGGTTCATCAAGTCACCGGTTCGGTTTTGTTTGTAAAAATTTTGCGATAGGTTTTCATATTGTCTAAAAACTTCATTTTTGAGGTCAAATTCAATGTGTCGCGACATGACAATAAGGGTTTGTCTCATTAAAAAAGTTAGAAATCCGGCAGCAATGGTGGTTAAAATAATCAATAATATATTGTGGATGAGTTCTTTTTGAATCAAAGCTGTAGGCATATTTGGTGTACGCGAGAAATCTTCAATCGCTTTAAAAGAACTACTGATGAGTTTGGGTGTGTACAAAGAGAAGATTTGGGCAACAATCGTAATGACAATTCCGGTTAAAAAGTGGTATTTATATTTGACGAAATATTTATTTAAATATTGTAGTTCTTTCATATTATTAAGATAAACTAATAATAAATGATTGGTTTTAAGTTAAATCATCCCTAAAAGAACAGCGATTAAAAAAAGTCGTTGAAAATGAAATTTTTAGTAAAATGACAATTTAAATCAAATATATTATGATATTCTGATTTTAATAATAATTTTGCGTAGCATTTTTAAAGATGCCCCCAATTTAAATTTCAATTGTATGACTTCAGAAATCGTTACTCCAAAAGAGCTTTACAAAGTAGATCCGGTGTTCGGACAAGTTTCATTTGACAACCACGAACAGATCGTTTTTTGCAACGACAAAGATACTGGATTAAAAGCAATAATAGGTATTCATAACACAGTTTTAGGACCGGCTTTGGGCGGAACGCGTATGTGGAAATATACCAACGAATGGGAGGCACTCAACGACGTTTTGCGATTGTCTCGCGGAATGACTTACAAATCAGCCGTTTCAGGTTTGAACTTAGGTGGCGGAAAAGCCGTGATTATAGCCGATGCCAAAACTGAGAAAACTCCTGAAATGATCATTAAGTTTGGTCAGTTCATCAACTCGCTTAGCGGAAAATACATTACTGCTGAAGACGTCGGAACCACCACAGCTGATATGGACTTGATTCGCGATTACACTTCATATGTTACCGGAATCTCAGAATCGCGCGGTGGTTCAGGAAATCCTTCGCCGGTAACTGCTTACGGAGTTTATATGGGTATGAAAGCTGCGGCCAAATTCCAATTCGGATCTGACAACTTAAATGGTAAAAAAGTATTGGTACAAGGCATTGGCCACGTAGGTGAAACTTTGGTAGATTATTTAACCAAAGATGGAGCTTTGGTACAAATTACCGACATCAATGAAGGCAGACTTCAAGAAATCGAAAGCAAATACGGAGCAACTATATATAAAGGTGCTGATTTGTATAGTGCCGATGTTGACATTTATGCGCCTTGTGCTTTGGGTGCAACTATTAATGATGAAACTATCCACCGAATCAAAGCGCGTGTCATTGCCGGGGCAGCCAACAACCAATTGGCCAATGAAGTGGTTCACGGACAATTGCTCCAAGATATGGGCATTGCTTATGCACCTGATTTCTTGATCAACGCGGGTGGCATCATCAATGTTTATGGCGAAATCGTTGGTTACGGAAAAGACGAAGCCATGCGCAGAACTGAAAACATCTACAACACCACACTTGAAATTTTCCATTTTGCACAAACGCAAGGCATTACTACGCATCAAGCGGCATTGGCCATTGCAGAAAAACGCATTGAAGAAAGAAAGAGAGAAAAATAAAATCTAAACTTTTAGATTCAATAATATTCTTATTTTTGCGGAGCGATTTCCAACAGAGTCGCTCCGTTTAATTTTAAAGTTCTTTATCAGTGCTCAACAGGCGACATATCCGCGTAAAAGTGATGCAATCTATTTATGCGATGCATCAAACTGGCTCAGACCAATTAGAAAAGGAAGAAAAATTCCTGATGTTCAGCATTGAAAATATGCTTGATCTGTATCTGCTCATGCTTTCGGCTGTGATTGAAATCCGTCAGAAAGAGCAAGAATACCTTCAAAAAGCGCGCAGCAAGCACCTGGCTACCGCCGAAGAAAAAAATCCCAATCCAAAATTCATCAACAACGCCATCTTTAATTTGTTGGCTCAAAATCAGTCGGTCCTGCAGGCTATTGAGTATCGCAAAATCAATAATTGGAAACTCAATGACGATTACATTTTGCTGTTGCTGGATGAAATCAAAAAATCAGAGCTCTATGCCGGCTATATGAAAAATCGCATCAATAAATTTGAAGAAGATCGCGATTTTGCGGTTAGTTTATTTACCGATTTAATTGCAGGCAATGAAAAACTCTACGATTATTTAGAAGATTATAAACTTACTTGGGCCGATGATATTCCGGTGGTGAACACCCAAATCATCAAACAACTCAAAGCCATCAAATCAGAAAACGATGCGACTTTTCAGGTGCCAAAATTATATAAAGATGATGACGACCGTGCTTTTGCCATTGACTTGTTCCGCAAAACCGTGCTCAATGAAACTGATTTTGTTAAGTTTTATGAAAACAAAACGCCCAATTGGGATACGGAGCGCATCGCAGAAATCGATACCATTATTTTGAAAATGGCCATTGCTGAATTCTTGAAGTTTCCGTCGATTCCGGTCAAGGTAACCATCAATGAATATCTTGAAATTGCCAAAGAATATTCAACGCCCAAAAGCAGTATCTTTATCAACGGAATACTCGATAATTTGGTCAAAGAATTCCAAACAACTGGCAAGCTCAACAAAACCGGCCGCGGCTTAATGTAAAAAAACTAAAATTTAAAACCAATAATATGGCACAAATCCAACAATTTTTACCGTTCATTTTGATGTTTGTGGTGATTTATTTCTTCATGATTCGCCCGCAACAAAAACGAATGAAACAAGAAAAACAATTTGAAGCTGACCTCAAAGTAGGCGATAAAATCGTGACCAAAAGTGGTTTGCACGGAAAAATTGCTGAACTGGCAGAAACCACCATCATTATTGAAACCATGTCCGGAAAACTCAAAATGGAGCGTTCGGCTATTTCAATGGAAATGTCTGCCGCTTTGAATAAAAAATAAAAGTCTTGATCTGTAAAAAAGCCTCCTGAAAACGGAGGCTTTTTTTATTTGTACTGATCATTGAGCCCTTTGTCGGCCAAAATCATCGGTTTGATTTTTTGCATGCGCGCTATTTTGGTTTCTTCACGCTTGGCGGTGTCAATATATTCCATGTATTCCCTTTGTTTGTAGGGTGTGAGCTTGTCAAAATGCGCCTTCAAAAGTCCGTCTTCGGCAAGCTGATGATGCAAAAATCCACTGATGACGGTGGTCTTTTTTTCGGGCTTATGCACCAAACCTTTTTCTTCATTGGCCATGGCCTCGGCTATATAAGCCAAAACTTGGTTTTCGTTGACTTCGGTTTTATCGTAAAATCGCCACTGCCGCAGTGCCTTGGTCACGCCTTCTTGCGCATTGACCAATACTTTTGCCTCATCTTTGAGAAACACGCCGTTGAAAAACCAAATCGTAAAATAATTTTTAAAGCCGCCAATTCCAATAATGTTTTTACCGTGGTGCGTATAGACTTCACCGCCCCATTTTCGGGTTTCAACCAGCGAGGTTTTGGCAATAATGCTTTTGAGCAAATCCAATTCTTCTGCCCAGCTGTTTACTTTATCCCAAGTATGTTTGGCCTCGTCGTTCAACTATTTTGATTTTTTCGTTTTCCGGGTGAAATTTGTAGTGGCAGTCAGTTCGGCAATGCGCACAATCACATCAACCGCTTTTTGAATGCTCTCTACCGGAACGTATTCATATTTTCCGTGAAAGTTATGTCCGCCCGCAAAAATATTCGGACAAGGCAAGCCCATGTATGACAATCTACAGCCGTCTGTTCCGCCGCGAATGGGTTTAATCAGCGGTTTGATGCCCAAATTTTTCATGGCTTTTTCGGCCAAATCCACAATATGCATTACCGGAGTGACTTTTTCTTTCATATTGTAATATTGGTCTTTCATTTCAAGAGCTGCAATATCGCCCCCAAATTGCTTGGCATATTGACGGTTGATTTTCTTAACGGCATCGGCTACATGCTTTTTGCGTGCTTTGAATTTTTGCAGGTCGTGATCGCGAATAATGAGCTCAACTTTTGATTCTTCAATGCTGCCCGAAAGCCCAGTGATGTGATAAAAACCTTCGTATCCTTTGGTTTCTTGCGGTGTTTCATTTTTGGGTAATTGATTGATAAAATCATTGGCAATGAGCATCGAATTGATCATTTTTCCTTTGGCATAACCCGGATGCACGCTTTTACCGCTAAAGATGACCTTCGCACCAGCGGCATTAAAATTCTCGTATTCAAGTTCGCCCACTTGACTACCGTCCATGGTATAAGCCCAGTCGGCACCAAATTTTTTGACGTCAAATAAATCTGCCCCACGGCCAATTTCTTCATCCGGAGTAAAGCCTACGCGAATTTTTCCGTGTTTGATGTGCGGATTTTGAATGAGATATTCCATGGCCGATACAATTTCGGTGAGTCCGGCTTTGTCATCAGCGCCCAACAACGTCAAACCATCGGTTACTATGAGCGTTTGCCCTTTGTATAAAAGCAAATCTTTAAAATAGTTCGGCGATAAAACGATGTTTTCTTTTGCGTTCAAAACAATATCACCGCCATCGTAATTTTTCACTACGCGCGGATTCACGTTCGCACCCGTAAAATCTGGCGAAGTGTCATAATGCGATACAAATCCGATGGTTGGAACTTTGTGCGAAACATTTGAAGCTAAAGTGCCCATTACATAGCCGTTTGCGTCAATGCTCACTTCGGTCATGCCGATGCTTTTGAGTTCTTCGGCCAGTTTGTTGGCCAAAACCAATTGCTTGGCCGTACTGGGCGTAGTAGGTGAGTTCGCGTCTGATTCGGTGTCAATGGTTACGTAGCTGATAAAGCGGTCAATAAGGTGTTGCATTTGTATATTGTCTAAGTTATTTTTTTGTTTTTTTCTGAAGCTGATTTCCTTTCATGGTATAATACCAAGCCAACGCCATTTGTTGATTGTAGTCTTTTTTGAGCGGGGTTGAAGGTAGACTCTTTTCTTGCATCGTATTCAAATCAATACTTTCAACGGCTGCATCTTTGGGTAGGCAATACATTTGGTTTTGGGTAACCATTTTGTTGAACGTAATGCTCAAATCTTTATGTGGTGCATACATGGATGTTCCAAAGCTGTAATATTCAAAACCTTTGGGCGCGACCATTTCAATGAGTGTGGGCATGATGTCAATGTGAGAGCCTGCGGTATGCGGTTTGGCTTGCGGAATGTTTTTTCCGTACATCACCAATCCGACTGAGCTGCGTTCATATAAATTGGGGTGGCTGTTGATAAATCGTCGGCCGAAGTGATCGCCGGTAAACAAAAAAACAGCATCGGGATATTTTTGTTTTGCCTTTTCTATAAATTGGCCAATGGCGTAATCACCATACCACAAATGGCCCACTTCTTCCATAGTCATGCTGCCATCAAAATATTTTTGTACCGAAGCCGGGAAGTCTTTTTCTGATGTATACGGAAATCCTTTTTGAGCCACATCAACCGTATAAGGCGCGTGATAACTTGAGGTTAGAATCACGTTGAGCGACTCTTTTTGCGCATCAGTTTTGCTTAAAACCAAATCAAAGAGTTTTTCGTCTTCAACGCCCCAAGTGCCCGATTCGCTGTTACCACCGGCATCGGTTGCCGAGAAAAATCGTTGGACGCCTTGATATTTTGAGAATTCCTCAATGTTTTGCCAACTCGAAAATCCGCCGTAAAACAAATTGGTTTGGTAGTTGAGTTTGTTGAATTGACCAAAAAGCGAAGTAGCAAACGGATCATTAACTTGGCCAATTTTGCTGATGTTGACGCCGCAATAAGGCACATTGGTTACGATGGCTCCGAAAGAATCAAAAGTGGCATCGGCTGCCGGCAAAAAATGGCTGAAATGGGTTCCGTTGTTTTTGATTTTGCACAATTGGGTCGAAAGCAGAAAAGGTTGATACTTGTCCATGAGCGGCCACGAATCATAGCTTTCCATAATGACCAAAAAGATTTGTTTGGGTTTTTGGGTAGAGGTGCCGGCTGTAGTTTTCTTTAAATAATCGGTTACCAGCGGTTGATTGAAATTTGCTTTAAACGAAGCTTCATCCATATACGGATTAACATCTGAAAGCAAATTAATTTCATCAAAATCTTCCATGGCATAAATGAGCGATCGATACGGATTGATGACGGTTTTGTTCAGAAACGCATCTTTGGAAACGCCTGCCCATTTGCGCAAGGCCGGCACCGAAGTCACCGATCCGCGCAGGCTAAAAATCATCAAAATCAAACTAACAATCACCACAACGGCTGCGTGGTTTTTGAATTTTAGTTGGCGAAGTTGGTTGTAAATATATGTTTTAGGTTCAAAATAACGCAATATCAAAAGGCTCGCTATAATGGTCAACAACATTCCGATTAGGTTGCGCCACGGATGAAAATCTTCCATAATGGTATGCAGCACCGCTTTTTGATCGTCATACAAACCTAAAAACAAAAAATTGTTGAACTGGTTGTGGTATTCGCCAAAGTAATTGATGGTTACAAAGCATATCACCGTTGAGAGCAACACGAATATATATTGACAAACAATCCTCGCTATTCTTGCCGGCTGAGTTTTTCCGAATCTGCCCAAAGCAAGCAACAACAAAAAAGGAATAATCACAAAGTAGGATACCGCGGTGCAATCAAACCGAAATCCCATCAAAAGCACTTTGAGTATTTCAGGCAAGTTGGCTGCCGACGATAATTGTTTGCTGAAAATAGCGATGAATGAAATTCTGAAAATCAAGAAAAAGCCAACGCCAAAAAACCAAAAAAAGCTCAAGTTGGCGAGCTCTTTAGTGAATTTTTCCCATTTTGATTGCATCGATAAGTTGTTTTATGGGTTCAAATGTAGCGAAAAATGTAGTTGGTTGATCGGCCTTTATTCAGCGCGTTTGACTTCAATTTTTTCAAGTGATTTGATGTATCTACGACCGGTTTGAACATCGTCTTGTGCCAATAAAACAATGCGCTGCGGCAATTCAAGAATTGATTTTTTATTGATTTCTGTCAGAAAATAAAAGCCATCACCACTGGGGTTGTTGTAAATTTCATTCCATGAAAAAACTACTTGATAACCGTCAGTTGCTTTGAAAACAAAATAGAATTCGTTGAGTTCGCGCGGTTTTTCATAATTGTATACTACTTTTTCAAGCACTGTTTTTAAAGCCACACCGCGCAAATAAGTGAGCGTGTCTTTGGCTTCGCCTTTGTGGTTGTATATAATGCGGTCTTTGAGTTGAATTTTTGCAAAACTATCCAGTTGTTTTGCTGTTACGGTTATGGTTTTTTTAATTTGTCCTTCAATGACAAACTCATTGGTGGGTGTGATTTTTCTTTGTGCCCAAAGCAAATTTGTAATAGACAACAAGAGGATGGTGGAAAAGCGCATAATTTTTATCTGGTTTTCAAAAATATAAAAATCAATCTGAAAATAATTTTCTAAGTAATATAAGGTGTTCGCGAACTTTTTAATCTAATTTGTCAACTGTTTGGCTTTCAGTTGTTGACAATTTAACATTGGGCTCATTTGCACAGAAACTATTTTTTAATACATTTGGTTCTCTGGCTGAAACAGATTTATGAAAAAAAATTGCTATCTATTCATTTTTCTGCCAATTCTTTTCGTATTTATCATGTTCTCGTGTTCAAAAACGGAAGATGATACCTACGTGTCTATTCCTGCGGTAGATGTAGATTTAAGTCAGGTGCCTTACCCCAAATTATCTGATTACAAGTTTTTTGTCGGCGCGCTGAAAGATTTAAATCCGTCCGATGAATTGCTGCCTTATCAACCTGCAAGTTCTTTGTTTTCTGATTATGCCCACAAAAAGCGATTTGTGTGGATGCCCAAAGGTTTAAAAGCAAGTTTTAACACAGATCATACAATTTTGGAACTTCCGGTGGGTGCAGTACTCATCAAGTCTTTCTATTATGAAAATGTACAAAATGTTTCACCGGTAGGCGCAACGCGAATTGTTGAAACACGCTTGATGATTAAAAAAACAGACGGTTGGATGTTTGCCGATTATGTCTGGAATGCCGAACAAACAGAAGCGTATTATGATGTAGACGGAAGTTTCACTGAGATTACTTGGAAAGACGAAAACAATGCAATTAAATCAGCCAACTACAGAATACCGTCGATGTCGCAATGTATCGTTTGCCACAAAGAGAAAGTGAATCCCGATACTCCGCAAGAAACCATGAAGTATATTCCGATAGGCATCAAACCGCAAAATCTCAATGGCAATTACCAATACGGGAATGTGACCAAAAATCAATTACAAGCATGGATTGACAGAGGTTTTTTAGATGCTGGTTTTACTTTTCCGACAGAGGCTAACACTACAATTGATTACAACGATACCAGTCAATCATTGTTCTTGCGTGCCCGATCTTATGTAGATGCCAATTGTGCACATTGCCACATGACCAATCGCCATTGTGATTATCGACCAATGCGTTTTGCCTTCTCCGAAACTGGCTCGTTGAGCGGATTGCGCAATATGGGCGTTTGTGTTGATACGCAAGACATGCAAGGATTTGATCCGAATTTAAACAAAATCATCAATCCTCGAAATCCTGAGCAATCCATGTTGTTTCATCGCATCAACACCATCGATGAAACCATTAGAATGCCCTTACACGGTAGAACCATCATTCATGAAGAAGGTATAAATTTAATGCGTGATTGGATCAACTCGCTTGAAAGATGTGAATAACTCAACAATTTATATAACCAAAACAAAAACTAAAAAAGCAAAATGAAATTGAAAATTACTTCTGACCACATACTAGCTAAGTTTAGTATGTTTCAAAAAGCCGGATTTATGCTGTTGGCATTGACCGGTTTTTCGGCGCAAGCTCAAGACAGTTGTGCCACAGCTTTGCCTATTACTGCCGGAACAACCACAGTTGCCGCAATCAACGGGGCTAACATTTCAACCAGTTGTTCAACGGCTTCAATGGCTGAATGGTATGCCTACACACCAACAAGTAATTACAGTGTTACGGTTACCTCAGATTTGCAGGTAAATATCTGTAAAGACACCCATTTTATGGTATATACCGGAAATTGTGGCGCGCTAACGTGTTATACATCTGACGATGATTCAGGAATCATTGCTTGTAATACCGGAGCAGCTACTTCATATTTATCAGTAAAAACTTTTGAAGTAACTGCCGGTGTAACATACTACATTGTGTGGGACAACAAATGGAGTCCGTTGGGATTTGATTTTCAGCTTTCTGAAGGGCCAATAGTTCCGAGTGCCTGTTCAACGGCTATTCCGGTTACTGCAGGAGTCACAACTATTACTGCCGTAGATGGAACCAATCAAAACACCTCGTGTTCAACAGCTACCAAAGCCAAGTGGTATGCTTATACGCCTTCACAAAATGTTCGGGTAACGGTATCTTCTGATTTGCCACAAAATTTGTGTAAAGATACTTTTGTGAGTGTTTATACCGGATCATGTTCAACAACACTTACTTGTGTGGCCAGTGATGATAATTCAGGAGTGCTTGAATGTACAGCTTCGGGAACACCGGTTTCAAATTTATCTAAAAGAACTTTTGATGCCAATGCGGGCACAACCTATTATATTGCTTGGGACAATCGTTGGAGCGAAGTAGGTTTTGACTTTGAAATTTCAGAAACGGTTATTGTAATTCCGGTCACCTATACATCACAGACAATTCCTACTGTAGGTGGCGGATACAATGAGTGTATTGTTGATATGAACGGTGATTTTAAAGATGATTTGGTAGGGGTGAATGGTGCTAATTTGCGTCTGCACTATCAAGGAGAGAACGGTGCTTTTACCGTAACCGACTTTACAATTTCTAATCCGGGATTTGCTCCGTCGTGGAGTATAGCTGCAGGTGATTACAACCGAGACGGCTACAACGACTTGCTTTTGGGCAGCGGTAGTGGTTTGACTTTCTGGAAATCTGAAAACGGAGCTGGATACACATCGGTAACTCCGGGACAATATATTTTCTGTCAAAGAACCAATTTTGTAGATATCAACAACGATGGCAACTTGGATGCTTTTTCATGTCATGATGTAAACAGAAATGTATATTATCTCAATGATGCCAATTCAAACTTTACTTATTACCAATCAGGTGTGACACCCGGAGCTTACAATTTAGGCTTAACACAAAGCGGGGGTAACTATGCCTCACTTTGGACTGATTATGACAACGATGGCGATGTTGACATGTTCATATCAAAATGCTCTGGGCCTCCGTGTGAATTACACAGAAATGATGGTAATGGCGTATTTACCGATGTTTCAGCACAAGTAGGTATCAACTTTACACCGGTACAATCTTGGTCTTCAGCCATTGCAGATTTTGACAATGATGGTGATATGGACATTATTGTGGGTTCAAATGGTTCTGTGCCAACGCGATATTTTAGAAATAACCTTGATACCACCAACGATGTTGAAGAACCATTCACCAACATTACAGCTGGTTCAGGTTGGGAATTAAATACATCAACCAACCGCGATTATATAGCTTATGATTTTGACAACGATGGTTGGGTAGATGTGATGGGTCCTAGTGGAAAAATCATGTTCAATACCGGAGATGGGAATTTTAATATGGTTAGCTACAGCAACGGTATTAGTGTAGGAGCAGTAGGCGATTTGAACGGAGATGGTTTCCTAGATTTCTTAAACAACAACGTTGTTCGATATGCTAATCCAAATGGAAATCATTGGTTCAGCGTGAGCCTTTCAGGCGTTCAAAGCAATAGCAACGGAATTGGTGCTCGTGTTGAAATCTACGGAGCTTTCGGAAAACAAATTCGCGACATCCGCAGCGGTGAAGGATTTGCCTACATGAGTTCTTTGAATGCATATTTTGGTTTAGGAGCCAACACAAATGTTGATAAAATGGTCATTAAATGGCCTTCAGGCGCAGAAGACACCATTTTCAATCCGGGTATTGACAAAACAGTTCATGTAACTGAGGGCGAATCACTTTTGGCCAACAACCAATTTGATGCACAAAGTTTTGTGATAGCTCCAAATCCTGCTTCTGATGTGATTTCTATTCAATTAGGAAGCGCTTTGGCCAAAGTTAAATCGGTTGAAATATTTGACATCAGCGGAAGAATGGTCTATAACAGTTCAATGGTCTCAGAAACAATATCAGTAAAAGATTTTGCAACCGGAACCTATGTATTGTCACTTAAAACCAACGATGGAAAAACCTTTACACAAAAATTCATCAAGAGATAATTGAGTAAATGATTTCAAAAAAAAAGCCTCGTTTACAGCGAGGCTTTTTTTGTATTTATTACATAAATTATTAGTCGTGATCTTCAGCTTCTGCTTGTGGTGTATAACCTGCGCGAATTTCAGTATGACGAATTTCTCCGCCGCTGGTTCCGGTAATACGCGCCAAATAGATACCGGCAACCGATAATACAAAAACCAAATAAGTCACCCATTTACTCCAGGCTACCTTCTTACTTTCGGCCCAAAGACCCAATATTGAAACAACTCCTAAAACGTACATCAAAACGGTAAAACGCTCAGCCGCTTCTTCGTGTTCGTGAATCATAGAATGTTCTATTCCCGGTATATGTTCTACTATTTCTTCGGCTCCCTCACCGGTTGCCATAGATACGGCAGCACTTAGGGCAGCAATAATGAATAGTAAATATGCCGTTTTCTTGACAGCATCTGATTTAAATATCAAACTGCAAATCAAAACAATCAAACCGGATATCGGTATGATGATCGGTAAGTGGTTGACGGCTAAATGCCAATGTGCATCATTCATAAATATATTGATTTAAGGTTATACATTCACACCAAAAAAGTATCCGACCAAAGCGGTTATGCCCATGGCAATAGTGCCCCAAAAAGTAATTCTCAACACAGCTTTGGTTACATCAGAACCACCGGTTTTGGCAGCCATCGCACCCAAAATGACCAAAAAGAAAATCGAAGAGGCGTATAAAAAATATTCTAAATGGTGAATAGGAAAAAATAAAGTAACCAGCACCGGTAAAAATCCTCCGGCTGAGAAAGCTGCACCTGAGGCCAGCGCCGCTTGAATTGGATTGGCTTGTGAGGTTTCGGTAATGCCCAATTCATCGCGCACATGCGCCCCTAAAGCATCGTGCTCCGTAAGTTCTTGGGCAACTAAGAGCGCTGTTTCTTTTTTGAGCCCGCGTTTTTCATAGATAGCTGCTAATAGTTGTAGTTCTAATTCAGGCATTTCTTCGAGTTCTTTTTTTTCGCGCTCAATATCAGATTTTTCGATATCGGTTTGTGAACTCACTGAGACATATTCACCTGCCGCCATAGAAAGTGCGCCGGCAACCAATCCGGCCACACCGGCCAAAATTATAGCTGTTCGTTCTGCGCCTGATGAGGCTATACCAATAGCAATACTGGCAACAGATAAAATACCATCATTGGCACCCAAAACTGCCGCTCGGAGCCAATTGCTTCGGTGTATGTAATGATTGTCTAAATAGCTTTCAAGTTGTTCGTTTGATTCCATGGTTTATGATTTGTACTGAGCACCGTAAAGATACTTATTTATTGGCTCGATGAGGTTATCAATTGTGCCATAAAATCAGCACAGCTTTTGAGCACTTTATCGGGTGATTCTTTGTGCGGATTATGCCCGGTTTTAGGAACAATAAGTCTGTTTGAATTGCGAATTTGATGGGTAATTCTGTTTACTTGATCTAAAGTTCCAAATTCATCGTCTTCGCCCTGAATAATCAAGGCCGGACATTGAATTTGCGACAAACAATACTCAATATTCCAATTTTTAAATTCTGGAGCGGTCCAGGTTTGCGTCCAAGCCCGAAACATAGCATCGGTATGAGCGCCATGATATTTTTCCAATCGGCTTTTTAAATCAGTAGATTGATATTGATGTACGGCTGAATGAATGCCATTAAGCGTTGCATCTTCTACCAATACATGGGCACCTTCGGTAATAATGCCCAAAATATTATCAGGGTGCAGTGCCGCTGTCAGTAAGGCTATCGATCCGCCATCGCTATGCCCAAACAAAATGGCTTTTTTAATTTGTTTTTTTTCAATGAGCGCTTGTAATACATCGGCCTCATGTTCTAAATAATTCAATTGGCGTTTTTTATAACTAAACCCACATGATTTTCCGTAGCCTTGTCGGTCATAAATCATGTAATTGCAATGCGTTAACGCTGCGAGCCTTTCCGGGAAATCGCGCCATAGTTCAATACAGCCCAGAGAATCGTGCAAGAAAATCAAGGTAGGTTGGTCAGGATGTTTCACAGAATGATGAACCGCCAAGGCATCAAGGAATGGAAAAGACATGATTTGAAATTTTATGAAATAAAAAACCGGAAATGAATCCGGTTACAATATTATGAGTTTTATATGAACTATGCGTTAAGTTCCACTAACGGCAGCGCTAGAAATTGATTTGATGTGATAATCAGCACAAGCAATGATAGCAAACAATATGATCTCTTTTGATTCAAGCGCTTCAAATTGTTCAGAAGCTTCAATGGTCAAATCATAATGTCTTCGGTTCCATTTTAAGTCGGGTTGTACAAGGCAAATTTCTCGTTTGTTCGCATCTAATAAAACATAGGATGTTTTCCAGAAACCTTTTTGTTTGAAGTAAAAAGTGTGGGTTTGTCCGGGTTTAAAAATCTGAATTTGCATGGATCCATTCCAACACATTTTAAATTCAGCTAAAGTACCGTGGGCGTCGAATATTTCAGTGGTGTTTCCCCAAAAACTTTTGGGTTTTACCTGCCAAATTCGTTCATTGCTCAGCCTAATTTCGGAGTGGCGCGCATACCATTTGGGATAGATCCAATGTCCGATGATTTGATCTTGATGGCTCACCTGATACTGTCCGGGTTCAAGTGCTGAAATTTTGTAATGGTTCATAGCGATTTATTTTGGTTGACATTAAGTCGTTAAAAGATGAAAAATGATACACTTGCCATTAAGATTGTGTTTTATTCTTCCAAATCAAATAGAAAATAATCCAAAAGGGCAGCACTGATATGATGATTTTGATTTTTAAACTCGCCAAACCAATCAAAAAGAGCGCAAACATAAAAAAGCCCAGCAGTAGGGCTCCAGTTATCATTAGTTTTCTGTTTGTGTTTTTCTGAAACAAAGTCAACACCAACAAGCATTCGCCCAAAAAAGGCAAAACTGTAAACGGATGTAGTACACCCATCAAATTTTCGAAGGCTTTAAAAATGATTTCAGATTGCGCCTCAAAAATAAACTGATGTTGGTTGGCGCCCCATTCTAAATAACCTATTTGAAAACTCAGCAGCAGTAATAGATTGAGCACTTTTGGTTTCATTGACGGTTGTTGTTTTTGCGCATTGAAACCAGCTCAACGGTAAAATAAAGCAAAGAAGCAATCAGAAAAAGCAGGTTAACACTGTGGGCAAATTCAGGTGCTCCTTCAGGCCAAAGTTGTCCTAAAAGAACCATGGCATTGAGTAAAATTAGCGGATAAAGTAAAAACCGTTTCATTTTTTGTTATTTGAGTTGTACTTTCAAATGTAAAAAATAAAACGGTTTTTTGTTCGCAGATTAAATTAAATCAAGGGCAAATAACGTTCGTTGATAACGTTCATATGCCAACGATGATGACCTGCAAAAATATAGCCGATGGCACGAACAGAATATTCACCTTTGAAGCTTTGGCCGGTTTTGTCCATCATTTCTTCAGTAAAACTTTCAAATAATTGAATGGTAGATTCTCTGAGCGTGATGGCTTCTTGCAGCAAGCTTTCAAAACTTCTGCGAGATGTTTGTGCGTTTTGCCCGTAGAGTTCTTCATCAAAGGGTTTGACTTCTCTTTCTCCGCGAGCAAACGACAAGGCTCGATAGGCAAACACACGTTCGGTGTCAATTAGGTGTTGCAAGATGTCTTTGATGGTCCATTTTCCGGGAGCGTAAACTTTGTTATCTACAGATTTCCACAATTCAATAGGTGCATTTTTTAATTCGTCGAGGCTGATTTTCAAGGCTTTCAAAACCGGAACATCATCAGCTAAATTGATGTATCGGTCAAAATATTCAGGCATCGGATAAAGTTGTGATCGTATCATATTTTAAAAATTATAGTTTTAAAAAATAAAAATTTGATTCTGATTGCATTTCAAAACCCATGGCAAGATAAAGTTGGTTGCCAATTAAATTATCGGTGGCAGTTTCTAGTAATAAACCGCAAGCTTTTGTTTCTTTGGCCAGCTGTTGTGCGGCAAATATCAATGATTTTGACAGACCGTTTCCGCGAAACTCTTTCAGAACAAATATATCGTTGAGTAGCCACAAACGCTGCATACGCACCGATGAAAAAATAGGGTAAAGTTGTACAAATCCCACTAATTGATGCTCTGTTTTAGCCACAAATATTTCTGAATCGGAATGCTTGAATCGGGCTTCTAAAAATGCGTAAGCTTGCTTTGTATCGCTCATTTGTTGATAGAATTGCCGGTACAAATCAAATAACTCGACAATGGGTTCAAGGTCTGTAATGGTTGCTTTTCGAATCTGAAAACTCATAGGTATTCGATATTTGTTTAAGTTGGCTTTTTTAGTCAAAATTCATTTGGTATTCACTGTCCATTGTTGCTCATAATTTTCAAGAGTACTCATCATTACCGAATCAGATTTGTACAGTTCTTTGAGTTTGTTGAAATAGTATGGAGTTTGCGCATCGGCCAAGGTCATCAGCAACATCAACTGATAAATAATATCTTGCGGCTGATCATCGTCTATAGCCCTTTGAATGTTTGCTTTGATAATTTCACCTGCTTTTTGTGTTTTATTCAATGTTTTGAGACTTTGTACAGCAACTACCGGAAAATCCCAACCGTTTCCCAAAAACCAACGCCGAGCATACGAATCTTTCAAAGCTGTTAAGGCAATATCTTCAGCTCTTGAATCGCCCAATTGAGCCAGCCCACTCAGCGCATGCATCAAGCTTTGGTTTTTCCAGCTTGGACGATTGGGCAAAGCCGCTAATACATCAAAGGCTTTCGGACTTTTACTTTTACCCAATGCAATGGCGGCAGCACTCACAACACGATCGCTATAATCTTGTAATTCATTGATATACAAATTGTCAAGTTGCATGTTTCCGCTCAAACCTAAACTGGTTAGGGCAGCAGCTTTGACCCAATTTTTTTCATGTCCGATGAGTTTTACTAGAAATTCTTGTGTGTTTTCATCAGGTACAGACTCTATATTTCTGAGTTGAATTACAGCATTTAAGCGGAGTCTCCAATAAGCATCACTCAGAATCATTTTCTGATAAGCAGATTTTAGTTCTGACTTTTCTTGAGTTGTTGTTTCTTTTGTAACCGTTTTGGACAATTCGTTTAAAGCATCATTCCGAACTGCTACAGAATTACTTTTTTCCAGCGCTGACAACCATTCATTTTTAGACTTGATTTGATTGATTTGACCGATCCAAATTTTATACGGGTCAAAATTCCAGAACTCGATCGCTTTAATTTGGCTAAAAATAAAAACGTTTTCCGGTTGCGGATTCAAATGTAGCCGATGAATTTCGCCATTTATCTCAATATAGACTGTGCCTTGAAAATAGGTTGCGGATTGACTTTGCCTTACTCTGATTTCAAATTGTTTTTTTTGTGGAAAATAAACCGACGAAACGTCTAAATTTGGCTGCCCGATTTGGTATAACCATTGTTTAAAGAACCAACTCAAATTGCGTTTACAAACGGTGTTTACACATGTTTCAAAATCAGTTGTGGTTACGTGTTTAAAGGCGTTTTTACGGATAAAATACCGAATTGCTTTCAGAAAATTTTCTTCGCCTATTTCATCCCGGAGCATTCTTAAAACCAATGCCCCACGGTATTTTGCGTATGAATCACTGGTAAATAATTCCGCATCTTCAACTTGATTTGGAACAATCGCGTGTTTGTTGTTGCTGTCCCAATCAGATTGAACACTACCGGTTTCCCACGGAAGATACCAAAGTAAATATTCAGCCTGACCATGTTTTTGAGCAGTGTACCAGCCTTCAAAAAATTGTGCGAAAGCTTGTGAAAGCCAAATGTCCTGTGTTTTTTTAGGTATTATAATGCTTCCAAACCACTGACTAGCCAATGCATTGAATGATACGCCATCCCACAAATATTGATAATCTTCGTGTGTGCCGGCATCGTCAATCATATTGTCTGAAATTATTCCAAAGCTACTCGGAGCTATCTTTCCCGGGAACGGATAATTCTGAACAACCACTTGAGTGTAGGATTCAAACGGATAATCAAAACCTGTTTTTTCATTCAAAAACTGCATCATTTTTGGCAAATCAACGGTCGATGCTTTTATGGCCTCTAACTCATCCGGGTAACCATAAGTATGCAAAGGAATTCCTTTGTAGTACTGAACATAATCAACATATTCACCTACCACAATTTCGTTCAAATATGGTACATGTGGATATGACAAGCGATAATGAAATGTACGTTTATGCTCATTTGTACGCACCTCAATCAATTGCCCGTTGCTGATTAGCGTAAGTTTTTCATCAACGGTGGCAATAAATTCTGATGTGCTTAAATCGTGCGGGTTCAAACTGCACGGATGCCAATAAGAACTATGATTCCATTGACTTTGTGACCAAATTTGTTTTCGGTTTAGCGGATTCACGCGGGTAGGTTCAAAAAAGCGTAGTCCGCTTCCAAAACTTCCACCTAATGTATTCAAATCCGGACGGTTTATATACTGTGTTTCATAGGTGATAATCAATTCTATTAAACTGTCTTTTGAATAGGTACGGTTCAACTGAATTTGCAGAACAGACAAATCCGGCAGTATTTTATAGTTTAAATTAATACCCTCATAATTTTGCACAGAATGAACTTTTAACTGTTTTGCCGCCAAGAAAATGACTTCACTTTTTTTTGTGAATTTTAAATTCAGATAAGCTTTTCCGATTGCTTTTTGATTTGACCAGTCAAACGAAAGCTCAATCTTGGAGTGAATTACATCTATATTGTTTGAGTTGATGTTTGTAGCGAACAGCGGCCAATTCAATAGCGCCAGAAAGGATATAATAATTTTGTATTGCATAACTTTTGCGGTTGAGAACAATTCAAAATTAAATATACCAATGATGATGTGCGAGCCGATTTTAGGACATTTTAGGCCAATTTTTTCAAAAGCCTTTCTGCTTGTTTTTCGCTGGTCAAACCTACTTGAAGTGCTCGCTGTTTTTTGGATAAATCCGGACTTTTTTGTAGTTCGATGAGTTTTTCGACTCTGATTTTATTTAGGTAAGCATTAATGGTCAACCCGGTTTCTTTTTTAAAAATACGCGTTAAATTGCGTTCGCTCATTACAGCTATTTCAGCCAAAACGGATAGATTGTTTTTTTGATGGAGATTTTCAATCAGATAATCTTGAACTTTATGAATGCCTTGATGTATGTGGTTTCGGTAGTTGAAATGAGCCGTAAGTTGCGCATTGTCTCCGTCGCGTCGATTGTATACAACCAATTCACGGGCTACTTTGTGTGCAAAATAACTGTCGGTGATTTGTTCGAGTAAATGTAGCATTAAATCAATACCCGAGGCAATTCCTGCGCTTGTGTGGATGGTATTTTCAGAAACAAATAGAACATTGTCTTTGACTTTTGTTTTTGGAAATTGCTGCTGCATTTTTTGTGTCAACTGAAAATGTGTCGTACACATTCGGCCATCAAGTACCCCAGAATAAGCCAAGACAAACGAACCTACACAAATGCTTACCAAATGTACTTTTTGTACAAAAGCTTGTGCAATCCATTCAAAAAGGGCAGTATTTTTTTTGAATTTAGAAGATTCTATATATCGGACACGGGCACCGGGAATGATCAAAAAGTCACCGGGAGTCAACAGAACTTCAGAAAAATGTTTGAGCTGGTGAATACCCATTCCGGCTGAGGTATTGATGCTCGATTCAAGTCCGCAATACTCCATACTAAAAGGCGCTCCAAAATCAATAGATTCAGAAATTACCTGGTCGGCACCTGCCAAATCCAGCAAATGGACTTCGGGTAAAATTAAAAAAACAAAGCGGGTAGGGCGCATGGTTTAGTTTGATGCTTTGTTCAAAGTTAGCAGTTTTATAAAATAAAAAGCCGAAGAATTAATGAATTTGTCTTCGGCTTACTATTGTTCGTTGGGTTCTTTTAGTTGGTTTCAACATAAGCTTTGAAATGATTCAAAATGGCTTGCCAACCAAATTCTTGCATCTCAAGCGGATGTTCATTTTCTGGATCAAAAGTAACCGTAATCTTGGTTTGAGCACCTTGATTTTCCAGTTGCATATGCGCGGTTCGTCCGCCAAATTCATAAGTAAATTCATGTCCCAACGTTATTTGTGTATACACGGCTTCAAAGTCAAAACCAAAACTTCCGTCTTTGGCTTCCATGCGCGCTTTGTAGGTTCCGCCCAAACGCAGATCATTTTCGGCCGATGGGCAATGCCATGAAACGTCGGCAAAATTCCAATGAACAATATGTTCGGGTTGGGTGTAATAGTTCCAAACTTTTTCTGAGTGGGCATTGATGCTTGCGCTCACCGTTATTTTTGAATTCATAGATTAGTTTTTAGCTTGTTGTAATTTGTGATGATATACATATGAAACCATCAAAATAGCCAAAACAATCATTGGGAAAAAAGTTAATCCGTTGATGCCATCAACAGCGCCAAGACTGATAGAGGCGAAGATAAAATCAAACGCAAAACCGGCATAAGCCCATTCTTTGACTCGGTTTGGGATTTGAGGAATCACCAATGTTAATGCACCCAATACTTTAAAAATGGCCAAGGCAGTTCCAAAATATTCCGGGTAACCCAAATGTCTGATGCCTTCTTTGGCCATTTCAGTTTGTGAGGTCAGTGCCGGCATAACGCCCTCAAACAAGGCAATCATACCTGTTGCAATCCAATAAATGATTTTGTCTTTTTTCATCTGTTATTTTTTTGTTGGTTAGTTTGTTGTACCCGTAAAGTTATCATTTAAAACCATTTTTTTTGTTGAACCAAATAAAAAAGAAGCCGCTGCATACACAACGGCTTCCCCAATACTAACCACTAAAAAAACATTAAAATTTCATTCCGACACCAAAACCAACCAGCCAAGGATTCAAGTCTACATCTGCCGGGATGGATAAACCAGCAGCCAAGTTAGAAGCATCAACTTTAACTTTGGTATTGAGAATGAGTTTCTTACAATCTATATTGATGAAATATTTGTCGCTTACCATTAAATCAAAACCGCCTTGAAAAGCATAACCAAACGCATTGTCATATTTGATGCCTTTAACCACTTTTCCTTCATCGGCATTGTAAAAGATAGTGTAGTTAACACCGGCGCCTACATACGGACGGAACACATCGGCAATGATAAAATGATATTGTGCAGTCAAAGTTGGCGGCAATAAATACACGCTTCCTAAATCAACGTCATAACTTGTTGGGCCGCCTACCGCTGAAATATCTGAAGCTACGGTATGCACCTCGTGTTTGGTAGTTCCTAAAATCAATTCGGCTGATACGTGTTTGGTAAAGAAATAAGTAAAATCAAGCTCTGGAATAAAGGTGGTCGATACGTTTACATCGCCTCCGATGATGTCAATTTTAGCGCTTTCGTCTGGGGCAACCCATACTCCACGCACGCGAACTTGCCATTTTTTAAAGTCAGATGATTTTTGTTTTTCTTGTGCATTTACTGAACTAATGCTGAACAGTCCTAAAGCCATCACAGCGAGAAATATTCTTTTCATTGGTTGAAGAGTTTTTAAATTATACCCCAAAATTAGCGGGTACTTTTAGCTCAAAACCTGATGTAAATCATATTTTAAAAACTATTTTCTGCTGTTATATTTAGATTGATTTTCTGCAACTCTAAACAAAACAATTTCTTTGATGAGTTGAAGCGGCAGAGGCTTGTTATTGGGGAATTGCACTGATCCTTTTCCTTGCTTGTACACAGACAAAGCCTCTTTAAATTGTTCATGACCAGAAGGCGTTGCGTAAAAACCAATGTGGTGCTCGTATCCGGCAAAATAAATCAGTGGTTTGCCCAAAGTTTTATAGGCGGGCATTCCATAAGCGATGCTTTCGGTAGCCTCAGGCGCTGTTTGTACAACCAGTGCGCGCAAAGTTTGCAATCGGTCTTGAATGGGCGGTGCAAAAGAGCTGATGTAGGCTTCAACGGTTGCGGGTTTCATGAAGTTTTTAATTTTCTGTTCATCCATCTGTAAACAACTGCCACCGGAATAATCCAAAGCGGAAGCCATGAACGAACCTCAGGATCGTCAGTGGCTAAATAGGTTGCAACACTAGCCACAAAAGCAACCATGAATCCAATTACCAAAAAACGCTTTCGTTTGAGTTCATTTAAATGTTCGGGTTCAATTTTGCTGATCCGGATTGAGGGTGTGTTGATGATGTATTGCTGTAAAAGATATTGCGCGATGATGCAAAAAATAATCGTGCCCATATAAATAAAGTAAGCCAGTGAAGCATTATGACTGCGTGTAATGACCGAAGCGCTAAACGGAAATAAACCAACAAAAAACAGCAAAATCAAATTGCGAATAATCAGGCCTTGGTTGTAATCTTTGATCAAACTAAAAGTTTTGAGGTGTTGATACCAAATACTCCCGATAAAAAAGAAACTCACCACATACGACAGCAAAACCGGAAACAAATTCTTGAGTTCATGCAAAAGTACTTCTTGACTGAGTTCTTCTTTAATTTCTGGAATCCTGATTTCAATGGCCATGAGCGTAATAACGATGGCAAAAACAGCATCGCTAAACAAAATCATACGTTCAATTTGAAATTCTCTCTTGATTTCAGATTCAATGTTTGTTTCAGTGTTGTTACCTTTCATAGTTTATTTGATTTTCTTGAGCGCCGCTTGATATATTTTTTTAATGGAATTTTTCTCTTCGCGTTCGATGATATTTTCAACCGTTGGAACCAAATCTTCATTGGTAGGCAATTTGAGTTTGATGATCTCGCCTAAAGCAAAAGCAGCTGCCCAGCGCACCACGGTTCCGGGATGTTCTGTGTTTATGAGCAACTGATTCATGGCAGGAGCTAAATCATTCTGAAACAACGGTGCGATATTGCCGATGACTTTGGCCGATTCCCATTGAACGCGCGGAGCTTTGTGCGATAAGTGTGCTGTGGCAAAATGCAAGCAATCCAGTGAAGCAAACTGCGGATTGAGCCTGGTAGCATACTCAAAAGCCTCCACACAAGTGCCTTTGTCGGCATCTTTGGCATCCTGTGCAAAAGCAATCAATGTTTTTGGTTCTAAAGTTCCGTCTAAAAGCAGAGCACTGAGTTTTTCAGTTTTGCCTTTGGCGTTTAAAGTTTTGTCTTGAAATAGTTCTGTGAGTGTCATATCATCTTAAGAAGCCCAAAGCCAACTGTATAAAACTACCCAAATAACAATAAAAAAAATGCCCGTATACAGGTCATTTTTGTTGGCTTTTAAATCTTTGCCAACAATGAGTCGGTACACCAACCATCCCAAAAACAACAGCGCAAAAACAAAAGGCAAGAAGATTCTCATCAGTTTTTTTTAAAGGTACACTAAGGTCTGAAAAAAAATGAATTAACCATAAAAAATGAATTGATTTAATGGATTAACTACTCATGTCAAAAGTTTTTTTTGAAGTTAGGTGATACAAACCAAAAAATCCATTCAAGTAAGTGTGAGCGTGGCTGCGCTCAGCTCCTGAACTCCGTTCTTGCAAATGCAATTTGCTGCCTTTTGCAAAGACAGGCGCCCATAAACAAAAAAGATTCAATCAAGTAAAACTTGTTGAATCTTTTTTATTTACAGTCGCAAACAAATTGCGCTTGGTGTGGAGTCGGGGAGAGTAGCTGCGCTCAGCTCCTGAACGCCACTCCTGCAAATGCCATTTGCTGTCTTTTGCAAAGACAGACGCCTATAAACGAAAAAAACCATTCAAGTGAACTTGATGGTTTTTTTCTTTTTATAGTCGCCAACAAATGGCGAGTGATGTGGAGTCGGGGAGAGTCGAACTCCCGTCCAAACAAGCAATCGAAGAGCTTTCTACACGTTTATTCCCTGTTTGGGTTTTCGACGTTGAGCTAGGACAGGAACAACCACCCAACGCTTATCTCCTGAAGTTTTCGTCACCATGTCAGAGCGCCATAATGCTTAGGTTCAAATTTACGATTTACCTGAACCGACCGCCAAGAACCAGGGCTTTCGAGGTAAATCCTGCTTTCCTACCTGGTAGGACGAGGCTCATCTTACTATAATTCAGATTAAGCAGCAAGAGCGTAGTTTCCTTCGCCGTTTAAAAGTTCGAGGCTAAGATTTACGAGATTTGCCTCAGTGCTCGACGTGCTTACTGTTCCATTGACCTTGCTGTCAAAACCAGTCGACCCCAGTTTTTTTAATTACGAATTATCAATTACGAATTACGAATTGAGGCGCAAATATAATGCATAAATTAAGTTTCAGTTGTTAATACGGTTTTAATTTTTAACTCCGCTCAGTTTGGCTTTCGCATCGGGTAGGGCGTGCCGGCGAATGCATCACCCAACTTGACAGAAACATTGGTGTCGCCGTTGGGCTGTGCGCTTTATCTTTTGTTCATACTTCACAAAAGGATGCCGCTGCCATCCCTCACGCAGTCAGGTTTAGAAAGTTTAGAAAGTTTAAGAAGTTTATAAAGTTGAGCAGGTTTATGAAGTTTAGTTGAAACATTTGAGTAACTCAAAATCTACAACCAGCTTACAGCTTACAAGGTTGAGAAAGTTTAAGAAGTTTAAGAAGTTTAAGAAGTTGAGCAGGTTTATGAAGTTTAGTTGAAACATTTGAGTAACTCAAAATCTACAACCAGCTTACAGCTTACAAGGTTGAGAAAGTTTAAGAAGTTTAAGAAGTTTAAGAAGTTTGAGAAGTTTGAGAAGTTGAGCAGGTTTATGAAGTTTAGTTGAAACATTTGAGTAACTCAAAATCTACAACCAGCTTACAGCTTACAAGGTTGAGAAAGTCTACGAAGTTTATAAAGTTGAGTAGGTTTAAGAAGTTTAGTTGAAACATTTGAGTAACTGAAAAGCCGTTAACTCAAAAAAATATCTCTACTTGAGCGCAGCGTCTCCAAAACCGCAACCGAATCTACTCCTCATCCACAAAATCAAACGGATAATCTCCGAAAATAGGCGCAAGTTTTTTAGCCGTATACACATTTTTGTTGTACTTGTTGGACAGCGCAATAATGGTCACGTTTTCTTTGAGTAAGCTAATATATGAAGAGGTGTTTCCGTGCCACCAACCATTGTGGAAAAAGAATTTCTGTCCGCCTTCCCACTCAATCATCCTCGTGCCCAAACCGTAGTTTTTGGTGCCTTTGGTTTCGTAGCTGTAACCTTTAAAAATCTGGTTGCGGAGTTTTTCATTTAAGAATGTAGGCGCATTGCGGGCCATGTCAAACTTGAGCAAATCACGTGGTGTAGAGTAGATGTTTTTGTCGCCGTAAACCGCATCGAGATAGTCATAGGCCAAGCGAATGTTGTTGCCTTTATAAGATGGCATTGCAGTTTCTCTGTCTTTTTCGTAGTCAAAAACGTAGGTATGCGTCATGCCCAGCGGTTTGAAAATCATTTCTTGCATGGCCTGCGGATAAGTTACTCCTGAAATTTTTTCAATAATCAAAGCCAGCAAAGCATAATTGGTATTGCAATAGGCAAAACGTTTGTTGGTCGGGAACTCCAACTGAATGTTTTTCTCAGCCAGCAAATTGGCCATATCTTGATTGGTCAAGGTTTTTTTGCGGTCCCAAACGCCTTTGTCTTCGGTAAAATAGGCATAGTTTCTAAGTCCACTGCGGTGGTTGAGCAAGGTGCGCACCGTAATTTCAGGATACGGAAAGTTGTCGATAATTGTATTGACTTTTTGGTCTAAATCTAACTTGCCGTAATCAACCAAAAGCATGATGGCAGTAGCGGTTAAAACCTTGCTGACAGAAGCTAAATGCAGCGGCACATCTTCGGTAATGGCAATGTCTTTTTCACGATAGCCCATACCTTGGTAGCGCTCATAGATGATTTGTCCGTCTTTGGCCACCAAAAAACTCAGGTTATTGTTGGGGTTGCTCCAAAATTTGTTGCAGTATTGCTCAATGCAGTTTTTCTTGCTCTGCACATAATGTTCATCAAGATTTTCATAGCGTACGGCACAAGGACGCATCATCGGCAAGCCGCTCTGACTGAGTTCGGGTTCATTAGAATCTGATCGGTCCTGTCGTGAACAAGTCATGAAAACGGCGCCAATCAAAAAGAGTTTTATATAGAGTACAATGAGTTTCACAGGGTGGTCATAAGTGGTTTTGACAAATATATACAAACAAAGCTAGGTGATTTAAGGGCTTTAAAAATGGGTTATAAACATTTTATTAACGATGTTTTTTCAAAGCAATGACTGTTTTTATTTGGGTTTATTTTTTTTGGTAAAATATTTTTGAAAACGTTGTAGTAAAGGTTTACATTTGGCGCTGAAAAATTTTGCCCAAAATGAAATTCGGAATCATCAAAGAAAGAAAAACACCGCCCGACAGACGTGTTGTTTTTACCCCGGAAGAAGCGGCTCGCCTACAGCAAGAGCATCCGGAAGCACAAATCAAAGTAGAAAGCTCAGACATTCGTTTTTTTACAGACCAACAATATCAAGAAGCCGGTTTATTGGTCACTGATGATGTGTCTGATTGCGATGTGCTTTTTGGGGTTAAAGAAGTTCCGGTTGATGCTTTGATTCCGAATAAAAAATACTTTTTCTTTTCGCATACCATCAAAAAGCAAGCGCACAACCGCAAATTATTACAAGCAATTTTGGCTAAAAATATTGATTTGTATGACCACGAAACCATCGTTGATGCGCATTTTAAAAGGCTGATTGGTTTTGGACGTTATGCCGGAATTGTTGGTGCATACAACGGATTGCGCGCTTTTGGGGTTAAGTTTGAACTATTCAATATTCCCAAAGCCGAAACGCTTCAAAGCAAAGATGATTTGATTCAAAAGCTCAGACGTCAAACTTTTCCACCCATTAAAATTGTACTCACTGGTCACGGTAAAGTTGCCATGGGAGCCCAAGAAATTCTAGATGGGATGAAGGCCAAAAAAGTCTCAGTAGATGATTTTTTGAACAAGAATTTTGCCCAACCGGTCTATACGCAAATTGATGTGACCGATTATTACAAGCGCAAAGACGGACAACCTGCTGAGAAATATGACTTTTACAAAAATCCAACAGAATACACTTCTAACTTTGAGCGTTTTACCAAAGTAGCTGATATTTTTATGGCCGGACATTTCTTCGGAGCCCATGGCCCTGAAATCTTGAGCCGTGAGATGTTGCGTGCAGCCGACTGTAAAATCAAAGTGGTAGCAGACATTTCATGTGATGTAGATGACGGACCCATTGCCTGCACACTCAAAGCATCCACGATAGCAGAACCGTTTTTTGGTTATTTACCATCAGAACATACCGAGGTTCCATACATGCATCCGGGCGCCATCATCGTGATGTCTATTGATAATTTACCCTGTGAATTGCCCAAAGATGCCAGCGAAGGTTTTGGTGAAATGTTTATGCAACATGTAATTCCAGCCTTTTTTAATGGTGATCGCGATGGTATTTTGGAACGCGCCAAGGTCACTGAAAAAGGGCATCTCACTCCGCGATTTGCATATCTTCAAGATTACGTTGACGAAAAATAAATACAAAGCCCAGAATTTCCGGGCTTTTTTTATAGCGTATCGTTTTGACAATTTTTCTATTTTTAGATTTTTTAAAATCAACCTCATGAAACGAAATTGGTTTCTTCTGTTTTTTTGGGCTTCATTCAACCTAATTGCCCAAACAGTTTCATCTCCGTCACAAAAAATCAAACTCGATTTTCAACTTGATGCTCAAGGAACTCCTGTTTATTCAGTACATTATTCAAATCGCGAAATCATAGCGCCCAGTTATTTGGGTATTCAGCTAAAATCAGCCGAAGCTTTGGTTTCTGGGTTTTCAGTTGAAAAAACTCAGACGCGAACTTTTGACGAGACTTGGCATCCGGTTTTGGGTGAGCAAGCAGATATCCGCAATCACTACAACGAACTCAAAGTAGCGCTCATTCAAAAAAACAGTGGCCGAAAAATGAATTTGGTTTTTCGCGTTTTTGATGAAGGAGTTGCTTTTCGTTATGAATTCCCGAAACAACCCAACTTGAATTATTTTATTATAGCCGATGAACGCACGCAGTTCAAAATGGTAGCCAACCACAAAGCATTCTGGATTCCGGGTGATTTTGACAGCAATGAATATCCGTATTCTGAATCATTGCTTTCTGAAATTGATACCCAAAAAATTGATCTGAACAATGGTATCGGTATGAAATCTATATCTGGCCGATATGTGGTTCAGACTCCACTGATGATGAAAAGCGCTGATGAATTGTACTTGAATATTTTTGAGGCAGCGGTGGTCAATTATCCGGTGATGCATTTGGATGTTGATCCCAAAAACTACGCTTTGAATTCACATTTGGTGCCGAATGCTCTTGGCGACAAAGCCTATTTGCAAACACCTTGTGAAACGCCTTGGAGAACCATAATGATCAGTAATGATGCCCGAGATATTGTGGCTTCAAAAATGATTTTTAATCTCAATGAACCATCCAAAATTGACGATACTTCTTGGATCAAACCGATGAAATACGTGGGTGTTTGGTGGGAAATGCACGTAGGCAAATCAACCTGGGATTATGCCGGGTCGCAAAATGCGCAAAACAATGCCGACGGATCGATGAAACCTTCCGGAAAACACGGCGCTACCACAGAAAATGTCAAGCGGTACATTGACTTTGCAGCCCAACACGGTTTTGATGGTGTTTTGGTAGAAGGTTGGAACACCGGTTGGGAAGATTGGTTTGGCAACTGGAAAGAAGACGTTTTTGATTTTACCACACCCTATCCGGATTTTGATTTAAAGGCGGTGAATGATTATGCGCGCTTTAAAAATGTAAAAATGATCATGCACCACGAAACTTCGGGTTCGGTGGGTAATTATGAGCGACATCTGGACAGAGCTTTCCATCTCATGCAGCAATACGGTTACGGAGCAGTGAAAACGGGTTATGTTGGAAGGATCATTCCGCGCGGCGAAATGCACGATGGGCAAGCCATGGTGCGCCATTACAATTTTGTGACCCGACGTGCGGCCGATTTCAAAATCATGGTCAACTCACACGAGAGTTCAAGACCAACCGGATACAACCGAACTTATCCCAATTATATAGCTGCCGAAGCCGCTCGCGGTAATGAATTCAACGCTTGGAGTATAGGTAATCCACCGATGCATGAAACCATATTGCCGTTTACACGTTTGCTGGGCGGCCCTATGGATTACACCCCAGGTATTTTTGAAATCAAAATGAGTCATTATGATCCGAGCAAAAAAGAGCAAGTTCACACGACTTTGGCCAAACAATTGGCTTTGTACGTTACGATGTATTCGCCTTTACAAATGGCAGCTGATTTGCCTGAGAACTATGAAAAACACTTAGACGCTTTTCAGTTTATCAAAGATGTGGCGGTTGATTGGAAAGATTCGCGTTACCTTGAAGCAGAGCCGGGCGATTATATAACCGTGGCGCGTTTGGACAAAAAATCTGACCGTTGGTTTTTGGGATCCATTACCGATGAAAACCCGCGCGATACCCAAATCAAGTTAGATTTCTTAAGCCCCGGGAAAAAATACAAAGCTACTTTATACATCGATGGGGCCACAGCAGATTGGAAAGAAAATCCAATGAGTTATCAAATCAAAACAATTGAAGTTACTGCTAAATCCAAACTCAAATTACATTTGGCCAAAGGCGGTGGTGCTGCTGTGTGTTTTGTGCCCATCAATTAAGGTGATTTTTTTGTTGAAAGCTTTGGGCATAACTCTAAAAAAGGCATTGGAACAGAAAGCACCTAAAACAATATCTTTAGCAAAACACTAACCACTAACCTAAACCAAATTATGAGTTCAGAAAATGTAAAAACCAATTGGGCACAGTTTGTACCTCTTGCATCTGTGTTCTTCTTCTGGGGATTTGTTGCCGCGAGCAACGATATTTTGATTCCCGTTTTTAAAAAAGCTTTTGACCTGACCCAGGGGCAAAGCCAATTGGTATCAGTCGCTTTTTATGTGGCTTACACCGTTGGATCTATTATCTACATGATTATTTCTTATTTAACCAAAGGTGATTTGATCAACCGAATCGGATACAAAAATGCATTAGCACTGGGTTTATTCATTTCAGCTTTGGGTACTTTGTTGTTTTATCCGGCAGCCAATACCGGTTCGTTTCCACTGATGTTGTCAGGTTTGTTTATTGTGGCTTTGGGTTTTTCATTGCAACAAACAGTAGCAAATCCGTTGGCCATTGCTTTAGGACCTATTAATACCGGTTCTCAGCGTCTGACCATGGCGGGCGGCATCAACAATTTGGGCACCACCATTGGACCACTCATTGTGAGTTTTGCCATTTTTGGTGCCGCTTCATCAAGCAATACCAACATGAGTATTGAAAGCGTGAAAATTCCTTATCTGGTTTTGGGTGCTGCTTTTTTAGTGGTGGCGGTTTTGCTCAAAATGTCTTCTATTCCTGATCGTCCTCAGGCGGTGGTTGAAGAGAATATAGAATCAAATTCAGTCAGAAAATCAGCTTTACAATACCCGCAGTTGGTACTGGGCATGCTGGGTATTTTTGTTTATGTAGGTGTTGAGGTTTCCACCGCAAGTAATTTGCCCGCTTATATGGAGAAAGATTTACTGATTCAAACCAAAGACATTGCGCCGTTTATTTCATTGTATTGGGCCAGTTTGATGATTGGCCGTTGGACCGGAGCTGTCGAAGCGTTTACCGACGATATGAATCTTCAAAAAATATTGCGCTTTATTGCTCCGTATTTGGCTTTTGGTGTTTTCTTGGGTGTGAATAAATTCATGGAGCATGATTTAACTCCGTTTTATGTATATGCTTTGGTGATTTTGGTACTCATTTTTGCCGATATGGCCAGCAAAGGAAACCCGGCGCGCATGTTGCTTATTTTCTCTTTTTTAGGTATAGCAGCTTTGCTCACAGGCATGATGACCACAGGCATGACCAGCGTTTATGCCTTTACCAGTGTTGGTTTGTTTTGCAGTACGCTTTGGCCGTGTATTTTTACTTTGGCCATCAGCGGACTGGGCAAGAATACCAGCCAAGGCAGTAGTTTTTTGATTATGATGATTATGGGCGGAGGCATCATTAGTTGGTTACAAGGTTATATGGCTGATTTAACTTCTATTCATGCGAGTTACCTAGTGGGTGTTTTGTGTTTTGCGTATTTGGCATTTTACGCCTGGAAAGTCAAGCAGATTCTTAAATCACAAGGCATTGATTTTGACCAAAAACTCAGTGGAACTCATTAAAAAGCAAAAAAAATCCCGCCTTCAAGCGGGATTTTTTTAACTATTTGTTTTGTTTATAGCGTTTGTCTGGTGTTCCGTCTTTTTTGAGAACAACCTCTTTAGTTTTTTTGTAGCGCTTGTCTGGTGTGCCGTCTTTTTTCAAAACTACTTTGCCATCAGTTGCAGCTTTATCAGCTGCTTTCTTGGCTTCTTTTTTTACCTCTTGTTTGGGTTTTTCAGATGAAGCCTTTGCTTGCGTCATATCTTGTGCATGACCGTTAAAGGCAAATCCCAACAATGCAACAGCAGCTAAAATTAATTTTTTCATGGTTTTAAAATTTAAGATTGATGTGCTAATTTATAAAACAATCCTACAGATTTAACACTTAAAATACTAAATTATCCTTAAACTTTAAAAATACCTCCAAAGGCAATAATGCGTTCAAAAAAAGTAAAATGCTGTGAAGCTCTATCAGCCGGATCTTGGGTAGTTCTTATGTCTGGCATGTCAATATAGCCTGTTTTGAATTCGCCTTGTACATAAAAATGTTTGAAAAAAGTAATATTGATTCCGGCTTTAGCAGAAATTCCATAACCAGATACGTGAAAGTCATCATGTCGTTCTTTGCCCAATAACTTAGTATTGGTTTTTGGATAAAGAAACCCTGCGCCCAAGCCTTCGGTCAGGTTGATTTGAATTTTATCGGTATTGGTGATTCCGATGTATTTAGAAACATCATCAAAACGAGCAACTTCTGCATTGATGTAATTCAATCCGTCGGTATGTTCAAAAGTCAAGAAATCTTCTGTAAGTAAAACTTGCCCATCGGGTAAAATTTCTCCATAGGTTCCCGGATTGGGGTAGTCACCTTTGATGTTTACATTTCGGTCTTGATACATCACATATTTCATGTGGTCCAGTCCAATAGATACGTTGTAGTGATCACTCACAAAATAACCAATTCTCAAATTGGTCTCTGGAATGGTCATTCTTGCGGGGTTGATGTAATCAATATGCCAACCTTTAGGCTTGTCATGCGCCGCCACATCATACAGGGTAAAATGGTAATTATCACCTTTAAAAGTGATGTCAGAACGACTGAAACTTTCTCGGTTTCCACCCCAATGAACAAAAAATTTACCCTTGTTGTGGGCGGTGTATTTTTCTTGAATTTTAATGTCTTGTGACCATGCGTTAGTAGATAGCACAGCTAAAAGCAGTGCTGTAAAAAGTGAAATCTTTTTCAAAACAACAGTTGATTTAAAATGAATTGACAGTTTTTCGGATGGCGACTAATTTATTCATCAGTCCTTCAAATAAGTCAAGGTGCAACATGTTGGCTCCATCGCTTTTGGCATGGGCGGGATCAAAGTGTGTTTCGATAAAAATACCGTCTACACCTACGGCAATTCCTGCTTTGGCAATGGTTTCAATCATGTCCGGACGACCCCCGGTAACACCTGCTGTTTGATTGGGTTGTTGCAGGGAATGCGTAACATCGAGCACGGTTGTAGAAAATTGTTGCATAGTAGGAATTCCTCTAAAGTCAACAATCATGTCTTGATAGCCAAACATAGTTCCTCGATCAGTTACCATGACGTTTTGATTGTTACAATCAAGTACTTTCTGCACGGCATGTTTCATGCTTTCCGGACTCATAAACTGACCTTTTTTTAGGTTTACGGTGCGTCCGGTTTGTGCAGCAGCTACTACCAAATCAGTTTGTCGGACCAAAAAAGCCGGGATTTGCAAAACATCTACATACTGAGCAGCTTTGTCAGCATCTTCGTTGGTGTGGATGTCTGTAACCGTCGGCACATGGAACGTTTCTGAAACTTTGCGCAAAATCTTAAGTGCTTTTTCATCGCCAATTCCTGAAAAACTGTCAATTCTTGAACGATTCGCCTTTTTAAACGAACCTTTAAAAACATAAGGAATCTGTAGTTTGTCAGAAATACCGATGAGTTTTTCGGCTATACGCAGAGCCATTTCTTCACCTTCAATGGCGCAAGGTCCGGCCAATAAGAAAAAATTGCCGCTGTTGGTATGTTTGATTTGCGGGATGTTCTGGATATTCATAAGTAGATTTTGATGCCGCAAAGATACTCAAACACGAATGAATTTAAGATGAAGAAAAGTGTTTTTTTATATAAGATTTAGCACTCTGAAATGGGTTATTCTTTCTTCAAAGTCAGGCCCATCGGAACCAAAAGTGCTCCTTTTTCATAGCCATTGAGATACAATTTGAGCGGTGTTTTTTGCCCCAGCCAAGTAATTTCATATACGTCTAATGAGCCGGCGCCCATTTCAGTTCGTTTGGTTGGGAATGGGCAACATTGATCAACTTTTTTATAACTGATGACTTCGCCTTTTGGACCGGCCAGTGCATTGAGATATCTTTTTTGATTCAATTCAATTTGTGCCGTATTTTGATAAAATACATTGATGGGATAATCTGGATCAAACCCATACTTAATGTCTTGGCTGTTACCACTGAGTACAAATGCGTTTTTAGCTTTATCGAGTTTAGGAACCGGTGCGCTTTCATCTACATTTTGCAAAGTTGATTGGGTACTCACACAAGCTGTCACAAGCACACTTATAAAAAGAAGCATCAATTTTTGGTTCATGATTTCTGAGGTTTGGTTTTGAGCAATAACGCTACAATCGCTGATGTTATTACACCCATCGACAACGCATTAAAAATACCCATGATGGTGTAGCTGTTCATATTGAAAAACATTTCGGCTTGCGCGCGTTTCATGTGTTTGCTTTGCACCGAATATTCAATCATGTGGTCAAAGAAAGTAGGAGAGATGTAATTGTACCCAATGTATTGCACCATCGGAAGCAAGGCTGTTATGAGAAAAGTCAGCGCAATGCCTGATACGGTTCCTTGTTTCCAATCCATTTGGCCCAAGTAGTAGTTTTTTTTCTTGTCGCGCAACGCCAAATAGTAAATAGTCACGGCCACAAAAGCAAAAAGATTGGTATAGATGGCCTGCTGGGCTATTTTTTCATCGTGCAGTCCGATGCTTTTTTCAATAATCAGCCAAACCAATGAAAGTAAACTAAATTGAATGGCCCATCTAAACTCGATGGTAAACTTTTTCATAAAATGGTTCTAAAAATCAAATCAAAAATAGCAGATTCCAAGCATTTAAATTCAAAAACCAATTGAATTGTTATTTTTGCTAAAAAACAATTCTACATGGAGATGCTTTTTCATACCTGGCATTGGGCCATAGCGGGTTTTCTAATCGCGCTTATCATGCTAACCCTGAATTATTTCGGAAAAGTTTTCGGAATGTCGTCGAATCTTCGTTCACTCTGTACTTTGGCCGGAGGCGATAAATATGCCGAGTTTTTTAGGTTTGATGTCAAGACACAATATTGGAATTTACTTGTATTAGCAGGAGCTATGCTCGGCGGATTTGTAGCGGTGCATTATATGAGTGATCCCACCAATGTTGATTTAAATCCCAAAACCATAGAGCAACTGCAAAAAATGGGCATTGAAGCGCCGCAGGGTAAATTATTGCCTGAAGCTTTGTTTGGCAACTCAGTTTTTACTTCGCCCAAAATGATGGTTCTATTACTTGTTGGTGGTCTACTCATCGGGTTTGGTTCGCGCTATGCCGGTGGTTGTACTTCGGGCCATGCCATTGCCGGAATGAGTAATTTGCAACGTCAATCGCTCAAAGCGGTGGTTGGTTTTTTCATCGGCGGACTTATTATGTCTCACTTTATTTTACCCTTAATTTTTTAGTATGAAGTCTGTTCGATTTATTCTCGTTGGTTTTGTTTTCGGTATTGTGCTTACCAAAGCTGAAGCGGTTTCATGGTATCGTATTTATGAAATGTTTCAGTTTCAGTCATTTCATATGTTTGGAATCATCATGGTAGCGATTGCCACCGGAGTAGTGGGCATTCAACTCATCAAAAGATTTCAAGTTAAAAGTACCGATGGTGTGCCGATTCAAATTGCCGATAAAGAAAAGGGCTCGTTTAGATATTGGATTGGCGGACTCATCTTTGGCTTGGGCTGGGCATTGGCCGGAGCTTGTCCGGGGCCCATCTTTATTTTAATAGGTGCTGGGTTTTGGCCGGTATTGCTGGTTTTGGTGGGGGCTTTACTCGGTACTTTCTTGTATGGACTTATCAAAGATCAATTGCCGCATTAATTTATACTCTGTGATAAATATTACCTTTTAGGAGTTTTGGGCGATGTAACTTTGATTAAAAGTTATATCATGATACCCATAGTCTTAAAAGTACAAAACCTCAAATGCTCTGGTTGTGCGCATACCATTACCCAAAAATTAGCCGCTTTGAATTTACTCAAAGATATCAAAGTAGCAGCTGATGAAAATACCGTTGCTTTTTCTTATACGCAACAATATGATTTAGATCAAGCCAAAAAAGTTTTGGCCGATATGGGTTATCCTATTGCAGGCGAAGCCAATCCGCTGAGCACTAAAGCGCAATCTTTTATGAGTTGTGCCGTGGGTAGAATTTTGAAGAATTAAATTAATTCAGCGCTTAGTCCGGCATCAAGCAGCTGCAAACACTGTGGTTTTAGTTTTTCAAACGGTCCGGTTTTGACGGTACATTTACCGGTGTAATGCACCAAAATGGCACATTGTTCCGCTTGCTCTGAAGTGTGCTGACACACGTGGATGAGTGTTTCTATCACATGGTCAAAAGTGTTTACATCGTCATTGTAGAGCACAATTTCGTTCTGAGTTCCTATATCTTCCTGGGTCAGAGTACTTTCTTGTATTTTTTCAATGGTAGCCATAAAGCATAAGATGTTTTAACGTACTGCTAATTTACATATTTGAGCGAAACCCATTTGTTTCGTTCTAATTTTTTCACACAAGTCAAGCCCAATTCTGAACAACATGCGTCTATGGCCGGGATGTCATCTTCATAAAAACCACTCAGGAGTAGCGTACTGCCCGGATTCATACAGGCAACATATTGTGCCATATCATTCAGTAGAATATTGCGGTTGATGTTGGCAATGATCAAATCGTATTTTTGGGCTACGAGCATAGAAGCATCGCCCTGGTAAACTTTTATGTTTTGGATGTGATTGCGCTCGGCATTCTCAATAGAATTCAAATAACACCAATGGTCAATGTCAATGGCATCAATTGGGTCAGCGCCTTTCATTGAAGCCAAAATGGCCAAAATAGCCGTTCCGCAACCCATGTCTAAAGTAGCTTTCCCGGCAACTTCCATTTCGAGTATATGTTGAATCATCATGTGTGTGGTTTCATGATGTCCGGTGCCGAAACTCATTTTGGGTTCAATGACAATGTCAAATTGTGCATCGGTTTTAGGATGAAACGGAGCGCGAATATGACAAATCCCGTCCACATCAATGGGATCAAAATTCTTTTCCCAAGCTTCGTTCCAGTTGACTTGTTCAATTTCTTCAACAGTATAGCTAGCGGTGAATTCTCCGGATTGTAAAACGAATAAATCATCGAGCATGCCTTCGTGCCATAAATTTTTTTGAATGTAAGCGGTAACGCCAAAATCAGTTTCTACAAAACTTTCAAAAGGCAATTCGCCTAATTCAGCAATCAAGATTTCTGAGCCTAGTTCTTTTGGTTCAATGGTAAAATGATACCCGAGATATACGTTTGACATGAATGTTTTTTTGTCAGTAAATATTAACCTGCTGCGCTCACAATTGCCGCAAAGTCAGAGGCTTTTAAAGCCGCACCGCCTATGAGCCCTCCGTCAACATCAGGTTTTGAAAAGATTTCGCGTGCATTATCAGGTTTCACGCTCCCGCCATACAAAATGGCCAGATCATCTGCCACTTCGTTTCCGTAGTTTTTGCGGATGGTTGTTCTGATAAATTCATGCATTTCTTGTGCTTGTTCTGGTGAAGCAGTTTCTCCGGTGCCAATAGCCCAAACCGGTTCATAAGCCAATACAAGATTTTCCCAGGCCGAAGCCTCCAAATGAAACAAACCGTTGCGCAATTGGCTTTCAACCACTGCAAAATGTTGTTGCTCTTGACGATCTTTGAGTTCTTCGCCAAAACAGAAAATTACACGCATGTGGTATTTGAGCGCTTGATTGACTTTAGCTGCAATAATAGCATCAGTTTCGCCAAACAAAGAGCGTCTTTCTGAATGTCCTAAAATAACGGTATGAACACCAATGCTTTTGAGCATATCTGCCGAAATTTCTCCGGTAAAGGCGCCACTTTCAGCTTGATGCATGTTTTGCGCTGCTACCGATATATTGGTAAACTCTAAGTGATCTACTGCCGAAGCCAAGTTGATAAAAGTAGGAGCCACAATGATTTCTACTTCTTTGTCTGTGGGTAGTTGATCAATCAAATCGTTGAGCAAATCTTCAGTTTCCTCAGCATTTTTGTTCATTTTCCAGTTTCCGGCAACAATTGGGTGTCTCATTATTTTAGGTTATTTAAAGTCTTGTCAATTTTTTCAAAATCAGTTTCAATGGCGCGGTACAAAACAATTTTTCCGTTTTTGTCTACCACTATATATCTGGGAATCCAATCTAAGTTAATGGCCGTTCCGAAGATGCCCTTCATACCGTCATTGGCCAAATAATGATCACCTTTGAGATCGTGTTTTTCAATACCGAGTTTCCATTTATCAGATGTTTTATCCATTGAAATAAAAACATAATCAACCTCAGGGTGGTTGGCTTGCAATTCTTTTACTTTGGGCATGGCCTTTACACAATCACTGCACCATGAGGCCCAGCATTCAATAACCAATGCTTTTCCGTTGTGTTTTTTGAGTATTTCTTGAAAAGAAGTTTGATTGCCTTCAGGATTGAGCAGGTTTTCTTTTAAAGCGGTTTTAGAGAATTCGTTTTGCGCTTGAATGCAGCTAAAAGTCACGACCAACATGAGCAGGCAGGTTAGGATGTTTTTCATTTGATTCGTTTAAAGAAGATGCAATTTTGATTAAGATTCGGTTTCAGTTTCTTTGTTTTGTTTTTTTCTGGATGACATTTTTTCTTTGTAATCTTCGTCCAGAAAAATATGTTTGGTTTTTTTTCTCTTTTTAGGAAAGTATTGTCTTTTAACGGTGATAAACATAATGATTCCGGCAACTGCTATAATGCTACAACCTAAAACAATGTTAAAAGTTACACCCAAAGGCGGTTCTTCAATGGTGGCTACATAATTCAAAATGTAGTGCCCAACAAACAACGATAAAAAACATGCTAAAATAATGTTGTTGTTCCGCTTTTTCTTTTCTCTTCTGATGCGTTCAACGCTGTTTGAAGATTTTTTTCTGGTTTCTTCAGTCATAAAACAAGTTTCTTTTTTATAGTTTTAAAGCTGAGATATCATTGTAATGAACTTTCTGATCAATGGTTCCTTGGTGCATGACTACGATGCTCGGATTGGCTCTTTCAATGGTTTTAAGAGTGGTTCCGTCACAAAAATAAAAGTCAAACGTAAAACCGTATTGTTTTTTGACCGAAGCAATCTCTTCAGCATTCGATGCAGACATAGCAATTACTTTATAACCGACCTTTTTGGCTTTTTGGTTGAGCGCTTCTAATTGCTCGAGACCTTTTTTGTCCGCTTTGTTCAAATCATACATTACATAGATTAGCAATTTGGGTTCAACCAACAATTCATCTTTGTAGTCAGAGCCGTCTAATTCCATGGTAAAATCGTGTACGGGTGGTTTGTATCCTTCAGAGATTACTTTGTCTATTCGCTCTACAAATTTTGCATTGGCCGGCAGATTCATCAAATCTTTTTCGGTAAAATTTTTATTCACACCGTTTACATTGTAAACAAAAATCATTTCTACTTCCGTTTTGGGTGCTCCCTCCGGAATTTCCATCGCTTTTTGAATGTTTGTACCTACTTTATATGCTCTGAAATCTTTTAATGGCAAATGATTCAAAACCCAGTAGCCCATAAATCCGCACAAAACCAATGATAAACTAACCAAGGCATTGCGAAAGTTGTTATTGAACAACGGATGGATGCGCTTGATGTTTAAAAACAATATCAAAACAAAGAAAAGTAAAACCACATCTTTGGTAAATGATTGCCACGGGGTAAGTTTTAAGGCGTCTCCAAAGCATCCGCAGTCTGTGACTTTGTTGAAATAGGCTGAATAAAAAGTGAGGAATGTGAAAAACACAATCATCAAAAGCAAACTCCAGACGGTAAATTTTCGTTTGAATCCCAACAAAAGCATCACGCCCAAAACTGTTTCAAAAATCACAATAAATACTGCAATAGCCAGTGAATACGGAACAAACACGGGCAAGTTTAAAACGGTCTCGCCAAAATATTCTGAAAGTTTATACGAAAAACCAACCGGGTCATTGAGTTTGATGAGCCCCGAAATAATAAACAAAAGTCCGACAAATATTCTTGAGAAGTGTACGAGAAATTTTTTCATTTTTGATTGTTTACGGTGCGTAAAAATAGCGATTTACTTGTCTTGTTCCATGAGAATTAATGCAAAAACAGCATAATTAATCATATCTTGATAATTAGCATCAATTCCTTCTGATACCAGTGTTTTACCTTGATTGTCTTCAATTTGCTTGACCCGCAATAACTTTTGTAAGATTAAGTCAGTCAATGAACTCACGCGCATTTCACGCCAAGCTTCTCCGTAATCGTGGTTTTTGGCTTCCATGAGTTTTTTTGTATGGCCAATGACCACGTCATATTGCTCAGTGGCTTGTACTGTATCTAAATCGGGTTGATCTGCTACGCCCAATTCAAGCTGTATCAAAGCCATGATTGAATAGTTGATGATGCCAATGAATTCAGATTTTTCATCTTCTTCAATTTTGCGTACCTGATTTTCTTGTAAACTCCGAATTCTTTGGGCTTTGATAAAGATTTGATCTGTAAGCGATGGCAGTCTGAGAATGCGCCAAGCACTGCCGTAATCAGTCATTTTATGAATGAATAGGGTACGACATAAATCAATAATTTTGTCGTATTCCTGCGAAGTTTTCTTCATTATCTTTGTGTGCAATTTTTTTAACTAGTTTCCGGTTGACCTCTATGGTCTCGGGTCAAAAATAGAACTTTTTTTGATGTTCACAAAGTCAAATACAACCCAATTTACCATGAACTGCAGTGGCCAACTGATCAGTTTAGATCGCCCCAAAGTCATGGGAATTCTCAACTTGACTCCGGATTCATTTTTTGACGGAGGAAGATACACCCAAAAAGAACATTATTTGGCACAAACCGAACGCATGCTTTTTGAAGGGGCAGATTTTATTGATGTCGGGGCAGCCTCTTCCAAACCGGGTGCAGCCTTGCTCGCAGCAGACCAAGAAATCAACCGCTTGCTTCCGGCCTTGGATGCAATTAAAAAAGAGTTTCCACAAGCCATTATTTCTGTAGATACGTATCAGAGCAAAGTAGCTTTGGCGGCTATTGAACACGGGGCAAGCATCATCAATGATATTTCAGCCGGATGGCTCGATGATGAAATGATGCAGCTGGTGGCCAAGTATAAAGTTCCGTATATCATGATGCATTTGCGCGGTAATCCGCAAACCATGACGGGTTTGACTCATTATGAAGATGTGGTCAAAGAGATGATGCAATATTTTTCAGAAAGAATTCAAAAGGCTCGTTTGTTGGGCATCAACGATTTGATTATTGATCCCGGATTCGGCTTTGCCAAATTAGCCGAGCACAACTTTGAAATACTGCAAAAACTTGAATTGTTCAATTTGCTTGAGTTGCCTATTTTGGTAGGATTGTCTCGGAAGTCAATGATCTATAAAACACTTCAAATCAAGCCTGAAGAATCGCTCAACGGAACCATTGCCCTGAACATGATGGCACTTTCAAAAGGAGCCAAAATACTGCGCGTGCACGATGTAAAGCCTGCCGTTGAAACCGTTGCTCTTTTTGGTCAAATGGAATTGTAATTACTGATGGTGATAAGGCTCATTGCGCAAAATGGTAAAGCCGCGATACAGTTGCTCTACAAAAAACAAACGCACCATTTGGTGAGAAAACGTCATTTTTGACAGCGATATTTTTCCTTGTGATTGATTGTAAACGGCCTCTGAAAATCCATACGGACCGCCAATGACAAATACCAAAGTTTTGATACCTGAGTTCATTTTCTTTTGCAGTTCAGCTGAGAATTCAACGCTTGAAAAAGATTTTCCGTTTTCATCCAGCAAAATCATTTGGTCTGAAGGCCCTATTTTAGATAAAATCAATTCGCCCTCTTTTTCTTTTTGTTGTTGCTCGCTCAGGTTTTTAGCATTTTTGATATCCGGAATTACTTCTAAATCAAATTTAATGTAATACGACAACCGCTTTGCGTAATCGTTGATAAGCGTTTGTAAATGGGTTTGATCAGTTTTGCCAATGGCCAGCAACTTAATATTCATGCGGGTTTTACTAAAAGATAGACAAAGATAACAACTTAAGGTGCTGTTTGTGTTGTCAACAAAGCTTTTATAGCCTGAGCCGTAGGATTGGTTTTATCGTGGGTTCCGTAGTAGGTGGTAAAGTATTCTTTTTTGTTCTGAGCAGTGAAATAACCGTATTGATTGCCAAATTTTTTCTTCTTGCTCACAATCTGAAAGCGCACGCGCAAGATGTCGTTTTTTTTGAGTTGATTCATTTCAGGGGCAGAAAAGACATAGAATGAATTCATTTGGTTTTGCTTGTTTTCTCTGAATCCTTTGTCGGTGCAAATCAGGGTGGCACCATCGGCTAAATCTACATACAAATTACCCATAATAAACGCATACTCGTCATTGGCTGGCATTGATATTTTAAGTAATCCACCTTTGTCTGTTTTGGCAATTTGAAGTTGCGTAGCGCCAAATAACACATATTGTTCACATACAAAATTCCAGGTTTCGGTGGCCGGAAGATTTTGGTTTTTAAAGGTCAGCGTATTTTGTGCCGCAACAAGGGCAGTAAATAGCATAACCAAACTGGCAAGTAAGATTTTCAATTTCATTGTTTGATCACGGAACAAAAGCATTGTGCCAATCTTTTGATTGTACAGATGCTAGTAGATTTTGCTTATTAATTACCATGCGCAGTTCTTTAAGCGCATTTTTTTTATCAAATTTAGCCTGATATCGATATACAATTTCATCGGTTTTTCGATTTTTATAAGCTTCAACAAAAGTCAATCCTTTGAAATTTCCGTATTGGGTTCTGTACTTCAAGCAAGTTTGTGTCATGCGTTTAACGGTCATGTTTTTAATGACTTTCTGCGTAGCGTCTTTCGGGCTTAAAGGCTTTAAATAGGAGGTGTTGCAGGTTGATAATATCTGTTGACCCAAGGCAGTAGTTTTTTGTTTTTGTGTTGCATCAACAGCTTCAATGTCTAGTTTTTTGTACAAACGCGACACAGAATTCTTGTCTTGAGCAGCATTACAGGCAACTAATAAAAAGACAGTCACCATCAAAAGAAGAATCTGTTTGGACATGGTTGGGCATTTGGTCAGATAACGCGGTCTGTTTCGTTTTATTGGCGTACCTCAAAAAAAATCCCCGAAATCTATCGGGGAAATGGTTTTAATATAAAGCCGGATATTTCTTCGGGTTGACCTCATGCATCATCGCATAGACTTTTTCATAAATATCTTCTACCGATGGTTTTGAAAAGTAATCTCCGTCAGTTCCGTAGGCCGGTCGGTGCGGTTGGGCACTCAAGGTTTGCGGTTTGCTGTCTAAATATTCATAAGCGTTTTGCTCATCAATGACTTGTTGTAATATATAAGCTGATGCGCCGCCCGGAACATCTTCATCTATCACCAGCAGACGATTGGTTTTCATCACGCTTTTGGCAATGTCATGCTTAATGTCAAAAGGCAACAATGATTGTGCGTCAATAATTTCACAATCAATACCAATTTCGAGCAATTCTTTGGCAGCTTGTTCTACCAAGCGCAAAGTTGAACCATACGATACCAAGGTAATATCAGAACCTTCTTTGAGGGTTTCCACCACGCCAATCGGGGTTTTGAATGCACCTAAGTTGGTGGGCATTTTTTCTTTGAGTCGGTAGCCGTTGAGGCATTCAACAACCAAGGCCGGCTCATCGGTTTCTAAAAGGGTGTTGTAAAATCCGGCGGCTTTGGTCATATTTCTCGGAACCAAAACATGTATTCCGCGCAAAGCGTGAATAATCATACCCATCGGTGAGCCCGAATGCCAAATGCCTTCCAGTCGATGTCCGCGGGTTCTGATAATCAGAGGTGCTTTTTGATTTCCTTGGGTTCTGTACTGAAGCGTCGCTAAATCATCACTCATGATTTGCAGTGCATAGAGTAAATAGTCTAAATACTGAATTTCAGCAATCGGACGCAAGCCGCGCATGGCCATACCAATTCCTTGTCCTAAAATAGTAGCTTCGCGGATACCGGCATCCGCCACGCGCAAAGCACCGTATTTTTCTTGCATGCCTTCAAGTCCTTGATTTACATCGCCAATGTTTCCGGAGTCTTCCCCAAAAATAAGTGCTTGCGGATATTTGCTAAACAAAGCATCAAAGTTGTCTCTGAGCACTACGCGAGCATCGGCATCTTCAGAATTTTCGTCGTACTCGGGTTTGACTTCTGCAATAGATAAGGCATTTTGTGCCGAAGCCGAATGTAGGTGGGAACTGTATTTGGGTTGAATTGTATTCGTGTAATTTTTGATCCATTGGGCCAATTGCGGTTGCCCACTTTCGCCATTAACCATTCGCAGAATTTTACGCGCCAAAACCAATAAGTCTTTTCTGCCGGGTTCTTTGACGGCGGCTAGATCATTGGCGTATTTCTCGATAAAAACTTTGTTATCGCTTTGTGCGGCTACCTCTAAAAGCAAACTACATAAATCTTGTTGTTCTGCTTTGATTGGATTGATAAAAGCATTCCAAGCGTTCTTTTTGCCTTCTAAAACTGCTTTTTTGGCTTCGGCTTCAATCTCATCGAGTTCAGTTTCGGTGGCAATGTTAAAGCTCAACATCCACAAACGCATTTGTCTGATGCAGTCAAACTCGGCTTCCCAGGCCAAACGATCGGCGTTTTTGTAGCGCTCATGCGAGCCCGAAGTTGAGTGTCCTTGTGGTTGGGTGAGTTCGCGTACGTGCAGCATCACCGGAACATGTTCGGTGCGGGCAATTTTTGAAGCACGCTCAAAAGCAGCCACTAATTCGGCATAATCCCAACCTTTCACACGGATGATTTCATAACCTTTGGTTTGCTCGTCGCGTTGAAAACCGCTCAAAATTTCTGAGATGTTTTCTTTGGTGGTTTGATGTCTTGCATGTACTGAGATGCCGTATTCGTCGTCCCAAACGCAAATCACCATGGGTACTTGTAAAACCCCGGCGGCATTGATGGTTTCAAAAAATAATCCTTCAGAAGTACTGGCATTGCCAATGGTGCCCCAAGCTACTTCATTTCCGTCTTTTGAAAACAAACTGCTGTCGATTCCTTCAACTTCGCGATAAATTTTTGAGGCTTGTGCTAAGCCCAATAAGCGCGGCATTTGCCCTGCTGTAGGTGAAATATCGGCACTTGAATTTTTTTGTTCGGTCAGGTTTTTCCAGCTTCCGTCCGGGTTTAAACTTTTGGTAGAAAAGTGACCGCCCATTTGGCGTCCGGCGCTCATGGGGTCGTGGTTGATGTCTGGGTGTCCGTACAAGCCGGCAAAAAATTGCTCAATACTGAGCTGACCTATGGCCATCATAAAAGTCTGATCGCGGTAGTAGCCTGATCTGAAATCGCCGTTTTTAAAGGCTTTGGCCATGGCCAATTGCGGCACTTCTTTGCCATCTCCGAAAATGCCGAATTTGGCTTTTCCGGTCAATACTTCTCTTCGTCCGAGCAAACTACATTCACGGCTGGTGACGGCAATTTTATAGTCGTTGACTACTTCTTTCTTAAAGTCTTCAAAAGTCAGTGCGGTACTGGTTTCGGCTTGTGTCATAAACGGAATCACTTTTAACTTTGGTCAACAAATTTAATTAAAAAACCAATTGTTTGACGGCTCAGAGGTAAAATATAGTTTTTTTGATAATTCGATTTTAACCCTGAATTTTCGCAGTGAATTTCTTTTAATGCAACAAAACTTTTAAAACAGTGATAATTTGCTAAAAGTCAAAGGGTTTTTAAGAATCTTTAGAACCATTTTCGCGTAAACAGATTCACCAATACTTTGGGGTCAATGGTAAATACAATGCGTATTTTTTGGTTGTATTGGCTTTGGGTGATTTCCCAACCGTTGTTAGAATACACAGGTAGGTAAAATTCAAAATAGTCAGGAACCAAATTCAAGCGAATTCCACTGTCATAAACAAATTTCTCTGTGCTCAGTCGGTTTTTGACCAAGCCTGCATCACCGTAGACTTCGATCCAATTCCAAACATTAAAACTCAAATTGCTGGTTACCAGCCATTGGTTGACTGTTTCAGGCGATACTTTTGATTTAAAACCGCCTTCGCCCATAATAAATTGCTGGCTAAAAACGCCTGTTTTTTCAGATCTGCCCAATAATTCTTGTTCAAACAAATAATCGTTGATGCGCGTCAGACCAAAATCAAAAGCGCTGTTATTGGTGTTTCGGTTGTAGGTAAAGGCACCCGCAAACACGCGAATGTCAAATTGATGACTGTTGCTGAAGAGCTTTCTGTATTGAATTTCGCCCGAGAGTTTGCCAAAACTATTCGAGAATTGCGTGTCGGTAATCAAATTGAATCTGTGCGCTACTTCATTGTGCGCATCTATGTATTTAAAACCAAATACTGAGTAATTCTGAATGTTGGTTTCAACCAAATAATCGGTTTGTTGTTTTTGTACTGCACTGTATTTAAGCACAAAAGCTTGCCGGTGGTTGCTTCTGAAATCTTGGTCGCGGATGTTGAAGGTAATGTTCGGATTGATTTTAAAATAAGAAGCATCGGGCGCATAATTAAACAATGAACTGTTCAGTGCATACCGAATGTAATACAATTGACTGTCACGATTTAATTGATTGTAAGCTAAGGACATATGTCCCTTGAGCGCTGTGGTTTTAAAAGAATACATCGGATTGATGTCATAGTTAAACGGACGGTTCAAAATGGTTTTGTTGTGCAATCGAAGCCCCGGAGTAATACCGTCGTACAAATTGTATCCTACAGATGGAACATATACAATTTGGTTGTAGTAGGGGTTTTCTAAATCTTTGAGTAAAGTAAATTTAAACGGTTTGTTCGGATGAATTCCTCCGCGCAAAGTTCTGTAATTGTTCCGACGATTGAATTCAGGCACTTCGTTGAGGTGGTTGAGTGCTAGCTTGTCAAATGCATTTCTGGAAACAGTGAGCGTAGTGTCGCGATCAAACGGCTCAATCCATTGTTTGAACATCACTTGTTTTTTATACAATCCAAATACCGGCACCGGCAACTGAACGCCCGTTTTATTGTGTATGGTAAACCGCACACTGTCTCGGGTTTTGGTGATGTTTTCGAGCGTGAAGTCAATCGGTTTTCGGCTGTCAATGCTGTTCTTAAAAAACCAATTAATGTCTTTGTTGGTTTGCCTTTTGAGAACTTGTTCAAAATCAGCCCGCGTAGCATTTCGATGCGCGTTTTCAGCTACAAATGACAATAAAGCTTGGTTCACGAGATTTTGCTCCAGATAACTGTCCAGATATTTAAAAGCCAAGCCTGCCTGATATTTGGTAGCGATTTTTTCATTGAAACGAATCAGCTTTTCACGTGATTCGCCCGGGGCTTGATCTAAATTTTTGCGCGCCATGAGCAAGTAAAAGTAATTGTACTGTTCGTTGAATGTAGTACTCACCAAGTTAAAGCCACGCAGCCATCGGTATTTGTACAAACCGCCCATCATTTTCATTTCCGGATGATATTGCTCTAAGTACTGCATCATCAAAAAAGTTTGCATTCCGTCATAAATCCAATGTTCGGCTCTTGGATCCAAATGCAAAGCGTTTTGTAAATAGCTGTTGAGATAGGTTTTTAAAAACTTGAGTTCAAACATAAAATCGTCTCTAAAAACGCTGATGAATGAAGGCAACTGATTGAGTCCGTAAAACGGATTTCGGTTGTAATCTACTTGTGAAAGCGTCATTTTGGCCTGAGGATATCGGCCTAATTTTTCCTGAACATAATTGGCAATTTGATCAATAATCACGGCCTTTTGAATATCGTTGAGTTTGTGTTCTTGAATATCGGTAACAATCTCTAAATCATCGTTTTTATAGCTGTAAAATTCAGGTTTTGGTTCAAGAAAAAAACTAAAATTGGTTCGCTTGTTTCCGCTCAGGGTGTAGGTTGTTTTTTGATTGCTTACTTGTTGAGCTGTTTCGGTCAAATCTGTAAAAAGTTTCAAATTTTCCGGAACCGTCACCTGAAGTTCAAAATCGCTTAATCCATAAGCGGCATCGTCTAAGTCGGCGTTGCTGTAGCGAACAAAATTTTTGTCTTTGTATAAAGCCGGCAACAGCAACCAATCGCGCAGTGCATAACCACCGCGGTCATTATAGCCAAAATCAGTAAAGCGGTCGCTGGGAATTTGCAGCACATAATCAAACCAAACAGTTTGTTTTTGTTGGGGTAATATGGGTTGCTCGAGTACAACTTCAATCAAATCTACCTGTTCTGGTAAACGGCTCCAATTCAAATTTTGTCCGTCATCAGTGGTTACTTTTTCAACCTTTGTAGCCCCCAATTCTTTGGCCCGCGCAAAGTGAAAACTGCGCACAAATTCATCTGAAAATCGTTTAGCTAACAAAGAACTTTTGCTTGAGTAAGCATGGTTCCAATCATTGAAAATGAGTTTTTTAATTGTGTCGTTGCTTTGGTTGTAGTAGGTGAGTTGTTCGTGTATTGTAAGTTGGTGGCTTGCCGGGTCCAATACTACTTTTGCCTGCACCAAATGTTGCGCATCAACTTGTCCTGAGGCCCAAAGCAGGAGCATGCACAAAAGTATTTTGAGATCAGATTTCAAGGGCGGTTGATTAAAGTTCAAAGCAATTTTTATCAAGCCAAAAGCTCAGGGTGAAAATACCACATTGCCCTCAATAAAAAAAGCCAAAAATGCGCAAAAAAAAGCCCGATTAAAAATTCGGGCTTAAGTTGTATTTTTTGTAGAAGTTGTCCAGTACTTCAACCACTTCGTCTTCAGTATCGACTATTCTAAACAAATTCATATCGTCGGGGTTGGCATTGTGCTCGCGCTCAATAATGACTTCTTTGATCCAATCCATCAAGCCCGCCCAAAAGTCAGAGCCCACCAAAATTATCGGAAACTTGCCAATTTTCTTGGTTTGAATAAGCGTAATGGCTTCAAAAAGTTCATCAAGCGTACCAAAACCGCCGGGCATGACCACAAAACCTTGCGAATATTTCACAAACATCACTTTGCGCACAAAAAAGTAATCAAAGTTCAGGTTTTTGTCTTTGTCAATATACGGGTTGTAGTGCTGCTCAAAAGGCAATTCAATATTCAGACCTACCGAGGTTCCGCCGCCAAAATGCGCGCCTTTGTTACCGGCTTCCATAATACCTGGGCCGCCGCCGGTAATCACGCCATAACCTGCCTTGCTGATTTTAAAAGCAATCTTTTCGGCCAATAAATAATATTTGTTGTCGGGTTTGGTGCGCGCCGATCCAAAAATAGATACACACGGACCAATGCGCCCCATGGTTTCATAGCCATTCACAAACTCTGACATAATCTTGAAAATCGCCCACGAATCATTGGTGCGAATCTCATTCCAAGTCTTTTGCTTGAGTTTGTCTTGAATTACTTTATCCTCGTCATTGTCAAAATCCTGTATTTTCATATTTCGTATTTATATTCTTGTGTTGGTTATTAGGGCAGCTGTTCCTGCTCTGCGCGTTATCCCGTGCACTGAACCCCAGTGCTCGGGGATGCTGCTTCGATCAGGGCTGCATGCTGTGCCCGCGGGTGTTTTGGGTTTTAAAACAGCGCGCTAAATTACGCTAAAAAAATAAATCAGCGCAAAAATTTATCATTTGTGCTTTTGGCTGGTGGTTAACTCCCGTTTCAAAAACGGAGCCGTATAACCTTTGCCTTTTTTGACCACTTCTTCAGGCGTGCCGGTGGCTACTACGGTGCCGCCTCCTTTACCACCTTCAGGGCCAATATCAATAATATAATCGGCCAGTTTGATTACGTCCATATTGTGTTCAATAATCAAAATCGTATTGCCTTTGTCTACCAGTTTTTGAATTACTTCCATGAGCACTCGAATGTCTTCAAAATGCAAACCGGTGGTGGGTTCGTCCAAAATATAAAAGGTATTTCCGGTATCTTTTTTTGAGAGCTCTCCGGCTAGTTTAATGCGCTGTGCCTCGCCGCCCGAAAGCGTGGTGCTTTGTTGCCCCAGCGTAATATAGCCCAAACCCACCTCTTGAATGGTTTTGATTTTTCGGTAAATCTTCGGAATGTGTTCAAAAAACACCACGGCTTCATCCACGGTCATATTGAGTACATCTGAAATAGATTTGCCTTTGTACCGAATCTCAAGCGTTTCGCGGTTGAATCGTTTGCCCTGACAGGTTTCGCATTCCACATACACATCGGGCAAAAAGCTCATCTCTATGGTGCGCACGCCTGATCCTTCGCAGGTTTCGCAACGTCCGCCCGCCACATTAAAGCTAAAGCGTCCGGCTTTATAGCCGCGAATCATACTCTCAGAGGTCATGGTAAAGAGGTTTCTGATTTCAGAAAAAACTTCGGTATAGGTAGCCGGATTCGAGCGCGGTGTTCTGCCAATGGGGCTTTGGTCAATATCAATGACTTTGTCAATATGTTCTAACCCTTCAATTTTTTTATACGGCATGGGTTTTTTGACCGCATTAAAAAAGTGCGCGTTCAAAATAGGGTAAAGCGTTTCATTGATGAGTGTTGATTTACCCGACCCTGACACGCCCGTTACACAAATAAGCTGCCCAAGCGGCAATTCAATGCTCGCGTTTTTGAGGTTGTTGCCCGTGGCCCCAGTGAGTTTTAAAAACTTTCCGTTGCCCGCTCGGCGCTGTTGGGGCACGGCAATTTCAAGCGCACCATTAAGGTATTGCGCTGTGAGTGTATGTTGTTTGAGGATTTCTTGAGGCGTACCTTGGCTGATGATTTCTCCGCCGTGGCGTCCGGCTCTGGGGCCAATATCCACCACGTAATCTGCGCGCTCAATCATGTCTTTGTCGTGCTCTACCACCAAGACTGAGTTGCCAATGTCGCGCAATTGCTCAAGTGATTTAATCAGTTTTTCGTTGTCGCGTTGGTGCAAACCAATACTGGGTTCATCTAAAATATACAATACGCCCACGAGTTGCGAACCAATCTGCGTGGCCAACCGAATGCGTTGCGCCTCACCCCCCGAAAGTGATTTTGAACTTCGGCTCAACGATAAATAATCTAAGCCCACGTTGACCAAAAAGTGCAGTCTATCGCGGATTTCTTTGATGACTTCGGTGGCAATTTGTTTTTGTTTGTCTGTAAGTAGGGTGTCTATTTGGTCAAACCAAACGGCCAAATCAGCAATGTCCATTTCTGAAAGCTGCTGAATGTTTTGGTGGTTGATTCTAAAATACAGTGCTTCTCTCTTGAGACGTGAACCGTTGCACTCCGGGCACAAAACCTCATCCATAAACTCTTTGGCCCAGCGTTTAATGCTGCTCGAACCGCTTTCGTCGTGTTGGTTTTTGATAAAGTGCGAAATGCCTTCAAACTCAATTTTATATTCTTTGGTCACGCCCAAAGTTTTTGATTCTATGTTAAACTTTTCGCGTCCGCCATACAGAATAATCTCCATAGCGTCTTCAGGAATCTTTTCAATCGCATCGGTCATTTTAAAGCCAAAGCGCTCGCCAATGGTTTCAAGTTGTTTGAATATCCAACTGTTCTTGTATTCGCCCAGCGGAGCCAATCCTCCGGCTTTGATGGATAATTTGGGGTTCGGAATAATCTTCTTGAGGTTGATTTCATCTACATGTCCCAAACCATTGCAATGCGGGCAAGCACCTTTGGGCGAGTTAAATGAAAACAAATTCGGCTCGGGGTTTTGATACGAAATACCCGTGGTCGGACACATCAAATTGCGGCTAAAATAGCGCACTTCATCCGTGTCTTGGTCCAGTATCATCAAGATGTTGTCGCCGTGGTACATGGCCGTTTGTATGCTTTGGGATAAGCGCAAATCATTTTGCTCAGCTTGTTTGGCATCGGCAGAAGCTTCTATGAGCAAGCGGTCAATGACTATTTCAATATCATGGGTTTTGTAGCGGTCTAGCTTCATGCCTGGGGTGATTTCTTTGATTTCGCCATTTACGCGCACGCGCAAAAATCCCTGCTTGGCAATCTGCTGAAAAAGCTCGCCGTAATGCCCTTTACGCGCCCGAACTACCGGTGCCAAAATATGGATGCGTTTGCCGGTAAAATGTTTGATGATGAGCGATTTGATTTGTTCATCAGAATAAGACACCATGAGCTCACCGGTGTTGTAGCTATAGGCATCGGCGGCACGCGCAAACAAGAGTCGCAAAAAGTCATACACCTCGGTAATGGTACCCACAGTAGAGCGCGGACTTTTGCTCGTGGTTTTTTGTTCAATGGCAATCACCGGCGAGAGGCCATCAATTTTATCTACATCGGGGCGTTCTAAGCCACCCAAAAACTGGCGTGCATAGGCCGAAAAAGTCTCCACATAACGGCGTTGCCCTTCGGCATAAATAGTGTCAAAAGCCAGTGATGACTTGCCCGAACCCGAGAGTCCGGTAATGACCACAAGTTGCTCGCGCGGTATGCTGATGTCAATATTTTTGAGGTTGTGCACTCGGGCACCGAGCACTTCTATAGAATCTGTAAACATGGTTTTTTTGCAAAGCGCAAAGGTATTTATTTTCGGTTTTGTTTTGGGGTATAGTGTGCGATAAAAATAGTGCCTGAGATGCTGAGTGCCTGAGCAGCTGAGCAGCTGAGTGCCTGAGCAGCTGCGCTCCATGTATGAGGCATATTTGATGAAACAGTTTGCTTTGTGGCAAAATGTGTTTTTAGAAAGGTTTTGCCACAGCAATGCAGCCGGTAAATGTGGATGAAACAGAAAAATTTCTTTGCGTGTTGTTTGCGTGTTGTTTGTAAAATAGGTGTTTTAAGAAAGAAAAGGCGAAGATGATATGGGGGGGGTGGGTGAGAGTGGGGGGATGAATTATAGTTTTATAAATTCAGATTAGTCCTTCAAATAAATATTGTTTTTGATGTAATCATTATTCAACCAAAAGCAATGTTTAGTATATTCATTTTCTTGTGTTAAGATATCTTGCACTGGTAATGCCGTTGTATCTTTTGCATTTTTAGCATGTGGTCTAACGTGTGAAACTTTATTATCTTTTTTACCTAAGAAATTTGTTTTTCTAGTCCCATTAGGCATTATTTCATTAACAATATTTCCTGTTGAGATGATGTTTTTGGTATGCTCCCAAACTTTTCTAGCTTCTAGAATATCATTGTAAGGCATATTCCAGAATTTCGCTTTATGAAGTACTCTAATTCCTTTAATATCTTTAAAAAAGATGAATAAAAACTTTTGTTCTAAAATATTTTTAAATTCTGAATCTTCCCAGTTTTCTTCGGTTAATTGTTTAAAATCGAATTTTTTAAATGAGATACTTTCAATGATTTTGTCATCGTGCTCAACTCTAACTGCTTTGATAATAATGTCAGCTTTTTCAAATTCTTCAATTTTTTTATCTAGACTAATACCGAGAATTGACTTAGTTAGGTTGTAATAAAAACTCTTTGCTTTTTGATTAATTTCTATTCCTGTCTCTAAAATTATCTGCTCAACTGATTTTCCATAGAATAACTCGAATTTATCAATAACAAATTCTTCTATTCCTTTACCTCTAGCGATATCAACAGATTGTATTAATCTTCCGTATATTTCAGACGGTTCATTTGCTATTGATGCTATGATGTGATTGACATAGCCTTGTTTGAATGAATATGCCCTTTGTTTGGCTGGAATATTTGAAAAAGGCTGTAGTCTAGTTGAAGTAGCATTGGCGCCTTTTGTGCAAGCACCCAAATAAAAGGTGTCGCCTTCTGAAAGTTCATGTGCCTTACCTTCTAAAATTTTTTGATTTATTCTTTCCCAATCTTGCTTGATAATCTCTAAATCAGTAGGAGGAATGTTCCACTCATCAACTAGTTTAATCATTAAGTCTAAAATATCAACGCCAGATTCGTGTAAATAAAAGATAAGAAGGATACTTGCGTTTTTTTTAATGAAATCACTTTCTTCAAATTTTTGCTCAACTACCTTGATGTAATTAATAATGTTGAGAACCAATCGTTCTTTGGAGCGGTATTGCTTATTTTTTAAAAGTTTTAAAGGCGAAGATTTTAACTCCATTCCAATTTGAGCAAAATCAGCCTCTGCGAGAGAATTGGGTTCATAACCAAAATAAAACTTCTCTAATACTTGACCGAAATTACCCTTTCCAGAATATTTATGTTGCAAAACACTAGAGTCACAGGACTCTCTCAAAGTTTTGCCTTTGAGTAATTTTGCATATTCAATAATCGAGTTTTTGTCTTTTGGGTTATACGGGAACTTCATTATTAATTTTTTGATTTAAAGCCACTCCAATTTTCTCAATAACACCAACTACCAGAGCATTACCCATAAAAAAAGCCCTCTTAGTGTCAGAAACACCCTCTAATTTAGTATGGTCATCAGGGAACATATTCAGTCTTTCTAATTCAACTGGAGATAGTCTTCTATAGCCTTTTGGAGTTTGAATTACATGTTTAAATCTTGAAGGAGATTTTCCGCCTTCACCAGTAATTATTGTTCTTGAAGGCTTATCTAGTGGGTCTGGAAAAATCATACCGCCTTCACTGTAATGATATTCAAAGCCTTGAGCATTTTTTCTCATCTCTTTTTTAGGGCCTTTCAAATATTCCCATTTTTCAAAGTCTTTATTATCAATATAAAACTCAGAAGTTACCTCACCATTTTGAATTAAATCACCCAATAATGTATACTTGCCATCATAATTTGGTTTTGTTTTGATTGTAGTAACCATTCCATTTATCATGATTCCTGTATTTTCAAATAACCCTGAATTCTCTTTTTTGTTGAAATTTTCAGAAATAGAAACTATGTCTCCTTTAAGTTTAAACTCTGTTGGAGGGATTGATTTTTCTAATCTTACAGGAAATGATTCTGCTAAGGTACCTTCTTCTAAAATCCATTCTATTGGTTTACTTTCTTGAATACTTTCATAAATATTAGTTCCAATATAATAAGCCAAGATAAATACTCTTCTTCGTCTTTGTGGCATCCCATAATCAGCGGCATTTATTACTCGCCATTCAACCGCATAACCTAATTCATTCAAACTTTGAAGAATGATAGCGAAATCTCGCCCTCTTTGTCCAGATGGTGAGATTAAAAGTCTGTCAACATTTTCAAGAAATATATATTTAGGTTTGCGCTGTTTTTCTGATAGAATTTTGTGGATACTCCACCATAAAACTCCTTTTTTACCTATAAGGCCTTTCGAGTTTTTTAGTGTTGTAGCAACAGAATAATCTTGACAAGGAAAACCACCAACTAATAAATCGTGGTCGGGAATATTTGATACTTCAACTTGAGCAATATCCTCGTTTGAGTGATGTTCTTTCCCAAATTTATTTTCATAAACCAATGAAGCATGTTGTGTTTTAGTTGAAGGTTCCCATTGATTACTCCATACTACTTTGTAATTTGATTTAAGTGATTTTTTGTAACTAGAAGATGCAGATTTTCCATTCCATCCCTCAAGTCCAAGTCTAAACCCTCCAACTCCAGCAAATAATTCTACTACTTTAATTTGATTTTCCATTGTGAATTGTTTTAAGGTATTTTACTTTTTCTTCAGCAACTTTTAGGATGCTTATATCGGCTTCTTCATCAATTATTTTGTAAGCTATTTGGTCACTTAAAAATTGATTCAACAGCTCTCTTTCATCACATTTAAAGAAAATAGAAAAAAGTTTAATTATGCTTTTTGAGGGTTGTCTTTCATTTCGCTCGAATTTGGCCAATAAAGAAATATCAACACCAATATTTTCTGAAACATGCTTCAGTGTATAGCCAGCATTTTCTCTTAAAGTTCTAAGATATTCTCCTGAAGTTTTTGTTTTTAGAAGATTCATTTTGGTCATAATTTGTCCAAAAATATTGATAAAGTATCTTTTATTTTTTTAATTAGAAGATTTCTTTTCAACATTTTTAATGTCATTGTTTAAAACCAAAAATGGTTGGTTTGAATAAGTCAACTTATTCCACCCTCCCAACTTCCCCCTCCGCCAACTCCTCCAACCACTTACTCTTATAACGCTCCAACGCAAAACGCCAAACCTGTTTGCCTTGGGCACCTTCGGCGCGCTGACCCAGGCTTTGTATCGAGTCTTGTTTGATTTGGGCTGCGTCTTGGGTGGTGTATTGCTCTATGAGTGCGCGCGATGATTCGGTGAGGATGGGTTCTGAAAAATGGCTGCGGTCAGCAGCGGTGGCTTTTTGAAATTGTGGGTGGTCAAAGGCTTTTTGCAGCAGTGTTTCAAAATAGGTAAGTTTGAATTCGTCAATGTATATTTGGCGCCATGGGCGGTGTTCGCGTGCGCTTTGGCAACTTGTGAGTAGTAAAACTACAGCCATACAGAAAAAAGGAGTTATGAACTTCATAAGGGGTATTTAAAACACTTAAACGCTGTGGTTGCCCAATGAGTATTTCTTTCCCAAAAAAATCTGTGACAAAACCGCCTCAAATTTCAAGTTTTGTCACAAAAAATGCTGATGCGGTTGTGTTTAAAGAGTCTTTAATCAAGTGCAAAAGTATAACCTATGGCGGCGGCTCCGCTGTATTGATGCACTGATTGATGAAATTGGTAGGTAAAGGCAAGCTCAATGTTGTTGCGTTTGCCCAGAGCCAACCCGATTGAAAAAGGAATGTGTGTTACGATTCCTTTTTTGTCTACTTGGGTAAATTCAGTATAAGTTTTAAAGGTGCCTATAGATACCCCCAAACCGGTTTCAATAAAAGGCGCCACATACCGAATCGGAGCCAGCAGTCGCACTTTGCCGCCCATAAAAAAAGCTTGGGTGGTTACTGCATACCCCATTTGATCTAATTCTTTGGTTTCGTTGAATCGGTTGGTGTTTACAAAACCCACATAAGGCCGAATACTCAGCCATTTGTGTAGGGCAATGATATATTCGCCCTGAGCGTACAACCCGGTTCCGCCGGCTTCTGATTCGTCGTCGGGTGATGAAATCCCCAGGCCTGCCGCCACTGCAATGTAATGTCCTTTTTCTAGTTGGGCTTGCAGCAGCATCGATGTTAAAAGCAAGCAAAAAATCAAGTAAGTGCGCATAGAAAATGTGTTTTTTTTTAGCATTGTAAAAACAGCAATGCCTGATGATGGGTGTAAATATACTCAGCTTTTGGACGATTCTTTTGTTGTGGGCACGATTATTTATTAAAATAATTTATATTTTACATATTAAAGTTATATAATAATTTATGGTTTTAATTGTTCAAATTTGCCTCGGTTTTTAACTAACAAACGCTTTTATAATGAATTGCCTTTACAGAAAAAATACTGATTGATCATGGAATTTGAAATTCTCATCAGCAATCTGACCAACCCAACTCTGTTGTTTTTTGTTTTGGGTATTCTGGCCTGTAAACTCAACAGCGACTTAGAAATTCCCGCATCAAGCAGCAAGTTTATATCGCTTTATTTGCTTTTTGCTATTGGTTTTAAAGGCGGGCAAGAGTTGGCGCACAGTGTCTGGAACCAAGAAATCATCGGCTCATTGTTGTTTGGTTTGCTCTTGGCATCGCTGATTCCGCTGTATTCTTTTTTTATCCTCAAACGCAAACTCAGCATTAGTGATGCCGGTGCTATTGCGGCTTCATACGGCTCGGTCAGCGCTGTTACATTTGTGTCGGCAGTTTCTTTTCTTGAAATGCAAAAACTTAGTTGCGGCGGTCATATGGTGGCGCTTATGGCACTCATGGAATCACCGGCCATTATTGTTGGAGTCATTTTGATCCGTCGTTTTGAACCTTTTTCAGATGCTTCTGAATTAAAATTAAAATCTGTTGTCAAACACTCTTTTACCAACGGCAGTGTTTTACTCATTTTAGGTAGCTTGATCATCGGATTAATTGCCGATGTCAAACAAGCCGAGGGAATCAAACCTTTTACAACAGATATTTTCAAAGGCTTTTTGGCCATTTTTTTACTTGAAATGGGCATGGTAACCGCCAAACGATTCAAAGCTTTTATGCAATACGGCTGGTTTGTAACTCTTTTTGCATTACTGATTCCGGCATTGAATGGCATTTTGGTGGCCTACAGCAGTCAGTGGGTAACCGCTGATATGGCCAACCGATTTATGCTGGCGGTTTTGGCAGCAAGTGCTTCATACATCGCGGTTCCGGCCGCAATGAGAATTGCTGCGCCCAAAGCCAATCCGGGCTTGTACGTTCCTATGGCGCTTGGGGTAACGTTTCCGTTTAATATTACCGTAGGCATGCCTTTGTATTTTTTAATCATTCAAAATACTTAACCTATGTTTGAATAAATATCCTCAGTGTTGAATCATATTGTTAACTCCTTTCAAATTCAGATAAACAAACAAACAATTTTTTGATTTGATTTAATAAAGATTTCTGCGCGTGCTGTTTTGTAGATTGGGTAATTTGTCAGTGCAGTTCGTAGAGTTTTTTTTCATCAAATTAATTTTGGCTGAATGCGAAGGGAGTTTTTTTTATAGGTTGGATTTACGCACCGGATTCAAATTCAACAGCAGTAAAAAGAAGCAATCGCATTTAATTTATCTTGAATTGCAGAACGTAACTGACAACGATAATATTTTCATCAATCGCTACAACCGCGTTACCAAACAAGTGAATCGGATTGATCAAATTGGGTTTTATCCGGATTTTGGCTACAAATTTCAGTTTTAAACACATACTTAAAGCAGCGGTCATTATTTCTTAACTTGAAAGGGCGTAACGATTTTGTATATTTTTTACTTACTCGATAAAACAAATAGCGTTATGGAAATGCAATGGATACAAATCAATCAAAACGAGTATGCGTTTCAAGTAAACGGACAAGTGCGCGGAACTTTACAACTGCAAAAATATGGGCAAACGGCCAGCGTTTTACTCATGTCAGAGCAGCAAACCTATCAAATAAAAAGAATAGGTTTTTGGAAGAGTAAATTAGTTGTTCTCAACAATCAGGGAATGGAAGTTTTGAGGGTAGCACCCAAGAGTTGGTATTCAAATTCGTGGAACTTAGAACATCAAGCTAAAAGTTATCAAATCAAGATAGACAATTGTCCGCTGGTTGAGTTTTCAATCATTCACAATCAAAAAAAAATAATCACTTATGCCTTGAGTGCACAAAATGCTGTGGTGGGTTTATCTATTCAAGCTGAGCCCGATGTGCCCGAATTATTTCACTTGATGCTTTGGTTTTTCATCAGACCCATCATTCAAGAGCAAACCGGTCAGGAAATACCTCTGGTGTTATTGACTTAGTTTTAACCCAACAAAAAACTTATTTGTAAAGCAGTGCCGAATGGGTGCTGCTTTTTTATTCTTTGATGAGTTTTTCTCTGAAAACACCTTGATTGGTTTGTATTTCAAGCAGATAAACCCCGCTAGACAATGCGTTTAAAGCTATGGTTTTTCCGGGCTTGTGCTGTTGTAAGGCCAATCTTCCGGTAAGGTCGTAGAGTTTGACTTCGTTTATTTCTGCTGAGGTTTGTAGTTGAATTACATCTTGGGTTGGGTTGGGAGCTACCGTTATGGGTTGTTGCTTAAAAGTTTCATTACCCAAAACACAAAGTGCTGCATCATCTGTAAAATGTACGGTTGTATTTCCGTGATAGATCGTCCATGTGCTGTATGGAAATTGATTGTTAACAGCCGCCGATGGATTGTCTACTTCAATACATACACTAGCCGGAGATGGATCACCCCAACAAAAACTACAACCCACATTCAAGAATATATTTTCAAGATTGTTTTGGTTGTTGAGGTTGATTTGTCCAACACCGCCTGAGTTGATATAATTAATGTTTGGATTGTGGCTAAAATCAAGTTCACCAATACTGTTTAGCGGATAAACATCACCACCATTGGTTAACTCAATTTTTTCTAAAAGCGTATTGTGCGAAACATCAATACTTGTAAGCATATTGTCTCCAAAATTTAAGTACTTTAAATTAACCAAACTGTTCAAATTGATTTGTTCGGCCATGGTTAAACTAATGCTGAGTAGTTCTATGTAAACGAATGCTTCGAGTCCGGTAAAATCATGGATCAATCCGTCATAAAAATCAGCTGCCGGATACGGATAATTAGGTAGTGAGGCTTGACTGATTTCAAGCGATGTGACTGCTAAAGCATCTTGCGTAGCCATTTGGCCATTGAGGGTGGCATCGGTATCAATGCCCAGTTCAATCAGGGCGCGCTCAAAACGAGCATCGGGAATCAGCGTAGTTTGTGCTTGAATAAGGCTAGGGGCGAAGACCAGAAAAAATAGTTTTTGAATCATAATAAAGGCGTTTAAATTGAATATTCTGCGTTGGGTGTTGCTAAGTTATTCAATTTAAGTAAGATGTAATTGAGTTCAGCGAAACTTTTTATGGCTTGCAGCATTTTATACCCAAATGGTTAGCTCGATGGTTTTTCCAATCACTATATCAGCTTTTTTTCGGACATCGGCTTTTAGTGGCAGCAAATAGCTTTGTGCTTTGGTGTCAAACCAAATAGCCGTTTCCCATGGGTGTTGATTGATTTGTGCGCGGGCTTTTAATCGGCCCCAGCCTTCTTCAAATTCTTTTAAATGCGTTCTGATTTCAGCCGATATTTCAGTGGGCAAAGTTACAAACCACCAACCGCCCGGGCTTTGATGTTGCCAAGGTTGCGCGGTGAATTGATATTTTATTTTTCCGGTCATGTTCATCAAAAAACCAATGTAGTATTATAAATGTACAATGCCAAATAAGTATTAAACTAGCTGCGCAAAATCTTCTCCATCGCTTTGCCCCGGGCCAATTCATCAATCAGCTTGTCTAAATAACGCACTTTTTGCACCAAGGCATCGTTAATTTCCTCTAAGCGATAACCACAGATTACACCGGTAATTTTGTGTGCATTCGGATGAAGTTTAGCTTCGGCAAAAAAGGTTTCAAAGGTGGTTTTGCGTTCAATTTGTTGTTGCAGTTCTGTTTCGCTAAATCCGGTGAGCCAGCCAATCACCTCATCAACTTCGGCTTGTGTACGGCCTTTTTTCATGGCTTTTTGCACATACAGCGGATACACACCGGCAAAAATCATTTTATATATTCGTTCGTTTGACATACTAAAAAGGTATTTGATATTCGGGACATATTCCCCCAAACGGTCACACTACATATTCTAAAATATCGCCCGGCTGGCAATCTAAGGCCGCACAAATGGCTTCAAGGGTACTGAACCGAATGGCTTTGGCTTTTCCGGTTTTCAGGATTGACAAGTTAGACAAGGTCAAATCAACCTTGGCCGAAAGTTCGTTGAGCGACATTTTGCGCTTGGCCATCATTACATCTAAGTTTACTACAATTGCCATAGCTTACACCGTTAAATCGTTTTCTTCTTGAAGTTCAACACCTCTGGCAAAAATAACCGAGATTACATAAATTACCGCCGCCATCAAAATAAACGCTTGGCTGTCGGCCCAGAATTTTTCTAAAGGCGCCACATCAAACTCATTGTTTAAACCCCGAGCCACCTGACGCGCAATATAACTTACCAGCCCAATTGAAAGCGCATAATAACTCAGTTGGGCAATTTGTTCAGATACAAAAGTGTTGAAAGGTTGGGCCAAATCAAGTTTTAGTAAAAGTTTGATAACAATGTAAAACAAGTACGCTTTTAAGAATGAAATCGTCAATATAAAACTATACATCCCAAAATAGACCCATTTATTTACGGCATACATTTGGCTCAAGTCAAGCTTTTCGTATAAATGCCCCACAATTTCAGGCTTGAATATACTGTAAATAAAATTCACCAACAAGGCTCCGGCTTCAATGCACAGCCCCACAAAAATAATCCAAGCTACAATGTGTAACCCTTTAAAAATAAAATCTGATTGATTTTTCATGATACAAATAATTTAAAATGAACACGTCAAAAATAATAAATATTTATTGAAAAACAATAAATAAAAATTAAATTACAATAAAATATATATCATTAAAGTAAAAATGCTATGCCTGTTTTGAATTTGGGTGCCCCCTGCGGGTCAGGCTGTTCGCTTTAGTCTTCGCTGCTCTGCTGGCTGCCGCTTCCACTGCATGACGGCAGGTCTTTCGTGCAAATGAGTGGTTGAGTTAATGAAGCTGTTGCGTAACGGATTTATGGAGCAACTGTAACATCACTGCAAGTTTTAAAGGCAGAAAGAGAATTAAACTGGAACGTAATATTTTAAACTTTTTGCCCCTCAACTCAGGTGGCCTATGCGCGGGTGATTACTCAATAATCATTGCCTTTAATTTTTCTCTGTAGGCCTCAAGTGCATGGGCTTTTGAGATAAAGCCGTAGTATTTGGCATTTTTAATCACCGGCAAATAATTGACTTTGCTTTTTTCAAATTTATTCATCACGGTTTCCATGCTGTCGGTTGGATAAACCACCTCTAGGGCCGGAACCATGACCTCAGAAATTGGGGTGTATTTCACTTTGAAGTTGCTGAAAATAATCTCGCGCACATCATTAAAATGCACGATACCCATCAATTCTTTTTCTTTATTGACAACACCAAAAATGACTTGGTTTGAATGTGAAATCAAATCTACCAATTGCACCAAATTGTCATCTGGAGCCAAAGTCAAATAATCTGTCTGAATGATTTTTTCAGTTTCTAAGTTGGATAAAATGTTCTTGTCTTTGTTGTTGGTAAAAGCGTGGCCTTTGCGGGCAAGTTGTTTTACATCAAGCGAATGCCGCTCAAATCTTTTTGATAGCGCATAGCTAATTGAGGATACAATCATCAGCGGAATCATCAAATCATAACCTCCGGTAATCTCGGCAATCAAGAAGATCGCGGTGAGCGGCGCATGAAACAATCCGCTCAAAATACCTGCCATGCCTACCAAGGTAAAATTGCTGATGGGCAAATGAGCTAGGCCCAGGGTGTTGAGTGTCTTGGCATATAAAAAACCGGCATAAGAACCCAAGAACAATGAAGGGGCAAAGTTACCTCCGTTTCCGCCACTGCCCAAGGTAATTCCGGTAGCAAAAGCTTTGAACATCATGGTACAGCCCACAAAAATGATCAAGGCCCAAGTGTTGTGTCGCCAATTGCTAAAAAGCGTATTGTCTAGCATTTGTCCCGGATCAGCGTCAGAGAGCATTCTAATACTTTCATAACCTTCGCCAAACAAAGTCGGAAACACAAAAATAATCACTGCTAATAGGAGTGAGCCCAACAAGGCTTTTTTGTAAACGCCTAATTTGAGTCGGGAGAAAAAGTGTTCGGTTCTTTGAAAATTTCGAGCGTAATACACCGCAATAAAGCCAGTAAATAAGCCCAACATGACATAATTGAGCGTGTTTTTGTAATTGAAGTTTTGCTCTTGGCTAAAGTTCAAAAGTACCGTGTCATCTAATATAATGGCCGATACCAAAGCGCCGGTAGCAGCAGATATCATAATCGGGGTAAAGGCAGAGATGCTTACATCTACGAGCAAAACTTCAATAGCAAACAAAACGCCGGCAATAGGCGCGTTAAAGGCTGCGGCAATACCAGCCGCAACGCCACAACCAATGAGCAAAGTCCTGTCTTTATAACCCAAACCGTAGCGCTGCGCGTAGTTTGAACCAAAGGCCGCTCCGGTAATTACAATCGGGCTTTCTAATCCTGCTGATCCGCCCAAGCCTACGGTAAGTGAGCTGGTCACAATTTGGGCATACATTTGTTTTTTAGGAATGATGCCCGCTTTTTTGGCTACGGCATACAAAATCTGCGATGTGCCTTTTTCAATACTCCCGCCCAAAAGTTTTCGGATCACCCACACAGTGAGTAAAATCCCCACAATAGGCAAAACCGAATTGATGAAACTGAGTTTGAGAATTCCGTTGACCGAAGTAGCAAATGAGTACACTTTGTGCGCAAATGATTTGAGCAGAATCACCGCAAAAGCCGCTGAAATTCCTACCAAAACACTCGACAAGAAAATAAACTGTTTGTTGGTGAGCTTGCTTTTGGCCCAGCTGACAATAAGTTCGGTTCTACGGATAAATTTGCGCAACATTATTTTTAGAAAATAATCGACAAAGATAGTACAAATAGTTTAAAAACCGGCTGCTGCATCGTCACCGCGTTTATCAGCACCGGCTTCTAACTGGCCATTGGGTTGGCAACGAATTGCATCTACTTTGCCAATTACAGGCATTTCTTTTTGTAGGGTTTTATAGCCGCGCTCTTGCAGGGTTTTAAGGGTTTGCGCGTCAAAACTGTCGGGTTCAAACACCACTTCATCGGGCAACCACTGGTGGTGAAATCTGGGCGCATCTACCGCTTGTTGCATGTTCATTTCAAAAATTTCGGTATTGAGAATGGTTTGCAACACTGAGGTGATGATGGTTGAACCACCCGGCGAACCCAAAACCATTTCGAGTTTTCCGTTTTTTTCAACAATGGTAGGCGTCATTGAGCTCAGCATGCGTTTGTTGGGCGCAATGCTGTTGGCTTCGGCACCCACAAGTCCGTAGCTGTTGGGCGTGCCGGGTTTCAGGCTAAAATCGTCCATTTGATTGTTCAAGAAAAAACCCAATTCATCACAATACAACTTTGAACCATAAGCGCCGTTGAGGGTGGTGGTGACCGATACTGCGTTTCCTTGGGCATCTACAATAGAGTAGTGGGTGGTTTCGTTGCTTTCAGAAATTTGTATGTTTCCGTGCCCTACTGCCGTTGAGGTACTGGCTTGTCTGAATGAAAAATCACTCATGCGCTGTTTTAAATAATTCGGATCAATTAATTGATTTGTTGGAATTTTAACAAAATCAGGGTCGCCCAAAAAAAAGTTTCTGTCGGCATAAGCGCGGCGTTCTGCTTCGGTGAGTAATTGTACATAGTTTGCTTGGTTGTGACCGTATTTTTTGAGTGGGTAAGGGGCAATCATTTTCATGATTTGGTTCAGGGTAATGCCCCCACTTGAGGGTGGCGACATAGATATAATGCGCAAATTTTTGAATTGAAAACTGTGCGGTTTGCGCCAAACTGCTTGGTAATTTTTTAAATCATCTATTGTGATGATGCCGCCTTTTTGTTGTAAAAATGACACTAACTTTTGCGCCGTTTCCCCTTGGTAAAATTCTTCTTTACCCTGCTTGCTGATGCGTTCAAGGGTTTTTGCTAACGCAGGATATTTGATGACATCGCCAACATGAAAATTATTTGCATACAGGGTTTTTGGTCCGCTGACTTGAATGATTTCATTTTGGTTTTTACTTATTTGTTGCATTTGTTTTTCGGTGATGACTACACCGTTTTTAGCCAGCGCAATTGCCGGTGCCATCAAGGTTTTTATGGGCAGACTTCCAAATTTTTGGTGCACTGCAAAAATTCCGGCTATAGTGCCCGGAATCCCCACTGACCGAGCACCCTGTGTACTGAGTTGATCGATGGGGTTTCCTAGGGAATCTAAATACATATTCCGCTGTGCGGCTGCCGGTGCTTTTTCGCGGTAGTCTAATGCTCCGGTGGTTCCGTCGGCTTTTCGGTACACCATAAAACCACCGCCGGCTATGTTTCCGGCATACGGATAAGCCACTGCCAAAGCCAGTTCGGTGGCAATCATGGCGTCAAACGCATTGCCGCCTTTTTTCATGATTTCGGCACCAATTTCTGAGGCTTCTATTCGGGCCGAAACCACCATTGCATGTTGGGTTGTAATGCCTTTTTGCGCAAATGAAACCGCAGCAAAACCCAACATGAGCCAACCTAAAAATCGCTTCATAACTCGGTGCTTTTTTGTTGGACGTACGTTCTGAGATCAGCAAAAAACAAAGTGAATTCTTGTTCAAATTCATCGTAAAATTTTTCGAGCTCTTCTATGGCATGGCGCATCCCTGAGCGCTGTTGGGTTCGGTAATCCATTTGGTGTAGAATTCTACCCAAACCTTCCATGCTTCGGTAGCTCACAAGCCAATTATACTGCAACATATACGGCAAAAGGCCAATCGTTTTTTCAGTCAATAAATCGCGGTTGTTTTCCAGCGAATCATAAAATCTCTGAACAAATTTTTCTAAAGGTTCTGGGCTGTATACAGACCAATTTTTGGCTAAAAAATGATCGTAAATTAAATCTACAATTACACCCGCATAATGATGATATCGCGCATGCAAACGCTTGGTACTTTGTCTAAATACCGGATGCGCATCGGTATAGGTATCAATCGCGCGGTGAAGCCGAACGCCTTTGACAACGCCTTCTGGCCATGATTCTAAGTGACTTCCTCGGATGCCGTCGGCCATAAAATTGCCAATCTTCATGAGTTCATCATTGCCCGATAAATAAATATGTGCTAAAAAGTTCATAGGCACAATTTAGCGATTTTATAAGACACACATCGATTTTCAGGGCTCATTTCATTTGGGCTGATTATATTTGCTCAGCGTTTAATAAAATTAAAATAGCGTATGACACTTATAAAATCTATTTCAGGCATCCGCGGAACCATTGGCGGAAAGGTAGGCGATAACCTCACTCCGGTTGATGCGGTTAAGTTTGCCTCTGCCTATGGTACTTGGCTCAAAAAGCACCACAACAAGGCAAAACTCAATGTTGTAATCGGTCGCGATGCGCGAATTTCAGGCCCGATGATTCACAATTTGGTGGTAAATACATTAATTGGATTGGGCATTGATGTGGTTGATTTAGGTTTGTCTACAACTCCTACCGTTGAAGTAGCCGTACCACTTGAAAAAGCCGACGGCGGAATTATTTTGACCGCTTCACACAATCCGAAACAGTGGAATGCCCTTAAATTGCTCAATGAAAAAGGAGAGTTTTTAAGCGGAGCCGACGGAGCCGAAATCTTAGCCATTGCTGAGGCCGAAGCTTTTGATTTCTCAGAAGTTGACCATCTAGGAACCGTACATACCCATGACGCTTATATGGATATTCACATTGATGAAGTTTTAAACTTACCCTTGGTAGATGTTGAAGCTGTCAAAAAGCGAAAATTTAAAGTGGTGGTAGATGGTGTGAACTCATCTGGCGGAATCATTATTCCTAATTTGTTGGAACAAATGGGTGTTGAAGTGGTTAAATTGTATTGCGAACCCAACGGACATTTTCCGCACAATCCCGAGCCTTTAAAAGAACACTTGGGCGATATTTGTGCTTTGGTGGTTCAAGAAAAAGCTGATTTTGGAATTGTAGTAGATCCGGATGTAGATCGGTTGGCCTTTATTTCAAACGACGGAGCAATGTTTGGTGAAGAATATACTTTGGTAGCCGTGGCCGATTATGTACTCAGCAAAACCCCGGGCAATACGGTATCCAACATGTCGTCGTCTAGAGCTTTGCGCGACATTACTCAAAAACACCACGGAAGCTACCAAGCCAGCGCAGTAGGCGAGGTCAATGTGGTTGAACTCATGAAGAAAACCAACGCCATCATTGGAGGCGAAGGCAACGGCGGTATTATTTATCCTGAATTGCATTATGGGCGTGACAGTTTGGTTGGCGTGGCTTTGTTCTTGACACATTTGGCCGGAATGAACCAAACGGTGGCAGAATTGCGCGCGAGTTATCCGCAGTATTTTATGAGCAAGAACAAAATAGAACTCACTCCTGAGATTGATGTGGATGCAATTTTAAAAGCGATGACCGAAAAATATCAGCACGAAGAGATATCTACCATTGACGGGGTAAAAATCGACTTTGCTTCAGAATGGGTGCATTTGCGCAAATCCAATACGGAACCCATTATTCGCATATATACTGAGGCGCCCAACCAAGCGGCTGCCGATGCTTTGGCATTGCGTATTATTGATGAAATCAAAGCGGTTGCCGGAATTTAACGGCGACTTAACTCATTGTATAATCAAACCCGGTTCTGTGCCGGGTTTTTATTTTATAAGCTGAATTTTGTTAGCAAATTTCAAACGATTTCGATGGAATCAAAAAAACAAAATCACGTATCTTTGGCAGCAAATTTCTATATCATGAGCGAGACCATGTCAGGTGTTTTGTCTACCGAACTTGAAAAGTACTTTTTGCCTTTTCGCCGCCATATTATTGGTATTGACCAAACCTTTGAATCGCCTTTCGGAACCCAAAAAATCATTTATACTGATTGGACGGCCAGCGGCAGATTGTATCGCCCGATTGAAGAAAAACTCACCAATGATTTTGGTCAGTTTGTGGCCAACACACATACCGAGACCACCATTACCGGAACCATGATGACTCTGGCATATCATCAGGCCAAAGAAATCATCAAAAAACACGTCAATGCTTCGGCTGACGATGTCCTCATTACCGATGGTTCAGGTATGACGGGCGTAGTCAATAAGTTTCAACGCATTTTGGGGCTCAAAATACCTGAGTCGCTTAAGTCGCGCACCCAGATGGATTTATCTGATTGTCCGGTGGTTTTTGTATCGCATATGGAACACCATTCCAACCAAACTTCATGGCTGGAAACCATTGCTGAAGTTGTGATTGTTCCGGCTTCAGAAGACGGTTTGCTTTGTCTTGATACTTTTGCTCATTACGTTGCAAAATACAGTGATCGCTCTGTAAAAATTGCTTCAATTACATCTTGCTCCAATGTGACCGGCATCAAAACTCCGTACCACGAAATCGCCCGGCTCATGCACGAGCACAACGGTTATTGCTTTGTAGATTTTGCTTGCTCAGGCCCGTATGTGCACATTGATATGCATCCGAAAGACGAAGCTTGTGCGCTGGATGCGATTTTCTTTTCGCCGCATAAATTTTTAGGCGGACCAGGCACCAGTGGTGTTTTGGTCTTTAATAAAAAGCTTTACAGAAATGGAGTGCCTGATCATCCCGGAGGCGGAACCGTAGCCTGGACCAATCCGTGGGGCGAACACAAATACGTAGAGAATATTGAAGACCGTGAAGACGGTGGAACTCCCGGATTTTTGCAAGCCATCAAAACTGCTTTGGCCATTCAGCTCAAAGAACAAATGAACGTTGAAAAAATTCTAGAGCGCGAACACGAACTGGTTCATTATGTTTTTGATGCATTGGCTCCAATTGAGAACATTCATATTTTGGCGGCCAAACACCGTGATCGTTTGGGTGTAATATCATTTTACATCCGCGATTTACATTTTAATCTGGGCGTAAAATTACTCAATGATCGTTTTGGCATTCAAACGCGCGGTGGCTGTAGTTGTGCCGGAACCTACGGGCATTACTTGCTGAATGTAGATCAAGACACCTCACACAAACTCACTTGTTTGATTGATTCCGGGAACTTGATAGAAAAACCGGGTTGGATTAGACTCTCGATGCATCCCACCACCACCAATGCTGAGATTCAATATGTATGTGACAGCATTAAGAAGCTCGCTGTACACCATCAGGAGTGGGCAGTAGATTATGTGTATGACGCATCAACCAATGAGTTTACGCACAAAAATGCGCCGCAACTACAGCAAGCATTACTCAACGATTGGTTCAGACTCTAAATTAGTTTCTTTTGTGTTTCCAGCGCTTGTGGATCCAGAAGTAAAATTCGGGCGCTTCGTATATTTGTGATTCAACCATTTCCATGAAATCATCGGTAATGGTGTAATCAGGATATTGTTGCGGATTTTCGTAAAATTTTTCAAAACGGGCTTGATAATGTCCGCGACTTACTTTTTTTACTTTCAAAAAAATGATGTTCATGTCGTGTTTTTTTGAAAGCATTTCAGCGCCGGTATGTACCGGAACTTCAACGCCCATGAACTTCTTCCAGTGAAAAGCTGAGCTCAATTTGGGTGTTTGGTCAGAAGCAAAACCAAAAATGCCCAATTTACCACTGCGCGCACATTCTTTGATGGTGGGGATGGTTTCTTTGGTGGTGATTAAATGGGCTTTAAAACGCGAACGGATTTTCTTGACCAAGTTGTCAAAATGTTTGTTGCGGATGCGTTTGTATATCGCAAATCCTTCAAATGAAATATGGTGATTGATAGAAATAGCCCATTCATAACTGCCGTAATGAGCACACATCATAGCGATGCTTTTTTCTTTTTGTTCAAAAGCTTTGTAATCTTCAAGATTGGTAAATACAAAACGCTTTTCAATTTCTTTTTGCGAGATGTTCATGGTTTTGATCATCTCTAAAAACATATCACATAAATGGCGAAATGATTTTTTCTCAATCTTTAATCGCTCTTGTTCGCTCAAATGGGGTAAAGCCAGCGCTAAATTTTGTCGTACTGTTTTTTTTCGGTAACCAATAACATAATATACTAAAATGTATACTCCGTCAGACAAACCGTAAAGCAGGCTAAACGGTAAAATAGAAATCAGCCAAAGAATCGGATAGGCTATTAAGTACGCAATAAGCTGCATTGAGATTTTTTTTGCAAATATAAACCAACGGCTTGACTTGAAACCGACATTTTAACAAAAGCTACACAACATTTTGTTATTTTTACACAAATAAAAATAGTTCATGAACAATCTGCTTATTTTGCTCATCTTAGTCAATGTATTGATTAGTTTTAAAGCTTTCAACGACGCATCTTTTTTCAGAAAATACGAGTTCCACATTGGCAGTATACGCGCCGGAGAACACATTAGAATGATTAGTTCAGCTTTTTTGCATGCCGATTTAGGGCATTTGTTCTTCAATATGTTCACGCTCTATATGTTTGCTCCGGTGGTTACCGGATATTTAAATTCACTGTCTTTTTTACTCATTTATTTCGGAAGTCTTGTTTTTGGTAGTTTGCTCACGCTTATGATGCACAAAAATAACTATCACTACAGAGCCGTGGGTGCTTCAGGGGCTGTTACCGGTGTTTTGTATTCGGCTATTTTGCTTGAACCCAGTATGAGTTTGTATTTATTCTTTATCCCGATTCCTATTCCGGCGTATTTGTTTGGTATTGGTTATTTACTGTATTCCATTTACGGAATGAAAGCCAAAAATGACAACATTGGCCATACCGCACATTTTGGCGGTGCAGTGGGCGGTTTTTTGATTACCCTGATCAAGCTACCCGAATTGCTCAGTCAGGAGCCTTTGATGGTTGGATTATTGCTGCTTCCTATTGTAATTCTGTTTTTTATGGCTAAATCAGGAAAAATCTAATGGCACAAGATTTGGTAACCCCGCACACAAAATTTTAAATATCTTCATTATGAAAAAGAACATCATTTTATTATTCGCCTTATGCACTGCTTTTGTTCAGGCACAAGAAATCAAACAAGTTCCAATGATCAATGTATCAGGCGAAGGAAAAGTAAAGGTAATTCCCGACCAGGCTTCTATCTCAATAGCTGTTGAAACCAAAGGCAACAAAGCCTCTGAAGTCAAAAATGAAAATGATACCAAAATTGATGCAGTCATTAAATACCTCAAGAAATTTAATTTGGCCAAAGAAGATTATCAAACCCAGCGCGTTTCGTTGTATCCGACTTATGATTACGATAAAAAGAAAAATTATTATATCGCCAATCAAACCATCACCGTTCTTTTAAAAGATTTGAATAAATACGATGCCTTGATGGATGGTTTGACAGAGGTAGGCATCAACCGAATTGACAATGTAGAATTTAGGTCATCTAAAATGAGCATGTTGCAATCTGATGCCCGAAAATTAGCGATGCGCGATGCCAAAACCAAAGCCGAAGATTTTGTATCGGTGCTCAACCAAAAAGTGGGCAAAGCATTGACTATATCAGATAATTCACAAACCTATTACCCGCCGCGCCCAATGTATGAAATGAAAACCATGGCTATGGCCGATGGCGCCGCTGCTCCGCGTGAGACTTTAGCCGCTGGCGAAATTGAAATTGTGGTGAATGTTTCGGTTGGTTTTGCCTTAGAATAACCTTAGAAGAATTCATATATAAAGCCTCTAGAGTTCAATATTTAGAGGTTTTTTTATGTGCATTTGTTTGATGTAGATTGCAACTTACCCAACTTTGAAGTCTTAAATTAAATCAGCGCACTGATGCTCAAATTGATATTTAAATTTATTGTGATTGCAGGTTAATTGAGTTAATTTTTTTGACAAATAAGCAATTTTTGAAGATAGTTTAGTTTTGATTTTTCAGGGTAAAGTGAGTTCAACCCAAACCGGTAAATGGTCAGAAGGATATTTTAAGTCTCGTGCATCACTCAATACCGCATATTTATTAACCTGAACAGCCGGTTTTTTAGAGACAAAAATATAATCAATTAAAGTGGTTACTGGCAAGTCATGTCTGAAGTTGTTAAATGTTCCAACGGGGCCAAAGGGTTTTTGTAAACTCACCAATTGTGTATCGTTCATCAATGTTCTGAGCGAAATGATTCTATCAGTGGTAGGCTCAGAATTAAAATCACCCATAAAAACAACGGGCAATTCCGCAGTATTTAATTGGTCAATGGTTTTAAGGATTAATTGGATTCCGTTGTTGCGCGCTAACTCGCCCTGATGGTCCAAATGCGTGTTGAAAACCCAAAACCGCTTGTTGTTTTGTACATCTTCAAACAAACCATAAGTACAAACTCGGTTCAAAGCGGCATCCCAACCTTTAGATACTTTTTGAGGGGTTTCTGACAGCCAAAAAGTATTTGATAGAATTAATTTTAAACGATTGGCTTTATAATAAATATTTGCTGATTCACCTTGGTTGTTGCCATCACGACCCTGTCCGATTTGCTTGTACGCTAACAGGTTTTGGCTGATGTCGCTTACTTGATTGGGTTGTGCTTCTTGAATGCCCAAAATATCAGGTTCGTAAAATTGAATTTGATGGCAAAGAAAATATTTTCGATGCGACCAATTATTTTCGCCGTCTAAAGGATTGTCATAGCGAATATTATAAGTCATGACTTGGAGGTTTTGCCCGTTTGTATTTGCGATGAAACAAATCAAAATCAGGGTTAGAATTGCGCTCTTCATGATTGAGTTTTTCAAGTAAGTAGTACAAACTAAAATACGAGTTATTGATGAGCGAGCCAAACTTGTCAAGTGAATGTTTTTAGAGTGTGCAGGATTATTGCGTGATCCTGAGTAAAGGTACCCTTTATTCAAGTGTTTTAAACCCGCTAAGAGATTGTTGCTTTTGGAGTGTGCAGGATTACTTCGTGATCTTGAGTAAAGGTACCTTTTATTCAAGTGTTTTAAACCCGTTAAGAGATTGTTGCTTTTGGAGTGTGCAGGATTAATGCGTGATCCTGAGTAAAGGGTACCCTTTATTCAAGTGTTTTAAACCCGCTAAGAGATTGTTGCTTTTGTGGAGTGTGCAGGATTACTGCGTGATCCTGAGTAAAGGGTACCTTTACTCAAGTATTTAAAAACAAAAAACCCATCAAGCGAGCTTGTGGGTTTTTTGTTTTTAAATACTTGTGGGAAGAGCAGGATTATTTCATGATCCCAAGGGTGAACCCTTGGACAAAAAAACAAAACCCAAATTCAATCAAGCGAGCTTGTTGAATTTGGGTAATTATTTTTTTGTGGGAAGAGCAGGATTCGAACCTGCGAAGGTTTCCCAACGGATTTACAGTCCGTCCTCGTTGGCCGCTTGAGTATCTTCCCGTGCGTTCAAGCGCGTGCAAATATAGAAACTGTTTTGGTGTTTGCAAACTTAATTTGCGCTATTGTATGAACTAATTTTTAAATGGTTGAACCTAAGTCAAATAAAAAAATCCCCCGAAGGAGATTTTTCAATTCAATGTCTGGTTTGTTTATTTTAAAAGTGACTTCACTTTATCTTTCAGTTCTGCTCCGCGCAGGTCACGCGCTAAAATTTTTCCGTTGGCATCCAAAACAAAAGTAGTCGGGATGAGTTTTACCCCATAAGCATCGGCAATCGGGTCTTCCATTTCTTTTAAGTTTGAAACTTGCGTCCAAGTAAGACCGTCTTTGGCAATAGCGCCTTTCCATTTGGCTGCATCGCTGTCTAACGAAACACTGATGATGTTCAAACCTTTACCGTGGAATTCTTTGTATAAGGCTACCATGTTCGGATTCTCGGCACGACACGGATTACACCAAGAAGCCCAAAAATCAACAATGGTAATTTTGCCCATACTTTGTTTGAGAGAAATTGTTTTTCCGGCGGCATCAGGTGCTGAAAAATCCGGAGCCATATCGCCGGCTTTGAGTTCCTTAACGGCAGCCACCGGTTTGCTCAATTCATCGAGTTGCTTTTTGATTTTTTTACCGTGTTTGGTGTTTTTGACTGATTCATCGAGTTTATCGAAGTAACCTTTGATTTTTTTGATATCCGGCGCGCCTTGGTTAAACATGCCTTCAATAATCAAAGCTGAAATAAACGCTTTCGGGTGGCTGCTTACATACGCATCGTTTTGTTTGATGAAATCTTCTTGGAATTTTGTGTATTCTTTTTGCAAAGCTTCAATGGTGGCCATGTCTTTGGTTTTTTGCGCCAATTCCATTTTTGCCATATTGTCTTGCTGAAACTTGATCATCTTTTTCTGAACTTCCCAGCCTTTGGCTTTATAAGCATTGAGTTCGTCGTTGTTATAGCTTCCTTTGATTTTGCTCAGCGGTAAACTGTCTTTATCAATGGTCATCTCAATTTCACCTTCTTCAAGAATGAATGGAATTTTGCCCATAACACCTTCTACCTGAACCAAATACATTTCAGGTTCAGCGGCTTTGCCTTCAAAAACAAATTTTTCTTTTTGAACTTTTACTGTATCGACGGATTTGAGCATCCCCGTTTCATCTTGGGTTTGCAACATTACCATTTTACCATCGGCAATTCCTTTGACATTTCCGCTCACGATATATTCGGTGTCACCGGTTTTTTTACAAGAAGCCAAAACAGCTAGAGCAGAGGCTAATACGAGGATTTTTTTCATGAAATTGTTTTTATTTGGCCGCAAAAGTATTTAAAATAATGCGATGCATCCGATTTTTCGACCTTAAATTTTTGTTATAGTTGCAGTTATTTTCTTTGAGATGGACAAACAAAATCGGTCACTGGAACATTCGTATTCTTAATACCCACAAATCCTTTTTCTACATTAATCATGTTGTGGTATCCGCGGGCTTTGAGGATTGAAGCCATAATGACCGAGCGATATCCGCCTTGGCAATGCACATAAAAAGTTTTGTCTTGCGGAATTTCTGACATATGTGTATTGACGGTATCGAGCGGAATATTCAAAGCATCAGCTACATGTTCACCCGCGTATTCTCCGGGTTTGCGCGCATCTACTACAATCGATTCTTTTGAATATTGTGCTGCAAAAACTTCCGGACTGATTGATTCAATAGAGTCAGTTTCAAAACCAGCCGCTTCCCAAGCTTCAATGCCACCTTTGAGATAACCCAAGGCATGGTCAAAACCAACACGGGCCAAACGCGTAATGGTTTCTTGTTCGCGTCCTTCAGGAATCACCAGCAACAAAGGCTGATTGACATTCATGATCAAAGCGCCCACCCACGGAGCAAAATTGCCTTGAATACCGATAAAAATAGAACCTGGAATGTGTTTTTTGACAAAGTCATTTTCGTGACGAACATCTAAAATAACCACATCGTCTTGCGCCATGGCTTCAAAAGTTTTGGCATCGAGCGCTTTGTTGGCTTGACTCATCACTTGATCAAGCGATGCATAGCCATTAATATTGAGCATCACGTTCTGCGGAAAATAAGCCGGGGGAGCACCCAATCCGTCCAAAAGTTCAGCGGTAAACTCTTCGCGGGTCATATCAGCGCGCAAAGCGTAATTGGTTCTTTTTTGATTGCCTAAAGTATCGGTAGTTTCTTTGCTCATGTTTTTGCCGCAGGCGCTTCCGGCACCGTGACTTGGATAAACAATCAAATCATCGGGCAAAGGCATAATTTTATTTCTGAGCGAATCAAATAAATAACTGGCCAATTTTTCTTGGGTGAGTTCTTCGGTCAAGGCTTGCGCCAAATCAGGTCGGCCCACATCGCCAATAAACAGCGTGTCGCCAGTAATAATGCCGTGCATTTTATGGTTTTCATCCAAAAGTAAATAACAAGTGCTCTCGAGCGTATGACCCGGTGTGTGGATAGCGCGAATGGTATAATGGCCCACTTTGAATTCTTGTCCGTCGGTGGCAATCAATGCTTCAAAACCCGGTTTTGCGGTGGGGCCATAGACGATGGTTCCGCCGGTTTTTTGAGCCAAATCTAAATGACCTGAAACAAAATCAGCGTGAAAATGGGTTTCAAAAATGTATTTGATTTGGGCGTTATCAGCCGCTGCTTTTTCAAGATAAGGTCCGACTTCTCTGAGCGGATCAAAAATAGCAGCTTCGCCGTTGCTTTCTAGATAATAGGCCGCTTGCGCAATGCAGCCGGTGTATATTTGTTGGATTTTCATCGTGTAAGTAACTAGTTGGATTTTGATTTTGTCGGCTCAAATTTAAACAAAATACACAGAGGTCAAACGCAAGTTAACATATGCCGTTTTTGAGGACCCATATGCTCGTATTATTCTTGTTTTTTGTTTTTGTAGTTCACATCGCAGCCGGCCGCGCCGCATCCTAAATTAAACAGCGCCTGCATCAAAAAGAATAATCCGAATAAAAGATAAAACCATTGCTGGGTTTCATAGGCTTGCGCAAACAGCATCAGCGATAAGGCAAATCTGAAATAGCGCATTAAATGCCAATTTTTAAACAAAAGTGATTTCATCAGATTTTTTTTGTAAAGTTAATTTAATTCATCTCGAACGCCGAGTTTTTTTAAAATGTCTTCCATCAAACACCATTTCGTTATAGACGATTGCAGTAAATTAACGCCCACAAATCCGGTAAACCACAACCAGTTGATGTTGACATAAACAGCGAGCAATAGGCTCAGCAAGATAAAAGTTCCGGCTATGGCGCGAATCATTCTATTAATCATAATTCAAGTTTTTAAAGGTTAAGGTTGTTCATTTTCTCAACTGCCACTACCGCTGCATGTATATGTGATTGTACATTTTGTACAGCGTTGAATTGGTCAACTTCGGCCAACAGTTGGTTGGTGCTTTCTTCAGCCACAAAAGCGTAATACAAAACTGATTCAGTCACAGTGGCTTCGGTAGCAAACCAATGGTCGCTCAAATTTTGGTCAGTATTATCTTCATAGCCGTTGACTTCCTGAAACGAGAAATGTTTGACGCCGGCTGTTTTGAGCATGCGGACGATGTTTTTGTCAAAGCCTTTAGAGGCCGTTATGATGAGTAGTTTCATGGTTTTTAGGTTTTATGATTTTTCCCATTTTTTTCTTTCGGTGATGTAATAAATCAGCGGCACAACGATAAGAGTAAGTATGGTTGATACGACGGCACCGGCTACCAATGAGATGGCCAATCCTTGAAAAATCGGGTCAAACAATATGATCGATGCGCCAATAACCACGGCTCCGGTGGTGAGTAGAATAGGAGTAGTCCTTACCGCTCCGGCCTCAATGATGGCTTGTTTGAGCGGAATGCCTTCGTTGAGTCTGATTTCAATAAAGTCAATGAGCAAAACCGAGTTGCGCACCATCACGCCGGCCAAGGCAATCATACCAATAAACGAAGTGGCCGTAAAGAACGCGCCCAGTAACCAGTGTCCGAGTACAATGCCAATGAGCGAAAGCGGAATCGCCATCATCATGACCATCGGGGTTTTAAAATTCTGGAACCAGCCCACAATGAGCATATAAATAATGATGATGACCACCAAAAACGCTGCGCCCAAATCGCGAAAAACTTCTAGCGTAATTTGCCATTCGCCATCCCATTTTACGGTAAAATCGCTTTCATCATTGGGTTGTTCCATATACAATTCATTGATTTTGTATCCGGCGGGCAATTTGATTTTTTGCAGTTTTTCGTTCATACCCAAGATAGCATACACTGGGCTCTCTAAGGCTCCGGCCATATCAGCCGTTACGTAGACTACGCGTTTTTGGTCTTTGCGATAAATAGTTTTGGCGAGTGTATCGGTTTTTATCTGAACCAAATCGCCCACCGAAACTATTTGCCCTTGTGCGCCTTTAATTTTAAGGTTTTTGATGTCATCCAATGAGGTTTTATCGGCATCATGCAACGAAAGCACAATCCCTACCGGATCATTCGAGCGCGCATCGTGCAAATCGCTCACCGGATATTCTTTGAGTAAATAAGTCAAATTACCCACCACTTGTGCAGGTGCAATACCGTTGAGCATGGCTTTTTCTTTGTCAATTTCAAACTTATATTCGGTTTGTGCGTCTTCGGTCATCCAATCAATATCAACAATATCAGGTGTTTGATGCAAGATATCTTTGACTTGCTGTGCCACTTGAATTTGTTGTGTGTAATCAGGGCCGTAAATTTCAGCAACCAAAGTTGATAAAACCGGTGGTCCCGGCGGAACTTCAATCAACTTTACATTGGCGCCGTAGCGATGCCCTATTTTTTGAATGGCTCCGCGGATGCGTTTGGCGATGTCGTGACTTTGCAAGCTGCGGTCTTCTTTGTGCAATAAGTTTACCTGAATATCGGCCATATTGCTACCACCTCGCAGATCATAATGTCGCACCAAGCCGTTAAAAGTAATCGGTGCCGATGTGCCCACATAGTTCTGATAGTTGACCACTTCGGGCTGCTCTGATAAATACTGAGCAATTTCTTGGGTGACCGCTGCGGTTCGTTCAAGCGTGGTTCCTTCGGGCATATCAATCACCACTTGAAACTCATTTTTGTTGTCAAACGGTAGCATTTTTACCACCACTTGTTTCCCAAAGAACATGGCTATTGAGCCGAATAACAACAATACCGTTGCACCCAGCATCCATCGTCTTTTTTTAGAATTATCCAGCAAAGGTTGTTCGAGCTTGCGGTATATTTTATAAATAAAACTCGTTTCTAAGCCTTGTTCCTCTTGGTGTTGTTGGTGGTCTTTTTCTTGCAGTAAATGATAACCCAAATACGGTGTCACAGTCAAGGCCACAAACAGTGAGAGCATCATGGCAATTGATGCGCCAATTGGCATCGGACTCATATAAGGCCCCATCATCCCCGACACAAAAGCCATCGGCAAAATAGCCGCAATCACGGTAAAGGTGGCCAAAATGGTGGGGTTGCCCACTTCATTGATGGCATAAATTGCCGCTTGGCCAAACGGAAGTCGCTTCATTTTAAAATGGCGGTGCATGTTTTCAGCAATAATAATACTGTCGTCCACCACAATACCCACCACAAATACCAAGGCAAAAAGAGTGATTCTGTTCAGGGTATAACCCAACAAATAATAGGCAAACAAAGTCAAAGCAAAGGTCAGTGGCACCGAGAAAAACACCACCAAACCTCCGCGCCAGCCCATGGCCAGCATCACCAAAACCGTTACGGCAATAATGGCAATTCCCAAGTGCATGAGCAGTTCGCCTACTTTGTCAGAGGCCGTTTCGCCGTAGTTGCGCGTCACTTCAACGTGCACATCCGCCGGAATCAAATTCTTTTTGAGCGCGTCTAAATGGTGTATGATTTTTTCAGAAATTTTCATCGCATCGGCACCTTTTACTTTACCAACCGATAGAGTCACGGCTGGATATTCTGATTTGTGCTGTGCGTATTTTGTATTCGCTTGGCCATAACCAAACGATACATATTGGCTTGCAGTGGCCGGACCATCTACTACTTGAGCCACTTGTTTTAAATACACCGGTCTATTTTTATACACGCCCACCACCAGGTTTTCAACGTCTTCGGCAGATTCCAAAAACGAACCCGTGGTCATTAAATACTCGCGATCGTTGTGTACAAAACTACCCGATTGTGCTTGGGTGTTGTTGGCCTGAATCATTTGCAGAATGCCGAGTGCATCCACACCGTTCTCGGCCATTTTGTCTTTGTCCAAAATCACCTTGAGCGCGCGGGTTTGTCCGCCTATTTCTTTGGTAATGGCTACATCTTTTACTTTTTCAACCTCTGAGGTTACTTCTTCAGCCAATTGTCTGAGTTGGTACCCATCGTATTTTTCGCTCCAAAGCGTAATCCCGAGCATCGGCACATCGTCAATGGTTCGGGTTTTGACCATAGGTTTCATCACTCCGGCCGGAAACATATCTTGATGTTTGCTGAGTTCGTCGTATAGTTTTACATACGAACGCTCTACATCTTGTCCTACAAAAAATTGCACCACCAACATCGCCTGACCATTCATGGCCATACTGTGTACGTGTTCAACGCCTTTGATGTTTGAAATCACTTTCTCGAGCGGTTTTACCACGCGGCTTTCTACTTCGCTTGGGGCAGCGCCCGGATAGCCAATGAGCACATCGGCCATGGGTACGTTGATCTGCGGTTCTTCTTCGCGCGGAATCAAAAACGAACTATACACCCCAATGATCATCAGCGCCACCATGAGCAAAACCGTGAGTTTTGAGTGTATAAAAAAGTGGGCTATTTTGCCCGAAATACCTTCTTGCATAATTATATCTTTTATTTGGGCGTGCCCCTAGGGGTCAGGCTGTACGCTACAAGTCCTCAATACACTGTGGGCTTTTCGCTGCCACCTGCCAGCCGGCAGGCAGGTCCTTCACGCAACTGTTATCCATGAATCAGTAGGGTTATGATTAAAAATTAAGGTTGTACCAAAACGCCGTTATAGAGCTTTCCACCAGCCGAAATCACATAGGTTTCACCGCTGGCCAAACCCGATAAAACTTCGGTTTGGTTGCCTGTAGTTTTGCCTACGCGCAGCCAGCGCAACAAGGCTTTATGTTCTGGGCTTACTACATAAACACCACTCAATTGGCCCGAATGAACCAAAGCTTGGCTCAATATACTGATGCCGTTGGTGTTGTTTTGTGTTGGCGTTTGGTTGCCGGTAGCCAAGTCAACGCGCACAAACATGCCCGAAAGCACTTTTGAGTCCGGATGCTCTAAGCTTACTTTCACCAAATATTGCCCGCCGGTGTTTTGCGCAGAGGCACTTACTTCGGTGACGGTTCCGGCTAGGGTTTTCCCGATGGATTTGACCAATACGCTGGCTTTCATTCCTGACTTGATCCCAGAAATTTGACTCTCCGGAACCATTGCAACCGCTTGCCATTGCGTTCCACCTTCTATACTCACCAGAGGCATACCCGGATTGGCCATATCGCCTTCTTTGACAAAAGTTCCGGTAATTACTCCCGAAAACGGTGCTTTTACGTTGGCATACGCCCATTGCGCCATTACTTCGTTACGCATTTGTTGGGCGCCTTCTAAAGCTGCTTGTGCCATGGATAGACGCGCGGTCATATCGTCGAGTTCTTTTTGGGTAGCACTCTGTTGTTCAAACAGATTCTTAAATCGGTCATAGTCTTTTTTGGCGTTGTTATACGCGGCCTTTGCTTGTAGTATACCGGCCTCGGTTTGGGCTTTTTTGGCTTGAATGTCGGTGTTGTTAATGCTTACCAACAATTGTCCTTGTTGCACTTTTTGCCCCATTTTTACTGCTAGTTGCGTTACATAGCCCATCATGCGCGTGCTGATGTTGGCACTGTTGGCGGCTTCAATTTTTCCGCTTACCGAAACCACAGCAGCGTTTTGTTCTTGGCCAACGGTGGCCGTTTGTACAGAAACCGCCGCCGCAGACGATGCAATTTTTTCGGTTTTTCCGGAGCAAGCCACCAACAAAATCAAAGTGGCAAGGGTTATCATCAAGGTTATTTTTTTCATGATTAGTTCGTTAAAAATTGTAGATAGGTTTGTGTTAATTGATATTCAAAAACAGCTTGGTCCAGCTCGAGTTCTTTTTGCAACTGTTGGGTTTCTGAGGCCAACAAATCGGTGGTTTTCTCTAAGCCTTGAGCAAATCGGTTTTGTCTTATTCGGTAAACTTCTTGTGATTGCTCGTGCGCCAAACGCGATAGATTCACTTTGTTTTGCGCATCGGTTAATTGGCGCAGTGTTTTGTTGAGTTCGAGTTGGCTTTGGGCTTTGTATTGTTCGAGTTCGGTGTTGGCTTTGTGGTATTCAGCTTTTGATTTTTGCGCCTTGCCAATGGTTTTGTAGCCATCAAAAACATTCCACGAAAGCTGCGCACCTACCGTATAGCCTTTGGCCGCGGTTCCTAAAAAGGCAGTGTCGTATAATTCGTAGCTGCCAAAAGCATTCAATCGAGGCAAATATCCCATTTGGTCAGATACCGACATTTTTTGGTAGGCTTCTGAGGTTTTGATCATCGCTTGAATGTCTTTTCGCTGTTCTGAGATGGTGCCTGAAACCGTATTTATTTGCGGATCATAAATCAAATTTTCTGTAGGTTGATACACTTTTTTATCTTGGGTTTCACCGAGTAAAAAATGCAAATAGTCTGAGGCGTTTTGCACGTTGCTCAAAGCGTATTGCGCTTGATTTTGAATTTCGCCCACCCGCACCTGAACCAACAATACATCGGTTTTTTGTACCAAGCCTTGTTTAAAGTAATTTTCGATGAGTTTTAAATTGGCTTGCGCTGTAGTTTGCGCTTTTTTGATCACCGCCATGGCTTTGTAGGCCAATTGCAATTGCATATAAGCTTTGTTTACTTCAAGTTTCAGATATTCGGCGGTGCGCTCAGATTGTAATTGATAGGCTTGCATTTTTGTTTTGGCGGCCCCGCGAGCAATCCATCCATCGGCATTGATGAGTGGTTGCAATACTTCAAATTTGGTAGCGAAGTTTTTGGTTTTCTTGGGGTCATTGAGCAAAGCCGGATTAAAGTCAGCCGCGGTTAAAATTTCTTGGTTGAGTTTTGAACCAAAAGCCATCAGCGGATTGGTGGTTGAAATTCCGGTATAAGAAGCCGATACCGATGGCAAAAAAACAGCGTTGGTTTGACGAAAATCCGCACGCGCCGATTCAAATGCTTGGTTTGTTATTTTGAGTTGCCAATTTTGCTCGATGACTTTTTGCTGTAGTTCATTTTTAGAAATGCGCAAAGTATCTTGAGCCCAAGCCGAACTGATGCTCAGAAGCACCAAAGAAAGTAACCTTGTGTAATGGTTCATATGAATGAATTAAAAAATAACAAGGCAAAGATATTTTCACGTTCGCTGCCGGTCAGTAACTAAAGTCACAACACAAAAAAAGCACGCCTTTTGAGCGTGCTTGTCTTTAGTTTAATGCTGGATTTATTCTTCTTCAGCTTTGTTTTTGAGTTGCATTAGTAGGGTATAAGCGCCTTGGGTCACGATTTTTTTGTTTTCAATGAGTTCGGGTTGGGCTATGCTTACAAATCCTTCTGACTGAATTATAACGGTAATGGGCAATAGTTCATAATGAAGCTGATCTTTCATTACAAATACATAATCTTTACCTTCATAATTGACCACGGCTTCTTCGGACAAGGCCATTACTTTATTGTTCTTGAGTTCAATCTCGGCATTCATATACATGCCCGGCAACAAGGTTTTGTCATAGTCGTGAAAATGGCAATGCACTTCAACCGAGTGGTCCTCTGTGGACAAATCTTTGCTGATTAAAATAATCTCGCACGGATGTTTTTTGTTGGGCTGACTGTTGGTAAACGCAAACAGTTTTTGTCCTACCGTTAATCGCATCACATCTTTTTCAAAAACCTTTAAGTTTAGGTGAATATCATCCGGATTCACGAGTTCAAACAACACATCGGTTGGGTTCACATATTTGCCGATGTTTACATTAACCTTTGAGACAAAACCCGAAATGGGCGCATAAATGTGGACGCTTTTTGAGATGTTTCCTTCGCTGAGTTTCGACGGATTGATCGAAATCAATTTCAATTTTTCAGTCAAAGCATTTAAAGCGATGCGTAGATTCTGATATTCGGCTTCGGCCATTTGAAACAATTTATCACTGCTGGCTTGGCTTTTGTTCAAATCGCGCTGCCGTTCAAATTCTTTCTGTGCATAAACCAGTTTGGTGCGTGTAGACAGATAATCTTGCTGCAAGTTGATGTATTGCTGATCTTCTAAAGTAGCAATCACTTCGCCTTTAACAATGTGCATGCCCGGTAACAAGCGCGTGCTTTTGAGGTAACCGCCCAAAGGCATACTCACTGAAACCATATTTTGTGGTGGCACATCAATGATTCCGTTCACGCGTAGGGTTGAGGTCATGTTGCGAAAGTCAGGAACCGTTGTTTGCAAGGCCGCATTTTGGTATTGTGCCTGGGTGAGTGTTACAAGGTTTTGTGCGACGGCCTGAGTTGGTTGGGTGCTTTCTTTTTTTTGACAAGCCACCAAAACAACTACGAGTGCTGTATATAAGGTTATTTTTTTCATATTGAATTTATTTAGAATTGAGGTAATTGAGTTGGCTCACCGCTAAGTTAAATTGCATCACGGCATCAAGATAATCGCTCTGAATGGCGATGCTCTGATGCATGATTTGTACCCATTGCAAATAGTTGATCTCACCACCCAGAAATTGTAATTCAGCCGTTTGGGTCATTTGCGCTGCATTTTTAAGCGCGGTATTTTCGTAATAACTTATTTGTGCTTGCGCAGTTGTAAAATCTGTTTGTGCGTTTTTCCATTGTTTACGCCAAAGTAATTTTTCATTTTCATATTGGTTTTCAGCGATTTGTTGTTGCACTTTTGAAGCCGATATTCGGGCCCGTTGTGCGCCACCCAGCAGCGGAATGCCCAACCCAATTTGTCCTGACTCAAAGCGCGTACTGTTGTTATACAGCACATTGTTGGCTCCGGTGCCTTGCATGGTCATACTGTTGTAGCCCACAGTAAACTCAGGCAGCAGTTTTGATTTTTCAAGTTGGGTAGCTGCTTGCTCCGTAGCTTTTTGTTGTGCGGCCCATTGTACTTTGGCGTGTTGCTGCCAACCCAAACTATCTTGAGTCATGGGTTCCGGTAATTTGATTGCAATAGGTTTCGGACTATAGAGCGTATCGGAGCCCATAAGCCATGAAAACTCTTGAAGCATCTGGTTTTTCTCGCGCCGAACTTCGGCCAATTGCATCTGTATAGCACCGCGCTGGGTTTGTGCGGTGGCTTGCTCGAGTAAATTGCTTTCACCTTTTTTAAAGCGCAGTTCAGATTTGCGTTGGAATTCGTTAAAAAGAGTATCGCTTTTCAAAAGCAATTTTTCTTTTTCTAACCAAAAAAGCCAACCGTAATAAGCATCGGTCACCTCTTTTTTGAGTTCCGACTCGTGTGCTTTTACTTTAATTGCAGCTGATTTGGTTACTTCAGAAAAGTATTTTTTGTGCCGATGATATACCGTCGGAAAACTCAAAGTTTGCATTATGCTCAGACGATTGTCGTTGTAGTAACTGTTGATTTGTCCATACTCAGCATTGATGTTGGTGGGCGCCAGATTGGTGGCCGATTGACTCAGTTTTTCATGATATTGTACCCGCAGTCGGTCTAGTTGTAGGTTTTTATTGTTTTTAAGCGCCATTTGCAGGGCTTGTTCCCAATCTAAAGTTTGTGTTTGCGCACTGCTGAGGTTTGGAATTAGAAGCAACCACAATACTACAGCTGCCATGACTTTTGAAGATTTCTTTTTAGGGGCTTTACCTTCAAACAACACATACAAAATTGGCAAGACAAACAAGGTCAAAAAGGTGGCAATCATGAGTCCGCCAATGACGACGGTGGCCAGCGGGCGTTGGACTTCGGCTCCGGCACCGTTGCTCAGCGCCATAGGTAAAAAGCCCAACGAGGCCACAAAAGCGGTCATCAACACCGGACGCAAACGCACTTTGGTACCCATTAAAACAATTCGGTGTAGGTCTTTCATTCCTTCAGATTTTAGTTGATTAAACTCGGCAATCAGTACAATTCCGTTGAGCACGGCCACGCCAAAAAGCGCAATGAACCCAACACCGGCACTGATGCTAAACGGCATGCCGCGCAGGGCCAAAAAGAAGATGCCGCCAATAGCCGAAAGCGGAATCGCCGAATAAATCAGCAAACCTTGACGCACTGATTTAAATGCAAAAAACAGCAACAAGAAAATCAGTATGAGCGATACCGGCACAGCAATCATCAATCGGGCTTTGGCTTTGTTGAGGTTTTCAAACGCTCCGCCATAGGTTACATAATATCCCGCAGGAAGCGCTAATTTTTGGTCAACTTTGGTTTGTAATTCATTTACGATGCTTTGCACATCGCGACCGCGCACATTAAAACCTACAATAATGCGTCGTTTGGCATCTTCGCGCTGAATCTGATTCGGTCCGTTTTGGATGCTTACTTGTGCCAATTGCGAGAGCGGAATTTGCGTGCCCGAAGCTGTAGCAATGAGTAAATTCTGAACATCTTCCAGGTTTTGACGTTGTTCGTTGCCCAACCGCACCACAAGGTCAAATCGCTTTTCGCCTTCAAAAACCAGTCCGGTGCTTTGTCCGGCAAAAGCCGTATGAACTGCGCGGTTGATTTCTTCTATTGATAAACCGTATTGCGCAATGGTGTTGCGATTGTACTGAATAATTATCTGCGGCATGCCTGTTACCGGCTCAACATACAGGTTTTGCGCGCCTTCAACGGTATTGATGATTTTACCGAGTTTTTGTGCATAAACCGAAAGTGTATCCAGGTTTTCACCAAAGATTTTGCACACTACATCTTGTCGGGCGCCGGTCATGAGTTCGTTAAAACGCATTTGCACCGGATACTGAAATCCCGCTGTAATACCCGGAACTTCGGTGAGCGCTTGGCCCATTTTTTCGCTGAGTTCATTAAATGTTTTGGCTGAAGTCCATTCTGATTTGTCTTTGAGTATCACCATCATATCGCTGGCTTCCATAGGCATTGGGTCGGTAGGTACTTCGCCGCTGCCAATTTTAGTTACGACTTTTTCAACTTCCGGAAAACGCGATTTCAAAATATGAGCTGCCTTTTGGGTACTTTGTATGGTGGTGGTTAAATTGCTGCCCGTAAGCACGCGCGTATCTACCGCAAAATCGCCTTCTTCAAGCGCCGGAATGAATTCTCCGCCCAGTATTGTCAATATACCCACGGCCAAAACAAACATTCCAATCACGGTAGCTAAAATAGCTTTAGGATGGTTTAAAGCTTTTTGTAAATAATGTTGGTAGCGTCTCTCAATTTTGGCCATCACCAAGTCAGATGGGTTGGGCTCGTGCTGGATTTTCTTGCTCAGAAACACCGAGCTCATCATCGGAATATAGGTCAATGACAACACAAACGCGCCCAATAAGGCAAAGGCAACGGTTTGCGCCATCGGAATAAACATTTTTCCTTCAATGCCTTCCAAGGTAAAAATGGGTAAGTACACAATCAAGATGATGATTTGCCCAAACACGGCGCTGTTCATCATTTTGCCCGCTGAAGTTTTTACCTCGGCATCCATTTGGTCTTGACTGAGTTGGTTGATGTGTGTAAACTTTTTACTGTGTGTGAGCTGATGCATCACGGCTTCAACAATAATCACGGCTCCGTCTACAATCAACCCAAAATCAAGTGCGCCCAAGCTCATAAGGTTGCCACTCACCCCAAAAAGGTTCATCATGATGATGGCGAACAACATCGCGAGCGGAATTACCGAGGCGACGAGTAAACCGGCTCTGAAATTTCCTAAAAAAAGAACCAATACAAATACCACAATCAGTGCGCCTTCAAGCAAGTTTTTTTCAACGGTGCCAATAGCGTTGTTAACCATTTTGGTTCTATCTAAGAAAGGTTCAATCACGACACCTTTGGGTAAGGTTTTTTGAATTTGCGCAATGCGTTCTTTGACGTTTTTAATCACCTGACTGCTGTTGGCGCCTTTGAGCATCATGACCACTGCGCCTGATACTTCGCCTTGATCGTTATAGGTCATCGCTCCGTAACGCGTGGCATGACCAATGCGCACCTCGGCTACATCGCGCAAGAAAACCGGGCTTTTGCCCGAACCAGGCGTGATGCGAATATTTTTGATGTCATCAATAGACCCTATGAGCCCTTCACTGCGAATAAACAACGAAGTCCCGCCTTTTTCAATATAGGCGCCTCCGGTGTTTTGGTTGTTGGCTTCAACGGCGGTGAATACATCGGCTATGGTGAGCCCCATTGCGTTGAGCTTGTTCGGATTGACCGCAATTTCATACTGTTTGAGTTTGCCGCCAAAACTGCTTACCTCGGCCACCCCTTGTACACCTAATAATTGACGACGCACCACCCAATCTTGTAGGGTGCGCAGTTCTGTGGCATTGTATTGACTCTCAAAGCCTTTTTGTGGGCGAACAACGTACTGATAGATTTCGCCCAAACCGCTCGAAACCGGCCCGAGTTCAGGAGTACCAATACCCGCAGGAATTTCGGTTTGTACCTTTTGCAAACGCTCGGCTACTTGCTGACGTGCCCAATACACATCTGTATGGTCGTCAAAAACCATGGTTACAAGAGAGAGCCCGAAACGCGAAAAGCTTCTGATTTCTATGGTTCCGGGAATATTGCTGTTGGCTTGTTCAATCGGAAAAGTCACCAATCGTTCAATATCGGTTGCCCCGAATGAGGGTGCAACAGTAATGACCTGCACCTGATTGTTGGTAATGTCCGGAACGGCATCAATGGGCAGTTGGGTAGCCTCATAGCTTCCGTAACCGATTAAGCCTAGGAGCATCAAGCCAATGATGAGTTTATTCCGGACGGAAAACTCGATGATTTTATTGAGCATAATTGTATTTTCTAGTTATAATAATAAATACACCCACTGTTGACCTGGGTAAAAGGTACAGTTGGGGAACTAAAACAAAGAAACAATTAAGCTATTTTGGGCGGTTGCCAGATAGAAGAGGAAAATTTAGGGATAAAATGGCTTTGATGGCCGAAGTTTTTTTCGGTTTTCCCAGTGGGGAATAAGTTAATTCGAGATAAATCAAAATGCGGAATCGGTTCAAAGAAAGACAAAGTTGAGCAACCACATCCGCTGTGCGATTTAAAAGGCAATTTCATGTCTTGATCAAAATCGTGGTCCATGACCTCACCGTGTGCATAATGCAAACACAAGAATTCCCATAAACTGATCTGTGGTTTGGCTTGCTGATGTTCAATGAAATGCTCAGCCAACATAGGCAATTTGAACAATTCACTCAGCTGTACAGAAGTAAACAGATAAGTAATCAGGAATATATTTGCAATGATTGATTTCATGAACAAAAAAAAAGTGCCTGAACGCGCAGGCACTTTAAAATAATTTATGACTTAGGGGCTGCTTTTTTAGCCGCACAACATCCGCCTTTTTTCTCACCGTGGCAAGATTTCTTTTCGTCTTTAGAACAAGATTTTTCGGTTTTGGCTTTTTGCTCTTGTTTGGCAACTTCTTGAGCGTTTACAGTAGTTCCGAAGAAAAATGTGCTCATTACGAGCAAAGCAATTGATTTTTTCATGGGATAATGATTAGTTGATAATGATTTCAAAAATATTATTTTTTGTCAAACAACCTACAGGCTTTAACATTATTTAGTCTTTTCGAGGATGGTTTTGACGATTTCGTCTTTTGATAAAACGCCTGATTGTCGCCAGAGCTGAACGCCATACTGAAACAACATCATCGTGGGCACGCCACGCACTCGGTATGATTCGGCAATTTCAGGGTTTTTGTCTACATCAATTTTAATGATGGTGATGCGTTCACCCAACTGATCTTTGACTTGTTTGAGTGTAGGCAAGAGCATCTGACACGGTCCACACCACGTGGCAAAAAAATCAACTAGCACAGGTTTTTCACTTTCAATAAGTGACTGAAAAGATGCATTCATGGCCATAATTATTTGAATGTATTATAGCATTATTTTTTGTCTTCGCGTGTGTCAATGTTAAAAGGCAAGTACAACGGACAAAATTTTACAAAACCCGTCAATACAAATACTACCGCCAACAAGCCTAAAATGCCCGCGAGCATTCCGCTGATGGTGTGGTTCATATACAAAATGCCAATAACAATGGCCACAATAAAGCGCAGCGCGCGATCGGTTTTTCCCATATTCTGTTTCATAATGTTATTATTTTAGTGATTGTACAATTCGGTTGATGTGTTCCCAATTACCACCATTGGTTACCTGCATAAAACCGCTTTTTTCGAGTAAGCACTTGGCTTGTGCACTGCGCATTCCGCTGCGGCAATACACCAAAATAGGCGTTTGACGATCGAGTTTTTCCAGTTGGTCGGTTAAATCATCTAGCGGAATATTAACCGATCCGCGCACATGGCCGTTGTTGTATTCTGATTTGGCCCGCACATCAAGCAAACAGGCACCGTTGCCAATGGCTTGGGTAATTTTATCGGTACTGTTGCCTGAATACAAAATTCTAAGTTTTTCCACAGTGTTTCGTTTTAGTTTATAGCAATGTGCTCGGACAAACATATTCAGTTATCGGAAGTTGTGTTCTTTTTATTTCAGAAAAACCTCCGACTACATCGGTAAAGTTATTCCAGCCCAGTTGTTTGAGGATGGATGCGGCTATCATACTGCGGTATCCGCCGGCACAATGTAAGATAAATGGCTGGTCTTTCGGGATTTCATCCAAACGCTTGTAAAGTTCGTTCATCGGAATATTTACCGCGCCCACCATATGCTCAGAATCAAATTCTGATTTTTTGCGCACATCAATCACCGGCATGGCTTGCGTTGACAATTTACTTTTAAGCTCTTCAGCGGTTATGCGCTCAATGGTTTCAATAGGTTTTCCGGAATTTTTCCAACTTTTAAAACCACCGTCCAAATAGCCGATGGTTTGGTCATAGCCCACGCGGGATAATCTGATGAGCGCTTCAACTTCTTTGCCCGGATCGGCAATGAGCAAAATGGGTTGTTGGATATCGGCAATCATTTCGCCCACCCACATCGCAAAATTTCCATCCAAACCCATGTTGATGCTGCCCGGAATAAATCCGTTGGCAAAATCACCCGCAGCGCGCACATCGAGCATCATGGCGTGTTCGTGCAAAGCTTTATGGCCAAATTCATCGGCTGAAAGCGGTTGTTGCGCACGGTCTAATACCCTGTCTAATGATTCGTAACCATTGAGGTTCATCAATACGTTTTTCGGAAAATAACCCGGAGGTGTGGTAAGCCCGGTAAGCAAGGCTTTGACAAAATCATCTTCGGTCAGCGCCGGATTCAAGGCATAATTGGTTTTCTTTTGGTTGCCCAAAGTATCAGTGGTTTCTTTGCTCATCATTTTGCCACAAGCACTACCGGCGCCGTGGTTCGGATAAACGATGATGTCATCAGAAAGCGGCATAATTTTATCTCGAAGCGAATGATACAACATGCGCGCGAGTTTGTCTTGGGTTAAATCGGCAATGACGTGTTGCGCCAAATCTGGTCGGCCCACATCACCAATAAACAAAGTGTCTCCGGTAATTAATCCTTGCGGCGTTCCTTGCGCATCGGTTACCAAATAACAGGTGCTTTCTAAAGTATGGCCCGGGGTATGAATCGCTTTAATTGTGCAATTACCCACTTTAAATTCTTGACCATCGGTGGCCACCAAAGCATCAAAACCCGGATGGGCAGTTGGGCCATAAACAATTTGTGCGCCTGTTTTTTGCGCTAAATCTAAATGACCCGAAACAAAATCAGCATGAAAATGGGTTTCAAAAACATACTTAATTTGGGCATTGTCTTTTTGCGCTCTGTTTAAATAAGGCTCTACTTCTCTGAGCGGATCTACAATAGCAGCCTCGCCGTTGCATTCAATATAATAAGCGGCATGAGCGATGCATCCGGTATAAATTTGTTCAATTTTCATGGTTGGTATTTTTGAATTATAGGTCAAAACTAAAACCTTGATTTTGGGTAAACTATGACTTTTGTCACATTGGGGGAGAAGCTGAGCGGCTGAGTGCCTGAGTACCTGAGAGGATGAAAGGGTGGTTGTATAAATTGACTCTATTGTCATTCCCCTTTTTTTGTCATTTCGTCTTTTTTGTCATTCCGACGCAAGGAGGAATCTCATGATAAAACCAGTGCTTCATAATTGAGATGCTTCGTGCCTCAGCATGACATCGATGGTAGTATAAAATTATCACCAACCATCCATCTGTCAAGTAGTTTTCTTTTTATATTTGAAAAAAACAAGCCATGAAAAAACTACACGCCTATTTATTCTTCATCTTTTGTATCTCAACCATCCATGCCCAAACTTGGCAATGGGGTAAACGCGGTGGAAGTACAGATGATATCCCCATAGACAGCCAAATTAGACAAGAAGAAGCATACAGCATAGTTACCGATAGTCAAAAAAACATTTATATGTTGAGTTTTGTAGGTGGTTCGGATTTAAATTTTGATGGGGTGGCAGATACTATTTATGAGACAAACAATCCAGCCAATGTTGATATTGCTTTGGTTTCATTTTCTTGTGATGGTACGTTTAGATGGTCAAAAATTATCGGGGGCAGTGGTCAAGAAGATTTTTTTAATCTTCAAATTGATTCACAAGACAATATCTATATGGCCGGTTCTTTTGGCAACACAGCAACTATTAATACAGGTCCCTTACATATAGACGATGATGTTACGATTGCCGATAACCCCTCTGATTATCGCAGATTGGTGGTAATGAAATATAATTCGTTGGGGCAGTTGCAATGGTATCAAAGACCTGAGCCCAACATTATTCAGTTAAGTTCTTTGTCCAAGAATTTTGAAATTGATGCTGCGGGTAATATTTATTGGTTGGTTTATTTAGGAAGACCCGGTACCTATGCTAATGGTGCTTTGATTATTACCGATGTTACCAAACCTTGGCATGTTTTAAAATACAATAGTTCGGGTACTTTTGTAAGTGACACGGTTTTGGATTTACAAACCCCCACAACCTTTGATACTGTTCAGTTTTATAGAAACCCAAACAACCAGCGTTTTTTTGTGTCTGCCAGAGCTTTGAATGATGATGGCTCTGTTTGGGCCACAGTTGGTACAGAAACTGTAACCCATTCGATGTTTTTGGCTTGTTTTGACCCTGCCGGACAAGCCCTTTGGAAAAGAGAAAACACAAGTAATACAATAGGCACAATTCAACTCTACAATATATTGTTTGATACTGATAACAGCGTCTATTTAGGAGGCAGATTTTTTGGACTAAGCAGCGACAATTTTATGGGTTTAACCGTTCCGGGTGTCATTATTCCGGCTTTTATCATGAAAATTGACGATATGGCTACCAGTGCGATATGGAGTACTTATCATAACCGAGGGGCCTATGGTAAAGGTGCTTTGGTGATGAAAAATAATGAAATTGCTTTTACAGACTATTGTAACGGGACTAATTTTGCTTGGGGTAGTCAAACCTTGAATGCGCCTGCAAGTAATCAAGGTAGTGATGTGCTCTTTGCGCGTTTTGATAAAAACACAGGATCTTGTTTGAGTTTGCATAAAATACCAGGTAATGTAGGTTATGAAGACTATGGTTGTGCTCTGGCCGTAGACGCCTCAGGCGATTACATTTTGGGTGGTAACTTTAGTGGCACGCTTACTTTTAACGGTGGTGCTCAAATTACCAATATTGGCGGGCAATCAGATTTTTTTGTGGCCAAGTTTGCCACGCAGGTCTGCTCGCCTTTGTCAACCGAAAACCCTGAATTTGATAACTTGACTTATTTTCCGAACCCAACCACGGGCATATTGAAAATAGAAACCACCAACCATTTGACGTATGAGTTGTATGACCTTAAAGGTGGCCTAGTAGGTCAAGGTGCCATCGATGCCCTACAACCTACTATTGATTTGTCTGGTTTTGCAGCGGGCACTTATGTTTTGAAATTAAATGATGAACAGGCGGTTCGTAAGGTGAAGGTGATGAAGCGGTGATGCTGCTGCTATGTTATTCCAGCCCTCTTCTTAATTCCGCTTTTTTTGTCATTCCGACGTGCGGAGGAATCTTATTAAAAACCAGCGCTTCATAAGTGAGATGCTTCGTACCTCAGCATGACATCAGGGTGAGAGATGCTTCGCTGCTCAGCATGACAGGATGGTCGTATAAAATTCTCACCAACCATCAATCTGTCAAGTAGTTTTCTTTTTATATTTGAAAAAAACAAGCCATGAAAAAACTACACGCCTATTTGCTTTTATTATTTTGTATCTCAACCACCCACGCCCAAACTTGGCAGTGGGGCAAACGCGGGGGGAGTATGGGTAATATTAACTCATCCGGTTCAGGTGGTAGACAAGAAGAAGCTTACAGTATTGTAACCGATAGTCAAAAAAATATTTATTTACTGAGTGTTGTGGGTAGTCCAAACATAGATTTTGACGGGCATCCAGATGAAAACTATGAACCCAGTAGTACAAATTTTGATATAGCTTTAGTATCATTCAGCTGTGATGGTAGCTTTCGATGGTCAAAGATTATTGGAAGTGCTGGTCGAGAAGACTTTGTTAATTTGGTTATTGACAGCCAAGACAACATATATTTGGCAGGGAAATATGGTAGCTATTCAGATTTGACGGCACCACAGCACATTGACGATGATGTAACAATGTCAACCGACCCAACGGATTACAGTACATTAGTCATCATGAAATTCAACAATGATGGTATTTTACAATGGTATAAAAAACCAGAACCCAATAATCAAACTTTTTTTAACAAAGGCTTGGCCAAAGGCTTGCAGATTGATGAGAATGGAAGTTTGTATTGGTTGGTAGCTTTAACTAAGCCCGGGACATATGCAGGTGGTGCTTTTACAGTCAATGATGCTATCAAGCCATGGCATGTACTGAAATATAACAGTTCAGGTGTTTTTTTAAGTGATATAGTTTTGGATTTGCAAACCCCTACTACTGTTGGGCGTATGAGATTATACAGAAATCCTTACAATCAAAATTTGTTTGTTTTCGGTCGTTCATTGGGGGATGCAAACGCTACATGGGCCATAGTTGGTACAGAACCCGTGACGCACTCGATGTTTGTGGGCTGTTTTGCCCCGAATGGACAGGCTTTGTGGAAAAGAGAAAATACATCAACGATGGGAGGAACAATTCAGCTGTATGATTTATTATTTGATAGTGAAAACAATATCTACACCGGTGGTCGATTTTTTGCTGGGAGCGATTCTTTTATGGGTTTCTCTGTACCTGGTTTTATGATACCCGGTTTTGTGATGAAAATAGACGAAATGGCCACTACAACTATTTGGGGGAATTATAATAACAGAGGAGCATACGGTTTTGGAGCTTTGGCATTGAATGGAAACGAAGTAGCCTTTACAGATTTTTGCGGAGGCACAGACTTTACCTGGGGCAATCAAACCTTGAATGCAACCGGTGAAAACCAAGGCAATGATGTACTCTTTGCACGTTTTGATAAAAACACAGGTGCTTGTTTGAGTTTAAAAAAAATACCGGGCAATGTAGGTTATGAGGACTACGGTTGCTCGATAGCAGTAGATGCCTCGGGTGATTATATAGTAGGTGGAAACTTTAGCGGCACCCTTACTTTTGATGGTGGGGCTCAAATCACAAACGTAGGCGGCCCGTCTGATTTTTTTGTGGCCAAGTATGCTACGCAAGTTTGTTCCCCTTTGTCAACCCAAACATCTGAATTTGATAACTTGACTTATTATCCGAACCCAACCACGGGCATCTTGAAAATAGAAACCACCAACCATTTGACGTATGAGTTGTATGACCTTAAAGGTGGCCTCATACAACAAGGTGCTATCGACTCCATACAACCTACTATTGATTTGTCAGGTTTTGCCGCGGGCACTTATGTTTTGAAATTAAATGATGGACAGGCGGTTCGTACGGTGAAGGTGATGAAGCGGTAATTAATATTTTGAAAAAACACAACCTTGATGAAGCGCATCTCATTCTTGCTCTTACTTTTAATAATCAGTGCTTGCAAAACGGGCGCTGCCAAAATGGAGCGTATTTATGCCTTAGAAGATGCCAACCAAGACAGGTTGTATTTGCTTGAAATCATCAGAGAAAATCAAAATACACATAAATTGGGCGATCGGCCTATGGTAGTTATTGATCATCAAATAGTGTTTCATTATTGCATCCGAGATTATGACGGTTTGCACTTGAAAAAATCAGCCATCAAATCCCTCAAAATTATTCAGGCCACAGAAGCCATGAAAAACTACGGTGTTGCTGCCGAGTTTGGACTCATTGAAATAGAAACCTACTAAATACCACCACAGCATCTCAGGCGCTCAGCAAATCAGGCACTTAGAAAACCACTTCTTTCAACAAAATATAAACGCCCATCAATAGCACAAACCACCCAAAAGCAGGTTTGAGTTGCGCTCCGTTGATTTTTTTTGAAAGTTGGGTGCCGATGAGCATACCGACAATAGCAATGCCGCTGATGGTGAGTAAAAGCGTATAGTTGATGGGTGCGCCGCTTAGGGCATCTCCGGCAAAACCAATGGCCGAGTTGATGCTGATGATCAGCAAAGAAGTTCCCACGGCTTGTTTCATCGGAATACCGGCAAAAAAGAGTAGGGCAGGAATGATTAAAAATCCGCCGCCGGCTCCTAAAAACCCGATGATTAATCCAATCAGAAAACCCATGATGGCCAGTGATTTATATTTCGGGCTGCTGTCTTGTGTTGGTTCTGCCGAAGGTCTGATCATGGCTACAGAAGCGGCCAACATCAGCAGCGCAAAGACCACCATAATCAAAGCATTTTTGGTGATTACGGTAGGGCCAACTGTAAACAAAACTTCGGGTAAAGCCGGCAATAAAAATTTGCGCACCAATAATAAACTCAATACAGACGGCACCGCAAAGGCCACCCCCGATTTGATTTCTAAATTGCCCAGTTTGTAATGACGATACGCCCCGGTCATGGCTGTAATGCCTACAATAAACAATGAATAGCTTGTGGCATGTTCAGCTCCGATACCAAACAAATAGACCAAGATAGGCACAGTCAAAATGCTTCCGCCGCCGCCAATGAGCCCAAGGCTAACGCCAATGAGTATCGATGCTATATAACCTATAATTTCCATAAGGTTTTTTGTTTGCAAATATGCAGGGTTGGCCAGATGTGTACTGTAACTTTTGTCACGAGGCTACTTGATCAGTTCAATTTGGTTGCGGTGTAGTTTAACCCATCCGCGTTGTTCCATTTTTTTGAGCAATCTTGAAATTACCTCGCGCGAAGTGCTCAAATCATTGGCAATTTCTTGATGCGAAAGTTTGAGTTCGTTGCATCCGCAGGCTTCGCGGTGACGGTTCAGATAAAACTCCAAACGTTCATCCATGGCGCGAAAGGCAATGCTGTCAATCACTTCTAAAACTTCTTCAAAACGGCTGCGGTAGGTTTCAATCACAAATTCATACCAACTGCGGTGCTTCATCATCCATTGGTCCATGAGTGGCAACGGAATCATCATGAGTTCGGCATCTTCAGTTACCTTGGCCATGATTTGGCTTTTCTGGTTGCGCGTGGCACATATCATTGAAATAGCGCAAGCCTGTCCGGGTTGTAAATAATACATAAAAAACTCACCGCCGTCGTCGTCTTGTCGGTATATTTTGATCTGACCGGCCAAAACCAAAACCGTGCTTTTGATGTATTGTCCGGTACGCATCATGATGGTGCCGCTTTCAACGGTTTGAAAAACAGCTTCGTGTTCCATTTCTTCGAGTAAATCTTTTGAAAAACCCGGAAAAAGCGCATGTACAGTTGAATTCATAAAGTGTGCTTTAGTGGGGTAAATATAGTGATTTTAGGACACGGCTAACGCCTTTGGACCGCTTCGCTTTAAGACCGCTTCGCTGTAGGATACGGCTAACGCCTTAAGACCGGCTTCGCTTTAGGACACGGCTAACGCCTTTAGACGGCGCCCTTAGGGCTTTATATTTGTGACATTTATCTGAAGGAATCATGGGTATTAATTCTAAAAATTACGTTGTTTGTAGGATTCTCTCTCTCTTTCTTTCTTTCTTTCTTTCTTTCTTCTCAGTCTCTCAGGTGCTCAGTCTCTCAGATGCTCAGCAGCTCAGCAATAAAGGTGTTGATAACTTTATTTGAAATTAATCTAAATAATTTTGTTAAATCAAAGGCTGCTCATACATTTGCGGCGTTATTTTAATTTATTCTAAATAGATGAAAGTTGCTTTCCTTCGTTCTGTTCTTTTGATGTGCTTGTTGCTATTGGTTGGTTGCGCCGATGAATACAAAGATCTAAGCGATTCTACCCCGCAAACTTTAGCAGCCAAGCGCGCTTTAGGCAAACGTTTATTTGCAGAAACTTCACTCTCAAATCCGGGTGGTCAGGCTTGTATTAGTTGTCATGCGCCCGAGACTGGTTTTAGCGATCCGTTGCACAGAATGGTTTCACCGGGTGTTGATGCCGTTTTGTTTGGCAACCGCAATGCACCGAGTTTGGCCTATAATGTTTTTGCTCCAGCACGGTACTACAACAGCGTTGATGAAACTTTTGTGGGCGGCATTTTTTTAGACGGACGCGCCGCAGATTTGCAAACACAAGTTTTAGGCCCGTTGTTAAATCCGGTTGAAATGAATAATACCTCAATACAGGCGGTGGCTACCAAAATCAGAAACTTGAGCTACTTTAATGAGTTTTCAAAAATCTACGGAAACGCGGCAACGGATACTGAACTCGTGCATCAACTGGCCGATGCCATTGCCGCCTTTGAAAAGTCACCTGAAGTGAGTTCGTTTACTTCAAAGTTTGACTATGTATCGCGCGGCATGATGGCTTTTACGCCCGACGAACTTAAAGGTTTTAATTTATTCAACGGAAAGGCCAATTGCGCAGCCTGCCACGTTTTGGATGAAGACCCAGTAACCGGAAAAGTCTTGTTTACCGATTTTACCTATGACAACATTGGGGTACCTAAAAATGCTCACAATCCGTTTTACAACATGCCGGCTTCACACAATCCGCTAGGGGTTAATTATGTTGATTTGGGTATTGGCTCAGTGGTGAATGCACCGCAACACAACGGGAAATTCAAAGTACCCACCTTGCGCAACATTGCTGTATCAGCGCCATATTTTCATAATGGTGTGTTCAATACCCTTGATGAAGTGATTCGTTTTTACAACCGCCGAAAAGTTGAAAACCTGGGCACGCCTGAAACTCCGGCCAATGTCAATACCGATGAATTGGGCGATTTAAAACTCACTGAAGCCGAAGAGCAACAACTCAAAAAATTCTTAGAAACCCTGACTGATCACTATCGTCCGTAATCATGAAAAATACACATCAAATTATTTTCTGCATCATCATTCTTATTTCTAAATCCCTTTTTGCCCAAGAAAAAGCAACCCAACTGGATGAAGTTACGGTCAAAGGCTACAAAACCGTCAATGGTGTCGGTCATTTGGTTGGTACCAAAAATGCCGTGATTTATGCCGGAAAAAAGTCTGAAGTTGTGATGACCGACAGCCTCGATGCCAACAAAGCCATCAACAATACGCGTCAGATTTTGGGCAGAATCCCGGGCTTGAACATTGTTGAAACCGAAAGCAGTGGCTTTACCGCCAACGGAATTGCCACGCGCGGACTCAATCCGTCGCAAAGTGTTGAGATGAACACGCGTCAAAATGGCTACAACATCAGTGCCGATGTGTATGGCTACAATGAATCGTATTATTTGCCGCCTATGGAATCCGTTTCACGCATTGAATTTGTGCGCGGTGCGGCTTCATTACAGTTTGGTTCGCAGTTTGGCGGATTGGTCAATTATGTCATTAAAGAGGCGCCCAAAGACAAGCCTTTAGAGTTTACCACCGCACAAACCTTGGGCAGTTTTGGCATGTTCAACTCGTTCAATGCACTCGGAGCCCACTACAAAAAGTTCAGTTTTTACGGCTATGTGCAATACCGCAACATGGATGGTTATCGTCCCAATAGCCAGCAGTGGCAACTTTCGGGTTTTGGTAAACTCAATTATAAAGCCTCAGAAAAACTCAATGTTGGTTTAGAATATTCGTTGCTTAGAAATCGTTTGCAAATGCCCGGAGGACTCACCGACAAGATGTTTGAAAACGACCCGCGCAGTTCAACCCGCGCGCGCAACTGGCTCAAAAGCCCTTGGAATATTGTGACTGCTTATGCCAATTACAACCCAAGTAAAGAATCAACCCTGAGTGTCAAAACTTCATTTTTGTTCAGCAATCGTTCACTAGTGTGGCGCAATGAAGATGGCGGCCCTGAAGCCACCGATGGCATTGACCCAGTTACGCTTGATTTTGTACCCCGTGAAGTCGGCATTGAAAACATGCACAACACCACTACCGAAGTGCGTTTTTCGCAAGCCTACAAACTCGGCAAGCAAAAATCTACTTTGGCCGCCGGTGTGCGTCAAAGCTATGGTTGGTTTACGCGTCAGGGCGGGGGCGAAGGCACCACGGGTAGTGATTTTGATTTGAGCATTACCGGAAATTGGGGTTATGATTTAGACTTCACCACCACCAACTTTTCGCCTTTTATAGAAAATATGTTTCAACTTTCAGATGCTTTATCGATCACGCCGGGCCTTCGTTTTGAATATTTAAAAAACACCATCAAAGGCCATAAAGAAGTCGAGGGCGATATTCAAAAAGTCAATCAACTCAAAGCCAGAAGTTTTGTGCTTTTGGGCACCGGAATTGAATATAAAGTGCTCGGTAATGCCAGTCTATACGCCAACATTAGCCAAGCGTATCGCCCCATTGATTACAGCCAACTCGAACCGTTTGGCGTGACTTCAAAAATTGATTCAAACCTCAAAGACAGCAAAGGTTTCAACAGCGATTTAGGCTTTAGAAGCACCGTCAAGAATTATCTCAACTTGGACATCAGTGTTTTTTACTTGGCTTATAATGACCGTATTGGCGTTACTTTGGCTACTGATGCGGTAACCGGCGATTTGTATTCGCTCCGAAAAAACATCGCCAACAGCGTGCACAAAGGTATTGAGTGTTATGCCGAATTCAATCTGCTCAAATACTTGAACCCAGAAAGCAAATCAGGACTCAGTTTGTTCAATTCATATGCATACACCGATGCACGTTATGTGAGCGGCCCGTTTGACGGCAAACGCGTTGAAGCAGCTGCGCGCATCATCAATCGCACCGGTTTGATTTTCTCTACCGAAAAATGCTCGACCACTTTTCAGGTCAACCACGTAGGCGATGCTTTTGGCGATGCTTCGAATACCATTCAAAGCGATGACCCGGTGGCAGGATATATTCCGGCGTATACCGTTTTAGATTGGAGCGCGAGTGTACAACTCAAAAACTACAGCCTCAAATTCGGTTGTAACAACTTAACCGACAAAGCTTATTTTACGCGTCGCACCGACGAGTATCCGGGCCCGGGAATTATTCCGGCAGTTGGCAGAAGTTTTTATGCAGGTTTTGTGGCGAAGTTTTAAGAGACACGGCTGCGCCTGTAGACACGCTTCGCTTTAGGAAACGGCTGACGCCTTTAGATAGCTTTTAACGGATGATGAGTTTAAAAGTTTTTGATTGAACTGCCGAACTTAGCTTAATGAAATAAAACCCGCTAGGCCATTGGGTTGTTGAAAGCACAATAGGTTGTTGGGTTTTCAATGTTTGTGATAAAATGCTTTTCCCCAGGTTGTTCGTAATTTGAATCTCAACTTCAGAGCCCAACAAGGTTGCATCAATATTAATGTAATCTGTAGCCGGATTCGGTGCCACCTTCACTTCATTTTTTTCTACTGAATTGGTTTGAAGTAAGCCGGTAGTGTTTTTAAAAATAATGCCCATCTGACCGACGGCATAGCCCAGATTAGGATGAACAAAGTCATAGGCTTGTATTTGAGGCATATCTTGCTGCCATTCAAAATTACTACTGCTCGATTGCCCACAAAAGGCATAACATTCTGAAAAATCAAGTAGACAACTTTGCGGGCTGCCCCAAATGACCCCGGGGCTAGAGGCATACAAAGCATACATTGTAGGCGTAAAACTAAACAAGTGTTCAAAGCTCAATCCACCGTTTTGGGTTTTGTACAGACCATTGTCGGTATATACATATCCAACAGTATCGTTGTAAAAGTTAAATGTTCTGATGCTGTCTGATGAAAATATGGAAGACCAATTCAAACCACCGTCACTGGTTTTCTTGAGTTGACCATTGCCGTATGCAAAGCCAATTTGTGGGTTGATGAATTCAATTTTACCCAAACCTTCGGTATTGTTCACTGCGGTAAACGAAACTCCTGAATCAGTCGATTGATATAAAATACCTTCAGCGGTAAGGTATAGTATTGCATCAGGAGTTACAGCAAAATCTCTGAGTTCAGGGCTGTTGTTAATCACGTTCCAACTCAAACCGGCATCTGTAGTTATGAGTAAAGATTGAATAGAGCTAAAAGGCACTCGTGTTAAAGCGTAGCCTTTGTTTTCATCAACAAAATAAATTTTAACTAGGTCATCGGTAATATTGGTATTGATAGCACTCCAAGAATTACCACCATTGACTGTTTTTATCAAAGTGCCGGCATTCCCGGCGGCATAAACCACCTCTTCGGTAAGGCATTGTACATCGTTTAAGTCTTCGGTAGCTGTTGAGTAGAGGGGTTGCCATTGTGCATTTACTATTGAAAAACAAAGAATCGTGAGTAGATGGATTACTGTTTTCATGATGCACTTTTTTAGGGCTTTTAAGATCGCTAAATAACGCATGCTAGTAGCGGTATTTCAAATGTAATAAAATATTCTAAACATCTGTTTACCAGTATTTTTATTTTGCAATGAAGCAATTCGCTTTAACCTACAGCTTCTCAGCCGCTCAGGCACTCACGGTCTTAGCTTCTCATTTGCTTTCTACTACAAACTTTCTATCTTTACGCTTCAAAATACAACAAAATGAAACACTTATATCTTTTGCTTACCTGTTTGGGGCTCACGACTGTTTTTGGTCAAATTACCTATACCAGCAGTAATTTTGCCGGTATTGGTTCAAATATTATTTTGAGTTCAACGCAACTCAACACTGCCGGTTATGATTTTACGCAAACCGGTACCAATTATGCGTGGAATTATCCGCTGCTTGATGTCACCTCACAAGACACGCAAGTATGGTCAGACCCGAATAACTCAGGCTATAAAACTTCGTGGTGTTTTACCAATGGATATATTTTTAATTGCAACTCTAACTTCAACAGTCAATTTAATCTGGCCTTGGCGCAACGCGATGGTGCTATATTGGGCGGTTACGGACTCACCAATGTGGTCAGCCACTACCAAAAGACCAATACCGCACTCACCAACAAAATGTTTGGCGCACAGCTCACAGTGGGCGCAAATACGGTTCCGGTTACGGTGAGTTATACCGTACCTGATCAAGAATATAAATTCCCGATTCAATACAACGACAATTACACCAACCCGAGTTCATTTACAGTTGATTTAAACGCTTTGGGCATTCCGATTATATACCAAACAGACAACCAAAGAACCAACTTGGTTGAAGGCTGGGGGAGTTTGGTTACCCCGTACGGAACTTTTGCTAGTACTTTGAAAATGAAAACCACTGTGGTGTCTAATGTAACCATTACGGGCGATGCCGGGCCTACCAATACGGTACAAACTACCATCAGTTACAAATGGTTTGACCCACAATATTATGTTCCGGTGCTTGAAGTGACGGGTAATGAAATCAATGGTCTTTGGGTGCCCACCCAAATTACCTATGTAGACATTCAAAGATGTTTACAACCCAGCGCTATGTTTGGTTATGTGCCTGTATTGCCTGATTATGACCCAAACACACTGTCGGCCTCGGTTTCTTTTATCGCCGCAGCGCAAAACTATCAGCAATTGCAATGGAATTTTGGCGATGGCGGAACGTCCACCAACCCCAATCCAACGCATGTTTATCAGTGCCCGGGTGTTTACACCGTAACGCTTTCGGCCATCAATACTTTTTGTGTGCCGTCGGTTACCGAGCAAATGAGTTTGAATGTGGTGGTTACTGATTCGCAAAATGTGTTCAACAATGAGGTTACTGTTTCAGATACTTCGCTTACAGCGGTGCGCGATACAGCAGGAACCCAATATCAATGGCTTGATTGCAACAGCAACAATCAGCCTGTTCCTGGGGCAGTGAGTCAAACGTTTGTGCCTACGAATCCGGGAAGTTATGCCGTTTCACTAGTCACGGGTAGTTGTACTTCGGTGTCAGATTGTTATGATTTTCCAGCTTTGGGAACGGTTCAAGCTGTATTCGTTGAACCGCGCTTATATCCGAATCCAACTACAGGTGTATTACATGTAGAGCTCCCGGTCAACAACCAGCTCAACTCAGTACGTGTGCTAGATGTTTTAGGTCAAGAAGTAGCACAATCACTCAATTTATCGGCTTTAGCTAAAGGTTTGTACTTAGTTGAATTGCATACAAGTCAAGGTGCTTTTACTTCAAAAGTTGTGAAAGATTAAGTTGAAACAATAGTCAAGACAAACTACGCAATTATTGTTGGGTTGTTCAGGTACCAAGCGGCTTAAATGTTAATTATTCATTCTACATAGTTAATTACCTTCAAACCGCTATCTTTGCTGGGTTAAACCTATTTCTATGTTCAAAAGAATCATTGCGGCGTTTATTTTCTTAGCTGCTTTATCATCGGTTCAAGCACAAGTGGTCATTAATGAAATTGATGCCGATACGCCTTCTACCGATGTCAAAGAATTTATCGAACTCAAATCGGCTACGCCTTTTATGACGCTTGATGGTTATGTGTTGGTGTTTTTTAATGCCAGTTCATCTGGTACAACCAATTTGAGTTATTTAGCCATTGATTTAGATGGTTTGGTTACTGATGGCAACGGAATTATTTTGCTGGGCAATCCACTCGTGAACCCGGCAGCTTCTTATACCATAGCGGCCGGAAGTATTCAAAACGGCCCGGACGGAGTGGCTATTTATCAAGGCGATGCAACTGATTTTCCAACCAATACCGCTGCTGCCAACACCAACCTCATTGATGCTTTAGTGTACAGCAACAGCGCGACTACCTCGGCAACTACTTTGATGACAGTTTGGGGATTGACGGTTAGTTATAATGAAAACGCCAACGGACAGGCGGCCAATGAATCGATTCAGCGCAAGAACGACGGAACTTATGAAGTTAAAACACCTACGCCGCGCGCCAACAACGACGGTTCTGGCATCATTTATAATGGAATCACTACCACCATCAGTCCAAGCGGTGTTTTGACCGAAGGACAAGCAGTGACTTTTACGTTTACCACAGATACGCCGGTAACCTCGGCTTTGAGTTTTAGCTTTACGCTCAACAACGGTTCTTTTAATTCTTCAGATTATACCGGAACCTTGAATGTAGTAATTCCTACCGGAATGAGCTCTGCAACGGTCAATGTGGTTTTGCGCAATGACGGGGTAAATGATGGCGATGAAGAAATGGAAGTCACCATCGGAACAGTTCCGTCCAACTATATTGTGCTCAACAACAATACGATTGTTCGGGTCAATGATGTTAACTTTACTACTTTGAATTTCGGAACTCCGGCCAGCCCCACTTATGGTCAAGTTTCTAACAACAAACCTACGGGTTATTACGATTCGCTTGAAGGTAAATCAGGCGCCGCGCTCAAACAAGCTTTACAAGATATTATTGCCAATCCGGCAGTGGTGCGAGCGCATACTTATGGCGATGTGATCAACATCTTGAAGACCGCTGATCAAAATCCGCTCAACAACAACCAGGTTTGGCTCATTTATACTGAGCAACCGCGTTCAAAAATTGATTATCAAACCGGCAGCAGCATCATTGGCAAATGGAACCGCGAGCATATTTACTGTCAGTCACGCGGAAACTTTGGCGATTTATACAATCTTCCGCCCGATGGCATCAACAATTGGTTGGCCAGTGGCCCCGATGATATTGGCGCCGGACTTTCAGATGCGCATCATTTGCGTGCGGTTGACGGTCAAGAAAACACTTCGCGCAACAACCGCAATTATGGCGTTGATTACAACGGACCGGTAGCCAATCCTACCAGCAGTTGGAAAGGCGATGTGGCACGTGCGGTTTTTTATATGGCCGTTCGCTACAACGGACTCAATGTAGTTGATGGCAATCCGAATGAAAACATCGTTGGCCAAATTGGTGATCTAACCACACTTTTGCAATGGAACCACACCGACCCATCAGACGATTATGAAATGAACCGCAACAATTACATTTACACTTGGCAAATGAACCGCAACCCGTTTATTGATATGCCGGCTTTGGCCGATTATATTTGGGGGATACACACAGGTGAAGCTTGGTTTGCGGCTTTATCTAATCCAACATTTGACCAAACCCAAATCGTAATGCTTCCGAATCCGGCACAAGACCATATTGCTTTTTCGGGTACGTTTAGCAAAGCCGAGGTCGAAATCTACAACCTAGCTGGAGCCCGTTTGTTGCAAACAAGTCTAAAGCCCCAAGAAGACATACCGCTTGCTTTGCCTGCCGGCATGTATCTGGTCAAGTTGCAAGTGGATGGTCAAAGCATATTGCAGAAATTGATGATAAAATAAAGAAAGCCTCCAATACGGAGGCTTTTTATTTGTTTGCAGTTGTATTTAAATCAGCGTTCCGTTGGCATTGATACTTTTAGCCAAATCCCAATTGTTTTTATTAATAGCATCTTGAAAGCATTCGGTTCTGTATACTGTATTGCGCAATACCGCATTGCTGTGGTGACGCAACCAATTGTCACGCGCGGCTACATATTGTTTGATCCAGGTTTTTTCATCGCCCCCGTTTTTAGGAACTGATTCGGGAAAGCTGTTTCTCAAAAAAGGTAGAATACTTCCGCTGTGGATAAAGCTGTCATAAATAACCAACATACTCAGTGGCAAAGTAAACTTCATGGCTGCATACCAAGCATAAGCCGGTTGATAGTAAAGTTGGTCAAAAAAGCTGTCTTGTGTGGTTTTCATAATCGGGTCAGCACCCGCTTTTTTAAGTGTACTTTTTAATACAACATCTGTGTGTAGACTGGGCATTTGACCGATGCGCTGGGCATAAGGTTGCAGCGCAGCGGCGTATTGTCCGTGGTTGGCAATGTATTGCTGTACCAGAATTTTTAGTACGCCAAACTCTGTAGTCTGGCTTCGGCCGTAGGTAATCTGTTTGATTTTTGCCCCATTAACCACCGGGCCGTCGGCATAAATAGAGATGTTGTCATATTTACCCGCGGGTGTACCGGTTTCAAAAACATTAACCACTTGCAGGATTTTCTTTTTTTGTGTTGTATTTACTGGCATATCTATAAGTATTTAAAAATGTGATTGTTAAAGGTCATAAAAAACAACTGTAAATGCATTAGGGTTTTCCCTATTTATTCTGAGGAATTTACCCTAGTTTTTACTGATTATTGTTGAAAATTATTGGATAAGCTATTTCAAAGACATTTTGCACAGCTATCCAAATGGCTATTTTTGCCCAAATTCAATCAAAATTTGGGAACTTTCGTCATCAAAAAGCACGAGCAACGCGATTATAAATTTGTCTTTGCCTCCAGAAAGGGCAAGACTATTTTTACCAGTATTGTTTGTAAGCACAAATCAGATTGCGCACAAATGATTGAGGCACTACAAACCCAACTTGAACTCTTTGCATTTACCAAAGTCAAAAATGCCTCGGGCAAATATTTTTTCAGACTCACCAAAGACGGATTTGTTTTGGCCAACAGCCGAAAATATACCACTGAACTACTCATGGGCAAAGGAGTCGATGAGGTACTCAAAGGAATTCCCACAGCCGAAGTTTTAGATTTTTCAGACAATGATTTTGTTTTTCCGGATGCGGCAGATGTTTTTGAAAACGCTTTATAGAACTTTGGATTATTAAAAAAAATCCCCTGCCGTTAACCATCAGCAGGGGACCATACATTTTGACAGGCATTCTGATTCGTGTGTTATCATTTGTGAACCCACCACTGTATCACTGCATCAAACCTGCACAGAAGTACCTGTCAAAATTTTTAAACCAAAATTTCAAGACCGAAACGTGTTCGGATTTTCTAACCAACTACTTCAGAATCTCGACCGGGGAGTCAGCTCCCCGAAGCCGTGATTCCTTTTTTAAAGGCGTGTAATTTTACTTTTTTAAATATGAAAGAGACGTTCAACCGACGAGTAAATCGGTAGTGCAAGATTGTAATAATCTTATAAAATTCAATTAGGGGAAACCCTAATTTTTGAGAGGATTTTCCCTAATTGATTTGATGATTTTGTGATTTGTTGGTTAGTTTTAAAACTCAATATTGTTCATACCAACTAAACTTATCGTCAACAATATTTGATTTTTCACTTTCAAGATGTTCCAGCAAAGCCAGTGATATGGGGCTGTGTTTTTTCCCGCTAAGCCAGATCAAACTCCAAGTGGTTTTGATGGGAAAACCTTTGAGCGGTATGATTTGCAGTTCTTGGTTGTGCAATTCATTCTTAATGCCAATAAGCGGCATGATTGAGTATCCCAACCCCGCCAAAACAGCCTGTTTTACTGCTTCGTTTGAGGTCAACTCCATTTTTTTTAAAACCGATAGTTCATTGTTTGTGATGAATTGCTCCATGGTTTGTCGGGTGCCCGAGCCTTTTTCTCTGAATATCAGCGGTAAATCTTGAAATGTTTCTTGAAGGTTGCTTCTTTTTTTGAACTCGGTTTGGCCGTTTCCGATCAAGTACAATTTGTTTTGCAACAAATCAAGCTTTTCAACCTTTAGGTTTTTGGGTAAAATAGACACCAAAGCAAAGTCGACTTCATTGTTGGTTAAGCTTTCAATGACTTTGTTTTTATTGGTTACATCCATGAGCAATTCTACGGCCGAGTGTTCCTTCATAAAATGGGTCAAGAAATAGGGCATGACATACTTTCCGGTTGACACTACTGAAATTTTTAATCTGCCGCTGAGTTGACCTTTGAAGGCCGATGTTTTGTAATTGATGGCGTGAACCTGTTGCAAAATACTTTCGGCCGCTTGGGCAATCTCTTGGCCAAAATCAGTGATGTACATTTTGCGGCCAATGATTTCAGTGAGTGGAATATCAAATTGATCTTGGAAATTTTTGAGCTGAATAGATACTGCAGGCTGGGTGAGGTGCAGCTCTTCTGAGGCTTTGGTAACGCTCTGTGTTTGCACAATCTTTAAAAAAATCTGCAATTGATTCAAAGTGTAATTCATAAATATATCTTATACATTTTATTACAAATATAAATAAAAATAAATAAAATAAGTTCTTCAACTTTGCCCTGTTCAAATCAATAATTTTTTTAAAATGACAAGAATAACAGTAGCAAAAGGAGACGGAATTGGTCCGGAAATCATGGACGCAACTCTTGAAATTATTTTGGCCGCAGGAGCCCAAATTGAAATTGATGAAATTGAAGTGGGTGAAAAGGTCTATTTGGCCGGAAACACTTCAGGCATCAGCGATGCTTCATGGGAAACCATCCGAAGAAACAAAATCTTTTTAAAGGCACCCATTACTACCCCACAAGGCGGCGGTTATAAGAGTTTGAATGTAACTACGCGCAAGTTTCTGGGCTTGTATTCAAATGTGCGGCCTTGCAGAAGTTTGCATCCTTTTGTAACTACCAAACACCCGGTGATGGACATTGTCATCATTCGCGAAAACGAAGAAGATTTGTACGCCGGAATTGAGCACCAACAAACCGATGAAGTAGTTCAGTGTCTGAAACTCATCAGCAGACCGGGTTGCGAAAAGATAGTGCGTTACGCCTTTGAATATGCCAAACAGCAAAACCGAAAAAAAGTGACTTGTTTTACCAAAGACAACATCATGAAGCAAACTGATGGCTTGTTTCACCAAGTATTTGATGAGATTGCCCAAGAGTACCCAGAAATTGAAAACGAGCATTGGATTATTGACATCGGTGCCGCTAAGATGGCCGATACTCCAGAGGCTTTTGATGTAATTGTGATGCCCAACTTATACGGGGATGTTTTGAGCGATGTGGCCGCACAAATTACAGGATCAGTGGGTTTGGCGGGCTCTGCCAATATTGGTGAAGAGTGCTCGATGTTTGAAGCCATTCACGGTTCGGCACCCCGAAGAGCCGGCCAAAATGTAGCCAATCCGTCGGGATTGTTGCAAGGAGCCATTATGATGCTCAACCACATTGGTCAAACCGAAGTAGCTGAAAAAGTGCAAAACGCATGGCTTAAAACCCTTGAAGATGGCATTCATACCTATGATATTTACAACGAAGCAACCAGCAAACAAAAGGTGGGTACCCAAGAATTTGCGCAAGCAGTAATTGCCAACCTCGGACAAAAACCGGTTATTTTAACTCCGGTATCCTATGCCAACAATGCGGCCTTGCATCTGCATAAATACCAACGCAAACCGGCCAAAAACAAAGAATTGGTAGGGGTGGATGTTTTTGTACACTGGACGGGTACTGATCCTAATGAACTGGCGGCTCAGGTGCAAAAAATTCAAACCAACGGTATTGAGTTGTCAATGATTACCAATCGCGGTATTAAAGTTTGGCCCGACGGTTTTAAAGAAACTTTTTGTACAGACCACTGGCGCTGTCGATTTAAACCAACCGCACAAGCTTCTATTGACAAGTCAGGCATTATTGAGTTGCTCAAAAACGCCCTGCATGAAGGTATTGATACCATCAAAACTGAAAACCTTTATTCGTTTGACGGAAAAGCGGCTTATTCATTAGGTCAAGGACAATAAAATCATCAAGATATGAACATACAACTCATCCACGGAGCATTTAGTGCACAAGACACCCTAGCGCTGATTACCCAAATGATACAACTTAAAATTCAGTACCACGAGCAGAAAATTACCACACATTCTAGTGAAGAAGACATCAAAGCCCGTGAGTCAAAAATCAAGCTGCTTCAGAACGAATTGCACCAGCTCAGAGAAAAAGTCAAAGGAGGTCAGGTTTTTACAGTGGAAGGTAACATTACAGTCATATGATTTCTAAGCTATTAATTACATTCGTTTGTTTATTGCTCAGCTTGATTTTATTGGCTTTGTCATTTAAATCTGCACTAAATACAAGCAGTGAACTCTGGGCCGCTTTGGGCATTATTGCCGGCATCTGTGCCCTTAAATTTATACCCATCCGCAAAACAGTCATCCATGAAAAACACTGAAAAATTAATTCCGATAGACGGTGTCTTTGATCATGACGAGGCGGCCGAGATTGTCTTGCATGTGCTCAAGTCAAAAATCAATTTTCACAACATCAAGAATTGGAGTTCACAAGAGCGTTTCGGAAAAGACGACGAAATGTCTGTCAAGAGAATTCCCGAGTTGCAAAAAGAAATTGACAAGTTGCAGGCCATCTTACACCAAGCCAAATCACAAAACCAAAAACTTTTGGTGCGTTCTGAAATCAATATCACCTTGTTAGACGACTAACTTATTTATGTTCGCAGAAAGAAAGCTCATCATAGCAACCAAGCATCAAAAAGAGCAGGTAATTGCCCCCATTCTTGAAAAAGAACTGGGGGTTACTTGCTTTACAGATCCTGCTTTAGACACAGATATACTCGGGACTTTTACCGGCGAAGTAGCGCGATATGATGACCCGGTTACCACCGCCAGAAAGAAATGTTATCGGGCCATGGAAATCAGCGGTTGTGATATGGCTGTGGCCAGTGAAGGCTCGTTTGGTCCGCATCCGACATTGTTTTTTGCTGCTGCCGATGACGAAATCCTTTTGTTTATTGATCAAAAAAACCATTTAGAAATCATAGTCAGAGAATTAAGTGTAGATACAAATTTTCAGGGCAGCGAAGTGAAAACCGAAGAAGAATTGCTTGAATTTACACAAAGAAGTCAATTTCCTGAGCACGGATTGATTTTGAGAAAAGCCCCCAATGACTATACCGAAATACACAAAGGAATCACCAACAAGAAAACCCTTTTGCATATTTTTCACAATTTAATCTCTGCCTGCGGAACCGCTTATGTAGAAACCGACATGCGGGCCATGTTCAACCCCAGCAGAATGAAAGTGATTGAGCAAGCCACGCAAAAACTCGCCGCAAAAATCAAGTCGTGTTGTCCGCAGTGCCAAACGCCCGGTTTTGGAGTAACTGATGTATTGCCCGGCTTGCCTTGTTCTTTGTGCCGAACACCCACACGTAGTACTTTGAGTTATGTGTATACCTGTGCCCATTGCCGCTATACCCATGAAGAAAAATTTCCGCACCATAAATTTACAGAAGACCCTATGTATTGCGATATTTGCAATCCTTAAACCATGTTATGATTACTAACCATCTGCAAAAGGCCGTTCAAACATTGCTAAAGAATGAATTGGTGGCCATTCCTACTGAAACTGTTTATGGCTTGGCGGCCAATGCTTACAGTGATTTGGCGGTACAAAAAATATATGCTCTTAAAAAAAGACCGGCCCATAATCCGTTAATTGTACACCTTAAATCAGCCGATGCGCTTTCTGAAATTGCGCAGAACATCCCAGCGCTGGCCTTTGAACTGGCCCAAGCATTTTGGCCCGGACCTTTGACTTTGCTCTTAGAAAAACAAGCCCATATTTCTGACGTTATTACCGCCGGAAAACCCACTGTGGCTGTGCGGGTACCCAATCATCCATTGACTTTAGAACTGTTAGAAAACCTGCCTTTTCCGTTGGTTGCCCCAAGTGCCAATCCGTTTGGCTCAATTAGCCCCACTACCGCCCAGCATGTTTTTGATTATTTTGGCCACGACCTTGAAGTGGTTTTAGACGGCGGCCCTTGTAGCAGAGGCATAGAATCTACCATCATCGGATTTGTAAACCAACAACCCGTTTTGTATCGGCATGGCTCAATTGCGGCAGAAGAAATTGAAAAAATCACCGGTAGCTTAAGCTTTATTTTGCACAATGAGCAAGCCCCTGAGGCCCCGGGGATGCTTTCAAGACATTATGCGCCCAATACCGATACTTTTTTAACCGATGATGTGCAGTCATTTATATCGTTGTTTTCAGGTAAAAAGATAGGTGTGTTGGCCTTGCAAAATAAAATATCAAGCTCTTTGATTGCCCACCAAGAAGTATTGTCAGCATCGGGCAACCTGCAAGAGGCCGCGCAAAATTTATATGCCGCCATGCACCGATTAGACCATTTGCAACTCGATGTTATTATTGCTCAGCGAATGCCTGATCAAGGTTTGGGCAAAACGATTAATGATAAATTGATTAGAGCCTCAAAAAAATAGGTTGAGGATGTTACCTAAGCGTTTCGCTAAAAGTTTCTTTTGACATTGTGCTCGTATGTATTGGCTTAAAGTTTTTCTTGAACACTTTGATTATTTCAAACCACAACACACAAATGATTCCTACAGCACAGCAGCTAAATAATTGGGTTCCTGAAAGCGGTTTTAGTTCAAAGAAATGTGTCAAAGGAGTCCAATATAACAGCAATCCCAAAAGTGATAGAGTTACAAAAACCACCAGCGGAATCAAATTGTTTTTGTAAAGAATTGTTTTGATCAGAGGTTCATTTAAAGACCGATTTTCAAGAGTCAACATGATGTTGGCTGTCATCAATACGGTAAAAACCATGGTTCGGGTCAAAGCCAAATCATACCTCAGCCCCACCGAATACTGATACATCACAAGTGTCCCTGCCGAAATGACTAGTCCTTGTATGATGCTCACCCATAACTCTCTGCCGTTAAAAAAAGTTTTAGTAAAGGGTCTTGGCTTTTGTTGCATGGTGTTTTTTTCAATGGGTTCTCGTTCATAAATAATAGAGCAGGTGGGCCCCATGATCATTTCAAGAAAGATGATATGGATGGGCGAGAAAATATTCGGATAAACCCAATCCAATACCAAGGGCACAAAAACAATCAATACAATGGGAATATGAATAGAAATGATATATTGAATTGCCTTTTTAAGATTCATATATATTCTGCGTCCCATCGCCACTGCATCAATCATTTTTGACAAATCGTCCTCCATCAGAATCAGCGAGGCCGCTTGTTTGGCTATTTCAGATCCCTTTTTTCCCATGGCAATACCAATATGGGCTGATTTGAGGGCTGGTGCATCGTTGACACCGTCACCGGTCATGGCCACAATATTGTGATTTTCTTTCAAGGCATTAATGATTCTAAGCTTGGCCTCTGGAAACATACGCGTAAAAATATAGGTAGTTTTAACACAAAAGCGCAGTTCACTTTGCGACAGTTTCATGAGCTGATCGCCGGTTATGCACTCTTGATAGCCTATAAATCCAATTTTTTGGGCTAAAGATTGGGTTGTGAGGGTATGATCGCCTGTAATGATTTTTACCCCAATTCCTGCTTGATAAAACCCCTGAAGCACCTGAGTTATGTTTTTCTTGGGTGGGTCATAAAAAGCTAAGAGCCCTAAAAATTCAAAGTTAAATTCATTTTGTTTTTCCGGAAAAACAGTTTCTGACGTATGACCTGACCCCACGCCCAGGATTCTGTATCCTTGCGCTGCCATTTGAGCAATGATCTGATGGATTTTTTCTTTTTGCAGCTCAGTAAGATTTGAAATAGCCATCAAAGCTTCGGGTGCCCCCTTAGCGGCTATAATTCTGTGGCCTGCGATATTTTGAAAAATGTGGGTCATCATTGGTGGTTGGCCCATGAGTGGATATTCGTGTATCAATTGATAATGGGGCCGCTCATCGGTAACTAAAAAATCTTCATAGCAGCGGTGCAAAGCCACTTCCATTGGGTCAAAAGGGTGTGTCTCACTGGCCCACATAGCTGTCGTCAACAGCCGTTTCTCTGCGGCCGATAAGGGCTGCTCTAATGAAGTAGCCTGAAGGCTCCCCAGAGCATACATCTGCGTCAGACTCATTTGATTTTGGGTGAGGGTACCTGTTTTATCGGTACAAATGACTGTTGCACTCCCTAAAGTCTCAACCGTTTTCATTTGTTTGACCAAGCAGCCGGTTTGCATCAATCGCCAGGCCCCCAATGCCATAAAAGTCGAGAAGGCCACAGGAATTTCTTCGGGCAATATGCTCATGGCCAAGGTAAGTGCTCTGAGTAAACTCAAGATAAAACTTTGGCTGTGCAGGTAGTTGACCACCCAAACCATCAAAAAAATAGCCAACCCCACCCAAGCCATTTTAACAACAAAGTGGGCAATTTGTTGCTCAAGAGGTGTCTTTTCAATATTTATTTGACTCAGACTGCTGCCAATTTTTCCGATTTCGGTTTGATTCCCAATTTGAACCACTGTGCCAATGGCCCATCCGGTTGTGACGGTGGTTCCTGAATAAATCAACAAATCAGCACCTGAGCTGTTTTTCATGACCGGCATTGATTCACCAGTAATAATAGATTCATTTACTGAGAAGTCATGCGCATGCACGAGCTTTGCATCGGCCCAAATCAGGTTGCCTTCTTCTAACCAAAGACAGTCACCGATGACTAGTTCGCTGTTGTGAATCTCAACCAGTGCACCGTTGCGTATTACCTTGCATTTGGGTTGGGTTTGGTCTTGTAATTGCGCTAGTGCTTTGCGGTTTCGGTTATCTTGATAGCCAGAAATTGCCAGAATAAAAACCAAGGCAGCCGTCAAAAAAAAACCGTCACCTATTTGGCCGCCCACAAAATAAATCAATGAAGTGCAAAGCAATAAAATAACCATGGGGTCTTTGACTGCTTCTTTGACAAACGTCCACAAAGGGTGCGCTTGATGGAATTCTAGTTTGTTGTTTCCAAATCGCGCTCTGGCAGCCAATACTTGTTCTGAGGTCAAGCCGTTTATTTTAAAATGATTCTGAAACGATGATTGACTATTGCTGTTTGACATACGTTGTTTTTGAATGGTTGATTTGATTTGTTGTATGGTCTCAGGATTTAGTTTTTGAGTTTTCTGAGTTTGACCAAATCAATCAATGTAATTGTATTTCGGTTTTTTTCAATCAGGCCCTCTTGCTCAAATTCAGACAAGGTTCGGCTCACGGTTTCAGGAGCTGTTCCCGATAACTGAGCCAACTCAAACCTGCTTAGTTGCATATATTGTTGGTTGATACCGTGTTGTTGGTGAAGATTCAGTATGATTTCAGCAATTCTTTTACGTACCGATGAATAGGCCATTTGTAGTAACTGATCTTCTTTTTCAACGACTTCATCTGACAGTATTTGAATGAATTTACTACCCAAATCCGGATATTGACTGATGAGTTTTTCAATTTCTTGCATCGAAAAAAAACTCACTTCACTGTCTTCGAGTGCCCAAGCGTTGTCAGTGTGCACCTTGTTTGAAAATAACTGATGGGTGGCTATAAAGTGTTGGGCATCATAAATACCGGTAATGAGTTCTCGGCCGTCTTCAGCCATTTTAGTGGTCTTCATTTGGCCTGAATGCACCCAATAAATTCCCGTTACCGGGTCACCTTCATAATACAGGGCTTGTTTTTTTCTGACCAACCGCAATTTGCGTTCCCCTATGATTTGATTCAAAACGGTGAGTCCGTTTGTTTGTGTTGATGATTGTGTTATTTCTTGAAGCGGCCGACTGTAAAAATCCATTTGAAGTGATTTTTTTTTCAGCCGTGTTTCTACCGTATGCAAGAGTTCTATATCGTCAAAAGGCTTCATCAAATAATCATCAGCACCCATTTCCATGCCTTTTCTCAGTTCTTGTCTTTGGGTTTTGGCCGTAATAAATACAAACGGAATAGTATTGGTTTGTGGATGTTTGCCCAACAAATGCAAAACTCCATAACCGTCTAGTTCGTCCATCATGATGTCACACAAAATAAGATCGGGTAAATCCTTGAGCGCCATTTCAACGCCCGTTTTGCCATTTTCGGCTTTCAGTACCCGGTAGTTGGCCAGCTCGAGTATTTCGGCCATGTTTTCTCTGATGTCAAAATGATCTTCAATCACAAGTATGGTGTGCATGTTCTAAAGGTATTTGTGAAACAAAACTGAACACAGTCAGCAAACTTTGAGCGGGTTGCTGCTCAATGCAAAACAGCTTTTTTAGGGCAACCCATGAAAATAATCATCCAAAACGCAACGATATTTAGGGTCAGCGGAAAGCCCTACAGTAGAAGAAGTTAGATTCTGAAGCTAGGCGAACTTGTTTTTTATCATGATTTCCGATGATGCCTATCAGGGAATCTGCCGAGGAGGCATTATAAATTTACAAAGTAATTCTGACATAGCAGTCAGTTGACCCATAAAGTTTTATCAACCCTAATTTAGATACACAATGAAAAGCAATGAACAACTTCAAAAAGACGTCATGGAAGCCCTTAAATGGGATCCGCAACTGCACGCAGCCGAAATAGGTGTTATTGTACACGAAGGGGTAGTTACCCTAACGGGAATTTTAGACCATTATGCCAAAAAAATGACCGCTGAAGGCATCGTAAAAAAAGTACCCGGTGTAAAAGCGCTCATCGAAAAAATAGAAGTAGTGTACCCCAGTGCCCAGGCTATTACGGATGAGGTCTTGGCACAAAATGTTTTAAAAGCACTGCAAAATCATTGGGATATGCCCGATCAACGCATACAAATCAAGGTAGAAAACGGCTGCGTTACCCTAAGTGGCGACGTTACTTGGCACTATCAAAAAGAAGCTGCCAACCGATTGATTGCCCATTTATCGGGCATTAGACGGGTGGTCAACAACCTTAAAATCAGATCGGTTTGGGTCAATGAGCTCGAAAAGAGAATTGTCGAAAAAGCTTTGCGACATCACTGGGCCATCAATCCGGCTGCCATCGAGGTGGTGGTGGCCGGCAGCCAAATTACCTTAATAGGCAGTGTGGCCTCGTTGTACCAAAAAGATGAGGCAGCCAAAATTGCTTGGAAAACCCCCGGTGTTACTCAAGTAAACAATCAATTAACTGTAGATTATCAGTACGAATATATGCTGTAATTTAAGTTGCTGCTATTGCATTTCAGTACATTAATAGGTCTTGAGACAGCCTATCCGGCCGATTGCTCTTGGGGAAGAGTCAGCAGGCCCAAACATTGTTTGGGTGATGTGCTGTTTTGTGCATAATATACACTACCTTTCCAAAGACAGATCATAAGCATTATGGACGCTACCGTCAATATCAACTACCAAACCTTGTTTGAGGATAGCCCCAATGCGCTGCTTGTGTTGAGCCCGACCTATCAGATATGCTCTGCCAATAAGGCTTATTGCCAATTGCTGCATGTTTCAGTAGAAGATTTGCTTGCACAAGATTTATGGACCGTTTTTCCTTTGCCCCCACAAGCACATCAAGCAACAGCTTCATGGCTTACCAAAGCTGCTTTAGATCATGTTTTAGAGCATAAAAAGCCCCATCGTTTACCCGCACAAGTGTATGAGATTCGCATAACTAACAACCGTTTTGAGCGCAAGTATTTGAGCATCCTGAACAGCCCTGTTTTAGATGCGCAAAATCAGGTGCAGTTTATTTTTCTAGAACTGATTGACTTGACCTCGTTTTTAAGTAGTTCAAATCAGCCGTTGGCCGAAGATCTAAGCAGTCATTTTTCAGAGCGTTTTTTAATGCTTGAAAACCAAATGTTTCAGCAGTTACAAGAAATTCAATCGCTCAATGATCAATGGCAAAAAAACAGACCACAGCCTTGGTCGCTGGGGCAAAACTTTTCAAACGACGGCATTGATTATCAGTTGGCTCTTGACACGGCCGATATCGTAGCTATTACTGATCAAAAAGGCACCATTGAATACGTCAATGAAAACTTCTGTACCATTTCACAATATACACAAGACGAATTGATTGGTCAAAATCACCGCATCATCAACTCGGGACATCACCCCAAAAAATTCTTTAAGAATCTTTGGAAAACCATTGGCAGTGGTGTTATCTGGAAAGGCGAAATCCGCAACCGTGCCAAAGACGGCAGCCTTTATTGGGTTGACACCACTATTTTTCCGTTTCTGGACGCCCACGGAAAACCCCATAAATATTTGGTTATTCGCACCGATATTACTGAAGCCAAACAAAGTATAGAAGATTTAAAAAAAAGCGAAGAGCGCTATCGGGATATTTTCTCTAATACCTTGGCAGCTATTTTTACTACCGATATTGATCCGCTGCGTGTGACCGATGTCAACCGACGTGGAGTAGATATGTTTGGCTATGATTCTAAGCACGACTTTCTAAAACACTTTGACATCACTGCGCATTGTGTTCACCCCAAAGCATATCAAGACCAGTGGGCACAACTTCAGCAGCAAGGCGAAATCAAACACATAGAACAACTTACCCGAAAAGACGGCAGTGTTTTTTGGGGCAGTATTTTTACCAAATTAAACCATAGCAAAACCACGGCTCATACGCTTTTGCTGGATGTTACGGCCCAAATTGATTTTCAGGATGCGCTTGAAGCCCAAGTGGCCGAGCGTACTTTAGCCCTGACCGAATCACTAGCAAGAGAAAAACAGCTTCATGAGATGAAATCAAATTTTTTAGGCATAGCCTCGCATGAATTTCGCACGCCTTTGTCAACCATCCTCTCGAGTGCATCATTACTCAAAAAGTACGATGACCAAAGCCCGCCGGAACTCAGGTATAAACACCTCAACCGTATCACCCAATCGGTCAATCACCTCACGGCCATTTTAAATGATTTTTTAACGCTTGAAAAACTCAGAAAAGGATTTGTTGATTTTGAAGTAGAATCATTTCATTTACCCGACTTTATTGCCGAGGTTATCTCAGAGGTCGAGGCCTTAACGCAAGTTAACCGGCAAAAAATCACCTATACACATACGGGCACCTCCCAAGTAAATCAATCGCCTAAAGTGCTCAAAAACATACTGCTGAATTTAATTTCTAATGCCAGCAAATATTCGGCACCCGGCAAAGAAATTCAAATTAGCTCACAGGTAGATGCATCGGTGCTCACACTGCGTATTTTGGACCACGGTATGGGTATACCGGCCCAAGACCACGACAAATTGTTTACTGAATTTTACCGCGCCCAAAATGCCCAAAATATACAAGGTACCGGTTTGGGCTTGAGCATTGTGAAAAACTATGCCGCTCTGCTTGAAGGCACCATTGAGTTTGAGAGTCAGTTGGGGAAAGGCACCGTTTTTACGCTAAGCTTTCCGAGTTCGCTTAAAGGGCATACTTGGTAAAGGTTTTACTGGTGCATCGGGCTGCTGAAATGTGCATGAATAAATTGATGGCGCTGGTTCAAGGTCATTTTGTCTGTGTCTTGCACACTCATTTTTACGGCATCAAAACGATGATCGGCACGCAACAAGTTAAAAAATTCGTTTTTGGCATGGGTGGGCCCAAAAAGGAGTATTTTATCATAGGGCAAAAGAGCCGAAGCAATTTGTTTGAAATATTCGGTATGAACTTGTTTTTCTATGGTGTGCACATGTTTTTCACTTTTTTCTTTGGCCTGTTTTTTTTGGGCCAGAGCTGATGTAATAACTTGTTTTTCATGTGGATGGGTTGAAAATTCCATTAAATGTGCTGTGGTGTAGTCCATCCAAACACCAATTTTTTGTTTTGCATTCATGATAATTGTATTTAAAAGTTGTTGTTATTTTTGAGATGCTTTTTTCTTCTTATTGAAATAGCCTTTTAAAAAGAGGTTGCTTTTGGCCGCTTCTTCAAGTTCTTTGAGGTCTTTTACGCGTTGCTCCAGTTGGGTTAGGGTGGTATCTACTGATTTGGCCAGTTTTGGATTGTTGATGAGTTTTGATAAAACATTATCTTCTTGGTTCAATTGGGTAGTAAATTGTGCCAAAGCAGCCGTACTTTTTTCAAGGTGGGCAATACTTCGGGCCACAGACTTAGCAATGCTGTCATTACCAATAATTTGGTGCAAGACATTGTTGGGTTGGTTGCTTTGCGCGGTTAGCGTATCAAGGTTTTGGGCACTATTTTGTAAACTGTACAAGCTGCTTTCAATTCGATTGGTCCACGATTTATTGGTCAAAGCATTCCAAACCAAACCATTGTGGTCATTTAAGTAGGGCGTAAAACGGGCTATTTCACGACTGCTAGTTTCAAGCTCATGAAGTGTTTTAGAGATGCTTTGCGCCAGAGCTTTGTTGGTCATGACCTGTGATAGCAATCCGTTTGGATTGTTCATCTTACCACTAAAATCAATCAGTCTGTGGGTGATGATTTCTGTATTGCGGGCACTTTTTTGAACGCTTGATAAGATGTCTTCTATTTCAATGGTTTTGAATGAACTAATTACATCGTGGTCTTGTACCGGTGTGTGTGAATTGGTACCCGGAGCAATGATCAGTACTTTATCGCCTACCAAACCGTCAGAGCCAATGCTGGCCACTGCATCGGTTTTAATATAGGGTTGTACCTCTTTTTTGATAAGCAGTTTTACCAAGACCAATGAGTCAGAGATAAACTCAATTTTGTACACCGTACCAATGTTGATGCCTGAAAGGCGTACATTGCTTCCTTGTTTGAGGCCACTGACGTTTTTAAATTCTGATTGCAGTTCAAAATTGGCTCCGAATAAGTTTCGGTTAACCCCAATAAAATAAATCCCTACGGCAAAAAGCGCAATGGCCGTGAGTACAAAAATCCCTAGTTTATAATGTTGGGCTGAAGTGTCTTTCATGATTCTATTTTATTTTAAAAAAAACGATTGTACCCACCCATCGGCATTTTGCTCAATATCTTGAAAGGTTCCCTGGGCTTTGATGCCTCCGTCTTTGAGCACAATGATTCTGTCTCCGGTATATTTGGCGCATATCAAATCATGGGTAATAATGATGGACGTGGCATGATACTTTTGTTTGATGCGTCTCATGAGTTCAATAATTTCGCGCGCGGTGATGGTGTCTAAACCCGCGGTGGGTTCATCGTAAATAATTAACTCCGGTTGAATGATCAAAGCCCGCGCCAGTCCAATTCTCTTGCGCATACCACCTGAAAGTTCTGAAGGCATTTTGTCAATGGCTTCTTCAAGTCCAACGTTTTTAAGCGATTCTGCAATGGCTGCTTGCACCTGTGTCTCGGTGAGCCTTTGTTGGTTGTGTTTCAGGGTAAAGGCCAGGTTTTCTCTCACGGTCATAGAGTCATACAAGGCTCCGTTTTGAAATAAAAAGCCAATTTTAAGTCTCAAGCTGTTGAGTTGGTTTTCATTGAGTTGGCTGATGTTTTGTCCCATCAAGCTGATTTCACCCCTGTCAATAGGAGTAAGGCCCACCAAACACTTTACGGCTACTGATTTACCAGAGCCCGACCGGCCCAAAATCACGAGGCTTTCACCTGGCTGAACACAAAAGTCAATGCCTTCCAGTACCCGGTTCGTGCCAAAGGATTTGTATACCTTTTTAAATTCAATCAGCGCTGCCTGTGGTGCTTGTGGGTGGTTTGATTTAGTAGAGATTTGCATGGGTTAGAAGAATAAATCGGTGAGTTGTACAGCAATCATGTCTATAATAAAAATGCTCAATGAGGCTGTAACCACAGCTGCATTGGCAGCTTTGCCCACACTTTCGGTGCCGCTAGAGGCATTAAATCCTTGGTAACAGCCGATGAGCCCTATGAAAAACCCAAAAAAGAAAGTCTTGATGGTGGCCGGTAGCACATCTAGGTATTTGAGCGATTCAAAAACCTGCGAGAAATAGCGCACCAAGTTTACATCGCCATGCATATTGACCCCTATGTAACCACCTACAATACCAATTAAATCGGCATAAATAACCAAGAGCGGAATCATTAGGGTGGTGGCGAGTGTTCGGGTGACGACCAAGTATCTAAACGGATTGATGGCCGAGACCTCCATGGCATCTATTTGCTCGGTAACCTTCATAGAGCCCAGTTCGGCTCCAATGCCCGATGAGATGCGGCCGGCGCAAATCAGAGCGGTGATAACTGGGGCAATTTCACGAATCAGGGATAGCGATACCATGCCCGGAATCCATGACTCGGCGCCAAATTTAGCCATCGCGGGTCTGGATTGTATGGTCAACACCAGACCCATGATAAAACCGGTAATGGTTACCAAAGGCAATGATTCATAACCGGTGGCATAGCATTGGTGCAAAAAGGTTTTGAATTCAAATCCGGGTCTAAAAACTTCTTTAAAAAAGCGTCCGGCAAACCGAGTGATTTGCCCTACAAGTTCGAGGCTGTTTTTGAGCGGAAGGTTCAAGGGGAAGTTTTTTTTTGATTAATTGATCAAGAACAGATACTTTTAATTACTACGCTTTAGGTATTGATTTTAAATTGTCTTATATTTTATTTTCGATATATCAGCAACGGTACTTTACTGATCAACGACAAACGCACCGCGTCACTGGGCCATATAAATCGTTCAAACCAAGAGCGGTTTTGTTGGGTAAATAATATCAAGACCGAGGGTTTAAACTTTTGTGTGCTTTGCTGTATTTGGGTGTTTAGAGGGTCTTCGGGTTTTAGTTTCAGGTACTGAAAATGCACATCCTGCGCTTCGTATTTTTGTGCCCACTGATGCAGTTGTTGATTGTTTTGCTGTAGGTTGATTTGGTAGTCAAAATGCATTAATCGCAGCTTGACGCCCAGGGCATTTTTTAAGTCGAGCACCTTTTTGATTTCGGTCTCGAGGTGGCGCATGTCTGAGGCATAACACAGGTCTGTAATGGGTTTTAGTCTGAAATGAGCTGGAACCACCAACACCGGAATAGGTGATTCGGTCATGAGTTTTGTGGTGGTCGAGCCAAAGAGTTGTACCGCAGTACTGCTGCCTCGCGCCCCGGTAATGATACAATCTATATGCTTTTGTTGGGCATACTCGATGATTTTTTGAGCCACATCACGAGCTGTTTGGCAAACGCATACATAGGGTATATCGGGTTGAAGCGGTGGTTGATAAACTCTTTGGATAAGTTTGTCCATTTTGTTCTTGGCTAATTGTCGTTTTTTGTCTTGTTGTTGGGTGTAATAGGTATAGTCCCAACCCGCATCAATTTGAGGTGAACGTTCATCGAGCAAATGATAAAAAATCACCTCGGCAGAGAGCTGTGCTGCCCATTGCAAGGCAAATCGAATAGCTTTGCGGGCATTGGGCGAAAAATCAACAGGAACCAATATTTTTTTCATGATGGGTAGTTTTAAAAGCTGTGCGTGTGGTTTAATCGTCTGTATCTTTTTGAGGTACACTGGTATAATGCAGAAATGTATAAATAGGGCAGTAACTCAATAGTCCGGTAATGATTAAAGCCAAGGTCAAGCCAACGAAGAGCAAATTGCTTTTGGGCTCAAAAAAATCGAGTTTGTATATAGAAAAAGCTGTAATTGAAAGCGTGATGCGAATAGATCTGTCCAGCGGTCCCACATTGTGTTGCATGATGTTTGGTTTTTAAATTTTAGGCTACTGACTGAGCCATGTGTTCTTTGATGCTGATCAGGTTGTGAACCACCCAAATGTTGGGGGCGTTCCAAACAATGCGTTCGGCTTCTTCTTTTTGCTCATCAGCATGAACTACACCCACTAGGGTTACAACATTGTTGGCTATATATACACGGATGTTATTGTTTTCAAGCGAAGCACTCTTTTTCAGGGCTGTTTCAATGGCTTGTTTTTCAATTTTATCAACACCCAATGATTGAATCTGAATGGCATTGACCACTCCTTTGATGTCGGGGATGAGTTCAATGGCTTTTTGGGCCGAGCTTTTTTGGTAATTCCATTCAACCTCTCCTTGCAAAAACACCCAACCTTGGCTAACAGCGATTTTAATTTGTTCCTCAGGCACTGATATCTGCCATCTTAAAATCTCTAATACTGCTTCAGCAATTTGTTGATCAGACCTACTGTGCGGGCTCTGCCGGTTTTCAATGTGTGTTACTACCGCTCTTACCCCTTGGATATTTTGGGCAATATTTTCTGCTTTTTGTTTTTGCAGGTAGGTATCCACCAAACCACTTAAGGTAGCAATTTGGTTTTGCACATGCACCTCTATAGAGGTCTGCTCAAGCACAGGATTTATCTGTAAGGCATGGTGCACTTTTTTTTGAATTTCTTGATTTGATTTCATGACTTTTGTTTTGTGTTTTTAAAATGAATCAACTCCCAGGTTATTGATCACGTTCCAAACACCCGGCATTTGCCAGATGATGCGTTCGGCTTCTTGTTTTTCAAAAAATGATTTTGTCATGCCTGAAAGAGTCACCTCTGGGCCTTGCACCTGTATCTCAATGAGGTTATTTTCCAGAGCCGCATTTGATTTTATGGCTTCTTCAATCACTTTTTTTTGACGTTCGTTCTCAGATTCAGAAGGTGTCTGAATGTGGTTGCTGATGCCGCGAACTCCGGTAAGTTGTGCTACTAAATCTTGCGCTGCCTGTTTTTGAAAGTTCCAGTGAACTGGGCCTTCAAGAGTAACCCAACCGGAATCTACCTTTATTTTGATGTTCTGATCCGGTATCCAATAAGCTGATTTTAAAACCTTCAGGATTCTATGGGCCAACAGTTCATCGGGTATGGGCTTAGATTTGGGCGGTTGATCTCTGTTTTCGGCTTCTGTTTTTTGTTCCTTTTCATCGGCTGTAACCACCAAACGGACCCTACTATTTTGCTCTGTGTTGGACATTTTTGCTTGGGGCAATTGCGGTTTGCAGGCCAAGGCTTCTTGCACTTCTTGAGCTAAGGTTTCTTTGGTTTTGTTCATGGCGCGATGCTTTACAGGGAATTACATATAATAGCTGCTGGGGCAGATTATTTGGTTGAACTTTCTGGCTCTATAAATTTTTCTTGAATCATTTGCTTGTGAATTACACCGGCAATTTCACGGGTCAGTTTTTGCACATTCTCGGGGTCATAAGTAGCGGTAATGCCTGACCATATCATTTGATCGTCTTCTATTGAATACAAAATGGTTTCTACCCTGAATTTTTGACTGACTACATAGGCCGGCTCTACGTTGCGGTACATTTGATTTCGGTAGTAATACCTGCCAAAATCGCGGTAGTATTCAGGGTAATGGGCCTGTTGACGTGGGGTGTATATTTTTTCTTTATCTACTTCAATCAAACGCAGGGTAATGGCGGCATCAAACCGGTCATCTTTGAGTTTCTGATTTCCTTCGGCTGTATTCCATTTAATTTTGTGCACCGGTAAGTAGCGGTATGAAGCCACTCCAACACCGCCCAGATATTGCACCATTTCATCTTCGGCAATACGACAACTTGTACTGTCTGACATCCAGGCCACTACAAGTATTTTCTTTAAATCTCCTTCATGAATGTGCGTATAGGGGTCGCGCCAAGAACTGGTGATACGGGTGCCCGAGCACGACAAGGATACGCCCATGATGGCCATTAAAAAGATAAGGTATGGGCTTTTGAACTGAAAGGGCTGTATTTTGATTTCTCGATACATACTTGGGCGGGATGTTTGGTCAAAGTTCTGACTAAGCCCTTATTTTTTTGTTGATGTAGGTCATGACTAGGCGTGATGTTCGTCAGAAAATAGGGGAGCGGGGAGATTTGATTGAGGGGCAGAAGTGTTGGAGCAGCTGCACAGCAACAAAGAACTCAACCAAATGATTGCCCACGGAACCGCACTGGGCAAGGTAGGTTTACCCAATGATTTTGGCAGAATAGTGGCATTTTTGTGCAGTGACGAGGCCCAATGGGTGGATGCACAAAGAATTGAAGTAGCAGGTGGTTTTGCGATTTAGAAACAGTGCTGATGATAAAAAAAAGCCACAGGCTTCTACACACATTTTTTTAAATCAAGCCCGCGCGTGAGGTATACTTGGGGCTCCGGGCTAGGCAGTACATCACAAACCGATGTTTTGGGGTGGTAGGCTACATATAAATCGGGCTTTAGCGCTTGCATTTTGTGATAATAGCTGTAGAGTCCGGCAAAATTTCCTTTGATGGCACAGGAGTTCAACAACAGTATCAAAAGGATTAAAAAGATCTTCATTTTACGGTTTATATTTACAAAAAAGGTAGAATCTTTGAAAGTTCTAGCTTTTTGCATAAAACAACTACCATTTGTTAAATTCACTTGCAATTCTAGGACGGTGGGTAACTAAAAATAAGTGTCATCCATCTGAATTTTAATAACTTATTTACCTATCTTGGTACAATAAAAAACCTTAAACGCAGCCAAAATAACCATGAAATCAATTGTCAAAACCGTCAAAAACCTCTTGACTTTAGCTTTAATCACCGTGCATTCGCTTTCGCTATTAGCGCAGGCGCCACCACCAGGTAAATACAATACGACCGATTACCCTGAAGACCGAAAAATCATCAATGGGATCTCGAATATTTTTGACCCATCACTTTCACTCAATGACAATTCTATCAGTATTGGAGCCGATGGTTCTATTGCCTATGGGCTTGAAGAAGAATTTCAGAAGTTTGCCCGCAACGGAATGACGTTCAAATCAGTTGAATCAGTACCAGGCACTGAACTCGTACGCATATTTAACGGACAAACCGCCATCAAAACCAAGGTGGCCGATGTGGTGTTTGATACTCCTGAGGGCGATTTACATTTTAAAGTAATCAGAGCCGAAACCTACATCAAAGACCATGGTAAATGGTATTATGTTTTGGGGCAAGGCACCAACTTTATGACCCAAGAAGAGTTCAACGCATATAAAAAAGAGCATACCACTCCAAAATAAAAGGGAATATTTAGCTACTTTTTTTCAACCACCAAGGCACTTTCGTACTATGAGACAAGGACATTTTGAATAATAAAATTTAAAAAAATTTAAAAAAATTTAAAAAAAATAAACCTTAAAAAGGTTTTTTTTGAAAAATAAATAAAAATAATTTTAAATATTTAAAAATTTATCAAAAAACAATACCTATCTTTACACCTTTATTAATACAATATTTTATTATGAACGAAGGAACAATTAAGTTTTTCAATGAAGCAAAAGGCTTCGGATTCATCACTCCAAACAGTGGCGAAAGTGATGTGTTTGTACACGCTAGTGGTTTAAACGGGCCTGTACGTGAAAACGACACGGTGTCTTATTCTGTTGAACACGGACAAAAAGGACTCAATGCAGTAAATGTAAATGTTATCTAAGATATATTTTTACTTGAATCTAAAAGCCAGTCTGAAAAGACTGGCTTTTTTTTGTGCTTGAGCGGCTGAGCTGAATGATTAACGATTAACGATTGTTGATTGTTGATTTTTGAAGTAATAGCATTCGTGAAACCGACAAGCCCGCTTCAGGTTTAAAAAGTGTAAAAAGGTTAAGAAGTTTAGTTTGAAGCATCATTCTTAATTCTTA
>JAIXSK010000019.1 GCA_027484725.1 Flavobacterium sp. | reverse complement strand
TTTGGCTTCTCGCCTATTTTGTCAAAAAACTTTGCGGAATTTGATTGCGCAAAAACGTTGTGTGAAAAACAGAACGCAAACTTTGAGCATATATGAGCGCCAACCAGCTAACAGCGCATAAACGCCATTGCTTGATTTTGTTAGCTTTATGTTTGGTTTTCACGTAATATTTTTATCTTAGCGGAGCATACGCTGCTCGCTTTTTCGCAACGCGCGTCTATGCGCAGACCGTTAGAGGCAAGCGGTTGAAAATTGTGTAATTTTAAGAGGTTTGTTCCAAGTTAATTTTTAATTTTGAAAAAAAGATAAAAAATGGATTTGCAAACTCGTAAACTAAACTTCATTCAAGACTTTCTAAAATTGGAAAGTGAGAAAGCCATTTCTCATTTTGAAAAACTAATGATGAAAGAAACAAAAGCAAATCCCGAATTGAAACCAATGTCAATAAAAGAGTTTCAAAAAAGAATAGATCAATCTTCCGATGATTCTAAAAATAACAGATTGACCGAAAATGATCAATTAATTTCTGAGATAGAAAAATGGAGTTAAAAATTTATTGGACCGATTTTTCAAAAAAAGAGCTAAAGAAAATTTTTGATTACTATAAAGTAGAAGCGAGTCTTAATGTTGCAAAGAATCTTGTTATTGGAATCACCAAACATGTTACCAAACTTAAGAAGCAACCAACCATTGGTCAAGACGAAGAATTACTTAAAAATGATTTTAGAGATTTTCGTTATCTAGTTTATAAAAATTATAAAATAATTTACTGGATAAATACTAAGAAAAATACAATTGAAATATTCGACGTATTTGATACAAGACAAAATCCAAAGAAGATAAAACGAAATAAATAACTCCGCCAGCCTCTAACAGCGCATGAAGCGCCATTGCTGGATTTTGTTAGCTTTATGTTTGGTTTTCACGTAAAAATTTTATCTTAGCGGAGCATACGCGGTTCGCTGTTCCGCAACGTTCGCCTATGCGCAACACGTTAGCTGCCAGCGCATTTTCGAGTCGTAAAAAAACGAACTTTTCAAAATAAGTTTGTAAAAATTTTTAACCGAAAATTGAATTTTGGCTTCTCGCCTATTTTATCAAAAAACGTTGCGGAATTAGATATCATAAAACGTTGCGTGAAAAACAGAACGCAAACTTTGAGCATATATGAGCGCCAACCGCGGTCATAACTCATGGCTTGATTTTCTTAGCATTACGTTTGTTTTTCACGAAGAAATTCTATCTTAGCCGAGCGTACGCGGCTCGCTTTTCCGCCACGAGATATAGCCGCAAACCGTTAGCTGCCAGCGCATTTTCGAGTCGTAAAAAATCGAACTTTTCAAAATCAATTTGTCAAAATTTTTAACTGAAACTTGAATTTTGGATTTTAGCCTTTTTGTCAAAAAACTTTGAGGAATTAGATTTCGTAAAACGTTGCGTGAAAAACAGAACGCAAACTTTGAGCATATATGAGCGCCAACCAGCTAACAGCGCATGAAGCGCCATTGCTTGATTTTGTTAGCTTTATGTTTGGTTTTCACGTAATATTTTTATCTTAGCGGAGCATACGCTGCTCGCTGTTCCGCAACGTTCGCCTATGCGCAACACGTTGGCGGTAATGCAACTCGAAAGCCTAAAAAATTGGAACCAGAAAAATATTATCTTTGAAAAATGAATGATAATCAAACAAACTGGACACCATTTCCCGACGATAATTTGCTCGGCTTAACCGACAAAAATCAAATCAATGAAATTGAGGCAACTGGAATCGCAAATGCAGAACTTTTCATTTTTGAACTCGATACTGAAATATTAATATCAACTAGTTTGATTCTCGAAATCCATAAAATTGCTTTTGGAAAACTCTATGATTGGGCAGGAAAATGGAGAGTTACAGAAGTTACTGTTGGACAACTTATTCCGCCAAAACCAACGTTAGTTTTGCAAGCAGTGTATCAGTTCATTGATAATCTAAACTTTAAAATTTCTATAGCAAAAAATCGCAGCGAACATATAGAATGTTTAGTTTATGCTCACTACGAATTTATCAGAATTCATCCATTCAATAACGGAAACGGTAGAACCGGAAGGATTTTAATGAATATAGTTGCTATGAAGTTTGGTTACCAACCATTGGAATTATATTTCCGTGAAGGCGAAAGCAGAAAACATTACATTGGAGCGATGAAAGAAGCCGATAACGGAAATTATGAAACGCTCGCGCAGTTAATTGGTGAAGAACTGATTTCCTTTTAATTCTTTTTCCTCCAAAATACCATTAATGATTTTTACAATCTTGCTTTTAGGAACTTGTTGATCTTCAAGCGACATTGTAGAAAATACGGTTTCAGTAAGAACTTTTGACAAAAAGCCTTTCTCTTTTAATTGCGGATATTTCTCGTAGAATTTCATAACTGGACAAATGTATGAAAATAATTGTATAAAATGCACTACCGCCAACCGCGGTCATAACTCATGGCTTGATTTTCTTAGCTTCTAGCCTATTTTCACGAACAAAATTATATCTTAGCGGAGCGTACGCGGCACGCTTTTTCGCCACGAGATATGGCCGCAAACCGTTACCAGCAATACTATCGCACCTCTCGTCCTAAAATAGGTTGACTAAAAATTAAACACTTTTAGTATCCTATGACAACACCAAAAAAGACATCATGTCGAAAAAATGAGTATCAAAAAGTTAGCTTTGATCTCAA
>JAIXSK010000029.1 GCA_027484725.1 Flavobacterium sp. | reverse complement strand
CAACGGAATCAAATCTCCACCACTTGGAAGTGCTACCCATAAACCAAATGCAGCTCCATCGCTGTTGGCTGATGGATTCAAAAAGCCGCTGGCTACCACAGTAAGTGATTGGCCTTGTAAGCCCAAGGTTTGCAACGGAGCATCATAAGTGGCAACCACCACACTGCCACTGGCATCGCGAACATCAAGTCTGTAATCAGCGGTAGGTAATTCTAAATAACCCGCAAAAGATCCGTATGATAAATCATCTACCACCGTACCGGCCGGAACACTGGTCTCAACCACATCTACTGTTGGCGCATCAGTTGCTCCGTGGTATACCAATACATCCGTATTGTTGGCATTTGATGCAGCTTCTCTGGCTGGAGTAAATACCGATAATCCGAAAGGTTGGTTCGGAGTGTATCCTGATGGACTTACAATTCCACTGGCTACTACTACATATTTTTCATTCGCAGTCAAGGTAACGGTAGCATCAAAAATGCTTTCAGCCGCTGATGAACTATCACTTGGGGCAATGTCAATGCGAACCGGAACACCCGCTGGCACATCTATAAACTCAGTAGCAGTTCTGAACTTGAAGTTGTCTATAGCTAAATCGCCATTTACATATACATCTACAAATGCTGCAGCAGCATCGGCTGAGTTGTGGATGATTTGTACACGTGCTGTTGGCGCAGGAGGAACAATGGGTAATGGAATTAAATTACCTCCGGAATGGGTAGCTACCCAAAGACCAAATTCAGGACCATTACTGTTGGCTGATGGATTCAAAAAGCCGCTGGCCACTACTACCAATGCTTTTCCGTCTAAAGACAAACTAGACAAAGGCGCTTGGAAAGTTACTACAGTGTTAACACCTGAAGCATCTCGAACATCGATTAAATAATCAGCTGTGGGCAATTCAAGGTAATTTGCTGAAAAATCACTATACGATAAATCATTAACTATGGTACCGGCCGGAACACTGGTCTCAACCACATCTACCGTTGGAGCATCGGTTGCACCATGGTGAATCAAAACATCGGTGTTGTTACCGTCAAAAGCTACTTCACGACCTTGGTCGTAAACTGACAATTGAAAAGGTTGGTTCGGTACATAACCGGTTGGACTTACTATACCGTTGGCCACAATGACATACTCAGAACCAATGTTTAAAGTAGTGGTCAAATTGTATATACTTTCAGCAACTGACGTACTGTTACTAGGAGCAATATCAACAGAAATTGGCGTACCTGCGCGCAAATCTAGCCAAGGTGTAGCGGTTCTGAAAGCAAAATCATCCAGAGCCAAATCACCATCAATATACACATCAACCAATGAGGCAGCAGCATCAGCTGAGTTGTGTATGATTTGAACACGTGCGTAAGGAGATTGTTGTAATGGAACTAGATTTCCGCCCGAAGGAAGTGCTACCCATAATCCAAAAGCAGGACCATTGTTGTTGTTGGCAGGATTTAGAAAGCCGCTAGCCACCACTGTAATGGCCTGATTTTGTAATCCTAAATCAAGTAGTTTGACATCATAAGAAGAAATAACGGTTCCACCGGTTTGATTGGTCACATCAATGGTGTAATTTCCGGTGGGTAATTCAAGGTAGCTACCATTGAATGAAGGATAAGAAATGTTGTCTACAATGGTGCTGATCGGAAGAAAAGTGGTGTGCACAACATCAACCGTCGGTGCATCTGTAGCGCCATGACACACCAATAGGTCTGTATTTCCAGACACTGATGATGATTCTCTGCCTTGAGCATAAACCGACAACTCAAAAGGCTTGAATGGGTTATAGGCCGAAGTATTCACCAGCCCATTGGCCACAATTATGTAGGTTTGGTTGGTATCAAAAGTAACTACCGTGTTGTAGATACTTTCAGCTACTGAACTACTGTTGCCGGGGGCAATATCAACAGTAAGCGGAATGTTGGAGGGTACATCTGCAAAAGGAGTTGCAGTTCTGAAAGCAAAGTCATCATAGACTTTGTCTCCATTGATGTACACATCAACAGTCTGAGCATCAGCGTCGGCACAATTGTGGATCAACTGTACCCTTGCGGTCTGTGCGACAGCAATACTCGAATAAAGCAGTAATGCGACTACTTTGAATAAATGTGTCATTTTTTTCATACGGATTTGTTTGTTTAGTTTCCACAAACTTAGTTTAAACTTTTAATCAAAACATTAAACAAAAAATTTTTTTGTATTATTTTAACTTTCGTGATTTAATTATTCTGCATAAAAAAAGAGTGAAAGTCAGCGTTTTGCAGGTTATTCATATTGCAATAATAAAGCAAGGTGAAACAATTGTTAAAAAAATTATTCAAAACAGTAAATCTCTATATTTATATACTTATAATTTACCCGTGAGATTTATATACATCAATATCATAGTCATGCTGCTCTTGGCTTGCAGTTCAAAAAAAAGTATTCGTTCTTCACAACCGATTGATGTACCTATAGCCAGAGAAGCTGTTCTTGCAACCGAACAAAAAGAAAAAGCAAAAATCATCCAGGTTGTCAAAATAGATCAAATCACCTCGCCGGTAGTGGATGATACAACTTTTGTAAATCTTTATGATTACAGCCGAGATTTTATTTACAAAATGAAGTATGCTACTTCAGATAATTTTCTCAAAACAAAAGTTTATGATTGTGAAGCTTGTTATTTGCGCTATCAAACTGTAATCGCTTTACTAAAGGCACAAGAAAAATTTCAAAAAAAAGGATTTAGAATTGTATTGTACGATTGTTACAGACCACTGGATATTCAAAAAAAAATGTGGCAAATGATGCCCAATCCGAATTATGTGGCCGACCCTAAAAAAGGCTCCATCCATAACCGAGGCGGTGCGGTAGATATTTCACTCGCAGATTTAAACGGAAACGAACTTGACATGGGTACTAGCTTTGATTATTTTGGTCCTGAAGCGGCGCAAGATTATGATGCGCTTCCTGAAGAAGTTCTAAAAAACAGAAAACTGCTGCGCAACACGATGATACGATCGGGATTTAGGATTTTTGAAAGTGAATGGTGGCATTACAATTTAAAAAATGCACGCCGAGAATCCATCTCAAACTTTCAGTGGAAGTGCGACTAAAACTTGCTTTCTATGCAGTGAAAGTAATTCAAAAAATAACTTTCAGGTTCATAAACTTGAGCATCTAATTCAGATTTGAAAGCTTTGCGCATCATGTAATCAGTCGATTCAGCGCCAAATTTAATTCGGATAAAAGAAAGTTCCGATTTCTTTAAATCTTCATAATCTTCTTTACGAAAGAAAAAATAACCCGATAAAATTCGGTTGTTGATGCCTTTGTCATCGCGTAACATTGATCCGCAACTTTCTTCATTGTTGTGCAAAAGTGTCACAATTTTATTGTTGTTGAGTTGCAAGTAAATTTTGGAATTTTTGTCAAAACACTTAGCTTTTATGAACTCAGGGCTTTTATCAAGCAATTGAACTTGTAAAACCGGTGTTTGGTCAAAAATAGCTATAGAAAAGAAAATATAGCTTGAATTACCACCAAAATTCTTTTCATATACCAAATATTCTTTAGTTGACTTATAAGTTCCCAGAGAATCTTTTACATCTGTGGTAAACTCACACGGTCTTTGGGCAAAAGCCACAAAAGATAAGATGAATAAGTATCCCAAAAACAATCGTTTCATGCTTTATTAAATTTTGGCGCAAAGTAAAACTATTTTGCGGTTATTGCAGTCGGTGGTAAAAAAACAATATAAATCACCACCGTTTTTTATTTTCCATTTTTTACGGATTTCATCAACCGATTCCGGAAAATTCCGAACCGCAACATGAGCTTTTTTGTTCTGCAAATGTTCTTTCATTTCTGCCTTTTGATATGCAAGAATTTTTTCAATTAAAAACACACGCCCCGGAAAATCAATGAGTTTATCTGAAGTATACAAATGTGTGTGCTGATGCAATTTCTGCAAAACGAAAACTTGTGAAACCTGAGCAAAACCACCTGATTTCATGATGGCAGCATTGGGTTCATACAAATATTTTTGCGGCAAAGCATAACGTGAAAAAGCTTCATCACTCAGTTTAAATGAAAACTCTTGAATATTTTGATTTTGAAAATTGACCGCCATTATATGTACCTCACCTGAAAAATTTTGCTCGAGTTCCCAGAGAATTTCTTTTACTTCATTATCAAGTGCAACAATTCTGATGTTTTTGACAAATTTCAGCGCTTTTAATCCGGCTTGAATATCTAAAATAGGCGCCGTTTTGATCAGAATTTTATCTGAGAATTTAAAATATTCAGGCCACAGTTCTGCAACATTGGGCGTACAATCTTCCAACATAAAAACCTTGCCTTTGCGATCATTTCGGCGGGCCGGATCAATGTAAATCCAATCAAATTTTTGGTTCTTTTGGTGTAAAATTTCAAGTCCGTCGCCACACAAACATTCAATGTTTTGAACTTTTAACTGTTGCCAATTATGATGAACAATCTTTGAGAGTTCTTGATTGTATTCACAATGCACTACTTGTTTAAATTTTTGTGCAAAATAATAGGCATCCACTCCAAAACCGCCGGTGAGATCAATCAAAGAATTTCCTGAAATTAAAGAAGCTTTATAACGAGCTGTTATTTCAGAAGAGGTTTGCTCAACTGAAATTTTAAAAGGATAAACCACCGTTTCACAACCAAACCAAGTGGGCAATTTATCTTGCGCTTTTTGGCGTCCGGCTATTTGCTCTAAAATTTGTGTCCAAGTAAATGCTGGAAAAGGATTTTTTTGCAAAGCCAACGCTATTAAATCAGCAGCAGTATTGTTGACAATAAAATGTCTGATATGCTCCGGAAAATCAATCGCTGACAAGGCTAAATATTTTTGGTGAGCAATTGAATAAATGAATTGTCCGGAAAGAATTCTTTGCCAATAACCTTGAGAATAGTATAAAGCGGAACGGCAATGATCATTCCGGCAATGCCAAACAAAAACCCGGCTGAAAGAATCACCAAGAAAATCTCCAGCGGGTGCGAACTCACGCTTTTTGAGAAAATAAGCGGTTGCGACACATTGTTATCAATCATCTGAACCACGGCAAAACCAATCATAACATATAAAGTAGTGGGCAAAATTTGGGTTTGAAAATCTTGTCCTAAGTTGCCCAACATAGTCAAAGCAGCGGCCATCACCGAGGCAATGAGCGGCCCGATATACGGAACAATATTCAATAATCCGCACAAAAAGGCAATCACCAGTGCATTGTCAACGCCAAAAATCAACAAAACAATTAAATACAACAAAAACACTATGAGTAATTGAAGCAAAAGTCCTATAAAATAGCGCGATAACAATTCGTTTATTTTTTCAATTGAGTTGAGAATTTGCTCTTCGTGGCTGTCAGGAATGAGTAGTTTGGCTCCGGCAATGAGTTGGTTGCGATCATTGAGAAAGAAAAAAGTAATAAACAACACTGAGACCAATCCAACCCCAAAACTACTGATGGCGCCCACCATTGAATTGAGCAAATCCGGGATAAAATCAAGGTCAAATTTAGAAGCAATTTTCTGATTTTTGAAAATAGCTTGTGCGTCTATGTGATGACTTTCAAGCCAAGTCGATAATTGTGCTATGAGTTCTAGTGTGTTTTTTTCAATGGCGGCCGTATTGAGCAATGAAAGATTCTGTCCTTGGCTGGTAATCAGCGGTACAAACATCGACAAAAAACCGGCAATCAAAAGCAAATAAAACACAATAACCATGACGCTTGACGAGGTTTGTTTGAACTTGAGTTTGCTTTTAAAAAATCGCTGAATCGGTCGGCCAATGAGCGATAATATAAGCGCTATGACCAAATACAACAAAACGGTTTGTATGGCATACAGAAAATAGAGTAGAAGCCCGATTCCGACCACTACAGCCAAGGCGCGTAAAATACCGCCGGCAATTATTTTTGAATTGACCATAAGGTTGTGATTTAGACCGAAAGATACAATTTTAACCGATTCGGATTAATTATTGAAAATATAATTGATGATGTTAGCGCCCATTTTGAGCGCTTTGGTACGCACTTCAACAGGGTCGTTGTGCACGTCCGGATCTTCCCAACCATCGCCCAAATCAGTTTCATAAGTATATAAAACAGCCAGTCTTCCGTCTATGAAAATACCAAAAGCTTGCGGACGTTTGCCATCGTGTTCATGAATTTTAGGAATACCGGCCGGAAAAGAATAAGGCTTTTGAAAAATAGCATGACTCGCTGGGATTTCTAACAAATCATTTTCAGGTAATAATTTTTTGAGTTCTTTACGAATGAATTGATCCATACCGTAGTTGTCATCAATATGCAAAAAACCACCAGAGGATAAATAAGCGCGCAAATTAGCCGCGTCATTGTTGCTAAAAACTACATTCCCGTGCCCGGTCATGTGCACATACGGATACGAAAACAACTCCGGGCTGGAAGGTTCAACCACCGCCGGTTTGGGTTTGATGCGCGTTTGGATGTTCTGATTGCAAAACTTAATCAAATTGCCCAATGAAGTAGGGTTGGCATACCAATCACCGCCTCCGCTGTATTTGAGCAAGGCAATTTCTTGTGACTGCATGGCCCAACCAGAAAACAACAAAATCAAAAAAAACTTTTTCATTGCTTTAATTCTTAACTACTTTTAATGTTTGAGATTGTTTTTCACTTTTAATATCCAACATATAAATTCCAGATAACAACTGAGTCGTATTTAAAGTATATTCTTTTTGATTTGGATAAACTTCTAAAACTTTTTGTCCAAGCGAATTACGTACTATAACTTGTTCCATTTTATAACTATTTGAAATAGTCAAAAACTGATGTGTTGGATTGGGATAAACTTTAAGATTGTTTTGAAGAAAACCTACATTGCTCAGGGTTAGATCATAAACATGAACGGCCAAGCGCACCGGATTTGACATTCGACTTTCACAATTATTCACCGTTTGCGATGCGTAATAGGTAAAATTATTTTGAAGCAAAGTGTTGCCCGGTAGTAAATTTCCGCCTATTGCCGCGTCATACCATTGAATACTTTGTCCTTCAACTGCTAAATCGTTCAAGGTTTGTCCCGGATTGAAGCCTTGTTCAGCAGCTCCGGTAGGTGGTGCTACAGCCGGATTGATGTTGAGCGAAAATGGTTTGATCCAACGACAGCCCGAGCTCATTAAGTCTTCAACCACCAAATAAATTGTTTGGTTTTGGGTAAAACTGAAATTGTGCACTGAAGCAATAAAATTATTGGTTCCTAATGCAGCATCGGTTTGATTTTCATAATATTTAAAATCATAATCAGACAGAGGAGCGCCATTCAAAACATATGCAGCCTGGTCAATATCAACCGTATAGATTCCGGTGTCATTGGTGCAAATTGAAATATCAACCGGATTTGCTAGCGGATAGACTGATAACAAACCATAATCATTCTGATCATTTAAAACGAATGAATGCCCACAATTGTCAAAAGTGGCTTGAACACTGTACATCGTTTGATTATTTGTTGGACAAACCACAAAACTGTCTGAATTGGCCCCGGGAACTATAAATCCATCTACAAACCATTGGTAGGTTATTGGCAAAGTAGATCCATTAGGTGTAAAACGCCAAGCTTCATTTGTGGCACTCCAAGTTCCGGTGTTTCTGTCGGTAGGGGTAATCGCTGAAGTACCGCTTTGATTCTGAATTCCAATCAAGCCTGAGCCGTTGTTCCAAGTAGTGCAAGAAGTTCTGTTTTCTACAAAAACTTCTACTATGTTGGTTCCTTCATGGATGACTATTTGCGAGGTCTGAAAGCCAACATTGTTGCCGCAATCATATTGAGGTAACTGATTGAAATTAACTATAAAAGCTCGATTGGGCGCAGCGTAAACTCCGGTATCAACCACATAATAATTGATGTTTTGAAAGTTCGGATTGGTAATAGGTGGCGTTCTGATGTCGGTATCTTGATACACCCCATAAATAGCATTCTTGATTGGGAAATCAACATTTGGAATCGTCTGATTAAATGAATATTCACAAAAATTCATTGGATTATTATGGGTTAAATCAAAAGTAATAACGCCGTTGGTTCCAACAAGAACTGAATTATATGTATTACCATAAAAGCAGAATCCAAATGGCAAATCAAACACCGGAGACCAATAGTCATCACCATTAGGCGGAATAGTAACCCCACCAGAAAACGGAAATATCGGATTGTAGCCAATACTTTCAACAGAATAAGAATCTGTATTTTTAGGTATGAACTGATGCGCAACATTTAAAACCGTGCAATCACCAAGGTTGCAAACCATCTGAGGGTCTTGGATTTTGACTTGTACCAAAGGAACGTTCTGCGCATGTATCAGCGTAACACAAAATGTCGCAATAAATAATAATTTCTTTTTCATCAATTTAATTTGTTGGTTGGTTGGTTGCAAAAAACCACACTGTGGCAGGCAACAACAGCAGCAGTTTCGGTACGCAATCGGGTTTGGCCCAAAGTTACCGGAATATAACCGGCATTTAATGCTATTTCTATTTCTTTTGTTGAAAAATCACCCTCCGGGCCAATGAGCAAAGTAACATCCGTATTGGGTTGTAAAATCTCTTTGAGTGATTTTCGTTGTGTTTCTTCACAATGAGCAATGAAATTCAAACCATCCTTTTTTTGTTGCATAAATTCTTTAAAAGTAATGGCTTGATTGAGTCGAGGTAAAGTATATTGATTCGATTGTTTGAGCGCTGAAATGATTATCTTCTCCATACGCTCATGATTGAAATTTTTACGTTCAGAATGATCACAAAAAATAGGAGTAATTTGATCTATACCAATTTCAGTCGCTTTTTCTAAAAACCATTCGTAGCGATCGTTCATTTTGGTAGGTGCCACCGCCAAATGCAACTGATATTTTTTGGGTTTGTCTTGTAATACATCTACAATTTTGACGTGACATTTATGGTCTGTAGCAAGCGTTATTTGAACAGTAAATAATTGTCCAAAACCATTGGTTACAAATAGTTTATCGCCTTCTTTTTTTCTGAGCACTTTAACAATATGACGACTTTCTTCTTTATCAAACAAAAAAGTTTCTTGCCCTTCAGTAATATAAGGATTATAAAACAACTGCATCTTAAAATGGAATTCGCGCTTTTGAAACCACCGAAGCGTCTTCAAAATGACCGGTTAAAAATTTCTGGTAACCCACAATACCAATCATGGCAGCGTTGTCTGTAGTATATTCAAATTTCGGAATAAATGTCTTCCAACCATACAAAGCTTCTGCCTCTTTGAGTGTTTTTCTGATGCCTGAATTGGCCGAAACTCCACCGCCAATAGCCACTTGTTTGATTCCGGTTTGTGTCACAGCCATCTTGAGTTTATCCATGATGATTTCAATGATGGTTTGCTGAATTGACGCGCACAAATCAGCTTTATTTTGCTCAATAAAATCAGGATTTTCAGCTACTTTTTTCTGGATGAAATACAAAATAGACGTTTTTAAGCCTGAAAAACTAAAATCTAATCCCGGAATTTTGGGTTTGTTAAACGTAAAAGCATTTGGATTTCCTTCTTGTGCCAATTTATCCACCAGCGGACCGCCCGGATACGGCAATCCTAGAATTTTAGCCGATTTATCAAAAGCTTCTCCAACCGCATCATCAGTGGTTTCGCCAATGATTTCCATTTTAAAAAAATCATCCACCCGAACAATTTGTGTATGTCCGCCCGAAATGGTCAATGCCAAAAACGGAAATTCAGGCTTGTCAAAACCTTCTTCATCAATAAAATGTGCCAAAATATGCGCTTGCATATGGTGCACAGATACCAGCGGAATATCAAGCGCCAAAGCCATTGACTTGGCAAATGAACCGCCTACCAGCAGCGAGCCCATTAATCCCGGGCCTTGGGTAAAGGCAATGGCTGATAAATCTTCGCGGTTGATTCCGGCTCTTTTGATGGCCGCATCTACTACCGGAACAATATTTTGCTGGTGTGCGCGTGAAGCCAACTCGGGAACCACCCCGCCATATTGTTCATGAACGAGTTGATTGGCCACAACATTTGACAATACTTTATCGTTTTGAAGAACAGCTGCCGAAGTATCGTCACAAGAACTTTCAATAGCCAGAATGTACACGCTTTTTGGTTGCATAAATAACCGTAAATTTCAAAGTAATTTTAAGCCATATACTGTGAAAATATTTTATTTTTACAGCGATGCCAAAATTAGCGTTTTTTTATCAATGACCTAGCTTGTGTCGTGAAATGAAATCGTTTGCGGATTAAATGAACGTTGTTATCAAAAGAGCCAAAAAAATAATCTTTCGAACCCTGTTATTCCTACTGTTGCTTTTGCTGGCCTTGGGAATTGCGCTGACTTTGCCATCGGTTCAAACGCGCATCGGACAAAGACTTACTCAGTGGCTCAACGAAACCTACAAAACTGATATACAAATCGGGCAAGTTTCCATTACATCTTTTGGCACCGTAAAACTCAAACAAGTCTTGGTGCGCGATCACAAAAAGGATACGCTTATTTATGCCAACCGAATTAATACCAACATTTTAGACGTTAAACGATTAATTGATGGAGACTTGTTGTTTGGCAAAATTAGCATCGATGGTTTGTTGTTGGACATGAAAACCTACAAAGGTGAGCAAGATACAAATCTGGACAAATTCATCGCTGCTTTTGACGACGGCAAACCTTCTTCTGGCAAATTCCTGTTTACGGCCAACGAAATTACCCTGCGCAGAAGTCATTTTATTTTGACCGACTACAACCGAGAAATTCCCAAAGATGCAGACTTTTCAAAACTCAATGCCGTTTTAGAAAACTTTGAAATCCACGGACCCAACGTGACCACCGATATTAACCGTATGTCATTTTTAGACCACCGCGGATTGTATGTGCGCAATTTAGAATCTAAATTCTCCTATACCAAGAAGCAAATTCTCTTGCGCAATGTTGACTTAATCACAGCACACTCACTTTTTAAAGGAAACGTGGCACTCAACTACAAACGCGAAGATTTTAGCGATTTCAACAACAAGGTCAATTTTAATATTTTGGTGGATCAGGCCTCTTTATCCACCAGTGATGTATGGTATTTTTACAAAGAAATCGGAAGAGGAAAAAACTTCACGCTCAAATCACACATCACCGGCACACTGAATAATTTGACTGCGCACAAACTCAATTTAACCGACAGCAAATCAACACAAATTGCCGGTGATGTCAATTTTAAAAACTTATTTGGCAAAGCGCATCAACCTTTTGAAATGAAGGGAACTTTCAGAAAAGTGATGTCTGATTATAAACATTTGGTTCAATTACTTCCGAACGTTTTGGGTTCCAAACTACCCACATCGCTCAAGAAAATTGGGCAATTCAACATGCATGGACAAGTTGATGTAACGGTTCAGAAACTCATTGCTGATTTTTATATGACCACTGCTTTGGGCAATGTTGAATCAAGTTTGCAAATGTATGATATAGACAATATTGACAATGCCAAATACAAAGGCAACATCATTCTGGAAACCTTTGATATGGGTAGTTTTTTGGGTAAAAAAGACCTAGGCAAAGTAAGTTTGAACATTGACGTAGACGGTCAAGGCTTTATTCAAAAATACCTCAATACAACTTTTTCGGGCGATATTTATCGTTTGCAATACAACGGCTATAATTACAGTAAAGTGATTGTAGACGGCAACTTCAAGAATCCGGTTTTTAAAGGAATAGTCTACATCAATGACCCAAATTTATTTTTAGATTTCAACGGATCTGCCAATTTGGGCCGCAAAGAAATTGCCTATAATTTTGAAACCCAAGTTGATTACGCCAATCTCAAAAAACTCAATTTTGTCAAGAAAGATTCAGTAGCCGTATTTAAAGGCGGTATCAAAGTCAATGTTTTAGGGAATTCATTAGATGACTTAAAAGGTGATGTCCATTTCACGCAAACGGCTTATCAAAACAATAAAGACCGTTATTATTTTGAAGATTTCAGCCTACATTCTGAATTTGATACAGATAATGTGCGCACTATATCACTCAAATCACCCGACATCATTGACGGAAAAATAGTGGGTAAATTTGAAATTGGCTCACTGCGCAAAATGCTTGAGAATTCAGCCGGAAGCTTGTATGCAAACTACAGTAGAAATCCAGTAAAAAAAGGGCAATACCTCAAGTTTGATTTTGCCATTTACAACAAGATTGTCGAAGTATTTTATCCGGGTGTTGCCATTGGCAAAAACACACACCTGCGCGGAAGCATTGATTCAGATACCGATGATTTCAAATTTAATTTCATCTCGCCACAAATCACTGCTTATGAAAACACTTTAGACAATATTCGCATTGACATTGACAACAAAAATCCCTTGTTCAACACCTATGTTTCACTAGATTCAATTAAAACCAAGAACTACAAAATTCGCGATTTTAGCCTCATCAATGTCACCACCAAAGACACTTTGTATTTGCGTTCAGAATTCAAAGGCGGTGAAAACGGACAAGACGCATACAGTCTGAACCTATACCACACCATTGATGCACAGCGAAACAACGTGGTAGGTATTCAAAAATCAGAGCTTAAATACAATGATTTTATGTGGTATCTCAACGAATACGACAAGGCCGATAACAAAATTATTTTTGATAAAAAACTTCAGAATTTTACCCTTGATGACATTGCACTGAGCCATGAAAATCAGCAAGTACGCCTCAACGGAACACTCAACGACCGTCAAAACAAAGACTTGAATTTAATTTTTAAAGAAGTACAACTAGAGCGCTTGCTTCCGGCAATAGACGCTTTTAAAATAGCCGGAAATCTCAACGGAACGGTTCATGTCAAACAAACAAATTCTGTATATCAGCCGGCTTCATCGGTCAAAATTGAACAACTCAAACTCAACGACATTGCCTTGGGAACCATGAAACTTGATGTAACAGGCGACAATTCTTTACAAAAATTTTTCTTGAATTCTTCGGTTGTAAACGAAAACCTCAAATCATTCACGGCAGAGGGTTCTTTAGATATGATTGATCAGAAAACCAAACTCAACCTCGATTTGAATTTTGAGCAATTCAATTTAGGCGTTTTGGGCAACATCGCTAAAGATGTGATTTCGGATGTGCGCGGTTTGGCTTCCGGACGAGCCAATATTGCCGGAAACTTTGATGATTTAGACATCAATGGCCGTTTGTTTGTCAATAAAGCAGGGCTCAAAGTACCTTATTTGAATGTAGACTATCAAGTTGAAGACGGAACCATTGTAGATGTAACCGAAAAAAAATTCATCATTCGGGACACCGATATCAGCGATACAAAATACAAGACCAGAGGGCAACTTTTCGGAAGCATTGGCCATACCAATTTTTCAGATTGGAACTTAGATTTGAATCTGAGTTCACGACGCATCTTGGCACTCGATACACAAGACAGCGAAGACGCCGCTTATTTTGGAACCGCTTTTATGGACGGCGAAGCAACCATTACCGGCCCCATCAACAAACTCTTTATCAATGTAACCGGAAAATCTGAAAGAGGTACCCAAGTCAAAATTCCCATCAACGATGCTGAAAGTGTCAGCGATAACAATTACATCCGATTCATCAGCAAAAAAGAAAAATTCAGTAACCAAAATGGTACTGAGAAAAAAGAAAAAAAATACGACGGTGTAGAGTTAGAGTTTGATTTTGACATTACACCCGATGCCGAAGTAGAAATTATTCTGGACCGAAACTCAGGCCACGGAATGAAAGGCAAAGGGTTCGGATCTTTGTTGTTCAAAATCAATACGCTCGGAAAGTTCAATATGTGGGGCGATTTTCAGGCGTATGAAGGAACCTACAACTTTAAATACGGCGGCATCATCAACAAGCAATTTACCATCAAAAAAGGTGGTTCAGTTACTTGGGAAGGTGATCCGATGAAAGCCAATCTTAACCTAGAGGCCGTTTATAAAACCTCGGCCAATCCGGCGGTTTTGGTTGAAAATCCATCGTTCAACAAAAAAGTAGATGTAGAGGTCGTCATTGGAATTAAAGGAAATTTAAGCAATCCAAGCCCTGATTTCACGATTAATTTCCCAACCGTAAGCTCAGTGCTCAAATCAGAAATTCAAACCAAACTCGACGACAAAGACGTGCGTCAAAAGCAAGCGCTCATTTTGCTCTCAACCGGAAGTTTCTTAAGCGTAGACGGATTGAGTCAAACCTCACTCACCAATAATATATATGAGAAAGTGGGTGATTTGTTCGGTACCATCCTCAACAACAGCGATGACAAAATCAATGTAGATGTATTGTTGGTTTCGGCCGATAGAAACCCCGGACGGGAAACCGACGGACGTGTTGGTTTAACGGTGAGTACCAAGATCAGTGATCGCATCAGCATCAACGGAAAATTCGGAGTTCCGGTGGGCGGAGTCAACGAATCAACAGTCGTGGGAGACGTTGAAGTTCAATATCGCGTGAATGAAGACGGAACACTCAATTTGCGCATGTTCAACAAAGAAAACGACATCAATTATATCGGTCAAGGCATTGGCTACACCCAAGGTTTGGGTTTGACCTATCAAGTTGATTTTACCACGTTCCGTCAGTTGTTGTACAAAATCTTTAAAAACCAAAAAATTGAAGTTGTAAAAAATGGTTCAAAAGATGTACATGATTCTGAGGTGGTTCCAGAATACATTCACTTCAACGACAAAAAACAGAAAAAAACAGAACCCGAAAAAAACAACAAAGAAGCGATTCCTACAGATGATTAATTATTAATATGCTCAAAACCGAACGATTTTTTACACTCAAAATAAAAACTTATCAACGAAATCGTTTGAAATATACCAATACTTCTAAAGAAATACCTAAATGCCGTTTTTGATTGATTGGGATTGTTAATTTTACATGACTAATTGCAAAAAAAATGAGCAAAAAAATAAAAAAAATTGGCGTTCTTACTTCAGGCGGTGATTCACCGGGTATGAATGCGGCCATTCGTTCAGTGGTTCGTACCTGTGCCTATCACGGTGTTGAGTGCATTGGTATTTACCGCGGTTACCAAGGAATGATTGAAGGTGACTTTAAAGAAATGGGGCCCCGCAGCGTAAACAACATTGTCAACAAAGGCGGAACCATTCTCAAATCAGCACGTTCTAAAGAATTCATGACCGCCGAAGGCCGTAAAAAAGCCTACGACCATTTGGTGGCAGCCGGTGTTGAAGCCTTGGTAGTCATAGGCGGAGACGGAAGTTTTACCGGTGCCGAAGTCTTCAACAATGAATACGGTTTTCCGGTGATGGGTATTCCCGGAACCATTGACAATGACATTTTTGGCACCAGCCATACTTTAGGTTTTGACACAGCACTCAATACTGTGGTTGAAGCCATTGACAAAATTCGCGATACAGCCAGCTCACACAACCGATTGTTTTTTGTAGAAGTTATGGGTCGCGATGCCGGTCATATAGCGCTCAATGCAGGAATTGGTGCAGGTGCCGAAGAAATCCTAATACCTGAAGAAGATCTAGGCCTTGACCGATTGGTTGAATCACTCAAAAAAAGTAAAGCCTCCGGAAAATCATCGAGTATTGTGGTTATTGCCGAAGGTGATAAAATCGGGAAAAACGTATTTGAACTCAAAGATTACGTTGATGAAAACATGCCTGAATACGACGTTCGTGTATCGGTTTTAGGCCACATGCAACGCGGCGGTGCGCCTTCGTGTTTTGATCGTGTTTTGGCCAGTCGATTGGGTGTCAAAGCTGTTGAGTCGATTTTGGACGGAAAATCCAATTATATGGTTGGACTCATGAACGACAAAGTAGTCTTAACACCACTTGAACAAGCCATCAAAGGACACACTGAAATTGACCGCGAATTATTGCGCGTTTCAGACATTATGTCGACATAACCAATTGTGAATTAAAAATTACGAATTAATAATTAATCGGCTTGAGCACAAAGCAAACCGCTTACTGCCAAAAGCCACAAGCAAATAAAAAATGTCAAAAGTAAAATTAGGAATCAACGGTTTCGGACGCATCGGAAGAATTGTCTTCAGAGAAACCTTCAACAGAGATAACGTAGAAGTAGTAGCCATCAATGATTTGCTCGACGTAGAGCATTTGGCCTACCTTTTAAAATATGACTCGGTACACGGTCGTTTCAACGGAAAAGTCGAAGTCAAAGACGGAAAATTATACGTCAACGACAAATACATCCGCGTTACTGCCGAGCGCGATCCCAAACTCATTCAATGGGACGACAAAGAGGTTGATGTAGATGTAGTAGCCGAATGCACCGGATTTTTCACCACTTTAGAAACTGCTCAAGCACACCTTGCCGGCGGAGCCAAAAAAGTCGTCATTTCTGCACCATCGGCTGATGCACCGATGTTCGTAATGGGTGTAAACCACACCGAGGCCAAAGCTTCAGACACCGTAGTTTCAAACGCATCTTGCACCACCAACTGTTTGGCACCATTGGCCAAAGTCATCAACGACCATTTCGGAATCGTTGAAGGCTTAATGACCACCGTACACGCCACCACTTCTACACAAATGACTGCCGACGGACCCTCTAGAAAAGACTGGCGCGGCGGACGTGCAGCAAGCGTGAACATCATTCCATCATCCACCGGAGCGGCCAAAGCAGTCGGAAAAGTTATTCCATCACTCAACGGCAAACTCACCGGAATGTCGTTCCGCGTACCAACCGTAGACGTTTCTGTGGTTGACTTAACCGTAAAATTGGCCAAAGAAACCACCTATGATGAAATCATGGCCGTTTTGAAAAAAGCTTCTGAAAACGAAATGAAAGGCATTCTCGGATTTACCGAAGATGATGTAGTTTCACAAGATTTCGTGGGCGATTCAAGAACATCCGTGGTCGATGCCAAAGCCGGAATCGGATTGAATTCAACCTTTTTCAAATTGGTTTCTTGGTACGATAACGAATACGGATATTCAAGCAAACTCATTGATTTGTCGGTACACATTGCCGGTTTAAAATAATAAAAAAACAAAGTCCCGTATGTTTTTCTGCGGGACTTTTCTATATTTAGCTCGTTGATTTTTTAGAAGCTTTTTCCTGCTGTTCGTTTTAGTTTTACAGCCCAACCCGGGCTGCAAAAGCTATCACTACCATCAGGGCTAGGGCAGCAGCTTTACCGAAAAAAAACGATTAACGATTGAAGATTAACGATTTTTGAACTAGAAGGCATCGAGTTGAACTGAATATTTCAACTAAACTTCTTAAACATTTTAAACTTTCTAAACTTTCTAAACTTTCTAAACTTTCTAAACTTCTTAAACATTTTAAACTTTCTAAACTTTTTAAACTTTCTAAACTTTCTAAACTTTCTAAACTTTTTAAACTTTCTAAACTTTCTAAACTTTCTAAACTCAACCAATAATTAACCAACTTACTCAGTAACTCGGTCGCTCAGGCACTCAGAAACTCAGTAACTCAGCTTCTCAATAAAAATGAAATTACTCGTAGACAGCGGATCCACCAAAGCAGATTGGATTGCCATTGACGACACCGGAAAAGTACTTTTTACCACGCAAAGCCTCGGGCTCAACCCTGAAGTGCTTACCCGCGCAGAAATCATCGAACGCTTAGACGACCGTTTTGACATCTCGCACAACAAAGACAAAGCCAGCCATTTGTTTTTTTACGGCGCGGGCTGCGGAACCGACCGCATGAAAAATTTCTTGACCGAAGTTTTTCAAGCCTATTTTAGCCACGCGGCCGTAACGGTGCACGAAGACACTTATGCCGCGGTATATGCCACCACGCCCAAAGACGAGCAAGCCATTGTTTGTATTTTAGGAACCGGCTCTAACTGCAGCTATTTTGACGGTAAAATATTGCATCAAAAAGTGCAATCATTGGGCTATATTGCTATGGATGATTGTTCCGGAAACCGTTTTGGTCGCCATTTGTTGCGCGGATATTACTTTAATAAAATGCCCGCTGAACTCGCGCGTGAATTTGAGCAAGAATACAACATTGATCCGGACAACGTCAAACATCATTTGTACAAAGAACCCAACCCAAATGCGTATTTGGCCACGTTTGCCAAATTCATCATCAAGCACAAAGACCATCCGTTTTGCCAACAATACATCATGGCCGAAATGGAAGATTTTGTCGAGAATTACATCAAACAGTTTGATCAATGCCACGAACTTCCGGTGCATTTTGTGGGTTCGATAGCTTTTTACTTAAAAGACGAACTTGAAGCCGTGCTCAACCAACACAAAATCAAAATCGGCAACGTATTGCGCAGACCCATTGACGGATTGATTGCATATCACATCTTGAATAAATAAGAACAAAAAGCCACGTAACCAGCGTGGTTTTTTTATTTTTACCGAAAACAAAATCTATGGAAATTGCCATTATAGCACATGTTTGATATTAAGAGGAGGACTGCCGGTGGCAGTCAGGTAAACTAAGTAGTCAATTCAAATACAATATTTACATTTTATGGAAATTGCCATCATTGCTCATGACGGAAAAAAAGCTGACATGGTTCAGTTTGTCAATAAAAACAAACATATTCTTGAAAAAGCCAACATCAAACTCATCGCCACCGGAACCACCGGTGGTAAAGTAGAAGCCGTGGGCATTAAAGTCAAAAAAATGCTTTCGGGTCCGCAAGGGGGCGATGCGCAAATAGCCGCGCGCGTAGCCGAAGGTAAAACCAAAATGGTGTTGTTTTTTAAAGATCCGAACTCAAGCCATCCGCATGAACCCGACATCAATATGCTCATCAGAATTTGTGATGTACACAATGTTCCGTTGGCCACCAATGAAGCCACGGCGCAATTGCTGTTGTTGGGTATGGATGAAGTTTAGACCGCTGCGCTGTTAGACACGCTGCGCTTTAAGACACGGCTGTGCCTTTAGACACGCTGCGCTATAGACCGCTGCGCTGTAGGACAAAAAGGTATTTTGAAAACGGAATGATT
>JAIXSK010000022.1 GCA_027484725.1 Flavobacterium sp. | reverse complement strand
TTTGCGGCCATATCTCGTGGCGGAAAAGCGAGCCGCGTACGCTCGGCTAAGATAGAATTTCTACGTGAAAAACAAACTTCCGGCTAAGAAAATCAAGCCATGAGTTATGACCGCGGTTATGGCATGTTTTTATTTTTTTTACCAACATCAAAATAAGTGTATAGAATCTGTTCAAGAAAAGTTCGAATAATCTTACTTGGTTGATCTCGTACAGTTATAATTGAACCTTTTTGATTTTTTTCTTTTAGTTTTGGATCCCATTTTCTGTTATGAACTCCAAAAGATAATTGGTCACCCCAAGTTCCTATGTTTACTAAATCAATTGATCTTTCAAGTCGTTGTGATTCTTGCTCTTTTCTTGCAGTGACGTAGAGCTTTATTTGCGGTTTAATATTTTTGGTAATCTTTGTAGCTGTAAAACTTATTTTTTCTGAATATTTAAACCTTTCAAAAAAGAAAACAAAACCTAAACTTTTGTCGTTTGTTTTATCATAAACTGAGAGTGCTAAATACCAAGTGTTGGAAACTTTTCTATCTTCAACTAAATCTAGATATTGACTGTAAGTAAGAATGTCATATTCCTTAACGTTGAGAACGAAATTCGGAAGCAGTTCGTTTAATTCTTTTACATTCTCACAGAATAATGCTTTAAATACATTAATCTGATTTTTCCATACTTCATATTGATAAGAATAGGTTTCTTTTGCCTTTTCATAATTCTCAACACCAATTTTTTTGAACTTTTCTAACCAAGCAATTTTTCTGTCATACTCATTTAAAAATTCCTCGTAAACATTAACAGTTTGTCTTAATTTATCGGAAAATAATTCTACCAAATTTGTTATATCACCTTTATCCGCCTCAATAAGAGAATTATAATATTTATCTCTGTCGCCGATTTTTATAACTATCTCTGGATATCCTTTTTGTAAGAGAAAAAAGTTTGTAAATAATCTGGTAACTCTCCCATTTCCATCCGTGAATGGATGAATCCAAACTAACCAATGATGAAGAATCGAACAAAGAACTATTGGGTCATATTTGTGCATATTTCTATTCATCCATTTGAACATTTCTTCGATTTCTAATTCAACATCTAAAAATGAAATTGGTTTATGTTCTGAATTCTTGATTTCGACATCGTTAGTTCTAAATTTTCCACCTTCAATACCTGGAATGTTCTCCATTATAAGACTATGTAGCTCAAGCAATGTTCTTTTAGTTAGTGCTTCACTTCCATTTATTAAACTATATAGATATTCTGTTGCATTTGCTAGTGAACGAGCTTCAATTTCATCTTTTAAAGGCCGTTCATTAATCACCATTCCATTTAAAATTATTTCAGTTTCTCTGATTGTTAATTTATTTCCTTCAATAGCATTGGAATTATATACAGAAGAGATGATTAAATGTTTTTTGAGTTTTTCTTTTAGCTCATCGTCTAATCCTGAATCTCTTCTTTTGTTTAGATTATCTACTATTTTTTCAATGTTTTTTAAATTCTCGAATAAATCAAGTTGGGCGGCGATATTAGGTATGTGATACTTCATAGATAATTAGTTTAACATTTGAAGATTTAAAATTAGTTTTTTATGAATGATTGAATAATCTTTTTGAAATAAATTTTTTATTTCGTTCGGCCCAAAATATGCCATAACGGTTTGCGGCCATATCTCGTGGCGGAAAAGCGAGCCGCGTACGCTCGGCTAAGATAGAATTTCTTCGTGAAAAATAGGCTAGAAGCTAAGAAAATAAAGCCATGAGTTATGACCGCGGTTACAAGCCGGTTTTCTTATTTATTTCAATTTTCACGTTCCAATTTTCAGGTTTCGTTTGCGTTTAGTTTTGCCATTCCAACTTTCCAGTTTCGCTTGCGTTTCGTTTTTCTATTTCAACTTTCCAGTTTCGTTTGCGTTTAGCTTTGCAACTTCAATTTTCAAATTCCAATTTTCAGGTTTCGCTTGCGTTTAGTTTTGCAATTCCAATTTTCCAATTTTACTTGCGTTTCGCTTTTCCATTTCAACTTTCCAGTTTCGTTTGCGTTTCGCTTTGCAACTTCAATTTTCAAGTTTCGTTTGGTCAAATTATGTTGTTTCAACTTTCCAATTTGAGCTTCAATATTCCGTTTTTCTAAACTGGCTTGTAACGGTTTGCGGCCATATCTCGTGGCGGAAAAGCGAGCCGCGTACGCTCGGCTAAGATAGAATTTCTAAGTGAAAAACAAACTTCCGGCTAAGAAAATCAAGCCATGAGTTATGACCGCGGTTATGCAACGTTTTCTTACATGATGCGTTGTCTAAATATTGCTATTTAATTCAGAATTAAGTTCATTTGAGTTTATTTGAACAAATGACAAAATTTTTGAGCGCATTAGATCTTGTATATTTTTAGAACCACGAATATCTAACAAATTAATTAGCATTTTAGACTTAGAAATATTTGTATGGTAAACAATAACGATTTTTTTAATTTGTGATTTAGCTTCATCAATGAAATCAAATACTTCATTTATATAATCTTGATCAGATTTATCTAGTGAATGACCCCAAAAAAAGAAAACATAATTTTCAAACTGTCTGTATTTTATTTCTCTGATAAAAATATAATCTGTTTCATTATTTAATTTTTGAAAATATTTGGTAAACGGTATAAATTCTTTTTTATAATTACTTTCTTTTATGGGAATTTCATTAATACCTAATACTATTTGATTCTCTTTTGAATTTATTTTTCCATGTAGATGACGCGTAATGTTTTGAGAATATAATTTTTCAAATGTTGAAGTGTAATTAAATGTATAATGATAATTTATGTTTTTGAAGTAGTTTCTATCAACTGTAATTTTAATTTGATTGAAAAGAGGTGAAATAAAAATTTCAAAATAGTAATTGAAAATTAATTTAAATTCTGAAAGTTGTTGGTAAAGATGTTTTGTAATCTTATTCACATCTATGTTTATATTGAATCCATATTTTGTAACAAGAAAATCTTTATTTAATATGATATGTAAACCATTTGAAAAATTTATTATTTTGAAGTTACTTAACACTTCGATAACCTCAATTTTTTTATCAAAAACATTTGTGTTAAATCGAATACTGTTTTCAGGTAAACCTTTGCCGGAAAATATACCATTTTCTAAAATTTCTATAGATGAGAATACTTTTGAAAGTACATATTCAATTTTATTTTCAAAGTCAATCCAGGTTTCAATTTCATACTCATTTTTAAAAAACTTAAACCATAAATTATGGGCTAGTTGTGTTTTCAGTTTTATGATTTCATCCGAGTCAATTTCGAATGAATTAAAATTTTCATTTATTAATGAAAAATTTGAAGTTTGCGAATAAACGTTTTGAAAGTCAAAATTTGAATTCAATTCGATATAGTTTAAGATTTTTATAAAATCACTATATAATGTTGGAAGACCAATATTCAAATCAAATCCATTACCTGTGATTAATATTTTTGGCATATTTTCTTGTTTACTACGACTTCTTAAAATGTTGCATAACGTGTTGCGTATAGGCGAACGTCGCGGAACAGGGAATCGCGTATGCTCCGCTAAGATAATTTTTTTTCGTGAAAACAATACATAAAGCTAACAAAATCAAGCGATGGCGCTTATACGCTGTTACCAGCAGTTATTCTTTTGTCAAGCTATCAATCTCAAGTTTAAGCTTAGGAAGATGATTTGTCAAAATTGCCCAGATGTTTTCATCAGAAACATTATCATAAGCATGGATGACATGATTTCTTAAACCAATAATTGCTTTGGCATTGGTTATTTTTTCTTCAAAACTTGAATCACGAGTAATAATTCTATTCATTGCTTCTCCAATAATCTCAAGATTTCTCTCTACTGCTCGTTTCATCATCAAGTTTTGGCGATATTTAAAAAAATCGTTTTCATGGTTTTCAGAGTAACTGTCAATTTCTTCGATTGACAATTTTATGTCAAATAACCATTTTAAAATTCGTTCATCCATAAATCAATTCTTTAGATTTATTAATTGATCGAATTAGGATCGGATTCCGCAAAGTTTGTTCTTCAAGTAAATCTACTTCGCGTCCAAATAAAGATTGTAAGTTTTCTTTGAAACCAATGTAATTCTCAAAATATTTAGACAACTCAATTGGTTTGAATTTTACTAAAAAATCTATATCACTTTCCTCAGTAAAATTTGATGTTAATGCAGAACCAAAAAGATACATTTTCTCCACATTGTAATTATTACAAAGTATTTTTAGCGGTTCAATATTTTTGTCAATTAGCATCATGCCCCAAATTTATGAAAAAAAAGTTCTGTTGAGTTGTCGCTTCAAATATAATTGCTGGTAACGTTTTGCGGCCATATCTTGTGGCGGAAAAGCGAGCCGCGTACGCTCGGCTAAGATAGAATTTCTACGTGAAAAACAAACGTAATGCTAAGAAAATCAAGCCATGAGTTATGACCGCGGTTACCGGCTGCCTTTCTTTTCGTCACTATTATTTTCACTATTATCTAATTCTGGTGTTGCGCTTATCTGCGAAACGAACCACATTGTTCCTTAGTTTTCCAGATTTTATTTGCGTAAAGTATTCCGACAGTTAAGCCAAAAACTATTATAATTATTCCGATGATTAAGTTACCGTCTGTTGGGTTTTGAAAATATATTATTGCGCTTAAAATAATAGCAAATAGAGTAGGTGAAGCAACGATTTGTAGCCACGCAATTATTCCCATTGTCTTTTCAAAAAATTTCGACATTCTATGTTTTTTGATTTTTTGATTTTCTCCAATATATAAACGCTAATATAAAGAATAGTGGCGCTAAAAAAATTTGAGCAATAAATGATAGCGGAAAAATGGTTGTGTGCCAACCCGGAATTATTGAAACAACAGAATTAAGCGTATAGGAAATCGATATCAATAATAAGAATCCAAGTACAAGAAAAATCAGATGTAAATTCTTCATATCTTTCTGTTTTTTACAGTTTTGCTTTAAGGTTGCCGGTAACGGTCTGCGCATAGACGCGCGTTGCGGAACAGCGAGCAGCGTATGCTCCGCTAAGATAAAATATTTACGTGAAAACCAAACATAAAGTCAACAAAATCAAGCAATGGCGTTTATGCGCTGTTAGCTGGTTGGCGCTCATTTATGCTCAAAGTTTGCGTTCTGTTTTTCAC
>JAIXSK010000027.1 GCA_027484725.1 Flavobacterium sp. | reverse complement strand
TGCTGCTTTTTTTAAACTTAATATTCAGTTTTCACGTTTTTTGTTTAGCTTAGCGGAGCATACGCAACTCGCTGTTCCGCAACGTTCGCCTATGCGCAACACGTTATGAGATAGCTTTTAACAGCGCGTAGTAATCGAGATTTGAAATTAAAATGTATTTTTGAAAAAGTAATTTTATAAAAATGAAAGCTGAACTAAACATAAATAGCAAAAAGTTAGAGTTGATCCAATGGCTTTCAACTATTGAAGATTTATCTGTGCTCAATAAAATTATAGATTTGAAAAAGCAAGAAAATAAGGATTGGTGGATTTCTATATCAGAAAATGAAAAGCAATCTATTGAAAAAGGATTGCAAGATGCAGAAGCTGGAAAATTAAATTCACATTCAAAAGCAAAGAAAATTTATGACAAATGGTTATAAAATTCTTTGGACGGATTTTGCTTTAACTGAGCTAGAGAAAACAATCGAATATCTTCAAGAGAATTGGACAGACAAAGAAATTAGAAATCTTGCGATAGAAATTGAAGAAACAATAAGTTTAATTTCGCATAATCCTAATCTATTTCAATCTTCCGAATTAAAGAAAGAAATACGTAGAGCTGTTGTTGCAAAACACAACACTTTATACTATAGAATTAAAAATGATACTGTTGAAATTATTTCTTTTTTTTCTAACCGCCAGAGTCCGAAAAAAAGAAAATTGAAATAAATAAGTAAGCCATCTCATAACCGCGGTCATAACTCATGGCTTGATTTTCTTAGCATTACGCTTGTTTTTCACGTAGAAATTCTATCTTAGCGGAGCGAACGCGGCTCGCTTTTTCGCCACGAGATATGGCCGCAAGCCGTTATGCGAAAATTTTAGAAACCGCTATGAAGAAGATAATATTTATATTGACATTGGGTCTTTTGTTCAGTTGTTGTCGTGAAAAGAAATTGGAAACAAAACAATTCACATTTTATTCATCTCCTTCATTTTATGGCGGATTTAAAGTCGAATTAAATAACGATACAAAGAATGTGGTTGCTTCTCTACCATACGAATATTCGCTAGCAGATTCGATTTCTCCTAAAACTTGGAAATTTATTGACTCTACAGATTTAGAAAGCATCCGAAAATTTCTTCCAAAAGAAAGTAGATTTGAAATAAAACCTTCAAAAATTGAGTTTGAAGAATTAGGAAAATGTTTATCTGATTTATCTCAAATTAATACCAATAATCTACCTCCGTGTGATGGAATTGGTATTTATTTGGAGACAAAAACATTTGAAAACAAAACAAATAAAAGCGTTTATTATTCACCAAATGAAAACTCAAAACAAGGACAATTAATAATGAAAATATACAACTTACTGGAAAAGATATTTAAAGACAATTCGCAATTGGAATATGCGATAGAGAATTCTCAAAGATATTTTTCTGATCCAATTCTAAAAATAAAGTCTGTAAATCCGTTGTATGTGAAATTTCTTGATGATGATTCTGATAAACTTGAAGCTGCAATTTCCAATCTTCCTTCATCGAAAACAATATTTGTTGACTTAACTAATTTCCATAAAGACAAAAACGAACATTTAGAAAAAAGTATTCGAAAGAAATTTTCTAAAATCAAGTGGATAGTTAGAAATGACGAAAATTATGGGTTCGCTGAATAAATCTTCGCATAACCGCGGTCATAACTCATGGCTTGATTTTCTTAGCTTTACGTTTGTTTTTCACGTAGAAATTCTATCTTAGCGGAACGTACGCGGCTCGCTGTTCCGCAACGCGCGCCTAGCAAGAGAACGTTAGCAGAAATTGTTTAAATTGCGCTCATTATGAAAGATGTAGAAAAATACGAAAACTTTGAGGAACTTAAGAAATCTGAGATTTCTCAATCGCGCGTGGTCGAAAACAGCCAAGAAATTGTAGAAAGTTTTATTCAGCTACTGAGAAAAAATTCTAATTCACAAATTTCATAGATAGCCAAAATGCACAACGATTTTACCAAACATATATTAGAAGTTTGTAAATCATTAAACCAAAATGGCGTACGATTTATAATTGTTGGCGGAACCGCGTCAGGGTTTCATGGATATTATCGGATGACGCAAGATTACTATGGAGAACCAACCGAAAAACATGATTTTGATTTTTGGTTTGATCCGACATATGAAAATTACTTCAGTATTTTAAAAGCGATGAAATCTTTGGGCAAAGATACCAGCAGATTAGAAAACGAATCTAACCCAAATCCTAGAAAATCATTTTTAAAATTTGACTTTGAAGAATTCAAAATTGACTTCTTACCTGAAATAAAAGGATTGGATTCTTTTAATCAGTCATTTGATAAGTCGAGCCATTCTACAATTGACTCGGTTGATTTTACGATTTTATCTCTAGATGATTTGATAAAAGCTAAGGAATTTGATTCTCGTCCAAAAGATATTTCTGATTTAGAGCAATTGAGGAAACTAAGAGATAAGTAATTACAACTTCTGCTAACCCTTGCTAAGCGCCATTGCTTGATTTTATTGGCTTTTCGCTTGTTTTTCACGAGAAAATTATATCTTAGCGGAGCGTACTCGGCTCGCTGTTCCGCAACGCGCGCCTAGCAAGAAACCGTTAGCTGCCAGCGCATTTTCGAGTCGTAAAAAATCGAACTTTTCAAAATCACTTTGTCAAAATTTTTAACCGAAACTTGAATTTTGGCTTCTCGCCTATTTTTTCAAAAAACTTTGTGGAATTTGATTGCGTAAAACGTTGTGTGAAAAACAGAACGCAAACTTTGAGCATAAATGAGCGCCAACCAGCTAACAGCGCATAAACGCCATTGCTTGATTTTGTTGACTTTATGTTTGGTTTTCACGTAAATATTTTATCTTA
>JAIXSK010000012.1 GCA_027484725.1 Flavobacterium sp. | reverse complement strand
GAGCTTGAGAAAATATTAGATGTCATGAAGCAATATCCGGCCATGAAAATTGATGTTCGTTCACATACAGACTCGCGTCAGACTCACAAATACAACGAAAAATTATCTGACCGTCGCGCAAAATCTACCATTGCTTGGTTGATTAAAAATGGTGTAGATGCCAGCAGATTAACCGGTAAAGGTTATGGCGAAACCCAATTGGTGAACCGCTGTGCTGATGGCGTACAATGTTCAGAAGAAGAACACCAAGCCAACCGTAGAAGTGAATTTATTATTACAGCTTTATAATTTCAAATTTAAATTTTGTTGGTAAGGGATGTTGTTTTGTGCAGCATCCCTTTTTTTATTTCTGTCTTTAAAATCTAGATGAAAACAATGTTTTTCTAAAATAAAAAACCAGCAACAAAAAATAAATAAAATAATCAGCTGCATAAGCCATCACGACTCCTTTTGCACCATAAATTGGCGCCCAATAATAAGAGAGTGAAGCCAATAAAACCAATGAAAAAACTTCAGTTAATAGATAAACTCGGGTGAGCTGTTTGGCCAAAAACTGATAGCCCAAAATAAGTGAAGCTGCTTTGAAAAAATCGCCCAACAATTGCCAAAAAAACAAATCGTGGACGGCCGCAAAATCAGTTGAAAAACACAAAGTCACCAACAGATTCCGAAATACATAAATCAAAAATAATCCTCCTAAAAATAAAGGCATGATTCCTTTAAAATAACTCATGAAAATATTTTTAGTAGCCGAATGTGAAGTCGCTGCCGAAAGTTTCGGAAAAAAATAAACCGACAAAACCGACGAAATAAAAAGCAAATAATAACTCGAAATTCTGCTGATGGCTTCCCAATATCCGGCTTGTTCGATTCCGCTTGAGTGTATTAAATTTTGGCGAATCAACAAATAAACCCACGAACCGCCAACGGCTGAAACCAATGTCATCAAGGCATATGACGACATGTTTTTGAGCAGGCGCAAATCAACCCAATGAAAACTCAGATAATTTTTAAATTCAATAACCCGGTTAATGTGGTAAAAAGCAAAAACAAATAAAACTGCCGGAGGAACAACCAGCGATATCAGAGCGCCATAAGTTTTGAGCGCCATCACCGCCCAAACGGTATAGATCAACCCAAAACCACTGGCCAAAATTCCCACCCAAATTACTCTTTTGAATTGTCCTAATCCAGCAAGCAATAAAGTGAGCAACAATCCAACCATATACAGCGGAAGCAAAGCGCCTAGAACCACAAATAAAGTTTCAAAATGGTGTTTTTTTCCGAAGATTAACTCATTGAAATAGGCCGAAAAAACAACCAAAACCAAACCTAAAACCACTGATAAAAGCAACAAAAGCCAAAAAAAGGTAGCGATTGTTTTTTGGAGCATTTCAGGCTTTTCTTTGTTTTCGGAAATGTTTTTAACAATGCCATTTTGAATGCCTAAGGTGGCTATTCCTTCTAATGAAGTCAGAAAGTTTTTAAGGTTTCCGGTCAACGCCAATCCGGTCGGGCCCACAAAGATGGCCATCAACTTTGAACTCACCAATCCGGCTATAATTTTAAACAACACACTGATGCTGTTGAGCGATGTGACTCTAAAAAGCGGTGTTCTTCTAATCGACTTTAATAAACGCAAAATTTCTTCAGTTAGATTGATTACAAAACTAGTATTTATTTAACACAATCAGATTCAGATTCAAATGAGTCATCATTCATAGTATCATTATTTTTAATAATTTTAGTGCTTCAAAAAAAATTTGCTCGTGAAACTTAAACTGCTTTGTGCTTTATTTATTGCTGCCATAATACCTTTTGGCACAGCACAAAATATAACACTATACGAGCAATTTCAGGGCAGATACAATTTTACCTTTATTGGCAATACGCTCAATCCGGAAGAAAATACTTTTATGAGTTCGGCCAGTATTCTGACTTCTTCATCAGCGCAATTAAATTTATCGACAACCGATCAAATTGAAAAAGCTTATTTGTATTGGGCAGGTTGCGGGCCGGGCGATTTTGAAGTAAAACTCAACGGAATTTCATATACTTCACAGAGAAATTTTGCATTGCAGAGAATATCTTTTTTTGGAAATCCACTCGATTATTTTAGTGCTTTTGCCGATGTCACGACACAATTACAATCTACCGGAAATGGCACTTATACCCTATCAGATTTAGATTTGAACCCGTGGATTGATTATTTTTATAACGAAGGAAGAACCAACTTTGGCGGATGGGCCATCATCATCGTATACAAAAACAACAATCTTCCGCTGAATCAAGTCAATCTTTATGACGGTTTTAAAACAATTCCCAATTCAGTTGATATTACCTTAGACAACTTAGATGTTACTGATACCAACAATGCACAAATTGGTTTTTTGGCTTGGGAGGGCGATCGCGGAATAGCAGAAGGGGAAAGCTTATTTTTGAACTCTAATTTGATTTCAGCACTACCGTTGAATCCGTCGAACAACGCTTTTAACGGAACCAACACCATTACCAATTCATCCGATTTATACAATATGGATTTAGACATATACAGCCTTCAAGGAAACATCAATTTCGGTGATACGAGTCTTCCCATCCGGATGACTTCTTCACAAGATGTTGTTTTGATCAATGCTGTAGTTACCCAACTCAATCAACGCTTACCCGATGCAACTGTCAGCATAGATCTGATTGAAAGTCCGTGTAATTTTAGAGATGTAAAAGTTGACTACACTATTTATAATACACTGGGAACCAAAGCACTACCAGCACAAACTCCGATTGCAGTTTATGTAAGTGGAAATTATCTACAAACACTATACACGCAAAATTCCATTGCTCCGGGCGGAAGTGAATCTGGAATTTTCAATTTTAATTTAGCCCCAAATTTAACGAGTCCGTTTGACCTTAAAATGGTAGCCGATGAAACAGCCAATGGTCAAGGAGCTGTTATTGAACTTGATGAAAACAATAATGGTTTTTCAACCATCGGCAACATTGGTATTGCTCCTGAATTAAATCAGCCAGCCTCTTTAATTGTTTGTAATGAAGGAAATTTTGCTGGAACTTTTGATTTTTCAAACTATGCTGATTTGGTCAAACAAAATCCAACTGACTATGTTCGTTTTTACAACACTCCTGAAGATTTGACCAACAACATCAATGAAATCAACAATACAAGTCACTTTTTGGCTGAACAAACTCCAAAAATCATTTACATAAAAGTAGGTCATGAAGATTGTTACCAACAAACCAGTTTTGAGCTACTAACCAAAAAGTGTCCGCCCATTGTGTACAATTTTGTGTCCGCCAACAACGACGGATTCAATGATACATTTCACATTGATCATTTGTATCAGATTTTTTACAATTTCAGATTGTACATATACAACCGTTGGGGAAAACTCGTTTGGGTTGGCAACAACCATAGGGCAGAATGGGACGGTTATGCCAATCAAGGAACCCTTGTTGCCAATGATGAAATCGCTGACGGAACTTATTACTACGTTTTAGAACTGAACGATCCGGAATATCCTGAACCACTTACCGGTTATTTATATTTAACGCATCCTTAAAAATAAAATATGATGAAATGTTTATGATTTTAACAAACTTTTGTTCATCAATCTACATTGATCTTGCGAAAGTTAGATAGAATTGAATTATTTTAGCGTCCTAAAAAATTGAAAATGAAAAAACTATTTACCCCAATAGTACTTTTAACCTTATCCTTAGCGGGATTTTCACAAAACCGTGAAGATATCCAGAAAATAAAATCAGCCAGCAATCTTTCTGAACTCAATCGATTAGAAGTTTACTTTGATTCTGTTGCAAAAGCAGATAAAAAAAGAGCTCTAGAAATGGCTGCACTCAAAGGTTGGCCAATCACAAAAAAAGGGAAAAACGGAAATTTCAAAGAACTCATGCGTTTGGATGAATCTGGAAACCCCATCTACTTCACCACTGATAATGTGGGTGCTGCGCTCACTACCCGAGCCAACCGACTCAACAGCGGCGGAAGTTTAGGTTTAAGTCTGGATGGACAAGGCATGACCATCGGAATTTGGGATGGCGGAAAAGTTAGAAATACACATGTTTTACTTAGTGGAAGAACCACCCAAGTTGACAATGCTGCTACGCTTTCTTTACACGCAACCCATGTTGCCGGAACCATGATTGGTGGTACCAACGGAATTGCCCAAGCCAAAGGAATGGCGTCACAGGCATCTCTTTTGGCATATGATTGGACAAGTGATACTTCAGAAATTGTTCATGCAGCTGCAGATGGATTATTGATATCAAATCATTCTTATGGAACTGATCCCGACAATGTAGTCGAATCAGACTGGGGAAAATATAATTCTGAATCGCGCAGTTTTGACAACATTATGTTCAATGCACCATATTATTTGTTTGTAAATTCTGCCGGAAATTCAAGAAATGGTGGATATAATGAACAAAAGCAAGGTTATGATTTGCTCTCTGGAAAAAGTACCTGTAAAAACGGTATGATTGTAGCAGCTGTTTATCAAGTCTCTAACTATACTGGTCCATCGAGTGTCAATATGTCTAGTTTTAGTAGTTGGGGTCCTACAGATGATGGACGAATCAAGCCAGACATTTGCGGAAAAGGGGTCAATGTTCGATCATCTACTTCTAATTCTGACACATCCTATCAATCTTTGGACGGAACTTCAATGGCTTCTCCCAATGTAGCAGGAACTTTGCTACTTTTACAACAACATTACAAAAACGTAAAAGGAAGCTTTATGCGTTCTGCTACTCTGCGTGGATTGGCTTTGCACACGGCAGACGAAGCCGGATCAGACCCCGGACCCGATTATCGTTTTGGTTGGGGATTACTCAATGCAGAAAAAGCTGCCAATGTAATTACGAAAGAAGGTACAGAAACATATATACAAGAAAATACGTTAGAACAAAATCAATCGTATTCATTTGATGTTAAACCTTTTAATACTTCACTACCCATAACGGCCTCAATTTGTTGGACCGATCCTGCAGGACAAGTTTTGATTAACCCAGTTATTGACCAAGATACACCCAGATTAGTCAATGATTTGGATTTAAGAATTATCAAATCAAATCAGACGTATTTTCCGTGGAAACTCGATCCACATAATATGGAAGAACCTGCGACAACGGGCGATAATATTGTTGATAACATAGAAAAAATTGAATTGTCTAATCCAAATGGTTCATACACAGTAACAGTATCACACAAAAATAATTTAGTGAATAGTCTTCAAAAATACTCATTAATCGTGAGTAATGTGATATATAATCCTATGTTATTGAGTACCTATGAACCGGTTTTAAAAAGATATTGTTTAGGAACAAATGAGGCTCAATTTAATTATCACCTAAAAGTACCGACACCTTTTTCGGAAAGTGCACAAATGAGTCTTATTGGGTTGCCAGAAGGTACAACAGTTAGTTTTTCATCCAACAACATGACTACTGACGGAGATGGTTCTCTTTTAATTAGTGGGTTGAGTTCAGTTCCGGTAGGTAGTTACAGTTTACTGCTTAAAGCAGATTCGTTAAACTACCATGGCGAACTAACTTTGACACTTGTAATACAAAATGAACTTCAGCTTGGGCCTTCACTCTTGAGTCCAGTCAATAACACAAATCCGGCAAGTACAAGTCCAACGCTTGTCTGGGAAAACATTGGGAACAATGCGGCAAATTATATCATTGAGATTTCAAAAGATTCTAATTTTGCAAATAATACCCAAGTATATTACAGTCAAACCAATCAAATAGATATTGAAAATTTAGATTATGGAAGCAATTATTATTGGCGAGTAAAATCAAACAATATTTGCGGAAGCTCATCTTATTCTGAAACATACTTATTTAGTACTCAATGCAGCAATGCTTCTGTTGTCAGTATCAATAACATTACCTCAGAAAGTGCACAAATTAATTGGACCAATCCAAATGGTTCATCTAATTTTCAAATTGCAGTTGTCCCACAAGGAACCTCTCCAATTGGTCAATATCAATCGGTAAATACCAATAACTATTTGGCCACAGGACTCAACTCTTACTCTGATTATGATGTGTATGTAATTACACAATGCAGTAATAATGTTTTTTCTGCCACAGCAAACCAAACATTTGAGACTTTGATTAATTATTGCACCGATCACATATTTTATGACTCTGGCGGACCTGGAAATAATTATCAGAATAGTGAGAATAAATTAATAACTATGAGCCCACTGAATCCCGGTGAAAAAGTAAGTGTAACTTTTAATACATTTCAACTAGAGGATCAAGCAGACCGTTTGACCATATACAACGGGTCAGGTATTTCATCACAATACATCGGAGAACAATACGGTTATACCGGAAACAATAATCCGGGAACTGTTACTTCAAGCGATAGCTCAGGTGCGCTCACATTTTATTTTACATCAGATGGCATCAATACCGCACCGGGTTGGACAGCAACGGTAAACTGTTCAGTATTGAGTACTTCAAAATATGAGCAATTACCTTTTGTGTATTATCCGAATCCGGCACAAGATTCTATAAATATCAAAAGCATCAATCCGGTTGAAATTGTTGAAATATATAATATGTTGGGGCAACTTGTCAAAACCCAAAAAACCAATAACAACCAAGTTATTGTAGACATTTCAGCGTTGAGTGCCGGTCAATATTTGATGAAAGTAGCCACCGGACAAACATACAATACGGTTAAAATAACCAAACAAAACTAACTGATAATAAGCCTTTGGAGCTGAATCTTCAGAGGCTTTTTTATGCTGATCATTGAACCTTGAAGCAAATCACATCCATACAGAATCAATTCGTAAAATCATTGGTACAATTGCATGAGAAAGCCAAAACTCGAAAGCAAACCGGAACTTTTTTGATTGAAGGAAAACGAGAACTTGAACTAGCTCTAAAAGGTGGTTACAAGTTGCAAACCGTTTTGTTTTGTTCAGAACTCATACATGAGGATAAATTGCCCTATTTGGAACCTTCAGTAGAACTGATTCAAATCAACAAAGAAGTATATCAAAAATTGGCCTATCGCGATACTACTGAAGGCATTTTAGGCATTGCCTTTTGTCAATCATTAGAGCTCAGCGATTTAAAATTGCCGAAAAACCCGCTGATTCTGGTTGCTGAATCACCCGAAAAACCCGGAAACATCGGAGCTATGTTGCGCACTGCCGACGCAGCCGGAATTGACGCAGTCATCATTGCCGACCCCAAAACCGATTTGTACAATCCAAACGTGGTTCGCTCAAGTGTAGGCGGATTGTTTACTAATCAAATAGCTACGGGCACATCAGCGGAGGTGATTGCTTTTCTAAAACACAACAACATTGCTATATACAGCGCCACTTTACAAAATTCAACCCCCTATTTTTCACCCGATTATCAAAAACCTACTGCACTTGTAGTGGGCACAGAAGCCACCGGACTAACTCAGATTTGGCGCAATGCCTCAGACCAAAACATCATCATCCCGATGCAGGGCGCGCTTGATTCTATGAATGTTTCAGTGGCCGCTGCTATTCTACTTTTTGAAGCCAAAAGACAACGTAACTTTAAATAAATATCTATGAAGAAAAGTTTTTTTCTCTGCCTGACCTTTGCCATACATATGAGTGTGATGGCCCAACTCACCGCCAACCAAATTGATCAATTGGTTCAAAGAACTTTAACTACCTTTGATGTTCCGGGCATTGCTGTAGCTGTAGTAAAAGACGGAAAAATTGTTCACCAAAAAGGCTACGGAATTCGCTCGATCAAAAGCCAAGCACCGGTAGATGAACACACCTTATTTGGCATCGCTTCCAACAGCAAAGCTTTTACTTCAGCGGCTTTGGCTATGCTGGTTGATGAAGGAAAAATCAAATGGGACGACAAAGTGACCCAGCATATTCCTGAATTTAAAATGTATGACGATTACGTCACGCGTGAATTTACCATCCGAGATTTACTCACCCACCGAAGCGGGCTGGGTTTAGGTGCCGGAGATTTAATGATTTGGCCCGACAAAAACAACTTCACCACCCAAGACATCATTCACAATTTGCGTTATCTAAAACCGGTTTCATCGTTTAGAAGCAAATACGATTACGACAATTTGCTCTACATAGTAGCCGGCGAAATCATACACAGAGTCAGTGGTTTAAGCTGGGATGAATTTATTGAACAACGCATCATGAAGCCGTTAAACATGAATCACAGCGCGGCTTCATACAGCAGTTTAAAAGACACCTCCAACATCATTATGCCGCACGTTCCTACCGAAGGAAAACTCAAAGCCATTGCGCGCTACAAAAGTCAGGTGTTTGATCCGGCAGCCGGAATTTATTCAAGTGTAGCCGATTTGAGCCAATGGGTCATCATGCAATTGCAAAGAGGAAAATACGGCCCAGAACTCAAAAACCAAATGTTCTCAGAAAAACAACACACTGAAATGTGGACTCCACAAACCCTGCAACCCAACAAACCCACAGCTCCTTATTTTTCACATTTTAAAGCTTATGGATTGGGTTGGCAAATCAATGAAGTTAAAGGAAACTTGCAAATTGGTCACACGGGCGGACTCGATGGAATTGTTACCCAAGTAACCCTGCTTCCTGAAATTAATTTAGGCATTATTGTTTTGACCAACCAACAAACAGGTGCCGCTTTTAATGCTATTACCAACACCATCAAAGATGCTTACATCGGGATTCCATCCGAGGATTACGTAACGCAATACAGCGCACAACGCAAAGAAAAAGAAGACAGTGCCGATAAAATCACCGAAGAAGTTTGGCAAACCGTTGCGCAAAATCAAAAAAAGCGCATCCGTATTCCCGTTGAATTATACACCGGAACCTTTACCGATAAATGGTTGGGCGATATTGAATTGACCTTGGACAAAAAAGGGAAATTGCGTTTTGCCTCAAGGCGCTCGCCACAACTCATCGGAGAAATGTTTTATTACAAAGACCAAACTTTTGCTCTAAAATGGGACAACCGCAGCTTTTTGGCCGATGCCTTTGTAATCTTTAGTCCTGACCTTAAAGCCATCAAAATGAAAGCGATATCACCGCTTACCGATTTTAGCTATGACTTTCAAGATCTTGACTTTGTAAAAAAATAAAACAGTATCTCTGCAAACCGCTTGTATTTATTAGTACAAAGCCATTGCACAATTGATTTCTTCTTTATAATTTAGGGAATTCAAGTTTGCTATTATGGTTGAGATTGATATTGAAAAAGAGAACAAAGCAATTGCACAAGAATACAAAGAACTTTTGCGCATCAGTTATCAGACGCTTAGTGCCGAAGACAAGAAACTAATCCGCAAAGCCTTTGATTTAGCAGTAGAAGCCCACCAAGACCAACGCCGAAAATCAGGCGAAGCTTATGTTTTTCACCCAATAGCCGTAGCCAAAATTGTGGCTTCTGAAATTGGGTTAGGCGCCACCGGAATTGCGGCTGCTCTCATGCACGATGTGGTAGAAGATACCGATGTAACGGTAGCCGATATCGAGCGCCAATTCAATCCCAAAGTTGCCCAACTGGTTGAAGGTTTGACCAAAATATCCAAGGTTCAAAAAGATTTGAACGTATCAATGCAAGCCGAGAATTTCCGAAAAATGTTGCTCACACTCAACGACGATGTTCGTGTAATTCTCATCAAACTTGCTGACCGTTTGCACAACATGCAAACCATGGAATCAATGCCCGAGCACAAGCAAATTAAAATTGCTTCAGAAACACTGTATATTTATGCACCGCTTGCGCATCGTTTGGGTTTATACAACATCAAAACCCAGCTGGAAGACTTGGGCCTAAAATATACCGAACCCAAAGTTTACAGTGATATTGTCAGCAAAATCAAAGAAACCAAAGAAGAACAAGACGCCTACATACGCGACATTTCTGAAGTACTCAAAAAATCTCTTGACGAAGAACAACTGGATTATATCATCAAAGGCCGACCAAAATCAATTTATTCAATTCGGCGCAAAATGAAGGCACAAAACGTAACTTTTGATGAAGTTTATGACAAGTTTGCCCTGCGTATTGTCTATAAATCAAATCCACACGACGAGAAGTTTTTGGCTTGGAAAATATATTCAATAGTTACCGATCATTACCGCCCAAGTCCGAGTCGTTTGCGCGATTGGATATCCTCGCCCAAATCAACCGGATATGAAGCCTTACACATTACTGTCATGGGGCCGAAAGGTCGTTGGGTAGAAGTTCAAATCCGCAGCGAGCGCATGGACGAAATTGCCGAAAAAGGCTATGCGGCACACTACAAATACAAACAAGGCGCCAATGAAGAAAGCGGCTTGGATGTTTGGCTTAATTTATTGCGCGAGGCGCTTGAAAATTCTGAAAGCAACGCCGTAGATTTTGTTGAAGACTTCAAAATGAATCTCTACGCTAAAGAGATTTTTGTCTTTACACCCAAAGGCGAAATCCGATCGTTACCCAAAGGTGCGACTTCATTGGATTTTGCTTTTAGCATTCACTCTGAAATTGGCATTAAAACCCGTGGAACTCGAGTCAACGGACGTTTGGTTCCGCTCAATACCGAACTCAAAAGCGGCGATCAAGTAGAAGTCATCACCTCTCCACACCAAAAACCAACCGCCAACTGGCTTGATTACGTTACCACTTCACGCGCTAAAAACAAAATCAGAAACGTTCTCAACGAAAACACCAAAAAAATTGCCGAAGACGGTAAAGAATTACTTACCCGTAAATTGCGTCAGCTCAAAATTTCGCTCAGTGAGCAAGTCGTCAACGAACTGGTTAATTACTTTAAACTCAAAACCAGTTTAGATTTGTTTTACCGCGTAGGTATTGGCTCTATTGAAAACCAACAACTCAAAGATTACGCGGCCCAAAAGAGCAATACGCTCATGAACTTTTTCAAAACCAAAATCAAAAGACCCCATCATACGGCCGATGACGACATCAACAAACAAGTCATTAGCAGCAATTATGACATGTTGGTTTTTGGTCCAGATCAAGATAGACTCAACTACAAACTTTCTAGTTGTTGCAACCCGATTCCCGGTGATGAAGTGTTTGGTTTTGTGTCTATCAATGAAGGCATCAAAGTGCACAAAAAAGACTGTCCGAATGCCATTAGTTTACAATCTAATTACGCCTACAGAATCATCATGGCCAAATGGATTGACTCAACCCAACAAGAATTCAAAGCCAGCCTTGAAATTACCGGAATGGACAGCATGGGGCTCACTAACGAACTCACCAAAGTCATTTCAAACAACATGCACGTTAATATTCAGAGCATCTCACTCAGCGGCGAAGCCGGAATTTTTAACGGACAGCTCACCGTCATTGTGCAAAACAATCTGATTCTCAAAAAACTCATTGAAAACATCAAAAAAATTGATGGCGTTGAAAAAGTCACACGCGTCAATCTGAAATAATCAAGGATTAAAAAAGGAACATCCACAACCTGCCCAAGTCGGCAGGCAGACCCACAACCCACATTGTTGAAAACTCACCTCTATTGTTGAAGTTTTAAAATTCAAAAAACATACAACACGCGTTAAAAAAATTATCTTTGTCACATGACTTTAGTTGCCAACGATAACAGCAAAAATCAAGAAATCGTAAAAAACGTTTTTACGAAATACCTTGAAAACAAAGGCCACCGCAAAACGCCGGAGCGTTACGCCATTCTACAAGAAATTTACGAATGCGACGATCATTTTGACATTGAAAATCTCTACATCAAAATGAAAAACAAAAACTACCGCGTGAGTCGTGCTACATTGTACAATACTATTGAGCTGCTGCTCGATTGCGGTTTGGTGCGCAAACACCAGTTTGGTCAAAATCAAGCGCATTATGAAAAATCTTATTTTGACAAGCAACACGATCACATCATCATGACCGACACCGGCGAAGTCATAGAGTTTTGTGATCCGCGCATTCAGACCATCAAGAAAACCATTGAAGAGATTTTCGGAATTGAAATCCACAATCATTCGTTGTATTTCTATGGCAATCGCAAAGAAAAAGATGTTTAAAGTTAGGGCGTTGCCTGCGGCCGGGCTTTCCGCACTCGCTTTGGCCAGCTGCGCGCCAAGAGCTCAAACAAAGCGTCCATCCCTAACGCAAACGGTTTCCTAAACAATCACAACCCATAACCCACAACCCACAACACAAAAAAAATGGCAGACTTACTACTAGGCCTCCAATGGGGCGACGAAGGCAAAGGAAAAATCGTCGATGTACTCACCCAAAAATATGACCTTATTGCGCGCTTTCAGGGCGGCCCAAACGCCGGTCACACCCTCGAATTTGACGGTATCAAACACGTATTACGCACCATCCCATCAGGCATTTTTCATCCCAACGCGCTCAACTTGATTGGCAACGGTGTAGTCATTGATCCGGTTGTTTTTAAATCTGAGCTCGAAGGTTTGGCTAAGTTCAATATTGATTTGCCCAAAAGATTATTGCTCTCGCGCAAAGCACACCTTATTTTACCCACACATCGTTTGCTCGATGCGGCTTCAGAAACCGCCAAAGGCAAAGCCAAAATCGGATCTACTTTAAAGGGAATCGGCCCAACTTATATGGATAAAACCGGACGCAACGGTTTGCGCATCGGCGATATCGAACTGCCCGATTTTAAAGAACGCTACCGTGCTTTAACGCAAAAACACGAGGCGATGATTGCTTTTTACGACGTCAACATTCAATACAATTTACCCGAACTTGAAAAAGAATTTTTTGAAGCCATAGAAACGCTCCAACAGCTTCAGTTCATAGACAGCGAAGAATATTTAGCACAAGCACAACAAGCCGGAAAATCTATTTTGTGCGAGGGCGCTCAAGGCTCTTTGCTTGACGTTGATTTCGGAACTTATCCGTTTGTGACTTCCTCCAACACAACAGCTGCAGGCGCCTGTACCGGGCTGGGTATTGCGCCCAACAAAATCAAAGAGGTTTTCGGAATTTTCAAAGCTTATACTACCCGTGTGGGCAGCGGCCCTTTCCCTACTGAAGATTTTGGAAAAGACGGCGATATGATGGCCCAAGTAGGCAACGAATTCGGATCAGTCACCGGACGCAAACGTCGCTGCGGTTGGCTTGATTTGGTTGCTTTGAAATATGCCGTACAAATCAACGGCGTTACCCAACTCATGATGATGAAAGCCGATGTACTCTCGGGCTTTGAAACACTCAAAGTATGCACGGCCTACCAATATCGCGGTGCAAAAATTACACATCTGCCTTATAATATTGAGCCTGAAAACCTCACGCCCATCTATCAAGAATTTAAAGGATGGCAGGCTGATTTAACCGGAATGAGTACGTATGAAGCGCTTCCGGCTGAACTCACCGCTTACATTGAGTTTATCGAAAATGAAATTCAAGTGCCCATCAAAATTGTATCGGTGGGTCCGGACAGAAAACAAACCATCGTTCGTTAAGTTAACCCAAGTAAAATCTAAACATGAGAATCACACGTCTTTTTAACTCATTTTTTGAAAGTGAAAAAGCCGGTGGTCTTATCTTGATATTGGCCACCCTCCTCTCACTGATTCTGGCCAATTCTCCTTTACAAGAAAATTACATCAGACTCTGGGAAACGCCAGTCGGATCACACACATTGTTTCTGTGGATCAACGATGGGCTCATGGCCATTTTCTTTTTACTCATTGGTTTAGAACTAGAGCGCGAACTCTACAACGGGGAGCTTTCGAGTATTAAAAATGCTACGCTTCCGCTGGTGGGTGCATTGGGCGGTATGGTGGTTCCTGCTCTTCTGTTTACTGTCTTCAATTTTGGTTTATCTACCCAATCTGGGGCGGGTATTCCGATGGCTACGGATATTGCTTTTGCTATTGGAATATTATCATTACTGGGCAAAAAAGTCCCAACTTCACTCAAAGTTTTCTTAACCGCTCTGGCCGTAATTGACGATTTGGGCGCGATTTTGATCATTGCTTTGTTTTATACCAAAACCATTGCGTTTACTTATTTATTGGGTGCCTTGTTCATCTGGGGCTTATTGCTGATCCTTAATCGACTCAAAATACATTTATTTTGGCCTTATGCTTTGGGCGGTATTCTAATGTGGTATTGTATGTTGCATTCAGGTGTTCATGCAACCATTACCGGAGTATTGTTAGCGTTTGCACTGCCGTTTGGCAATGGTAGTAAAAAGACTTTATCATATCAGGTTCAAAGTGCTTTGCATCTACCGGTGGCCTTTGTTATATTGCCCTTATTTGCCCTGGCCAATACAGGAATTATTTGGACCGGAACCGCAAAAGACAATTTTACCCAACCGGTAAGTTTGGGTATTTTGGCCGGATTGATAGTAGGTAAACCCATGGGTATTTGGTTGTTTTCGAAACTCGGAGTCATGCTAAAAATATGCTCTTTACCCGATGATTTAAAATGGTCGCACATATTGGGGGCCGGATTTCTGGGCGGCATTGGTTTTACCATGTCTATTTTTATTACCCTTTTGGCCTTTGATGATTTGGCCAACATTACCCACGCAAAAATGTCTATTTTATTGGCTTCTCTGCTTGCCGGAAGCATGGGCTTTGTTTGGCTCAAGATGAGTTTAAAACACAAAAAAAGCCGCTCATAGAACGGCTTCATTTTTATATTAAATCACTCACTCTAAAATCCAAAAATAAAAGATTCTGAAGGTTGGATATTTACGTGCATGATTCCAACACCGGCATTAACTTTTAGCTCTGCGGATTGTTTTTTGTACAACTGATCTTTGAGCGCATAGGTTCCGTCTTTGAGTTTCCATTGTGCAATAACATCGGCAGGAACTTTTAAATCAAAATGACTTTCAGTCACCCAAGAACAATTGGCCACAACAATGATTTTTTGCTTGTTAGACCAACGTGCAAAAGCGTAAATGCCCGGATCATACCCTGCGGTAGCCTCGCGGTTGGCTTTTTGCAAATCAGCAAATGAACCCATCAAGGCCGGACTTTGGGTTGTAAAATTCAATAATCGGCTGTAAAAATCGCGTAGTTCTTTTTCAGATTGACTGAGTTGGCCGCCATCAAACTTACCACCATTCATCCAACGCTGATGATTCGGAACACCTACATAATCAAAGATAGAGGTGCGCGACGGTTTGCCAAATCCGCCATCAATAGCCCCGGCCTCACCTACTTCTTGCCCAAAATAAATCATTGTTGGCGACGAACCCAAAGTGGCAGAAATCACCATGAGCGGTTTTCCTTTTTCAGGAGTTCCGGCAAATTCCGGACTGGCCAAACGCTGCTCATCATGGTTATCGAGAAAATGCAACATATGGCGATCTATATCACTGTATTTTTTTTGAATCTCAGAAACGTGATCTGGCAATGCCTTGCCTTGAACCACAGCTTTTAGATGATCATACAAATCAACTTTGTCATACAAATAATCCATTTTGCCCAAGTGAATGTAATTTCTGTATTCATTCGGATTATATACTTCAGCCAATAAAAAGGCATTCGGGTTTTTCATTTTAATCGATGAATTCATAAAGCTCCAAAACTCATACGGAACCATCTCTGCCATATCATATCTGAATCCGTCTACGCCTTTGTCTATCCAATACAAAGCAATGTCACGGAACTTTTTCCAAGAACTCGGAACATCTTTATCTTTCCAGAATGCATAATGCTCTTTATATGATTTTTGATCAAAACCTTTTGGCAATTCAGAGAAGTCTTTGCTACCGTCAGGGCGAATTCCGTAATTAACTTTCACGGTTTCATACCAATCGTTGATGTCGGGTTTGGCATTGCGTGAACCATTGCCAGTCCATTTGGCAGGGTTTTCAGAAAACCGACCGTCAATGAGCGGATTGGCTTCTCCATTGAGTGGTTTGTAATTCTCTGAAGTAGGCACTTCAAATGCTTTTCCGGGGATGTAATAAAAATTGTTGTTGCGATCGTATTCTACACCGGTATTGTCATCGGCACCAAAATCACGCACGCCCGGTGGATTGGTTTTGCCTTCATACTTGCGCGCAATGTGGTTCGGAACGATGTCAATAATAAGCTTGAGTCCGTTTTTGTGTGTACGGGCAATAAGCGCCTCAAATTCTTGTAACCTTTTGGCCGGATCTACCGCTAAATCAGGATTAACGTTGTAATAATCCTTTACTGCATATGGCGAACCTGCGCGCCCTTTGACTACTTCCGGGTCGTCATTTGAAATGCCATATTGGGTGTAATCGCGCACCAAAGCATGGTGCGGAACCCCGGTGTACCAGATATAGGTAACCCCCATTTTCTTGATTTCTTGTAAGGCTTTATCAGTAAAATCATTGAATTTCCCAACACCGTTTTCTTCTATGGTTCCCCAAGGTTTGTTGTGGGTATTTTGATTGCCGAATAATCGCGTAAATACTTGATAAACCACTTCTTTGTGTGGCTGAATCTTAGATTTTTGTGCAGTCATGGGTTTCTTTTTGACATTTTGGGCCTGAGTGCTGAGTGTTAAAACAACAGCCAGCAGGCAAATAGCTCTTTTCATGGTGCTTTATTTAACTGAAAGTGTACAAATATAAACATTCAAACTTGACTTAAAACGCGCTGATAAATAATTCTTAATAGCCATTTTGATTGCGGGCTTTTTCATAAATTTGGCAAAATTTTTTGCATTGAAAATTACGCGGCTCATTACCCTTTTGTGTTTGTTAATTCTACTCATGGAATCTGCGTTGGCTCAGGCGCCCAAAAAAATCATCATTGAGCATTCTGACTTTGCCGACGTCAACCAAACAGAACTTCCGGATGCTTTTTTACTCACCGGAAACGTACGCATTTTTCACGACGGAGTTCGGATGTTTTGCAACAAAGCTTATTATTTTCAGAATGAAAACTATGTAAAAGCTTTTGGTGATGTGCGTATGATTCAAGGTGACACCTTGTTTATGAACAGTAAATACGCCGAATACAACGGAAACGTCAAACAAGCCTTTGCCACCGGAAAAGTTGTTTTGCGTTCGCCTGATATGACCCTTGAAACTGACACACTCAACTATGATCGGGTTTCGCAACAAGCCTATTACAATACGCGCGGCGTGATTGTCAACAAAGACAACGTGCTCAAAAGCAAATCGGGGCGTTATTATGCCACTGAAAAAAAATTTCAGTTCAAAACAGCCGTTACGATTACCAATCCTAAATATGTGGTCAAATCAAATCGATTGGATTATTACAACCACAATGGTCAAGCCTATTTAATGGGGCCATCAACCATTACTTCAAAAGAGAATTTTATTTACACTGAAAAAGGATTTTACGACAGTAAGAAAAATATTGGGCATTTCATTCGCAATTCATACATCAAATACAAAGACCGTCGTATTGAAGGCGACAGCTTGTATTATGATCGAGCCCGAGAATTTGCCTCAGCCACCAACAACGTAAAAATTACGGACACCATCAATAAAGGCATAGTCAAAGGCCATTATGCCGAGGTTTTTAAAAAGAAAGATTCGCTTTTTGTCACCAAACGCGCCGTGGCCATTAATTTGGTTGATAAAGATTCTGTTTATATTCACGGAAAAATCTTAATGGTAACCGGAAAACCGGATCATCGTATTGTTCGTGCTTTTAACAATGCTCGGTTTTATAAAACGGATATGAGCGGCAAATGTGATTCTATTCATTCGAGTCAAATAACCAACATTACACAACTCATTGGCAAACCCATTTTGTGGAATTTTAAAAATCAACTCACGGGTGATGTCATGCATCTTATTGGTAATGACCAAACCCAAAAGCTTGATTCGCTCAAGGTTTTGAGCAATGCTTTTATCATCTCAAAGGATACCATTGGCGATGGCTTCAACCAAGTCAAAGGATTGAATTTGTTTGGAAAATTTAGAAACAATCAACTCTACGAAGCCGATGTGGTTAAAAATACTGAAGTAGTTTACTACATGCGCAACGATCAAAATGAACTCATTGGTATTAATAAAAACGTAAGCAGCCGTATCAATATGACCATGGACGGCAACACGATTGATTCCATGACTTTTTTCACCAATGTAGATGGCGATATTTATCCAGATAAAGATTTACCTGAAAATGCTCGAAAATTACGTGGTTTTGTATGGCGAGAAGACGAGCGGATCAAATCAAAAAACGACTTATTTAGTGAAGAAGACAATGCATTAGATGCAAAGATTCGGGAAGAAAAAATAAAGAGAATCGAGAGAGAAAACTTAGAAATATTGAAAGAAAACCCAAGACTTGATTTATCCATATTAGACACTATAACCTATCAAGAAATTTTTGAAAGATTCAATCATAGAATCATTCTAGACAATAGAGGCCAATACCTTTTAGTAAAAGGAAAAAAATTTCAATTCCCCCTAAATGAGCGTTCAGTGCTCAATTATAAAATAAAATTTCCCCAATACGCTCAGGAGATATTCATCAATGAACGTTTGTGGAATTGGAATACCATGATGCACGGACCATTAGATGGAGGTAATTTTAATGATGAAAATTATGACAATATTGATGATTACGAACCCAAAATAGCAGATGATTTAGATCAATTATTTAAAGAAATTTTTGAGAAGTATAACGGCAAAATCATTGTCGATAGCAATGGTCAATATATGTTGGTGAAAAACGGTAAATTTATGTTTCCTCTAACTGCATTTTCAGTCTCAAATTATAAAAATCAGCATCCTGAACATTCAAAAGAGATAAGATTTAAAAGAAAACTATGGGATTGGAATCTAATGATTCATGGAAAATATGATGGCGGAAATTTCGATGAAGAACCAAAAGGTGTGCTTTCAAATATGGAATATGCTGAAATTTTTAAAAAATACAACAATAAAATTATCATTGATAAAAATGGACAATATATGCTCGCAAAAGACGGTAAATTTATGTTTCCGCTCCATGAAAATGCAGTAAAATTTTATAAGACAAATCACCCGGAACACAACAATGAAATAAAATTTGATAAAAAAATATGGGATTGGGATTTGATGATTCATGGCCAATATGACGGTGGAAATTTTGATGGCAGATAATTTTATGAAATCAGATTTCCTCAAATACCAGGCACAAACTTCGCCACATCCGTTGGGGATGGAAATTTCGCATGCCCTCGGTTCCTATATTTATGATGTGCATCAAAAAAAATATTTAGATTTTGTGGCCGGTGTTTCTGCCTGTTCGCTCGGGCATCAACATCCGCGAGTGAATCAGGCCATCAAAGACCAGCTCGATAAATATTCGCATGTAATGGTTTATGGCGAATATGCGCAAGATCCGGCTGTGGTTTACTGCAAATTATTGGCTTCGCTTCTGCCTCAACCGCTTGAAAAAACGTATTTGGTCAATTCAGGAACTGAGGCAACCGAAGGTGCTTTGAAACTCGCTCGTCGCGTAACCGGTCGCAGTCAGTTGATTTCTTGCAAAAATGCCTATCACGGAAACACCATGGGCTCAATGAGTGTTATGGGGTTTGAAGAACGCAAACAAATTTTTAGACCACTCATCCCCGATGTTGATTTTATTACCTTTAACAATGAAGCTGATCTTGAAAAAATTACCCAGAAAACCGCTGGAATAATTTTAGAGAGCATTCAAGGTGGCGCCGGTTTTATTGAACCTAAAAACGATTTTTTGCGCAAAGTAAAACAACGCTGCGAGCAAGTGGGCGCGCTGATGATTATTGATGAAATTCAACCGGGCTTTGGCCGCACCGGAAAACTTTTTGGTTTTGAAAATTACAATGTAGTTCCGGATATCGTTATTTTAGGTAAAGGTATGGGCGGTGGTATGCCTGTGGGTGCTTTTACGGCTTCATCGGCGCATATGGATTTGCTCAGTGACCAACCCAAACTTGGACACATCACTACTTTTGGCGGTCATCCGGTGATTGCGGCTGCTTGTTTGGCTACCTTACGCGAGATTACCGAAACCCATTTGATGCCGCAAACATTGATTAAAGAACAATTGTTCCGTTCTTTGTTGATTCATCCGCTTATTGAAGAAGTCCGTGGTCGCGGATTGATGTTGGCTGCAATGACCTCTGATCCTGAAATTACCAACCAAGCCATACTGCGATGTCATGAGCGCGGGCTTATTTTATTTTGGTTGCTTTTTGAAGGTTGTGCCATTAGAATTACACCTCCGCTAACCATTTCTGAAGATGAAATTCGTGAAGGCTGTTCAATTTTACGCAAGGTCTTGGATGAAATTCACGCTGAAAGGCAATAAATTAGCGTTTTTATTTGTTAATTAAATTGTTCACAACAAATATCTATTCAACCCTGTTCTAGCAGAACCTTTTCTAATTTTAGTTGGGGTTATTTTTAAACTTAGGCCTATGCATCTTAGCGACGAAGAAGAAGACTACAATTTATCTCTTTCTAAATTTGAGTCTATGTTGAAAACCAATAAGGTGCTCTTCTTTGACTCAGAAGAATTTGAAGAAATCATCCTTCATTACCTGGACATGGGCAAGCCCGCGTTGGCCAAAAAAGCACTCAAATTGGCTTTAGAGCAACATCCAAAATCAACCGGATTGAAGCTGGTTCAGGTAGAAATGCTCATTTATGACGACAAACTCGATCAGGCCGAAAAATTGCTCAACGAATTGTACGCCATTGAACCACATAATGAAGAAATCTACATACAAAAAGCCAGTATTTACTCTAAAAGAGACAACCACGAAAAAGCGGTTGAGTTGCTCAAAACAGCACTGAAGTTTACCGATGATTTGGCCGATGTATACAATTTAATCGGTATGGAATATCTCTTTATGGATAATCTTGAATTAGCCAAAGAGCATTTCATCAAATGCCTTGAAGAAGATATTGAAGACCAAAGCGCACTGTATAATGTGGTGTATTGCTTTGAGTTTCTTGACCAGAATGAACAAGCCATTGAATACCTCTCGCAATACATTGATAGAAATCCGTACAGTGAAATTGCTTGGCACCAACAAGGTCGTTTACACTATAGTTTAAATCAGTATGAACAAGCACTCAGAGCTTTTGAATATGCAACTTATATAGACGATGAATTTCTGGGAGCCTTCATGGAAAAAGCCAAAACACTTGAGCGGCTTAAACGCTATGAAGAAGCCATTGAAAGTTACAACCGAACCATTGAGCTAGATGATCCGACTTCTTATGCCCTGCTCAGAATTGGAAAATGCTATGAAAAATTGGGCAACAAAAATTTAGCGCTTAAATACTTCAACAAAACAGTGCATGAAGACCCGCTTTTAGACAAAGGTTGGATTGCCATTACTGATTTTTATGTACGTCAAAAAAGCTATCAAAAAGCCTTGTTTTATGTAAACAAAGCTTTGGGTATTGACGATCAAAACCGCTATTATTGGAAGCGATACGCCAGCATCAATCAAGAACTCGGAAATTACGAAGAAGCCGAATACGGATATCGGAAAGCGGTAGAATTTGGTGATCAAATGCTGGATACTTGGCTTTATTGGATCGATATACTGGTGTATTTAGGGGAGTATGAAAGCGGAGTTCAAGCTTTATTGCAATCATCAGAATATTTTCCGGATCAAGCTGATATTGATTATCGATTGGCCGGTTTGTATTTTATTTTGCGTGAAAATGAAAAAGGCAGCTACCACCTAAGCAATGCCTTGCGTGCCAATTTTGACAAGAGAACCATTTTAGAAGAACTGTTCCCGGGCATTTGGGAATCAAAAATTGTACAACAAGCAATTCAAAAGTATAGGTAATCCATGGTCAAATTATTCGGACTCATCGGAAAAGACATACAATACTCGTTCTCAAAAAAATATTTTACAGAACGTTTTGCCCATACAAATACTGAAAATTGTCTCTACGAAAATTTTGATATGGCCCACATAGACGAGTTCAAAACAGTCTTGTCAAAACACCCCAATTTGTGTGGTCTAAATGTTACGATTCCTTACAAAGAAACTATCTTACCTTATTTAGACGAGCTATCAAATCAAGCCAAAAAAATTGGCGCCGTGAATGTCATTCGCTTTAAAAACGGAAAACTTAAAGGTTACAACTCTGATGCATATGGTTTTAAAAAATCATTAAAACCACTGCTACAATCTCATCACAAAAAAGCACTCATTCTCGGAACCGGCGGTGCAGCCAAAGCAGTTGCCTTTGCACTGGAAGAATTAGATATTCAATATTCATTTGCTTCCAGAAAAACCAACCACAACACGATTGCCTATCACCACATCAATGCAACCAGTTTTGACAACTTTCAAATATGGATCAATTGCACACCGCTGGGAACCAGTCCCAATGTCAATTTTTGCCCGGAAATTCCGTATGAGTATTTTACCACAAAACACTTGGCATATGATTTAATCTACAATCCCGAGGAAACTTTATTCTTGAAAAAAGCAAAAAAAATGGGGGCTGTGACTAAAAATGGTTCGGAAATGCTGATACTTCAAGCAGAAAAATCTTGGCGCATTTGGAATAAATAAATTATTTGTCAAAAGCCAACTTAAATTTCAGATTTATTCATTTCAACTGAATTTATGACGGCTACTCGATAAATAGCTTATTTTCTTTGTATATTTCAGTTGCTTTACTATCTTTCGCCAACTAAAATTCTAAGTAAATAACCAACCTAAAACATTTTACGAATGTTAGAAGAAAAGAATGATAACCTGCCAACACCTGAATCTATGGCAGATGGAAACACAGAATCTACAAACATTAGCCCTCAAATCTCTGAAAACGAAACTACTGAAGATCTTTCAGAAGTTATTGAAGTTGTTGCCGAGGCAGAAAATGAAACTGTTGATGCAGACACTATTGCTGAAGTAACCCAAGAGGTTCCGGCTGTTGACTCATCCATAGAGCCTGCAGAAGAAACAGAAACTCCAGTGAGCGCTGAATTAGAAACCACAACCGAGCAACCTGAACCGATGCAAGAAATTTCAGAAGAAACAGTAGCAATTTCGGTTACAGAGCAGTCGGAAACTGAAGCTATTGCACAGGAGGATTCTCCAGAGCTATCACAAGAAGAAGCATTACCTGTTGAAGTTGCACCTGAAACAGATGAGGTCATGAGCGCCATTGCTGATGTAACAGCTGCCGAAAGTGAAGATGCCACCATTCGTGAAGAAGTTCCGATGCTAGATTACGAAGGCATGCCGATGGAAAAACTCATCAGCGAATTAGAGCAACTTACCGCCGCCGACAAAGTAATGTCTGTTCGTAATCATGTTGAAGAACTCAAAAAAGCATTCCTTGCAAAATACTACCATTTCTTAGACGAAAAGCGCGAAGAATTTTACGCACAAAATCCTGATACAACCGAAGATTTTAAATATCATTTTCCGCTTAAAACCAAATTTGACGAATTATATACTGCCCACCGCGAACGCATCAACAAACATTTTAAAAGTTTAGAAGCCGGGCTTAAAGCCAATCTTGATGCGCGTATGGCTATAGTTGAAGAGTTAAAAAATCTCATCAATCCGCAAGAAAACATCAAAGACACGCTCAAACATTTCAATGAATTACGCGAACGCTGGAAAAACTGCGGCCCGATTCCAAAAGACAAATACAACATTGTTTGGAACAACTACCACTTTCACTTAGAAAACTTTTATGATTATTTGCACCTTGATCGTGAGGCCCGCGATATTGATTTTAAACACAATCTAGAGCAAAAGCAAAAAATCATTGCGCGTGTAGAAGAGCTTTTACACGTTGATGACATCATGCATGCTTTTAGAGAATTACAAGATTTACACCGAATCTGGAAAGAAGACATAGGGCCTGTATCTCGCGAACACCGCGAAGAACTCTGGACTCAGTTTAGTGAACTCACCAAGAAAATGCATGAAAAACGCGAAGCTTGGTTTGATCGTTTCAGAGCGGCTGAAGAAGACAACCTCAAGCGCAAAAACGAAATCATAGCACAAATTGAAGCTTTGGGTGAACAAAAAGCCAACAACCACTCGGGCTGGAGTGCTTTGGTAACCCAAGTTGAAGCACTGAGAAATAACTTTTTTGCAACGGGTAAAGTTCCGGCTGAAGTTAGTGAAGACACTTGGGCTAGATTTAAAAATGCCGTCAGAAATTTTAATTTGGTCAAAAACAGTTTTTACAAAGACATCAAAAAAGATCAAAGCCACAATATGAGCTTGAAGCAAGCCTTGGTAGCTAGGGCTGAAGAACTCAAAGACAGCAATGACTTTGAAGCGACAGCTCAGATTTTAAAGCAAATTCAAGAAGAGTGGAAAACCATCGGGCATGTACCGCGCAAATATTCAGATCAACTCTGGACTGAATTTAGAGCAGCTTGCAACCATTTCTTTGAAAGAGCCAAAGAAAACCGAAACAGTGCCAGCGCAGAAGAATTGGAAGCTTTTGAAAAGAAAAAAGAATACCTTGAAACTTTACGCAGTTTTGAAATGACCGGTCACCACAAAAATGACCTCGATGCCATCAAAGCACATATTGAAAATTGGAAAAGTTTTGGAAAAGTGCCGCAATCTCGTCGTCATATTGAAGGCAAATTCAATAAAATTCTCGATGCTTTATTTGAAAAACTCAGTGCGAGCAAAAAAGAAACCGATATGGCTCGATTTGCCCACCGCGTAGAAAGCATCAACGATGACCGTCGCAAGTTAGAAAACGAAAAAGTATTCATTACCCGTAAAATTGATGAATTACAAAACGAGATTTTCCAACTTGAAAACAACATTCAATTCTTTAACAGCAAAAACGACAAAAAAGAAAATCCAATTGTTGTTGAAGTGCGCAAAAGTATTGCCAAACACAGAGAAAGCTTAGAGGTTTGGAAAGAAAAACTCAAGCAACTACGACAATTAAAATCTGAATAAAATGAGCCCCGTTTTGGGGCTTTTTTTTACATGATAATTATCATTTTTAATGCGTTGCACATCGGTTACATTTGGTGTAAATTGACTTGGTATGAAAACTTCACTGATACAAAAATACAATGTCCCCGGCCCAAGATATACAAGTTATCCAACAGTTCCGTATTGGGATGAAAGTGGTTTTAGTTATAATCGTTGGGTAAGTTCAATGAAGAAATCATTTGAAGAAAGTAACTCAGAGCAAGGAATCAGTTTGTACATTCACCTGCCCTTCTGCGAGCGTTTATGCACCTTTTGCGGTTGCAACAAACGCATCACCAAAAACCACGCAGTCGAGCAACCATACATAGAAGCCCTACTTAAAGAATGGCATCTCTACACCCAACTCATGGGCGAAAAACCGCTGATTCGCGAAATTCACATCGGCGGTGGAACACCCACTTTTTTTTCGGTTCAAAATCTTGAAGACCTAATCAACGGAATTCTAAGTTATGCCCGGGTGGCTGCTGACCACGTTTTTAGTTTTGAAGGCCATCCGAACAACACCACGCGTGCCCATTTGCAAAAATTCTATGATTTAGGATTCAGACGCGTGAGTTATGGCGTTCAAGACTATGCTGATACGGTTCAACAAGCCATTCACCGCGTACAATCATTTCACGATGTGGCCAAAGTAACTTTTTGGGCCAAAGAAATTGGCTATACTTCTATTGGCCACGATTTGATTTTTGGCTTGCCTTTTCAAACTATAGATGATGTGATTGATACCATTGAAAAAACCAACGCGCTGCGACCAGATCGTTTGGCATTTTACAGTTATGCGCATGTTCCGTGGATCAAAGGTACCGGACAGCGCGGATTTAAAGACGAAGATGTGCCCAAAGACGAGTACAAACGTCAATTGTATGAAACCGGAAAAATGCTGCTCTCAGAATTTGGTTACCACGAAATTGGAATGGATCACTTTGCACTGGACAGCGATACTTTGTATCAAGCCATGCAAGACGGTTCGCTGCACAGAAATTTCATGGGTTATAGCGCATCAAAAACACAACTCATGATTGGTTTGGGCGTTTCATCTATTGGTGATAGTTGGTACGGATTTGCCCAAAATGTTAAAACCATTGAAGATTATTATCAACTGCTTGAATGGGATAAACTACCCGTCATGCGCGGACATATTTTATCTGAGGAAGATTTAATCATCCGCAAACACATACTCAATTTGATGTGCCACTTTGAAACTTCTTGGAAAGATCAGCCGCAAATAGAAGAAGAAATACAAGAAATCTTGTACAATTTACATGAAATGAAAGCCGATGGATTACTCAAGATTGAAAATGAAAAATTAACCGTAACCGAGCCCGGAAAACCTTTTGTGCGCAACATTTGTATGGCTTTTGACTTGAGACTAAAACGCAACACCCCTGAAACACAATTGTTTTCAATGACCGTTTAATAAAATCCCTTTTTCAAAAAAAAGAAGCACACCGTAAAAAGTGTGCTTTTTTATTTAGAATGAATGCTCTTTTAATTGCTTTTGAGTTGCTGATACAAATCGTCTTTTAAAAACAGTAAATGCGCTTTGAGTTCTTTCATTTGTTCATCGGTGGCCATCTCGTTACCGTTGTTGATGCGGTGAATCTTGTGCTCCACTTCATGATATTCGTCAAAAGTCTTTCTAAAGCGAACATCGCTGATTTTTAATTCGTGGATTTTGTCCTGAAATTCAGGAAATTCGTGTAATAAATCGTGTTTTTCCATAATTAGATTGTTTTTTTAGTGACAATTAGATGATTGTTGTACAAATAGGTTGATGGATGAAGGCGAAACATACGGTATGCCCAAACCCAAACCGCGTAAAATAAATAAAATAGCTATCGCAGCGGTCGCCCATGGAATGAGTTTTTGCACTTTATTTCGGACGGGAGCCGTAAAAAAAGTTTGTACATAGACCAATGCACTCATGAGCGGTGTAGTGCCCAATCCGAAAACAGCCATGTACAAAGCACCGCCCAGTGGATTTTGAAGGGTAATGGCACCAAATAAAGCTGCATAGACCAATCCACAAGGTAAAAAACCATTGAATAAACCCAAGAGATAAATTGAACCAAATCCTTTTTTTCTAAGCTGTAATCCCAATTGCGCCTTTACTGCACCCACTGCCTGATACAAGGGTTGCGAAAAACGGTATCGGGCCAGAATGCGCTCCGGAATAACGACCAAAATTAAAATCGCAACACCGGCAACAATAGATAGTTCTTGTTGCATCCCCGCCAAATACAATCCTTGACCCAAAGAACCAAACAGCAATCCCAGGGCAGCATAAGAAGTCATTCTGCCCAAATGATAACTCATGAGTTGCATTGCTTTGCGCGTCGGACGCTGATGATCCAGTGGAATCATCATTGCAATGGGGCCACACATTCCAATGCAGTGTAAACTACTGACAAGGCCGAAAAGTAAGGCGGTAATCCACATGTGAATTAATAATAAATGGTTTGTTTTACCGCATAAGGTTTTCCTTCATGTTGCCATGAAAGCGTAATGTCCCAGAGGCCGCCTGCCAATTTTGATTTAGGTATGAGCAAAGTTGGACCAGACTTCGAAAACGGCCATTCGAAATCTAATTTTTTGTCAGACGGCCTGTAAAAGGACATTTTTCCTTGTATGTTTTGTGTATTCATTTCGGCAGGAAATGTTACTTGAATACCCTCGGCAACCGCTTCAATTTGTGGTCTATGCGCCAATTGTTGGGCATTTTGGTATTGCACTAACTCATCGCCAAAATGAACATCGTGTTTGTAATATTCATCAACCACGAGCTCGTTGTCATATTTTGCGTTTGATTGCACTCGATAAACGAATGAACCAATAAAAGCCATAAACAGCACAAAGGCTAGAACTATGGAATGTCCCCAGTTAAAGGAGAATTTATTTTTGAGTGGAAGTTCAGTTGCCATAGAATTGATTTTTTGGATTAGTCAAAAGTGCGCGGACTCAGGAAATTGGTTTTGGCAGTTTCAATTTTTTTATTGCCTTCGTACACTTCAATTTTAATAGGTGTTTTGTCGTGTTCTAAAACATATTGATTGATTTCAACAAACAAAGTTCCTTCGGCCATGCCTTGACGTTTGATGCTGACATTGTCTTTACCCACCACGGTAATTTTACCTTGAATGTTTTTGAGTTTAAAATGGATATTTTTAAAATCTTCGTTGGTTTTGTTGATAATTTTATAGGTGTAAATATTGCTGATGTTCTCGCCTTTGTGTTGAAACAACTGACCCGGTAATCTAAGAATCGTCGCCTCAACTTCAGTACGCAAAAACAACAAACCAATGAGTACAGACATTAAAATAGCTAACACGGCTGTGTAGCCTTTCATCCGTGTGGTAAACTTGAACTTCGCTCCTTTTTCAATTTCGTCTTCAGAGGCAAAACGAATCAAGCCTTTGGGCAAACCTACAACTTCCATGATGGTGTTGCACTCGTCAATACAAGCGGTACAATTTACACATTCCAGTTGTGTTCCGTTGCGGATGTCAATACCGGTGGGGCAAACATGCACACACTGATGACAGTCAATACAATCGCCTTTTCCGGTGAGTGAGCGATCTTCATTTTTATTGAATTTGGCACGACCGAGTTCTTTTTCACCACGCACAAAATCATAGGCTACATTGATTGATTTGTTGTCGAGCAATACACCTTGTAATCTACCGTAAGGACAGGCTATGATACATACTTGTTCCCGGAACCAAGTAAACACAAAATAGAATACTGCGGTAAAAATGAGTAAGGCAATCAGCGTACTCATGTGTTGAGCCGGACCGTCTTCAATCATCAATAAGAGTTCATCGCTGCTGATCAGATAAGCCAAAAACACATTGGCAATGGCAAATGAAATCACAGCAAATAAAAACCATTTGGTGAGTTTCTTGCGAATTTTATCGGCATCCCAAGCTTGTTTACTGAGTTTGATTTGTGCGCCGCGATCGCCTTCAATCCAGAATTCGATGCGTCTGAAAACCATTTCGAGAAATATGGTCTGCGGACAAATCCATCCGCAAAAAATACGTCCAAAGATTACGGTAAACAAAATCACGAAGACCACGCCTACAATCATGAAAAGAACGAACAAATAAAAATCTTGCGGCCAAAACGGAAACCCGAAAATATTGAATCGGCGTTCGAGCACATTGAACATCATGAATTGGTTGCCGTTTACTTTGATAAACGGATTCACTACCAGCAGGGTCAGCAGAAAATAGCTAACCCATTTGCGGTAGTTGTACCATTTTCCGGATGGTTTTTTAGGATATATATACTTTCTTTTGCCATCGTCATCAATAGTGGCAATGGTATCTCTAAAGGCTTCATCAGGAAGTTGTGCCATGGCGTTTTATTTTTTGACAGCCGTACTGTCAGTTTTGGTTGCAGTTGGAGCGGCTTTGGCGGCATCCGGATCTACCCAAACTTCACCATCAGGTGCTTTACCGTCTTTTGGATTTGTGCCCTGTAAAGACAATACATAACTGGCCACATGTTGAATTTCGGTGGGTTTGAGCGTGGCTTTCCAGGCAATCATCCCTTTTCCGTCGCGTCCGCCGTTGGTGATGGTGTGGAATACATTTTTGATGCCTCCGCCCAAAATCCAATGATCATCGGTAAGGTTCGGGCCAATTTGGCCTCCGCCATCAGCTCGGTGACAAGCCACGCAATTGGTTTGAAAAATGGCTTTTCCTTTGGCGAGTTCAGCCGGATCAGTAAGTAAAGTAACTGTTTTCTCGTCCATTAAATCCGGAGCAGTTTTCATGTATTCCTCGACATCGAGTTTGGCTTGAGCCATTTCTTTGCGCAGTTCAGTTTCTTGGTCATCAGCACCCATAAAATGGTAACGAACCAAGTAAATACATCCAAAAATAATGGTGATGTAGAACAGATACAACCACCACGGCGGAAGTCTGTTGTCTAACTCTCGTATGCCGTCGTAATCGTGGTCTAACATAAGTTGTCCCTCATTTTCAATCGGCTCAGATTTGGTGAGTGCTTTCATGAGTTTTTTGAACCACTCGCTGTCTTTAATGCTTAAATGAGCTGCTTCATCTACCACTTTTTTCTGCTCATCGCTGAGCAAGTGATAAGTAACTCTGTCAACGGCGGTCAATGTAATTTCAATAGAAATCAGCAAAAACAAAAAGACAAATAAGAACACCGATACCATCGGGAATTTAACAAAAGCCGGTCGATCGCCAGAATCAATAAAATATTCTAACGCGAGCATCACACTAAAAAAGATGACCGGAATACGGATATATACAGGAATTAATTTTCTCATGACGGTTCAGATTTAAAGGTTATCATTGAGCGGAATCTGACGCAATTCGTTGATTTTTTCTTTCTTGTACGAAAAGACCCAAACGCCTAGTCCAACAAAGAATAAGAAGAATATAGATAAAGAGATCATCGGATAAATCGCCACTCCGGTGATGGTCTCCATGCTGTGTTTAATTTGTTCGAACATGACTTTATTATTTAGCGTTGTCTTTTACTTTAGTATCGGTTCCAAGGCGTTGCAAATAAGCAATCAGCGCCACAATTTCACGCTCGTGCATCGGAACAAAAGCCTCGCCGCGTGCAGCTGCTTTTTTCTTACTTTCTTCATAACTTTTTACAAAATCTGGATCGCTGTGCAAACTGGCCTCAATTTTCATCGATTGTTCTTTGATGGCTGCTTTTGCTCCGGCAATTTGTTCTTCAGTATAAGGAACTCCGAGTTTTTGCATCACATGCATTTTGTCTTCGATGTTTGCAATATCAAGTGCTTTGTTGTCAAACAACCATTTGTAGGCCGGCATGATAGAGCCCGCAGAAATACTTTGTGGATCCCACATATGGTTAAAATGCCAGTTGTCGTTGTATTTTCCGCCTTCGCGCAACAAGTCAGGTCCGGTGCGTTTTGAACCCCACAAGAACGGGTGATCATACACAAATTCACCGGCTTTTGATTGTGGTCCGTAGCGTTCTACTTCACTTCTAAACGGACGAACGTTTTGTGAGTGACAACCCACACAGCCTTCGCGGATATATAAATCACGACCTTCTAATTCAAGCGGTGTATATGGTTTTACTGCCGCAATGGTCGGAATGTTTGATTTGACCATAATGGTGGGAATAATCTGAATAATCCCTCCGATTAAAATGGCAATCAAAGCAAAAATGGTGAGTTTAATAGGGCGTCTTTCAAGCCAACTGTGCCAGTGTTCTCCTTTGATGCGTTGGTTGGTTAAAGGTTGTAATGCCGGCGCTTGTGCTAATTCGTCTTCAACGGTTTGGTTGGCGCGAACGGTCATGATGATGTTATACACCAATACCAACATCCCCACTAAATACATGGTTCCGCCAATAGCACGCATGGCGTACATTGGGATGATTTCTTTTACCGTTTCAAGGAAGTTTCCATAGGTTAATGTTCCATCAGGATTGAATTGTTTCCACATAGAAGCCTGTGTAAAACCGGCCACATACATGGGCAATGCATATAAAATGATTCCTAAAGTACCTATCCAAAAGTGGAAGTTGGCCAATTTAGAAGAGTATAAAGAACCTTTGGTCATGCGCGGAATCAACCAATAAATCATACCAAAAGCCATGAATCCGTTCCAGGCCAAAGCACCTACGTGCACGTGGGCAATAATCCAATCGGTATAGTGCGCAATGGCGTTGATGTTTTTGAGTGACAACATCGGGCCTTCAAACGTAGCCATCCCATAACCGGTAATTGCTACTACGAAGAATTTTAAAATCGGTTCTTCGCGCACTTTATCCCAAACCCCACGCAAAGTGAGCAATCCGTTGATCATACCACCCCATGACGGAGCAATGAGCATTACTGAGAATACAACCCCAAGGTTTTGCGCCCAATTGGGCAATGCTGAATACAACAAGTGGTGTGGTCCGGCCCAGATATAAATAAATATTAAGGACCAAAAGTGAACAATAGATAATCGATACGAATATACCGGACGATTGGCTGCTTTCGGAACAAAATAATACATCAATCCTAAAAATGGTGTGGTCAAGAAGAATGCCACAGCATTGTGTCCGTACCACCACTGTACAAGTGCGTCTTGTACGCCAGCATAAGCTGAATAACTTTTTAAAGCACTTACCGGCAACTCTAAACTGTTGAAAATATGCAAGACCGCAACAGTAACAAACGTTGCGATGTAAAACCAAATCGCTACATATAAATGACGCTCACGTCTTTTGAGAATGGTTCCAATCATATTAATTCCGAAAACCACCCAAATCAGAGCAATGGCAATATCTATAGGCCATTCAAGTTCTGCATATTCTTTTGAAGTGGTAATCCCGAGCGGAAGCGTAATGGCTGCAGCGGCAATAATTAGTTGCCAGCCCCAGAAATGTACGTTGCTCAAAAAGTCGCTAAACATACGTGCTTTAAGCAAACGCTGCAGCGAATAATAAACTCCGGCAAACATGGAGTTTCCTACGAATGCAAAGATAATTGCATTGGTGTGTAGTGGTCGGAGCCTACCAAAACTCAACCACGGAATTCCGTCGGTGATGTTCGGGAACAGGAACATGATGGCCAAGATGAGCCCAACCAACATGCCAACCACGCCAAAAAGTATTGTCGCATACAGGAACTTTTTGACGATTTTGTTGTCGTAATAAAATTGTTGCACTTCCATAATTACATTGATTTTTCGTCTGTTTTTATTGTTTTTGGTTTATCTGTGAGAAGTTCGTCTTCAAAGAGCATTCTGACTGACGGTGTATAGTCGTCATCATACTGCCCGGTTTTTACCGCACGCACAAAAGCGATGAAAAAGCCTATGGCTACCGCGATACTGATGGAGATTAATAAATAAATGACACTCATACCTAAAATTGTCTTTTCAAAATTACTTCTGACTATTTTCTTAAAACATGACTTTTGTCATGGTTGGTTATTTTCGCATAAATCGCGCATAAAAATTGGTCATCATCGTCACAAAACTCACGATGGTAATGGTGCTCAGCGGCATAATAATGGCCGCTACCAAAGGTTGTAGATGACCGGTCAAGGCAAACGACAAGCCTACTGCATTATAAAGCAATGACAGTCCAAAACTCATGACAATCGTGCGCATCGATCCGTGTGACAGTTTTAAGAAATACCACAGTTTTTCAAACTGGCTTGCATCGAGAATAGCATCACACGCCGGTGAAAACACATTGACATTTTCAGCAATGGCAATACCTACATCACTTTGTGCCAGTGCTCCGGCATCGTTGAGCCCGTCACCCACCATCATTACTTTGGCACCTTGATGTTGCAGATTCTTAACAAATTCAAGTTTTTGCTCGGGCGTTTGATTAAAAACCAATTCGGTTCCTACTGGCAATATTTTTTGCAAAACTTCGCGTTCGCCTTCGTTGTCCCCCGATAAAACTTTGAGCGTATATTTTTGACTGAGTTTTTCAAACAATTCACTCAAACCATGACGATATTGATTATTGAAAACAAACTTACCTATATATGTATCGTTAATTTGAATGTGCACCGCCGTCTGATGCATTTCTGAAGTAGCTGCACTTCCGGTAAAAGAAGCAGAGCCTACTTTGTAATTGATTCCTTGAACACTTGCAACAATGCCTTTTCCGGGAATTTCTTCAAACAAAGCAACGCTCATTCGTGCTGCCGATGGCAAATGATTATAAAGCATTCGACTCAGCGGATGATTCGACGCGCGCAGTACATTTTTCAGAACCAAAGTCTGCTCTTCTGACAGAGCTTCGCCTTGATAAGTAATTGCCGCTCCGGCATTGGTAGTGATGGTTCCGGTTTTGTCAAAAACAATCGTATCGGCTTGTGCCAATTGCTCAATGACCGTAGCATTTTTAAGATAGAATTTTTGATTACCCAAAATGCGCAACATATTGCCCAAAGTAAACGGAGCAGTTAGCGCAAGTGCACACGGACAAGCCACAATCAGCACCGCTGTGAATACATTAAAAGCGGTGTTGGTATCGCTCGGAATCCAAATGCCAAAACCAATCACAGAAATCAACAGCAAAGCCGGTGTAAAATATCGACTCACCGTATCGGTAATGCTTTTGTGTTTTTGGTTGACTTTTTTCTGAAAGACATCATTGCTCCAAAGTTGTGTAAGGTAACTCTGCGAAACGCTGTGCAACACTTCCATTTCAATGACTTGTCCTACTTGTTTTCCGCCGGCGTAAACTTTATCGCCAGATTGTTTAAAGACCGGATTGGCCTCGCCACTTACAAAACTGTAATCAATTTCGGCCGTGGCTGAGATCAATATTCCGTCTACCGGAATAAGTTCTTGATTGCGAATCAACAGTCGGTCACCTTTGACAATGTCATAAACCGCAACGTTTTCTTCGAGATTTCCGCGGATGCGAGACACCGCAATCGGAAAATAAGATTTAAAATCGCGCTCAAAACTCAAAAAACTATAGGTTTTGGTCTGAAACGTTTTGCCCAGCAACATGAAAAAAACCAGTCCGGTCATGCTGTCAAAAAAGCCTGGGCCGTAATTCATGAGCATATCAAAAGTACTGCGCACAAACATCACAATGATGCCCAGCGCAATCGGAATTTCAATATTGAGCAAGCCGGCGCGCATGCTTTTGTAGGCAGCTTGGTAATATCCGCTGGCCGAATACAAAAAACTCGGCAGAGCCAAAGCAAATATGAGCCATCTAAAGAATCCTTTGTATTGATCCAGCCAAAATTCGCTCACTTCAAAATACTCCGGAAACGACAAGAGCATAATGTTGCCAAAGCAGAAAAACGCCACGCCTAATTTATAAGTCAAACTGCGATCAACCTTGTGCTTCCCAGATTCATATTGCTCTAAACTGATATAAGGTTCATAGCCAATAGAACTCAAAAGCAAAACCATTTCTTTGAGCGAAACCAAATGGGGTTTGTAGGTGATACGCACTTTCTTTTGCGGGAAGTTTACTTGCGATTGGGTGATACCACCCTGAAGACGTTGCAGATTTTCAAGTACCCAAATACAAGAACTACAGTGTATGTGCGGAATATACAATGATACAATAGCCGTTTCAGACTCATTGAATTCAAGCAGTTTTTCAGCAATTTCGGGATTGTCTAGAAAGTCGTACTTGCCTTTTATTTCTTGGGGTGTGGCGCCGGGCGATTGTTGAAAATCGTAGTAACAGTCCATGCCGTTAGAACTGAAAATTTCATACACTGTTTTGCATCCGGCACAACAAAAAGTCTTGCCGTCCAAATGAATTGTGTCTGATTCGACCACATCCAACCCGCAGTGAAAACATTGGTTGGTGTCCATAATTTGCTCAATTTTACCTGAGACAAAGTACCGCCAGTTGTTCAAAACAAAATATGATTTTTGTCATATTAATGTTTAAATTTGAACCCACTGTTAACTGCGAACAATTATGAGTAAATGTGAACAATGTATTGTGCGAGAATTCAGCTCGCTCAAAGCGCTTTCAAAAGATGAGCTCATCAAAATGGCCAATTGCAAAACTTCATATACCATTAAAAAAGGCGAACCTATTTTTGAAGAAGGCGAGAATGTCAACGGTATTTATTGTGTGAAAGATGGCGTTTGTAAGCTGACCAAACTCAGCGCCAACGGAAAAGATCAAATTGTTAAACTGGCCAAACCCGGAGAATTACTCGGTCAGCGTTCGATGATCAGCGATGAACCGGCCAATCTTTCGGCAGTAGCTATGGAAGACATGGAAGTTTGCTTTATTCCAAAAAGCGAAGTTCTGCAGTTCTTCAACCAGAACAATCAGTTTTCTATGAATGTCATGCGCACCATTTGTGGCGATCTCAAAGAAGCGGACGATCATATGGTATCTATGGCACAGAAAAATGTCAAGGAAAGATTGGCTGAAACACTTTTGTATTTAGAAAATACTTTTGGTAAAAATGAGGATGGCTCACTTAGATTACACGTATCGCGAGAGGAATTGGCCGGAATGATTGGCACAGCAACCGAAAGCTGTATCAGATTGTTGTCAGAATTCAACAAAAGTAAACTCATTGAACTTTCAGGCAAGAAAATTACTTTGCTGGACCGCAACGGACTCAGAAGAGCTTCAGAATAATTTATAACTTTTTGGCTTCGTTCCAAAAAACATCCATTTCAGCCAAAGTCATTTCTGACAATGGTTTGCCAATTTCTGCGGCTTTTGATTCTAAATACTGAAAACGTTTGATGAATTTTTTATTGGTACGCTCAAGTGCATCTTCAGGATTCACATTCAAAAAGCGAGCATAATTAATCATCGAAAATAAGACATCGCCAAATTCGGCTACAATACGCTGTTGATTTCCGTCGGCCACTTCAGCCTGTAATTCGCTGAGTTCTTCTTGAACCTTGTCCCAAACCTGATGCGGTTCTTCCCAATCAAAACCCACACCTTTGGCTTTGTCTTGAATGCGACTGGCTTTGACCAGTGCCGGTAAACCTTGCGGAACACCTTCTAAAACTGATTTTTTGCCTTCTTTGAGTTTGAGTTTTTCCCAGTTTTGCTTGACTTCTTCTTCGTCTTTTACCTGAACATCACCGTAAATATGCGGATGGCGATGAATGAGTTTTTCACAAATTTCGTTACAAACATCAGCGATGTCAAAATCTTGGGTTTCACTGCCGATTTTGGCATAAAAAACTATGTGAAGCAACAAATCGCCGAGTTCTTTTTTGACTTCATTGAGATCATTATTCAGAATGGCATCGCCAAGTTCGTAGGTTTCTTCAATAGTCAAATGGCGCAATGATTCCAGGGTTTGTTTTTTATCCCACGGACATTGCGCGCGCAAGTCGTCCATAATGTTCAACAATCGGTCAAAAGCTTGTAGTTGCTGGGCTCTGGAATTCATCGGAAGTGATTTGTGTAAAAATAAAAAATCCCGCTTACAAATGCTCGTCAGCGGGATTCATTTAGGTTTGAAAAACTATTCTTTTTTAGATTTTGTCTTTTTGGCCGCTTTGGCTTCGGCTACTTTTTCTTCAACAACCGCTTCAATTTCAGCTTGTTTTTCGGCACTGGTTTCTTCTTTTGAAACCAAACCTTTTGATTGTAAGATGTTGTACCAATTGAGTACCTTTTTAATATCGGATGGATAAACTCTATCGGCATCATAATCCGGAACTACACTCTGAAAATAGGCAGCTAGTTTTGCGTTGTCTTCTTTATGCGAAATGGCCGGACCTTCGTTTTCTTTGACGGCTATAGCACGCATCACTTCGGCCAATGGTTTTTCACCCTCATGGGTATACATTGAAATCTCAGACAATAAACTCACATTGCTTCTTAAGCCAACGGTTACTTTTTTTCCGTCAATGAGTGATTCGGCCACAAAACCGGTACGTGTTTGCAATTTCAATGAGTAAATGCCGGGCATTCCTGAAATGGCGAGTATTCTTTCTAAATTCATTTTGGTATTTTATTTCTTTAGGTTAATTTTTTTTATCGGCCTTTTTTGGCAGCAAACTTCATTTTGTACTCCGGACGTGTTTTGCCTTCCATGATGTTTTGCAGTTTCTTTTTGATGAGTTGCTTTTTAAGGGTCGAGATGCGATCGGTAAACAATATACCTTCAATATGATCATACTCATGTTGAATGACGCGCGCAATCAAGCCATCAAAGACTTCGGTTGTACGGTTGAAATTTTCGTCGTCATACTCAATGGTAATGCGCTCATGACGATACACATCTTCACGTACTTCGGGTATACTCAAGCAACCTTCATTAAAACCCCACTCCTCGCCTTCTTCTTTTAAAATTTGGGCATTGATAAAGGTTCGTTTAAAATTTTTGAGTTGTTTTTGTTCATCGGTTGACAAATCTTCGTCTTCACCAAAAGGACTCGTATCCACCACAAAAAGACGAATGGGCAAACCTACTTGAGGAGCGGCCAAACCAACACCATAAGCATTGTACATGGTTTCGTACATGCTGTCAATGGTTTCTTTTAATTCGGGATAATGAGCAGTAATGGGCTCGCAAACTTTGCGCAGAACCGGATCGCCATATCCTACAATTGATAATATCATCTGTTATATTCACTAAAAAGTGTGGCAAAAATAATCAAAAAATACACATACGACTTTTTGAGCCGAAGAATTAGTATTTTTTTAATTCTTTATTATATCATGCTGCGGGTCAAGTAATCTTGCAACATAATGGTTGCTGATATTTCATCAATGAGCGCTTTGTTTTGCCGTTGCTTTTTAGACAAACCACTGTCTATCATAGACTGAAAAGCAAGTTTTGATGTAAAGCGTTCATCAACTCTGACCACTTCTTTTTCGGGGAATTTTGATTTAAAATCAGCGACAAACTTTTGAATGATTTCAGCACTTTGCGACGGAAGCCCGTTCATTTGTTTGGGTTCGCCAATAAGAATCTTAGATACATTTTCTTGATTGAAATAGTTTTCTAAAAAAAGCATGAGTTCTGAACTTGCAACAGTAGTCAATCCGGAAGCGATGATCTGCAACTCATCCGTCACAGCGAGTCCGCTGCGCTTTTGTCCGTAATCAATAGCTAAAATTCTGGGCATGAACTGATATTTAAGTCAAAAATACAAGTTAAAAAAAGGACTTTAAACAATATTTTTAAAGTTATCAACATAAAATTGTTGACAGTTGTTAAAATATTGTCTTAATTTGCTGCCTTGTTAAAAGAAATTTTAAGTTAATTGCGCTACCAAATCATTTTAAATGAAGCTGAAACAACTGTTGCCCCTTTTTTGTATTTTATTTTCCTTAAGCGGATTTGCGCAATGCAAAGTGTTTACGTACAATCAGATTCAATCACGAAATGAAGTACAACAATGGGGAAACATACAAACCATTGCTCCACAACGTGCCGAATTCACAGACAATGAAATCAAGCTTCAAGCGGATCAAGAATATCATTTGACCGTAATTTCTAAAACTGATTTACCTGATAAAGGAACCATTTATTTGTGTAAAGATGAGAAGTCAAACCCGATTACCGTAATGTTGTTTGACAATATTAAAATGTATTTATACGCTAAAACCAAAAGATTTCTGATTAATTTTCAGCACGCTGCAACCTCTTCTACTTTGGCAGATTCAGAATAAATTGCATTCACAAAAGGTTTTTGTTTTACTGATTTTTCTTTTTAAAAATTGCCCCTATATTTGTGCAAAAACATGAGCTATGGAATCATTGCGTTTAATTATTGAATCGGCCTGGGAAAACCGCGATTTATTACAAAATACTGCCACAACTTCAGCCATTAGAGAAGTCATTGAGTTACTCGATTCCGGAAATTTGCGCGTTGCAGAACCAACTGCACACGGATGGCAAATCAACGAATGGGTCAAAAAAGCCGTAATCCTATATTTTCCGATTCAAAAAATGGAAACCTTTGAAGTAGGTATTTTTGAATATCACGATAAAATTCCGCTCAAACGAGGTTATGCAGAAAAAGGCATCCGCGTAGTTCCGCATGCAGTGGCACGACACGGAGCATACATTTCAAAAGGTGTAATCATGATGCCTAGTTATGTAAATATCGGTGCTTACGTTGATGAGGGAACCATGGTAGATACTTGGGCCACTGTAGGCAGCTGTGCACAAATTGGCAAAAATGTACATCTGAGCGGCGGAGTTGGAATTGGCGGGGTTTTAGAACCACTTCAAGCTGCTCCGGTAATTATTGAAGACCACGCTTTTATCGGTTCGCGATGCATCGTGGTAGAAGGTGTGCGCGTGGAAGCCGAAGCCGTATTAGGAGCTAATGTTTGTCTTACTGCATCTACCAAAATTATTGATGTTACCGGTGATACCCCTATTGAAATGAAAGGAGTAGTTCCGGCTAGATCAGTAGTTATTCCGGGCAGTTATACCAAAAAATTTGCCGCCGGTGAATACCAAGTTCCATGCGCGCTGATTATTGGAAAAAGAAAACCATCTACCGATTTAAAAACTTCGCTCAACGACGCTTTGCGCGAATATGACGTAGCCGTCTAATCGACAAACCAAGCTCGGATGAAATCATATTACTGTTTAGTGAAATTATTGTGCCGAAGGATCTTGGTGATTTTCGTAGCTTATCAACTTTGTCGGGTTGTTTTTATTGCTTGCAACAAAAGTTACTTCCCGAATATTGATGCGAATAGTTTTTTAGGCGGAGCTGTATTTGATTTATCTGCTATTGGATTTACCAACTTATTGTTTGTTTTGCTGCATTTGCTTCCGGGTTCATTTCAATACCGAAAAGGTTATCAAAAAGGATTGAAGATTGCTTTTTATGTAGTCAATTTAATTTTCTTAGCGACTAATTTTGTAGATTTTGAATACTTTAAATTCACCGGAAGACGCAGTTCATTTGGGTTGATTACAGCCAAAGGAATGGAACATGAAATTGGCGGTTTGATTCCGATGTTCTTGATCAATTATTGGTATTTACCTCTAGGATTCATCGTCTTTTCTGTTGTACTGTGGAAGCTGCTTGGAAATGCTGATTTCAAGAATAAAAAAACTGAATACAAACCATCCATTGTTGTCAAGCAATCGGCCGTTATGCTCACCGGATTGGGCATCTGCTTTTTGATGGCCCGGGGCGGAATCAATTCAAAACCCATTCGCATTGTTGACGCTGTAAACTATACCTCTATTGGCAATACTGCAATTGTTTTAAACACTCCTTACAGTATTTTGAAAACTTTGGGCAGCAAAGAAACCCTAACTGACCCGAATTACTACAGTCAAACTGAACTGAACAAAATTTTCAATCCGGTATTGTATCATCCAACCAAAGGTGAGCCCAACAAAAAAAATCTGGTCATTATTATTTTAGAGAGTTTTGGTGATGAGAACATTCACATTGGGCAAACTCCTTTTCTGGATTCGCTTATTACTCAATCATATTATTTCAAAAATGGTTTTGCCAACGGAAAAGTCTCTATTGATGCGGTTCCGTCTACCATGTCCAGCATTCCGAGTTTGATGAATTCTCCGCTGATTTCTTCAGCATATGCACTCAATGAAGTGTATGGATTGCCCAAAATTCTCAAGAAAAACGGATACTATACCAGTTTTTTTCACGGAGCTTTTAACGGAAGTCAAAACTTTGACCAATACTGTCGTGTAGCCGGATTTGACGCTTATTTCGGCAAAGATCAATACCCTAAAGACGGTGCTTTTGATGGTTCTTGGGGCATTTATGACGAAGAGTTTCTACAGTTTTTTTGTGATAAAATCAGCACATTTAAAAGACCATTTTTTAGTTCAATCTTCACTATTTCATCACATATTCCATATACAATCCCTGAGCGATACCAAGGAAAATTTCCTAAAGGAACGGCCGAAATCCACGAAAGTGTGGCCTATACAGATTATGCATTGCGACTGTTCTTTAAAAAAGCGCAAAAACAAGATTGGTACCAGAACACTTTGTTTGTGCTCACGGCCGATCATACTTCATCCTCAGGAAAAGGAAAATACACCAACAATGTAGGCAAGTTTAGAATTCCTATTTTGATGATTGACCCATCGAATCCAAATTTTCAGGGCGTTAATGAAAAGAATTTCCAGCAAATTGACATTCTTCCGAGTGTATTAGATGAGTTGAATATTAGTGACACGATTGTGACTTACGGAAAATCGTATCGTTCGCCCAAAGACTTTGTGGTATCCTATGTAGATAATGTTTACAATTATATCAGCGGAGACTATTACTTGGCTTTTGACGGAAATAAATCTCTGGGTTTGTACAATTTTAAAAATGATTCTTTGTTTCAAAACAATTTATTGATGCGCGAGCCCAAGCTAAAATCGCAAATGGAACGCTTTATCAAAGCATACATACAATCCTTTAATGAGCGCGTGAGCCAAAACGAGCTGACCGTTAAGAAAAAATAGCATTGAAAAAGATACTGGTCATACAACAAAAAATGATTGGCGATGTGCTTGTAAGTAGCATTATTTGCAACAATCTTAAAAAGGCCTATCCTCAGGCCAGTATTGACTATTTGGTGTATGAAGCAACCACACCGGTTTTAGAAGGAAATCCAAACATTGACCGAATTATTCTTTTTGAAAAAAAACACCGAAAAAACAACTTGGCTTTTCTTCAGCTGGCTTGGCAAATACGCAAAGAACAATATGATTTGGTCATTGATGCTTATTCAAAACTTGAAAGTTGGTTGTTTGTATTTTTAAGTGGTGCCAAACGCAAAATATCATATAAAAAACCCGGGAGAAGCTTTTTATATACTGACAATTTGCCTTTTACGGCTTATCCGAAAACCAATTTAGGTTTGGCCATTGAACGCAGACTTTCATTGCTCAAACCACTCAATCTGGATATAAACATTGATCCGCTTCCAAAATTATTTGTTTCTGAGCATGAAGATCAGCAAGCGCAGGCTTTATTTGCACAACACAAGGTAAATCCGAATAGAAAGACAGTCATGATCAGTCTTATTGGCAGTGAACCTTCAAAGACTTATCCGCTGGAATACATGGCGCAAATAATCAATTTTATAGCTGAAAAATACGATGTAAATCTCTTGTTCAACTATTTTCCTAAACAAATCGAGCAAGCCCAAAAAGTATATGATTTGTGCTCTGAGCGCACCAAAAGCAAAATATATTTTGATTTACTTGGGCCCGATTTGCGCAGTTTTATCGCTATCATGAATCAGTGTGATTTAATTGTGGGCAACGACGGCGGCGCGATCAACATTGCCAAATCACTCGGAAAATCATCCTTCATTATTTTTTCGCCTTGGATTGAAAAGAAAATTTGGGCCACTTTTGAAGACGGTCACCAGCAAGTTTCTGTTCATCTCAATGATTTTAAACCCGATCTCATTCGTCAATATTCAGAAAAAGAACTCAAAAACCTAACTCCTGAACTATATCAAGAATTTAAACCTGAATTATTTTTTAGTCAATTTGATCATTTTTTACAAGAGAATTTATCACATGATATTGCGCAAGTCAAGTTATCAGTAGTTCCGATTAAATTGCCTTTGAGTGCGCTGATCATTACCTACAACGAAGAAAAACACATCAAAGAGGTTTTGCAAGATATTGATTTTGCAGAAGAAATTTTGGTTATTGATTCATTCAGTACTGACAAAACCATTGAACTGGTACGTTCGTTTCCGAAAGCCAAACTCATTCAAAACAAGTTTGTAGATTACAGCACACAACGCAACTTTGCCATTGAATGTGCCCATAATCCTTGGATCTTATTTATTGATGCCGATGAACGTTTTACGGATGAATTGCGCGAAGAAGTCATTGAAACCATTCAAAAACCCGATGCTTGCAGTGCCTATTTATTTTATAGAATTTTTTACTTCAAAAACGAACATTTGCATTTTAGCGGATGGCAAACGGACAAAATTTTCAGGTTGTTCCAGAAAGATAAGGCGCGGTATGTAACCGAGCGTTTGGTGCATGAAAAACTCAAAGTGAATGGTCGTGTGGGTAAGCTCAAACACAAACTCATTCACTATTCATACACTGATTACGAATCTTACAAAGACAAAATGGTCAGCTACGGAAAACTAAAAGCCAAAGAAGAAATGTCTAAAGGTGTCAGGCCTAATTTCTTTCATTTTTACTTACACCCGGCTTATAAATTCTTATACCAATACTTGGTTCGATTGGGCTTTTTAGACGGTCAAAAAGGAATCATTATTTGCTATCTGAATGCATTGAGTGTTGCGGTAAGATATCGTGAACTCAAAAAAATGAGGGCCAATCTTTAATAATTATTTCCAAAATTTAAGTTTCTTTTTTAAGCGAATTTTCCGGTGAAATTTTCGCTGAAAATCATCAGTATAAAACCACAAGCGCTGCGCAATTTCAGCCTCAGATTTTTGTGTATATAAACGTGCATATTCATGGCTCATCAAATCAACCATTTTCTTTTGTGGGGTAAGATGAGACATATTTTTCATACGTGTATCAAAATCAAGAGCGTTGTGAAAATTCATTCGGTTCAAATCAACCAAATAAAAATCATACAAACCATCTTCACGTCTTTTGATAAGTGTATTTCCGGGTGAATGATCTAAAAACTCAATGCCTTTTTCATGCAGTAAAAAAGTAAATCCAACAAATTGTCGCAAAATATTTTCGGCATCGGGATAATTAGGAATTTCAACCAATTCACGATAGGTTAAATCTACTGAAAGTTGCTCACTCACGTAAAAACTTCTGCCCATGCTCCACCATGTAGAAGCCTCACTGTAAGCAATGGGCTCTGGTGTACCAATACCGCATTCTAACAAGCGCATGGCAAATTCATAAGAGCGTTGCGCTTTTGATTTTCGGATGAATTTATAGGCAATTCTATTGATCAGATTCGGAACTTTAAAAGACTTGATGTTGAGTGTGGTCTGGTTGAGCTCAAAAAGTTTGATTTTGTTGCGCTGACCATTGACAAACATTTTCCCCGAGAGGTCAAAATTTTCAATAAACCCTTTAATTTCGGGCTTTTGGTTTTCAAAACGAGGATTAACAACTAAACGCATTCACATCTTTATATGAAAACAAAAGTAGCTAATGCAATATATTTTTGCAATTTAATAGCTATTTTTACCGCTAACAGTTGTTAATTTAACATCTCAAAAATTATAAGTAGTTCATTTATTGTTTATTACCAAATTAAGCATGCAAAACTCAGCATCCTCATTTCAGCAAAAACTGTATTTAGTCTTTCTGTTGAATTTGGTTATTATTTTTTTCATCTCTTTTCAATACATACATTTTCTTGAAAACATTGAGGGCTTTTGGCTCAAGATTTATTTGGGATTGACTACCATGAGTCACTTCTTTTTATTGGGAAGTTTACCGCTTATACTGAGTTTATTATTGTTTAAAATCACAAAGTCTGAAAAAGTCGGCCAAGTCATTCACATCATTTTATCAACTTTGCTTTTGGTAATCATTAAACTTGATGCGGTAATATTTGAACAATTCCGATATCACTTATCGCCTATAGTGCTCAAATTGGTTTTTGGCAAACGCGCTTCCGATATTTTTCAATTCTCAACACTTAATATAATATTAGCCTTTCTATTTGTATTGCTGCTGATTGGTTTACAAGTTTTGTTTTACTTTTTGGCACAAAAAATCATCCTCAAAAAAATTAAACTGCGCATCAAACCAACCTTGATTATTTGGTTTTTGGCCCTATTGACTTCGCATTTGGTTTATGCTTGGTCAGATGCCAATTACTTCCGGCCGGTGACCCAAATCAAGAATGTGTTCCCGGTTTTTTATCCGCTTACGGCCGATAGCTTGCTCATGAAACTTGGTTTGGTTGATTTAGAAAAAGCCAAACGCAATGAACAAATGGCTCAAGAACAAACCGCGCAAAATGTACAATATCCGCTGCAACCTATCATATCTGAAGCTGTTGATTCGCCCAAAAACATCTTGTATTTGGTGATTGATACTTGGCGCAACGGTATGATGAACGAGCAAATTACCCCAAATATTTATGCTTTCTCAAAACGCTGCCAGGTTTTTGAGAACCATTTTAGCGGAGCCAATATGACCACCGGCGGAATTTTCTCAATGTTCTACGGAATTCCGGCCACCTATTTTGACACCTTCACCGGACAGGAAATACAACCGGTGATGATGGCCGAATTGCAGAAACAAAAATATCAGCTCGATATTTTGAGCAGTTCAAATGTCGAGAATCCACCATTTAACCGCAATGTGTTTTCACATATTCCCGACCTGCGCTTGGCTTCAAAAGCCGAACGTCCGGCTGATCGCGACCGCGAAATCAATGATTTATGGCTGCAACATTTTACCCAATACACCCAAAAGAAAGAACCGTTTTTTGGCTTTTTGTTTTATGATTCTGCCCACGGATTTGATTATCCAAAAGATTATCCCATCGTTTTTAAACCTTCGCTTACCGAAGTTAATTATCTTGAATTGGATGATGATTACAACCCGACCCAGCTCATCAATCGCTACAAAAACTCGCTGCATTATGTGGACAGCTTAATCGGACAAGTGTTACAACAACTCGAACAAAGCGGAAAACTTAAAAATACGATTGTGGTCATCACCTCAGATCACGGACAAGAATTCAATGACAACCACAAAGGGTATTGGCAACACGGCGGAAACTTTACCGATTACCAAATCAGAACGCCTATGATGATTTTTGATGCGTCTAAAGCACCTCAAAAATACACCGCGCAAACGTTGCATTACGATTTGGTGCCAACAATGATGCAACATTATTTAGGTGTGAAAAACCCGATTTCTGAGTATAGTTTTGGCTGTGATATGTATCAACCCAAAGTCAGAAAAAGCTTTATTTGTGGCTATAATCAACGTTTTGCCGTTATTCAGCCCAATCAGATTACTAATATTTATCCATCGGGCTTATTTGATGTCACTGATAAAAAGCTACAACCTTTAGCCGACGAACAAATTGATTACGAATTGGTAACCCAAGAAATGAAAAACCTCAATCGATTTTATAAAAAGAAGTAATTATTTGAACAAGAATTTAAACCATTGCCCAAAATTCTTGAGCGCAATAAAGGTTTTAGAGATTTTCAAATTAGGTGAACTAGCCATAAAATTCTTAATTTCAGCTATGTCTTGGGTCGGAAAATAACTGAGTTTCTTCCAACGTTCCGGTTCTATGTAATAATAATCAGTCATTTGCTCATAATTGGTTTCATCAACACGGATCCATTTCTCTAAAAAGTCCGGATTCACATCTACATTGTGCGACCAATTCTCAATTTTGAATCTCAATTCTGATTCTGAGCGCGCCACTGATTCATGCAACACCAAACTATCTACATAAATAACGCGTTCACTGGTTCTGCGCGCTTGGGTATAATTTGGGTAATTAGTAGCAAAAACGGCCTTTTGCGGTTGATCGACATACAGAATTCCGTTTTGGGTGTATTTGTAAATAATGAGCCAAAAAGCAAAAATCTGAATCTTATTTTTCTCAGGGTTGTCTAGGTAATGATCGTATTTTCTGAGGTCGGTTACAAATTTTTTGAAATCGATAAAATACTCGTCAGAATCAACTTGAATCAGCCAATTACCAATGCCCATTTTTTGTGAAAGCATCGTCCGCTCACGTGTGTCATTCTGCATGGTTGACAACTCCGGTACATAAAAATCATCTTCGTAAATCTCAATTTTACCATCCACGTCAAAAGCTTTGAGCCAATCGTAAAAAGCCGAGTCAATCGTAAAGGTTTGCCCTTTCCAGGTTCTGAGTTCTTTATCGCGGGCCAAGAAAATTCGATCGGCATCTTCATAAACCGTAGGCAATGATTTTTTGAGCAATTCATAATCATACGACAACAAAAACCCGACGTGTATTTTCTTCATGATAACAAGCTTAGAAATTAAAATGAACGATTAAAACCATTTGGCCAAACGCTTGATTCTGCGTAAGATAAAATTAGCTTTGATGCGTTTTCCGTTGAACAAACCTTTGCTGATGCCTTGCGGTTGATAATGCTTATAATCAATGCCATAACTCTCAAACCAATAACCAAACTTAATGGGATTTTCAGGATTGATGGTCGGAAAAACATAGTCATCATCAGTCAAAATTGTCATGAGTTCGTCATGACTTTGCGGAATCACAGCGCAATCAAGGCTTTCATATGCCGCACGACCAAGCAAAATCACTTTCTTACCGGCAAAAGCTGCCTCAATACCCACCGTTGATGTAAAGACAATAATGATATCGCTTTTGTTTACGAGTTCATAACTGTCCACGGTATCTTCGGGCGGAATAATCTCTAGATTTGAATGCTTGAGTTGGTTGTTGATGAATCGGTTTTGTGTGTTGTCAATGCCTTTGAGGTTCGGATGAACCCGCATATAAACTTTGATGTTCGGATGCGCTTTGAGGCTTTCGCACAACTGCAAAATACCGTCGTTATCGTTTGGATAAAACTTTGGTCCAAAACCCGACAAACCTTCGTATTCATCTAAAGACGAGTTGAAAATGGTAATGATTTTTTTGTCTTTGTTCTGCTCAAAACTCGCCGGAAGCTGTCCGTATTTCTGATTTTTGGTAAACGAATACCAAGCGTCTTCTACCCTTTTAATGCGTTTATTATAAAAATGCGCGCCAATCTCATCGCGTTTCGGGTCATTTCTTTGCCAAAGCGTTTGGATTTCTGCAGCAATGGCTTCAAACGAATGTGGAATCGAGTTAAATCGAAACAAAAAGTTCTTCATTTTTCCGCCGCGTTCATGCGTGGCATAGCGAATATTCTTGTGCTCGCAAATACGCAACAACGGACGGTTTTCAATAAATCTACCGTTAAATAAAATAACCAAATCAGGTTTGATTTGATCGGTCACCAAATCAAAAGTATCGTATAAATAAGCACCGGTCAATAATCCGCGCTGAATAAAATCTTGATGTTTGCGCAAATCCGGGCGATGGTCACGCGTGAAGGATACCAATGATGACATCGTCGCTAAACCATTGTCGTAGGTTTTATATTGATGCGTTTTGAGTGCATCAATCGAATCAAAAGACAAACCATCCGGATAAGCTTGCGCTTTAAAATCAGCTAATTTGAGGTAATCGCGATAATGAATAATATGCAGATTTTTGTGGTTCTGAACACTTTGCTTTAAAACGCGAGCACCTTGGTTTACCCGCGAATGACAAACCTGACAATGCATAATTTTGTGCTGCGGATTGTGAAAGCATGTCTGAAAATCGCCTTGACAAATCATCCAGTAAATGGTGTTTCCTTGCTCGAGCAAACGCTGCATGATTTCGAGTTCGGTTTCCAGATGCGGCGTCGGGTGATTCGAAGTCTGAAGGAGAATTTTTTGATTTTGGATGCTTTCTATAGACATAGGCTAAGCTATATTTTGGTAAGAATAAGAATATTGTTGGATTTGTTGCGCAAACTCGGGTAAAATACTTTGCGCATCAAACTTGGCATATGATTGCCCAAACATGCTGTTGGTATATTGAATCTGAAACAACAAACGTTCGCCGTGTTCGAGTTCTTTTCCTTTGTGAAATCCACGCGTATCAACGGCCATGATGGTTCCTTTTTTTCCGGCCAGTTCCAGAACATTTTCTGCTCCGTACACCGCCGACATTTCTTCGTCTTCAAAACGACCATCGCGATCTATTTCGTTGGGTAAAGTCTGATGCGAACCTTTGACATAGCAATGGGGTCCGGTATGCGTGTCAACATCGGTGAGATAAAAAAAGAATTTGATGAACTTGATACGGTCTAAATCAAAATGATACATCTGTGCTGCTGCATTCTTGGCTTTACCGCCAAAAGGTGCGCTCCACCAAAAAGCCACTATATCTAAAATGGGTTTGCAGCCCAAATACTCTTGGGCAAAAGCCAGTAAAGAAGTATCAAAAATGAGTTTTTGCAAAGGAGCGCAAGCCAAAACTTGTCGGTCATTAAATTGATAACGAGGCGAAACCGGTTTTTTCGGATCAAATAAAATCTGCTCTTTTGTATAAGCTTGCCCGGAATGATCTACGTCAATATAACTGGCCGGTGTTTGTTGTGCGTAGCGATAAATTTCTTCAATAACCGCCGCATCAAGCTTTTGTTCAAAAATATAAAAACCGTCTTTTTGCATTTGCTCCACGGCTTTTTGAAGCGATTCACCCGTAAAGTTGGCCAAAATTCCATCCAACGGAACCTCAGGATATTTGCCTACTTTTTGGTTGATGTCTGCCGAAAGCGCATCGTTGCTTTTACCGCGTGTAAGCACAAACAACTTTCTGAACGCCGCATAACCTTTGGGCGTGTGGGTCTGATGTTGCAAGAAATTCTTGTATTCGCTTGAAAACCTTTTTTGGTATTTAGCCTTTTTGATCCAACGGGCAATAGGTGCTATCATAAATGAGTTCTTTGGTTTAAAAATAAGCTTTTATCCTTCAAATCGATCGCCTTTGTTATAAGAACGCGAGGCTGGTTTGCCAAGATAATCTTTGAGGTATTTCGGATGCATTCCAAAACCCGGACGCACCGAACGCAAATTAACATCCGTAAGCATGTCGCCTGCTTTGACCTCTTGTGCAATATATAAAGAACGACTGAAATCACGGCCTTTGGCTTGTTTTTCGGTCAATTCATAATCAACAATACCGATGGCTTTTTCGGCCTCGCGCACCGCTTGAACCATCGCGGTAAATTCGGCTTCATTCATAGAAAAAGAAGCATCCGGACCGCCCAAAGATCGATCTAAAATAAAATGCTTTTCAATGATTTTGGCACCAAAAGCCGTGGCTACAATCGGAACCGTACTGCCCATGGTGTGGTCTGACAAACCGCTGATTACGCCATATCGCTCGGCCAAATCGCGCACCATCACCATATTGGCTTCTTCAATCGGAGCCGGATAACTCGAAGTACATTTGAGCAAAGCAATATCGTGGTTGCCCATGCTATGACAAGCCTTCAAGGCCAACTCAATATCTTCTTGACGGGCAATTCCGGTTGAAATAATCACGGGTTTGCCTTTAGATGCCACGTATTCAATGAGTGGTATATCGGTAATTTCAAACGATGCAATTTTATATGCCGGCGCATGGAGCGATTCAAGCAAATCAACCGCTGTTTTGTCAAACGGCGATGAGAAACAAACCAAACCTTCAGCTGCTGCGGCGTCAAACAATTGTTTGTGCCATGCCCAAGGCGTGTAGGCTTCTTGATATAATTCGTGTAATTTTCGACCGTCCCAAATGGTTCCTTTGATCAAAAAATCTTCTTGATCAGAATCTAAGGTAATGGTGTCGGCTGTATAGGTTTGCAACTTGATACAATCGGCGCCAGCTCTTTTGGCCGCTTTGATGGTTTCAAGCGCATTTTCAAGACTTCCGTTGTGGTTGGCTGAAAGTTCGGCAATGATAAAAACCGGACTCTGTGCATCGATGTTATAATGGGCTATTTTCATAGACTTTTGGTGTATTGTTCGCTGGGAATTTGCTGGTAATCGAGGGTTTGAAACAAACTAAATCCCGCTTTTTGAAAGGCATGTGCCGAGGCCGGATTCGATAATTTTATATAAGCATTGATTACCGCTGACGGATTTTGTTGTAAGAAATAATCGGCAGCTTGGGCAATCATTTTGCTGGCATAGCCTTTTGCGCGGTGATGCGCATCAACCGAAATACCAATAACGGCTTGTTGCTCAGGATTGTTTTGAATTCTGACTTGACCAACCGCTTGTTGCAAATGGTTTTCAAAAACCAGCATCAAACAAGTTGGTTCGGTACATTTTTGCGTAAACCAAGCCAAATGGGTTTCCCAATCAATGGTTTGAGATTGATACGAATGTGCTCGAACACTGGCATCATTGGCCCAATCAAAATACAATCGCGCATCAGATTGAGTTGCTCGTCTAAAATGTAAATTTCGGTTGATTTTACCGTGATAAACCACATCATAAAAGCGATTTTCAAACCAACAATGTTCGGGCAAACGCGCTTCTGGCTTAAAACCGCACGATTCTAAAACCGGATACAAATGCGGACGCAAATCAAAAGCGTAGGTAAAAATCTTGTGAAAATTTAATGCTTCAAAAGCCACTTGCTCAATGAGGTTTAGATAATGAGTCCAATAATGAGCAAAATGTTCTTTTTCTAACTCAGTCTTCATGACAAATGAAATCTCAGCGTTCAAATCAATCCAATTGATGTGCACCAATCCGCCATAGCCAATAAACACATCGTTTTCAAAAAAAGAAAAAAGCAATTGCGAAGGCTTTTCTTGCTTAAACAAATCTGCTACAACCGTCGAGAAATAATGCGCTTGTTTTTCGGGCGTTAAAGGTTCGGCCTGACGCAAATGATACAATTGTTCATTGCGAATGTTCATAATCGCCCGCTGATCTTCATCGCGAATAGGCTCAATATGAAAAGCCTGCGCGCTAAAAATGGTTTGATTTAAACATTTGTATGGTCTCATTTTAGGTTCTGATATTTGAGTTCTGCCAATTGCCAATCTGATTCGCTGTCAATATCTTGCGCGTGGTTTTCGTCAATTTCAATAGCGATGGTATTTTCTGTTCTGAGAGATCGGGTTTCTTCAAATCTGGCCACATCAAAAAAGTAAAACATGCCTGCATCGTGAAAAGCCGATTCTAAATCTTGGGTTCTGGCTTGTGCGTATCCGTCCAAAAATGAACTTATTTTTCCGGCTGCATCTAACTTTAAAGCTCTTTGAATGGGATGTCCGTAGCGAATCACCGGAAAAACAACATCGGCTTGCTGTTGAGCTAAAAGCTTCGAAGCTTGCAGGATCAAATCAGCGGTGACAAAAGGTGCACACGGATAAATACAAGCTGCTTGTTGCCAAACGATGTGTTGTTTTTTATAGGCATCCAAAACTTCTGATATAACATCGGCTGTGGTTGCGGTATCATTGCTGTTTTGAGCACTGCGTAAAAAAGGAGTCTCTGCTCCGAAATTTCTAGCAATTTCAGCAATTTGTACATCGTCGGTTGACACAATGACTTGGTCAAACAAGCCACTTTCAAGAGCAGCTTCAATGGCATAAGCAATAATGGGTTTTCCGAGAAAATCACGAATGTTCTTGCGCGGAATTCGTTTGCTTCCGCCACGAGCCGGTATGATGGCCAGTCTACGCATAAAAATTCTTGATGGATTGAATCACAAAATCCTGTTGCTCATCCGTCAATGTTGGATACATTGGCAAACTAATACAATGTTTGTAATATGTTTCAGCCATTGGCAAATCGCCTTCGTTCCAACCTAAATCTCTGTAATAAGGCATCAGATGACACGGAATGTAATGAATCTGCGCAAAAATTTGTTGTTCGCGCAAATAGTTGTACAAACCCAGACGATTGGGAACCTCAATCACATATAAATGATAAGCATGGCCTGCAACCACACCTGATTGTCCTTGAATGAAGGTTTGATTTTCAAAAGCTTTTTGATAGTGCTCAGCAATGGCCCGACGACGAGCAATTCCCTCATCGGCACGCGATAATTGGCTAATGCCCAGAGCCGCCTGAAAATCGGTAAATCGGTAGTTATAACCCAAAGTTTGCATTTCCATATACCAACCCGGATAAGATGACTGCTCATCAACAGGCTGGCCGGCTGCGAAAGATTTTGAATTTTTGAACTGAGCTGCATCACGCGTGATTCCGTGGGTGCGCAACTCGAGTAATTTGCGGTATAATTTTTCGTCGTTGGTGGTTATCATTCCTCCTTCGCCGGTAGCAATATGCTTGACCGGATGAAATGAAAAAATAGCCAAATCAGCAAACTGACCATTGCCACAATTTTGAGGCTGGCCATTGTGGTCAGTAAAAAATCCGCCGGGCGCATGACACGCATCTTCAAGCAACCACAATCCGTGCTCGTCGGCTAATTTTCTGAACGCTTCAAGATCAACAGCGTTTCCGGCAAAATCAACCGGAACGATTCCGTGGTAAGTTCCGCGCGGAGCAGCTTCTAACAAAGCTTGAACTTTTTTTATGTCGAGCAAATATGTTTTAGGATCAATATCGGCAAAAACCACTTCACCACCGCAATAACGAATACAATTGGCCGAAGCAGCAAAAGTTATGGGCGAAGTAATGATTTTTTGACCCGGCTGAACATTAAGCGCCAAAGCCGATAAATGCAAAGCGGCTGTTCCGTTGGCAACCGCCACAGCATATGCACAACCAATGTATTTTGAAAAAGCTTGTTCAAATGCCAAAATGGTTGGCCCTTGGGTGAGAAAATCACCTTGAAGCGCCACACTTACCGCGTCAATATCTGCTTGTGTAATATGTTGTTTTCCGTAGGGTATCATAACGATTACTTCGGTTGAAAATCAGGATATAAATGTTCTTTTATTTGGCTGCGCATCGAGTCAACGGTTTCCCATTCGGTGTTGTCCCCCGATGTATAGCTGAATCCTTGCGGTACCAATTGCGCATTGAATTCTTTTTTGTAATCTTCTAAATTCCAATTGGTTACTTGCGGCAAAATCACATAGTACTTTCCTAAATCATAGGTCGTAAACGAGTCTGAAGCGGTAATCATTTCTTCGTGAATTTTCTCGCCCGGACGAATTCCTACCACGCGATGTTCACAGTTGGGAGCAATCGCCTGAGCCACATCTAAAATTTTATACGATGGAATTTTGGGTACAAACAATTCGCCTCCCCAAGCCTGATCGAGGGCATGCAAAACCATATCAACACCGCCTTGAAGCGAAATGTTAAAACGAGTCATGGTCGGATCGGTAATCGGCAATACGCCTTCATCGCGCTTGGCCATAAAATAAGGAATCACCGAACCATTTGAGCCCATTACATTTCCGTAACGAACTACCGAAAAACGAATATCTTGACGTCCTTTGATGTTGTTGGCCGCAATGAACAATTTGTCTGAAGTAAGTTTGGTCGCACCGTACAAATTGATCGGTGCGCAAGCTTTATCAGTAGACAAAGCCACTACTTTGGTCACATGAGATGAAAGAGCCGCTTTGATCACATTCTCGGCACCTCCGATATTGGTTTTAACGCATTCATCCGGATTGTACTCAGCAATGTGCACATGTTTCATGGCGGCAGCGTGAATTACATAATCAATTCCGTTGAAAGCGCGTTTGAGGCGCTCTAAATCACGTACATCACCAATAAAATAGCGAATGGCTGCATATTTTGACTCAGGAAATTCCTGAGCCATCTGATATTGTTTTTGTTCGTCTCGTGAATATATGACCAATCGCTTTACATCGGGCCATTTTTGAAGTATGGTTTTGGTGAGTTCTTTACCAAGTGAACCGGTGCCACCGGTAATGAGAATGGATTTGTTACTGAGCATTTGTTCAATTTTAATGAGCAAATATACTCAAAAGAATCATTGGTTTTTGGCTGCTAAAAAAAGTGCTGTTTATTATCTTTACAGCAAATTTTTGCTATGGATATTAATACCGAAGTACATCAAGCATTTGAAATCATTCAACAAGGCGGAATCATACTCTACCCAACCGATACAGTTTGGGGCTTGGGTTGTGATGCTACCAATGTTGAAGCAGTTCAGAGAATATACCAACTCAAACAACGCCAAGAAGCAAAAAGTATGATTTGTCTGATGAATTCAGAACGCATGATGTATCAGGTTTTTAAAGAAATTCCCGAGGTGGCCTGGCAAATTTTAGATTTGTCTGAAAAACCAACCACACTCATTTTAGATCATCCCAGAAATGTTGCAGCTAACTTAATTGCTCCAGACCAAACTTTGGGCATTAGATTGGTCAAAGAACCTTTTTGCTACAAACTCATGGAGCGCATGAAAAAACCGCTTGTATCAACTTCTGCCAACATATCCGGAAAACCCACACCAAATTCATTTAAAGAAATTGCACCAGAAATTATTAAAGGTGTAGACTATGTAGTAAATTTGCACCGTGAAAAATCAGGTACCAAGCCTTCAACCATCATTAAATTAACCCAAGACGCACAGGTAAAAATCATCCGCCGTTAAATGAAACCAAACTATTCCAACGCTTTACAGCATCCTATTTTTGAAGTGGTCACAAAAGCTTCTTTAGAAATGGGCGTTCCGAGTTATGTGATTGGCGGTTTTGTGCGCGACTTTTTACTACAACGAAATTTCAAAAAAGACATTGATATTGTTACAGTGGGGAGCGGCATTGATTTGGCACTCAAAGTAGCCGAGCTTTTGCCGCACAAACCCAAAGTGCAAGTGTTTAAAAACTACGGAACGGCCATGTTGCGCTTTGAGGATACCGATATAGAATTTGTAGGTGCCCGAAAAGAGAGTTACTTTTTTGAAAGCCGCAATCCGGTGGTTGAAAACGGCACTTTAGAAGATGATCAAAACCGTCGTGATTTTACAATTAACGCACTCGCAATTTCTTTAAATAGAGATTCTTACGGAGATTTACTTGACCCATTTAATGGCTTAGAAGATTTGAAAAATAAAATCATCCGAACGCCACTTGATCCGGATATTACCTATTCTGATGATCCGCTGAGAATGCTGCGCGCCATTCGATTTGCCAACCAACTCGGTTTTGAAATTGAAGAAAAATCACTCGAGGCCATTAGCCAAAACAACGAGCGCATCAAAATTATCTCGGGCGAGCGCATTGTAGAAGAACTCAACAAAATCTTGCTGACGAACCAACCATCCATTGGTTTTTTATTGTTGTATAAAACCGGTTTGCTGCCGATTATTCTGCCTGAACTTACCGCGCTGAATCAAGTTGAGGAAATAGAAGGTCAAACCCACAAAAACAATTTTTATCATACTTTAGAAGTAGTTGACAACATATGCCGAAACACCGATAATCTTTGGTTGCGCTGGGCAGCTTTGTTGCACGACATTGGCAAAGCGCCCACCAAACGGTTCAACAAAAAACAAGGTTGGACATTTCACGGACACGAATTTTTGGGCGGGAAAATGGTCAAAAAAATCTTTGAAAGATTGCACATGCCCCTGAATCAAAAAATGAAGTTTGTGCAAAAAATGGTCATGATGAGTTCGCGACCAATTGTGCTTTCGCAAGATTTGGTGACCGATTCAGCGGTGCGCAGATTGGTTTTTGATGCAGGCGAAGATGTAGAATCGCTGATGATTTTGTGCGAAGCCGACATTACCACCAAAAACCCGACTAAGTTTAAAAAATACCACCACAACTTTGAAATTGTGCGCCGAAAAATAGTTGAAGTAGAAGAACGCGACCATGTGCGGAACTTTCAACCACCCATTACCGGTGAAGAAATCATGGAGATTTTTAATTTACAGCCCTCGCGCGAAATTGGCACACTCAAAGAAGCCATTAAAGAAGCGATTCTTGAAGGAGAAATTGCCAATGAATACGCCGCGGCTTATGAGTTTATGATGCGCAAAGCCGATCAAATGGGTTTAAAAAAAGTAGCAACTTAAACCAAACGCTGCTGCCCTAGCCCCGATGGCAACGGAAATCCTTTGCCGAAGGTGTTCAAGGCAAAGATTGAAGTGAACAGCGGGAAATAGCTACTAAAAACGCTCAAAAAAAGAAATCAAACAGTCTCAAATATCATGAAAAAAGCAAACAAATCTGTAATTATCTGGCTGCTGAGCGGCTGTGTTTTGGTGTTTATAATGGTTATTGTGGGCGGCATCACGCGCTTGACCAATTCAGGGCTTTCAATGACTGATTGGCATTTGGTGACCGATACTTTTCCGCCGATGAACGAGGCCGCTTGGGAACACGCTTTTGCTGAATATCAGAAGTTTCCTGAGTATCAAAAAATCAACATCCACAACAATTTTACGCTGTCTGATTATAAATTTATTTATTTCTGGGAATGGTTTCACAGGCTCATTGGCCGGGTGATTGGATTGGTTTTCCTTATTCCGTTTGCCTATTTCTGGTATAAAAAACAACTCGATAAAAGCACGCTTCAAAAATGTTTTGTGCTTTTGGGCATGGGCGCTTTACAAGGATTCTTTGGTTGGTTTATGGTCAAAAGCGGATTGGTAGACAACCCGGATGTGAGCCATTTCAGACTGGCTTTGCATTTAACTTTTGCCTTTTTGACCTTTGCTTATACACTATGGGTGGCGTTGGATTTGGTTTATCCTGAACGAAAACTTCCCGTTGTCGAACTGAGAAAAATAGCTCGATGGGTGCTTGTTGCACTGATTGTTCAAATTATTTACGGTGGTTTTGTGGCTGGTCTCAATGCCGGGCTGATCCACAATCATTGGCCGCTTATGAGCGACGAACAACTCATTCACGACAGCGTTTGGATGGAACAAAAAAGCGTATTGCTTAACCTTACCGAAGGCAAAAGCGGCGTGCAATTCGTACACAGAACTTTGGCTTATATCGTGGTTGGATTGATTGTTTGGCTGCTTGTAAAATCGCGTCAATTTAGTTTAAATGCACAGCAGCAAAAAGGCATTTATGCTATGGGCGGCATGGTGGTTGTTCAGTTTGCTTTGGGTGTTTTTACGCTTTTGAACTACGTTCCAATTTCGCTCGGATTGCTACACCAAGTGGGCGCTTTTATCTTGCTCAGTTTTACGGTTTACACGCTCCACCGTTTGAGTAAATAACCTAAAAAAAACACGATAGACAAATTCTATATATAAAACTTAAGTTTATGTTTTCTAGATTTTTAAAAAAAGTTATTTAATTTAATAGATAACCTTTATCCGATCCAGTTTTTAAAATCAGAAACGCGCTCACGGCTTACAATAATCTCGTCTTCATTATAAGTTGGCAGTAAAATTTTAAGCCGCGAATTTGAATAAACCGAAATCTCACGAATGGCCTTCATAGGCAAAATATACTTTCTGCTGACCCTAAAAAAAACTTGCTTGTCGAGCTCTTGTTCGAGCACATCCAGTGAGGTTTCGAGTAAATAATTCCGGTTGTCAAAAGTGTGCAAATAAGTGCCTTTATTTTCGCTGTAAAAACACTCCACTTCTTCAATAGGAATCACTTTAATTTGCTGACCAATTTTAACCGTAAAACGCTTTTTAAATACAGGTTGCTCGGGTTGAAACATTTTTCTGATTTGGTCTATGTCAAAAGTTGGAGCTTGGCTTTGTTGCGATTGAAATTTACGAACGGCAGTTTCGAGCTCTTCTTCATCAATAGGCTTGAGTAAATAATCAATACTGTTGAGTTTAAAAGCTTTGAGGGCATATTCGTCGTAAGCGGTGGTAAAAATAATTGCGCTCTTGATTTCAATAGCCTCAAATATCTCAAATGACAAGCCGTCTGATAATTGAATATCCAGAAAAATCAAATCCGGGTGCGGGTTTTGTTCAAACCAATCCAAAGCTTCTTGCACCGAATGCAGCATCACCGACACCGGTATGCCAAGTTTTTCAAGTTTGCGTTGCAACAGGCGCGCAGCGGGTTTTTCGTCTTCAATGATAAGCGTTTGCATGTTCTTTTTTTGATGATGATTAAAACTTGATTTTTGGGCGTGCCCCTGCGGGTCGCGTTTTACGCAGTGCACGGCACTTAGCTCCAACCGCTCACGCAGAGCGTCTGTCGGAGGCTTTTGTGTATTTTAAATTTTGACTTCACTTTTGCTGTAACGGTGCACATTCTTTTGCGTGAGGAACCTGCCTGCCGGCAGACAAGCACCCTAAAAAGGCCAATAGTTTTAACAAACGGCTAAGCAATTAGACCGCTGCACTAAACTTCTTAAACTTCTCAAACTTCTTAAACTTCTTAAACTTCTTAAACTTCTTAAACTTCTTAAACTTCTCAAACTTCTTAAACTTCTTAAACCTTCTTAAACTTCTTATACCTTTTAAACCTTCTTAACCCTCTTAAACTTTCTCAACCTCTTCTCTGCTCTTCGCGTCGCATTAATTCTTTGATCTTGTTTTCTTCCCAACGCTTGCCCAAAAGCCAATCTTTTCCAAAAACTGATAGCGCGTGCATGGCAAGACCAAATCCCCAGAAAAAGGCTACTGAGAAATTTTCAAAACTCCAGAATGTTAAGTTTATTTCGGCTGAATCCGGGCTTTGACGGGCTATCATGATAAATATATTAACAATAATGTAAACCATTAAATGCGTATAAAAACCTTTGAGTTTTTTGACTCTTCTCTGTGCCCATTGATATTCTGCATCCATAGGGTTTTGCACTGAATTGAAATGATTATTCATGATACGTTTGGTTAAATTTTTTACTTTTTTGGAGTTCTTCATTCATGAACTCTCTAATTTTGCGCTCTTCCCATTCTTTGCCAAAAAACGGATTGAAATTAAAGACCCGCATAGCGTGAAAAGCGAGTCCGATGCCCCAGCCAATAAGCGGCCATAGAAACCAGATTTGTCTGGGCGAAGTAACTAAATTTAAGACTATGAGTCCGGTATTGACAAGGATGTAGGATGCCAAATGTCCGTAAAAACCTTTGAGCTCTTCTACTTGCTTTTGAGCACGAAGGTATTGATCTTGTTCGTTGAAATTTGTTTCCATATTGCTGTTTATTTCCATGATTGATTGTGTTTATTTTGATGCATGAGTTGTCTGATTTTGCGTTCTTCCCATTGATCTCGGTAGCCAAAAACCTTGAAGGCATGCGCCATCAAACCAAAGCCCCAACCGCACAACGAAAACCAAAACCAGTGGAATCCGGGAGTAAAACAGACATTGACAATAATTAAAATGGGAATGACGATGAGATACGAAATGAGATTTCCGTAAAAACCTTTGAGCTCATCTACGCGTTTTTTAGCTCTGTAATAAGCCGTGTTTTGTTGCTGAAGTGATAGTTCCATACCGATGACTTGTTTGGTTAAAATAGGAATACGTACTGTAAAATAATCTTGTGTTTGTTGCACCAAAACCTTTCTTCGAGAAATGATGCCATAACGACTGGCAATGTTGTCTAAGCCAACGCCTTTTCGGTCTTGTAGGACTTCTTTTTTTTGATAATTATTCTCAACAGCCAGATAATCTCCGTCAACATAAATCTTAATGTTTAAGGGTTTTTGCTCGCTCACTACATTGTGTTTGACGGTGTTTTCAAGCAACAACTGCAACGAGAGCGGAACCACTTTGGCTTCAGGGTCTATTTCACCCAAGGGCAATTCATAGAACAAACTGTTTTCAAATCGCATTTTGAGCAGGTTCATATAGGTTTTGGCAAATGAGAGTTCTTCTTCAAGCGGAACCAGTTCTTTGTCTTTTTGCTCGAGCACATAGCGATAAATTTTTGAAAGCGAAGTCGTAAACTTTTGCGCGCTTTCAGGGTTTTCTTCAATGAGTGAACTCAAGACATTCAAACTGTTGAACAAAAAATGCGGATCAATTTGGTTTTTTAAACTTTCAAATTTGGCGTTGGCTGTTCCGGCTATGATTTTTTGCTCTTTGACTTTTGAATCTTGATAAGCTTTATAGAAATAAAAAGCATACAAAGACAAAGTAACAATCAAAGTAATGACTACCGATACAATATAATTTGAGGCGCTTTCTTTGGCTAAAAAATCATTAAAAGCCTGTTGTTCAACCAAAACAGCTTCCAGCAGATGCAATAAAAAAATAACGATGAGCGTCACCACAAATGAGCCTAAAAAACCTATAAACAATCGCTTTTTTGAAAATCGATCATAAGAAAACCATTTGTCTAAAGCCACAAAAACAAAAGCATTAGCAAAATAAAGCGCATAGGTGTATAAAACAGTGTATCCAAAATTGATGAGCAATCCGCGGTCAAAATGAATTGAATTTCCCGTCAGAGCGCTGATTAATACCATGACTGAGAACACCAAGAAAGCCAATATACTAACTCTAACAATATGCGTGGATGCTTTCATTTTAATGTGAATAAAGATTATTTCTTGTTACAAATCTTTTGTGATTCTAGTGCGCGTTCTAATCCCCAATTTGGTGCAAATGGTGTTGCGGGTTTAAACTTGTTAAACAATTCAATCGAACGATTAATTTCTGCGCACATAGGTGTGATATCATTGCCAAAGTATTTAGCTCCGTTCATTTCATATTCAGCTTTACCAAACACAGCGCGCGGATTTTCAGGTGATAATGCTTGTGCTTTTCCGTAGGCTTCCATGACTTTTCCGGTTAGTTTCATTCCGTTGGTCATCGGGTCATAAACCACCCAAGCGGTATAAATCATGGCTTGCATCACCCAAAGCTCTGAGTTATTTGGGTCTTTGGCCAATTCAATATCAAGAGCGCTTTGTGCTTTGGCTAGCTCTGCACTAACTTTTTCTTTGTCTTTTTCCATAAAAGACTGGGTTGTGTTGACCAAAGCCACGTAATAGTTGGGCAACCAACTGCCTTTTTCTGCTGAAGCAATTCGCTCAAACAAATCTGAGGCTTCTTGACTTTTTCCTTCGCCCCAAAGAGCAAATGCACGGCCCATGCCTTCTTCAAATTTTCCTTGTTGTGCCTGGGTGAATCCGGCGATTAAAACAATTGCGAGTGTGATGATTTTTTTCATGAGTTTGTCTTTATTATTTGTTGTTAATTTATGATTCAAAAGTAGTCTGATGATTTTAGGCTTACAACTAAATGCTACTGAACTGTTGATTTTTGAGGATGAATAGCAACTTATAAGTTGTTGAGTTGATTGTCTTTTTTGTTGTCGCTGATGGTCCAGAAAAAGCCAATAAAGAAAAATCTATCGGCCGTAGGTATAATTTCACGCCTGTTGTAGTATCCGTTGCTGTTGGGCTGATTGGCATATTCATAACCAAACACATTGCGAGTTCCCAGAACGTTGGATACTGAAAAATACAAAATCTTTTGTTGGCTCAGTAAATAAGCCCAACTAAAACTCAAATTGCTGTATGATTGGGTTCGTTGATTTAAAAAACCACCCACATTCGGATTGGTATATGGTCTGCCCGAAGCAAATGAATGGGTAAGGCCCAATTGCGAACGCCACTTCTCGATCCAATATTTGGTCACCACCGACAAACTGTGGTTGGCAACAAAACTCGGAGTCGTTTGCGTTTTGAAATTTTTATAATCGCGCTGGGTGTCAATGTATGAATACGAAACCCAATATTCTAAGTTTTTAAATGTATAACCATCGCGCCAAAAGCAGTCGATTCCTTTGGCATAACCTTGACCGTTATTGCTAAAAACAGAATTATAAGCTATTTGATCGGTATTGAACTTAATCAAATTTTGATAGTCTTTGTAGTACGCTTCTAAACGCAACGTCTTTTTGTTTTTGGCGTATTGAAAATTCAAAATATAATGTGCCGCTTGCTCATTTTCAAAGTTGTGGAATTTAGAATACTTGAGATAAGCCTGACCAGGCGTTTGTTCAAAGGTTCCATAGGCTACTGAAAATTGGGCTGATTTATTGAATTTATACGCCACAGAAACACGCGGAGTAACCGCCGAAATTTTAAGTAAATCGTTGTATGACCAGCGAACCCCTATTTTGGCTCCGAGTTGTTTGGACATGTATAATTCACCCTCGGTATAGGCGGCAAAAATACCCGAATGATAATCCAAAAAATTAGTATCCCCTTGGTAAACATGGTATGATTCTGAAAATTTTGTCAAAAAATAATCTCCGCCAAATGATAATTTGAACCGATCAGAAAAACCTTTGCGGAATTTGAGTTTTAAGTGAGATGTGTGCTCATCGTTGCGCACCTGATTCTGGTCAATGTAAATTAAATTGTGTGCATAGCCATAACCCAATCCCGAAGTAAGTTGCCATTGTCCTGAATAATTTACTTTATAAGATGAATTCAGATAAAAATTGTTGTTTTCAAGGTTAAATCGAATCGGATTGATTGAATTTACACTTTCTTGGTTGATGTCAAATCGAGCCGCGTCAAAAGCTGCATAAAGTTTAAAAATACCGCGTTCAGTATTGTATCGGTATACCGTTTCGCCAGATAAGGATTGGTACGGACGGTTCCAATCAACATTTTGAGGAATCAACACCTGGTATGGAGCCAAATCAATATATGCAGTATTAAAACTCAGTGAGCTTTTCTTCCATTTTTGCGTATGCCCCACGCCCAAACCAACGGTCATCAATGATACATCAGTTTTGTTCTGATCGGCCTGATCTTGGGTGTTGAGCAAAAGTACACTAGAGAGCGCTTCACCGTATTCTGCTGAATAGCCACCGGTTGAAAATGAAATTCCGCTGAACAAAAACGGAGAGAATCTTCCGCGTGTAGGCACATTGTTGGCCGCTGCTCCGTATGGTTGACCCACGCGAATGCCATCTACAAAAGTTTGGGTTTCATCGGCCTCGCCACCGCGCACAAACAATCTACCGTCTTCGCCCACATTTTGGGTTCCGGGCAAAGTTTGCAAAGCTGATATGATGTTTCCAGCTGAACCAGCAGTCGTGACAATATCAAGTGGTTTGAGTACAGAAACACGGGCTTTTTCACCGGTTTCCATGGTTCCGGCAGTAACAACAACAGCATCTAATGAGTTGACACTTTCTCGCATTTTGACCGTTTTTCCTTTAAAATCAGCTACATCAATGATGAGTTTGGTGGTTTCAAAGGCCAAAAAACTCACCACCAATGTTTGATTCCCGGTGGTGGTGGTGGTAAATGAAAAGTGCCCGTTTTGATCGCTAGAAGCGCCGTCATAAGTTCCGTCCAAGTAAATATTGGCACCGGCAATGGGTTTTGATTTGTTGTCTAAAACAGTCCCTGAAATTGTTTGTTGCGCCATAAGTGTTGCGCCAAAGAACAATAAGCAAAAAGTAATAATGGTTTTCATTTTATGAGTTTAGTGTTCCAAAAGTAAAAGGCTTATGCTCAGAAAAAAATTATTCGCTACCGAATTGTCAATTTTTAAGGATGAATTGTCACCCGCCTACAATAATTGCTATTTTTGAACATCTAATACATAAATTGAACCGATGAACACCCGCGATGTCGATTTGCTCAATCTGATTCTTATCGTAGTATCACTCTTTTTGGCCTTTCATGTTCCTTATGAGATGTTTTTGTTTTCGTATGCCTTTTTAGGACCGCTTCATTATATGACTGAAATCAATTGGCTCAAAGAAAAAAACTACTTTTCAAAAAACACCAACTGGATTTGGTTGTTTGTGGGGCTGTCATTGGTGGTTTCGCTACCGTTTTTACAACGCGTCGATGCATTTGGTTGGGCGCAAACAACTGCTGCTAAAAGTTTTTTTGATTCGATAATTCAATCAACCGATGAAATTTTACTGATTTCATTGTTGTTTGCCATTGGATTAATTCACTTTAAAAACAAAATGCATTTAGCTTTGTTTTTGTTGGCGAGCATAGCGGTGGCAATCCCTATCATGCATTTTTTACCCATGATTTCATTAGGCGTAATGATTTTTGTTCCGACTTTGATACACGTTTATCTTTTTACATTGCTCTTCATGATTTATGGAACCATGAATTCAAAGAGCAAACCCGGTATCATCGCCATTGTATTGATGTTTCTGGTGCCCATCATTATTTGGATCAGCAAAATAAATCCGGTAGAGTATTACAACATTTCAGAGCGCAGTCAACAATCATTCAATGACAGCGGTTTTGCTATTGTTGGAGCCACGATATCCAATTTCTTCACAGGAATTCAATCAAATCAATACGCTTATTTGTCTGAAATGGGCATTAAAATTCAGATTTTTATTGCCTTTGCCTATACTTATCACTACTTGAATTGGTTCTCTAAAACATCCATCATTGGTTGGGGAAAAAACTTAAGCGGCAGCAAACTCAAAACTATTTTAGCCATTTGGGCAGTCAGCAGTGCTTTGTACATTTATAATTTTAAAATAGGCTTTATCGCTCTGAGTTTTTTGAGTTTGGCACATGTCTTTTTAGAGTTTCCACTCAACATAACTTCTATGAAAGGCATTTGGATCAAACTCAAACCAAGTCGCTAAAACCACTTCTTCTTTTTAAAATACACAACCATGCCAACCACAATCAAAAACATGGCTGCCAATACCATAAAATAAGCGGGTTTGTAATGAAGTTCTGGCATGAATTCAAAGTTCATTCCGTAGACGCCTACTATAAAAGTAAGTGGCATAAAGATGACTGAAACGGCTGTAAGCAATTTCATGATTTGATTCATTCTATGGCTTTGTGCCGAAAAATAAAAGTTTGATGCACTGTCAAGCGTATTCATATCGTATTCAATTTGCTCGAGAATTTCTAAAGATTTTTGGTGCAGACGCGCAAAAAATACATGGTTGGTATGGTCAATTGCTTTGATGTCATCATCACTGTGCTTGGTTTTCAAACTCAACAGTGCATCGCGCATGGGTAGTAGTGAACGCTTGAGAAAATTGAGTTCTTCACGCGTTTTTTCAATACGCACCAAAACTTCTTGATTTTCATTGGTTTTAGATTCGACCATCAAAACTTCAATCAGATCTTCATAATATTCAAGGGTAATATAAAAGTTCTCCATGACCGCATCAAGCAACAAATAAAGCAAATAGTCATTGCGTTTTTTACGGACAATTCCGCTGTGGGTTTTGATGCGCTCGCGAATGTGTGCAAAAAAATCGCTCTTCTTTTCTTGAAACGAAACCAACAAATTGTCTTTGAGAATAAAACTCAATTGCTCTATACGCAGTTTTTTTTGTTTATCCGGCAGGATCGATTTGATGCTGAAAAACAAAATATCATTCAATTCTTCGATTTTGGGTCGGCGCGTTACATTGAGAATATCGCTCACCACAAAAGGTTCTACCGATAAAAGTGCGCCGATTTTTTGAATGATCTCTACTTGATGTAAACCGTGAATATTAAGCCATATTACATCTTGCAATTGTTTTTCATCATGCATTTCTTTTTGAATCCGTTCAACAGAAACATGATCGTATTGTTCAAAACCCACATCATTGTACACAAACATTTGCATATCAACCGGCTCAGTATTGTGTGTACCGGTGTATACAAAATATTCTGGTTGCACCTTTCTGACTTTATCGTATTGAACCTTTTTCATCGAGAATTATTTGCGACTAAATATAGGAGTTTTTAAATTTCAAATTACATTTACCAAAAAAACCAAATGCGCACACTCATCATCAATATTCAGGAACTTTTGCAAATCAGAGAAGCCTCGGTTTTAAAAGTTTCAGGTGCGGCTATGGCCGAATTACCCTTGATTAAAAATGCATATTTACTCATTGAAAATGATTTAATCCGCGATTTTGGGTCAATGGAAAACTGTCCGAAATTTGAACCTGAACACATCATTGACGCCACCGGTAAAACAGTACTTCCGGCTTGGTGTGACAGCCATACCCACATTGTTTACGCCGGAAACCGATCACAGGAATTTGTTGACAGAATCAACGGACTCAGCTATGAGCAAATTGCCGAGCGCGGTGGTGGAATTCTGAATTCAGCGGCCAAGCTACAGCAAACTACTGAAGACGAATTGTATGAACAATCTAAAGTTCGGTTGGAAGAAGTCATGAAATTGGGCACCGGAGCTGTTGAGATTAAATCTGGTTACGGTCTTACACCAGAGAATGAAATCAAAATGTTGCGCGTTATCAAACGATTAAAAGAAACGTATCCGGTAGCCATTAAAGCCACTTTTTTGGGCGCGCATGCATATCCCACAGAATTTAAAAACAATCATCAAGGATACATCTATCAGATCATAAATGAGATGATACCGCAAATTGCCTCTGAAAAATTAGCTGAATACATCGATGTTTTTTGCGAAAGCGGTTACTTCTCAACCCAAGAAACCGAGCAAATTCTAAAAGCCGGCCATAAACACGGATTGATTCCAAAAATTCACGTCAACCAATTCAATGTGCTGGGCGGCGTGGCTTTGGGCGTTCAATATCAAGCACTTTCTGTAGACCATCTGGAATTGGTGAGCGATGAAGATATTGAAGCTTTGAAAAATTCGAATACCATGCCGGTTGCCTTGCCTTCGTGTTCCTATTTTTTGAGCATTCCGTATACACCCGCCCGAAAAATGCTCCAAGCCGGGCTTCCATTGGCTTTGGCTACTGATTTTAATCCGGGTTCTACACCTTCAGGCAATATGAATTTTGTAGTGGCAACAGCTTGTATCAAAATGAAAATGACCCCCGAAGAAGCCATCAATGCAGCCACCATCAACGGTGCTTACGCCCTGGGATTATCAAAAACACACGGCAGTATTACCATAGGCAAAAAAGCCAATTTGATTATTACACAACTTATTCCTTCGTATTATCAGTTACCTTATGCTTTTGGCAGTAATTTGATTGATCAGGTCATCATTGACGGAAAAGTACTGAGATAAAAAAAGGGAATCTAATTAGATTCCCTTTTAATTTTATAGTAATTGAAATATTATCTCAAACTAAAACTTGATTTTGAAACGAGTTCGCCTTTGTCAAATACGTTTACAAAATAAGTTCCTTTTTCAAAGCTCTTACCAGGCAAATCTTGAGAAACATTTACAGATTTATTCTCATATTTTACAGTAGTTTGAAAGCTATATGTGAGTGAATTATCACCAAAATTCTCAGTTTGTTTTTCGCCCAACACATTGTTTTTACTGTCAATCACTTGAATATAATAAGTTTTATCACCTTGTTTGGCTACTTTGTTTTCAGCAATGGTAAAACTGATTTTTAAAATATCTGCCTTGCGTGCTTTATCAGTTTCAATTTGTTTTCCTGAACTTCTGAGTTTGTAAGCGGCTGTTTTTAAATTGCTGATGGTTAATTTCTGAGCAATTTCAACAGTTTTAGACAATTCTTCATTTTGTCCGACTAAAACTTCGTTGTATTTGCGTGCTTCACCCAAAACGGTAACTGTACTGTCGCGTTGGGTAGTTAACTTCGCATTGTCTTTTTTGAGTGCATCGTTCTCAGCCATGAGCGTTTTCATTTTACCTTCAAGCTCATTGTACATTTTTTTGTACTTGGCCATCGAAGCTGCATCACCTTTAGACTTTTTCAAATCAGCCATCAAATTTACCACTTTCTCGCGCTCAGCGATTAACTCATCTGACATTGAAGTGTTTTCAGCAATGGCTGCATCGTATCTGGCTTTGAGTTCTTCTAAATCTTTCATGACTGATGCCTTGTCAGATTTAGTTTCAGTCAGTTCGGTTTGCATTGCTTTGGCGTCTGAAGTCATCTTGAAGATGTACACGAGGCTTCCTACCAAAAGCAAAGCCAACACAGCTATAACTGCTTTTAAATTTGAATTGCTTTTCTGATTTTCCATAATTTTACATTTTATTTGAACAAAAGTAATAATATTTGGGTTTATAACGTAAGTTTGCTCGAATATATTTTTAGGGTTAAAAAAGTTTTTATGGACAAGCTCATACCGTTTAGCAACCTAGATTTGGCGCGGGTTACCAACCATCGAAGCGGCGAAATTAAATTTGGCGAAAAGATGCAGGTTGTTCCCAAAGGCACCAAATCTATAGCAACTTTTTTACAACAATCTGTTGCGCGTTATGTGCTTTTTGGAATCCCCGAAGACATAGGTGTTCGCGCTAATTTTGGCCGTCCGGGAACTTATTCTGCCTGGGAAAGTGCCATCAAAAGCATCGCTAATATTCAGTTTAATAAGTTCTGTAAAGGAAGTGAATTGCTCGTTTTAGGTCATTTAGATGTTTCTGAAGAAATGGCCGAAGCTCAAAATTTGAACTACCACAACATCGCTGATCGTAAAAAATTTAACGATTTAGTAGTGCGTATTGACAAAGAAGTGGCCCACATCATTTCCATGATAGTCAAAGCCGGAAAAATTCCGATTGTCATTGGCGGCGGGCACAACAACGCCTACGGAAACATCAAAGGAACTGCTCTGGCCAAAGGAAAACCCATCAATGCAGTAAACTTTGACGCCCATTCAGATTTTAGAATTTTAGAAGGCAGACACAGCGGCAACGGGTTCTCCTATGCCTATGAAGAAGGTTTTCTGAACAAATATTTCATTTTTGGTTTGCACGAAAACTATACTTCTAAAAAAGTGCTCACGCGCATCAAAAAAATTCATTCGCGTGTTCGTTTCAATACCTATGACGAGATAGCGATTCGACAAGCTAAAACTTTTCAAAATGAACTGCAAGTAGCACAAAACTTTCTCAAAGACAATACCTACGGAATTGAAGTTGACCTCGATGCCATTCCGGGGATTGCGAGCAGTGCTATGACTTTGAGCGGCTTTTCGGTTGAACAATTGCGTCAGTTTATTCATTTTTTTGGAAGCGACCAAAATGCCGCCTATTTACATATCTGTGAAGGTGCTCCCGAATTGGGCGAGGAAAAAAACGCGCATTTAGTGGGTAAACTCATCGGTTATTTGGTCACTGATTTTATGAAAGCCAATGATCCGAAACCACAGCTAATTGCCCGAATGGAAGTGAACTTTACCGAAGTAAAATCTGCTTCAATTAAATAACCTATCTTTGCAGCGCTTGACACCAACTAAGTGTCCTGGCCAAAATTATATGTTATTTGAAGAATTACTCCTATCCAAAAGCATCCTAACTGCAGTTGCTGAACAAGGATATACCCAACCTACTCCTATACAAGAACAAGCCATTCCGGTGGTACTCGACGGTCGCGACTTGGTCGGTTGCGCCCAAACCGGTACCGGAAAAACAGCTGCTTTTGCCATTCCTATCATACATCACTTACACCGAATTGTCGGATCAAACAAAAAAAGAAAACTCATCCGTGCGCTCATTGTTACCCCTACCCGAGAATTGGCGCTGCAAATTGGTGAGAATTTTGATGCCTACGGAAAATACACCAACGTTACCCAACTGACTATTTTTGGGGGCGTTTCACAGAATCCGCAAGTAGAAAAACTCCAAAAAGGCATTGATGTTTTGATTGCTACACCGGGCAGATTGCTCGACTTACACAAACAAGGATTCATTGACCTAGACCATTTACATACCTTGGTTTTGGACGAAGCTGATCAGATGCTCGACATGGGTTTTGTAAACGATGTCAAAAAGATTGTCAAACTCACTCCTGATAATCGGCAAACGCTATTGTTCTCGGCCACCATGCCACTTCCGATTCGCGAATTGGCTGAAATGTTTTTAACCGATCCTGCTACTGTAACGGTAACTCCGGTTTCATCAACGGCTGAAAAAGTAGAACAGCAGATTTACTTTGTTGAGAAATCTGAAAAAAGAAATTTACTGTATCACTTAATTCGCAATGAAAACTTAGCCAACGTGTTGGTTTTCTCACGAACCAAACACGGCGCTGACAATATAGTACGTTCATTGCGCAAACGCGGTGTTCCTGCCGAAGCGATTCACGGCGATAAAACCCAAACCTCGCGTCAACGCGTGCTTGATGCTTTTAAAAACAAAGAAGTAAGTATTTTGGTAGCCACAGATATTGCGGCGCGCGGTATTGATATTGAGCAATTGCCCTTTGTGATTAATTTTGATTTGCCCAATATTCCCGAAACTTATGTACATCGCATTGGCAGAACCGGACGTGCAGGTCATGGCGGATTGGCCATATCATTTTGCTCAAAAGATGAAGCTCCTTATTGGAAAGACATTCAGCGACTCATCAAAGTGGATGTAAAAACCATCGCCGATCATCCGTTTACTTGGAAAGAAGAAGAAAAACCGGTACAAAATCGTTCAGGAGCCACCCAGCCGGAAGCCAAAGGACAGCAACGCAGCGGAAAAACCAAAAACTCCAGAAAATCCAGCGGTTCAAAAAAGAACAAAAAACGCTGGTATTAAACTAAGCGTTGTTTAATTGCTTATGAATTACTTCAAAAAGTTGATTGGGCTCAAAAGGTTTGATCATAATGTCGTTCATTCCGCTGGCAAAAACCTCTGACTTGACCTCGTCTTTATCAAAAGCCGTAAGAGCAATTACCGGAGCTTTCACACCCATCGCGCGCAATCTTTTGGTGGTTTCATAGCCATTCATTCCAGGCATGTTGATATCCATTAAAATAGCATCATAAGTGCGCGTTTCAAGTATTTTTAATGCATCAAATCCATCGGCCACCATATCACATTGAATTTGGTGTTTGTCCATGATTTTTTGGGTAACCAGTTGATTGATTTTGTTGTCTTCAACAATGAGGATTTTAATGTTGGACAATTCAGTTGTTGCTAATTCAGGAACAATTTCCTGAGCCAATTCATCAGCCTTTTCAAACCCGATGCTAAAAGTAAAAGTGGTTCCTTTGCCCAAAGTACTTTCCAGATGAATTTGCCCCCCGAATAAGTTTACCAACTTCTTGACAATGGCCAATCCCAAACCGGTTCCTTGGTAATCCTCATCACTGCGGCCCACCTGAACAAACATGTCAAAAATTTTGCTTTGATCATTGGGTGAAATTCCCACACCATTGTCTTGGACCGAAAACTGTATTTCATAAACCGAACCCCGAACTTCTGTGAGTTGCGCTTGAACTTTCACCCAGCCATCCCGCGTAAATTTGAGTGCATTTGAGGTTAAATTCATGATGATTTGTGACAATCGCAATTTATCGCCCAAAAGACGCTCGGGAATATTTTCATCGATGATAATTTCCAACAGATTGTTGTTGTTGGTGGCAATATATTGTACTGAATTTCGAATGATATGAACCTCATCAACCAAGTTAAATGGAACTTTTTCAAGAGAAATCTTTTTTTCTTCAATTTTATTGAGTTGCAAAATATCATTGACCAGTGAAAGCAGATAACGCGCAGAGAATTTGAGCGAATTTAAATGGGTACTTTCTTTGAGTTCCGGATGCTCGTCAGACAACATATCCGTAATACCTACCACTCCGTACAAAGGCGTTCTGAGTTCATGAGTGATGGTTGAAACAAATTGGGTTTTAAGCTGCGAGGCTTCTTCGGCTTTTTCTTTGGCTATTTTGAGTTCTTGATTGGCCAACAGCAATTCAGCATTGGCTTTTTGACGAAACCGATTGCTTCGATACAACGTAAAAACCAATACCAACAAAGCAATACCCAATACAGATCCCAGCCATAAAACTGCTTTTGATTCTTGAAGTTTCTGTATATGTTTTTCGTTTTCAAGCTCAATACGGTCTAACTGCACACGATATTCATCCATTTGAATTTGCGTAGCCGATTCTGATAGAATTTCTTTGTCTTCTTGTGAGTACAACTGCCCTTTGAGTGCCACTGATTTGGCTCTGAATTGTTTTTCTAACTCAGGCTCATGGTACATTTTATAGTGCTCAGCGATGTTGTCATAAGCATTGACCAAAAAAGAATCGAGTTTGTTTTTTTGGGCAATTTGAACGGCTTGCGCATACAACTCTATGGCTTTTTGGGGCTTTTCAATATGTGTATTGTATATGCCTGAGAGCGAAGTAAAAGTAAACCGCATTTCGGGCAAGCCGCGGCGTTTGACAAAACTCTCTGAATCTTTTAAATACGGAACGCCATTTTTAAAATCGTTGATTGAGAAATAAGCACTCGCAATATTGAGTTTTCCAAAAGTGATTTGGGTGCTGTCTTGAATTTTTTCGGCATAAACCAAAGCTTTTTTGTAATAGCCAATTCCTTTTTTTACATCAATTTTATTGAAGTAATAAACACTGCCTAAATTGCTGTAAATCCAATCTTTGAGCGAATCATTTTCAATTTTAAGCGCATGTTCGAGCGCTTTGTTATAAAAAGAGAGCGCATATTTAGCCTCAGAAAATTCATCGTAAATCACGCCAATGGCATTGTAGGCATGCGCCAAACAATAATCATCATTGATTCTATATGAATGTTTAAGTGCCGTTTTGGATAAATCGAGTGCGCGCGCATAATCGCCCTGATTAAAATAATTCCCGGCTTTGTTGATTTGTTGCTCAATGAGCTCACGCTCATAAACTTGTTGACCATGAACAAAAAACGGCAAAATCAATATCCAATAAAAAATCCTATTCAAATCACGCATGAAATTTACATTATATTGATTTGATTCAGATTAATTGCGGATGAGTTTTCTGTATTTGATGCGTTTCGGCGTTAAATCGCCACCCAAACGTTTTTTCTTGTTTTCTTCATAATCTGAGAATCCACCCTCAAAGAAATATACTTCAGAGTTTCCTTCAAAAGCCAAAATATGGGTACAAATTCTATCTAAAAACCAACGGTCGTGTGAGATAATCACCGCGCAACCCGCAAAGTTTTCAAGGCCTTCTTCAAGCGCGCGCAGCGTATTGATGTCTAAGTCATTGGTGGGCTCATCAAGCAATAAAACGTTGCCTTCTTCTTTGAGTGTCATGGCCAAATGCAAACGGTTGCGCTCACCACCAGACAAAGCCGATACTTTTTTGTTTTGATCGCTTCCGCCAAAATTGAATCTTGACAAATAAGCGCGTGAATTGACTTGTCTGCCGCCCATCATGATGAGTTCTTGACCATCGCAGAAGTTTTCCCAAATAGTTTTGTTTGGGTCAATGTTGCTGTGCGATTGATCCACATATGCAATCTTCACGGTATCACCAATGGTAAAGCTTCCTGAATCAGGTTGCTCTTGCCCCATAATCATTTTAAAAATGGTTGATTTACCGGCGCCGTTTGGCCCAATAATTCCCACTATACCCGCCTGTGGAAGCGTAAAATTGAGATTGTCATACAACAATTTATCACCAAACGCTTTGGCTACATTTTGCGCTTCAATTACGTTGGTCCCTAAACGCGGACCATTCGGAATATAGATTTCGAGTTTCTCTTCGAGTTGTTTTTGATCTTCGTTGAGCAATTTATCGTAGTTCTGCAAACGCGCTTTTTGCTTGGTCTGACGACCTTTGGCACCTTGTCGTACCCAATCTAACTCGCGCTCTAAAGTTTTACGACGCTTGGAAGCTACTTTCTCTTCTTGCTCTAAACGTTTCGATTTTTGATCGAGCCATGAGGAATAGTTTCCTTTCCACGGAATACCTTCTCCTCTATCCAACTCTAAAATCCAACCGGCCACATTGTCTAAGAAATAACGGTCGTGCGTTACGGCAATCACGGTTCCGGCATATTGGGCTAAGTGTTGCTCTAACCACAAAACGCTTTCGGCATCGAGGTGGTTGGTAGGCTCATCAAGCAATAAAACATCGGGTTGCTGCAACAATAATCGACACAAAGCCACGCGACGACGCTCACCACCCGATAGATTTTTAATCGGCGCATCACCCTCAGGAGTGCGGAGTGCATCCATGGCAACTTCTAATTTATTGTCGATCTCCCAAGCGCCCAATGCGTCAATTTTGTCTTGTAATTCAGCTTGACGATCCATGAGTTTTTGCATCTTATCGGCATCTTCATACACCTCAGGCAAACCAAACATATCGTTGATTTTGTTGAACTCATCCAAAACAGCCATCGTCTCAGCCACACCTTCACGGACAATTTCAATCACGGTTTTGCTGTCATCGAGTTGGGGTTCTTGCTCTAAATAGCCTACGGTATAACCCGGTGCAAATACCACATCGCCTTGGTAGCTTTTATCAACTCCGGCAATGATTTTGAGCAAAGATGATTTACCCGATCCGTTCAGACCCAAGATGCCGATTTTGGCTCCGTAAAAGAAACTGAGATAAATATTTTTTAAGACTTGTTTGTCACTTCCTTGGTAAGCCTTGCTGACTTTTTGCATTGAGAATATGACTTTCTTATCGTCTGACATAACTACAGTATGATTTAATTAATGTTAATTTTAAAGAACAATGTGTGCAAAGATAATTGATAATAAAAAGAATGCAAGCCATCAAAAGAGAATTCTGTATACAAAAAGATAACTTTAGTGTGATTGATTTGGTCATGAAAAAACCGGCCTGAATTGCTTCAAAGCCGGTTGGGTGGTTATGTGGTAGGTTATAATTTTAAAAAGTCACTGTATTGACCGTAGCTGATGCCGAAGATGTAAAGGTTTTCTTGAGTGTGGCTCCGGTGAGTGAATAACTTCCGCCGGTATATAAGCCCCAGCCGGTGGTTCCGCCTACATAACTTCCGCCGGTGTATGTTCCGCCAAAATAAATGTTGTACCCGGTATTTTGAGTCAATTCTGGTCTTGAAAAATGGAAATAATACACCGCATTTTTAGGTTTAAAAGTCAACAGTTCATTACCTGCATTATCGCGAATATGCAACAACGATGTGGTGGCTAATTGCCCCGAAGATTTAATGTACATACTCACTTGGGTTGACGTATTGGCCATGGCTTTGGTCATGTTAGAATTTGATCCTGCTGAAATCAACAATCCGCCGTTCATCAAAAACGTTCCGTTGAAATCTAAACCTTCCTCGGGCGAGCTCGTCGGGCCATTGACAATGGTAGTTCCACCGGTGATGGTAATATTTCCGTTGCTGTCAATAGCATCTTTACCGGCCACAATGACAATTCCACCGGTAATATACAAATGGCTGTTGTCATTCGATTCGGTTCCGCCGGCCACCATTCCGAAGGTAGCATTGATTCCGTCGTTTGAAGAAGTAATATTGGTGACCCCGCCATTGAAACGAATAATCGGAGCCTCAACGCCTTCGCCCATTCCTTGCGTGGTTGAATTGGCATTCACCACAATATTACCGCCATTCACTACTACTGTAGCATCTGAGTGAATTCCGTCGTCTGAAGAATTGATCGTGATGTTTCCGTTGTTGATGTTGAGTACGCCAACACTTACCAAAGTTTTCGGGTGGTTGTAATCAGAACCTGATACGGTAAATCTGTTGCCTGTAGTAGTAATGCTAATCGTCGGATTGCCCGTATCAGAACCAATCGTAATAGTTCCGTCTGATTTTAAACCTTTTCCGCCGTTGCCAGAACAACTGGTGGTCACAGTTCCGCCGGTAATATTCAAACTGGTATCGGCCGAGAAAGCAGCCGAACTGTATGAATCAACTGCATTGGATGCATTGGTAAAAGTAGCTCCGGTGCCCGAAGAGGTAACATTTACAATACCGCCAATCATGTTGATGTTGTTGGCCGAAACGCCTTTAAAAGCAGCCCCGGTTCCTGAAATAGTTACGTTGGTTCCGGCTAAATTGATGTTGGTATCTGATTTGAGTCCGGCGCAGTAAGATGGAATATTTCCGGTTCCTGAAGTTTCTAAAGCCACTCCTCCGGTAGCAGTAATGTTGATGGTTCCGCCTCCAAGGTTCATATCGCCTACTGATTTCAATGCTTTTGATTGATTTCCGCCCACCGTACAACCGATGGTTCCGCCATTGACATGAATGGTTGCATCTGAATCAATACAAACGCTGTTTTGATTGGCTACTGAAAGCGTCAACTGACCATTAACTATATTTACTCCGGTGGTTCCTTTGATACATTTAGGCGTTACATAATTGGCGGTTGCCGAATTGTTCGTGCCCGATACCAAAAATCTCGAAGCCGTGTTGGTGATGGTCATATTGGGTCCGGCCGATGCGTTTCCGATGTTGACCAAAGTATCGGCTGAAATTCCTTTTCCGCCGGCGCCTGAAATGTTTAGGTTGAATGTTCCTCCGTCAACCGAAATAGCGGCATCTGAACTAAAACAAGTTACCGAATAAGCATCGGCAGCACCACTGGCATTGGTATAAGTAGCAGCACCTCCGGCAGCAGTCATGGTAAAATTACCTCCACTAATGTTGATGCCCGTAGCGCCCGAAAAACCTTTGGCTCCGTTGGCCGTTGTAGTCAAAGTAACATTAAAAGTTCCGTTAGCAATATTGATGTTGGCATCGGTTTTAAAAGCAGTAGCATACGACGGATTGAATCCGCTTCCTTCAGCTACTAAAACCGCAGCGCCTGATATATTCACGGTAAAGCTTCCGCCACTGATGTTGATATCGCCTTTGGCACTCACCGCTTTAGATTGTGCTCCGGAAACATTGAGCGTAAATGTTCCGCCATCTATATTAATCACATTGGTTCCGGTCTTGATGGCTTTTACATCAGCCGTAGTCGAAGTGATATTGATGGTTCCTCCGTGAATGGCTACAAGCGCGTTTCCGGCATCAATGCCATCACCCAATGAAGTAATGTTGAGCGTTCCTGAATTCATCAAAAAACCTTCGCAGTGCAAACCATCAGTCACCGCCGAAGCAATGGTAATGTTGGCATTATCTACCGAAATGCTCGAAGAGGTGTTGATTCCGTGCTTGGCGAATCCATGAATAATCAACGAACCTGTGTTGCTTACCGTAACCGCGCCATCAGAGGTAATGACACCATTGCGGGCACTCGTGGCTCCGTCATTTAATGTATTAGTGGTTCCGGGTGTCAAAAGTATATGAGCCGTATGTCCGCCCAAAAGATCAAAAGCTGCCCCGCTTGGGTTGGTCAAAGTAAGGTTGTTCAACACCAACTGAACATCGGTATCTGAGGTAAGTGTCAGGCTTCCGTTATCGGTTGCACCCAAAACATTGTATTCAAGATTGGCGATGCCCGAAGTTGCGTTGACCACCACTGTTCCGGCATTGGCAGTAATATTTACACCTTGCGTTGCAAACGGATTGATGATGGTGGCGTTGTCAGCACCGTTATAAATAATGTAAATTTTATCTAAAACCACATTACTCGCAGTAAAAGTCAAACTGTCAATGACCGCTTTTTGCAGATTTAAAACTGTTGGATCAGCCGATAGTTTGAACTTGGCATAAGTGTTATCGAGTTTGATGCTGTCTACCGAAGTGATTTCTTTGGCATACATCACATTGCCTGAGTTGTGCACTCTGATTTTTTGTTGTGCCGATAAGGAACCCATCAGCAACAAAGCGACTAAAATACAATAGAACTTGCTCATTTTTTGCTGAATTTAAGGGTGACACCATTGATTTTAAAAAAATACAAACCCGAAGTCAAACCAGAAACATCAATGCTCTGGTTGGGTTGATATTCACCTTGCAACATCAATTGTCCGGTTAAGTTATAAACTTCTGTTTTGAGTGTTTGCTCTACAATTGAGCTAATACGCACTTCCTGCGCACCCGGATTCGGATACAATGCCAAGCTGTTGTCTACTTGAAAAGTTTCGTTGGCCAAGTTACTGCCCAAAGTGATTTTTCTGATGAGCGCTACCGGAATCGTGGTCGGTACAGCCACCGAAGCGTCGGCTTTAATCAATACATTTGATGCGTCAAAATAGAGTTTTCCGCTCGTGGCCACGCTAAAGCTTTGCACGTTGCCATCGTAATAGGTTACTGTCACGCCTGTTTGCGCATGGGCATACGCAGTGAACAAGAGCAACAACCCACCAATCGTTTTTTTCATTTTAATCATAGTTTTTTTTGGGTTTAGAGGGTCAATATTAGAATAGTTTGGCGGTCTATTCAAAAATTTGAGGTAAACCACTCAATAGTGTCGGTTAAAAAATAGTTACCCAAACGTTAACAGTTGACATAAAAAAAGCCCCACTTAAGGAGCTTAAAAGTTATCAACAACCAGAATGTTAGACTCTACCCTTGAGCGCATTGAATACCCATGCATTGGCCAAAAAACCAACCCCGACGGTGCCAAAACCCCAGCCGGCTATTTCATTGTATTTAAAAATGCCCATGCCTATGAGGATTAATCCCATAATCACCATGATAAGGGTAGCCCAGCCCAAGACGGTATTTTTATTCATCATTTTCATGTTTAGAATTTTTAGTGGTGGTTATAGCAGCGCCAAATATACAAAGTCATCAGTTATGAGAAAATCGTCACCAACATTTCTTTGAGCAAATCGTGCATGGGCAATGCATTCGCGCCAACGCCTTTGCTTTTCACATCAATATTGCGCAGTTTGGCCACAATGCTACTCACTTTTTTCATCGGATAATTCCGCAAAGCCACATCGTAATCTTTTAAAAAATACGGATTCACCTTGAGCACCGCCGCAACATTTTTGGGGTTTCTATCTTTCAAACCGTGGTATTGCAACAAGCTCACAAAAAATGAAAACACTTGCGGTATTATAAAAATCATCGGATTTTCTTTCGGGTTATCAGCAAAATATTTAGCAATCTGATAGGCCTTGAGTTGGTTCTTCTCGCCAATGGCTTTGCGCAACTCAAACACATTAAAGTCTTTACTAAAACCAATGTTTTCTTCAATGTGCTGTGCATTGATGGTTGTTCCTTTGGGCAAAACAATCTGCAACTTTTCAAGTTCATTGTTGATTTTGCTCAAATCAGTACCCAAAAACTCTACGAGCATGGCGTTGGCTTTGGGTTCAATACCGTAGTTTTTGCCTTGCAAGACGCGTTTGATCCAATCGCCTACTTGATTTTCGTACAGCTTTTTACTCTCGAACACCAAACCGTTTTTTTCGATCAATTTGGTTACTTTTTTGCGTTTGTCAAGCGTTTTGTATTTATAGCCAAAAACCAAAACCGTTGTAGGTGTGGGTTGTTCGGCATAAGCTTCAAACTTGTCCATATAACGAGACAAATCTTGGGCTTCTTTCACAATAATTACTTGGCGCTCGGCCATCATCGGATAGCGCTTTGCAGCCGAAATAATCTCTTCCATACTCACATCGCGGCCGTACATCACGGTTTGGTTAAAGCCTTTCTCGTCTTCAGTGAGCACATTTTCTTCAATAAAATCGCTGAGTTTATCAATATAATACGGCTCCTCGCCCATCAAAAAATAAATGGGTTTGATGTTTCCGGCTTTGATGTCGTTGACTATTTTAACTACTTCGTCCAAGGTTTTTATTTTATTTTTGTAGCAAATTCCCGCTGTCCTTCCAAATCTTTTGCGCTCAAGAACGCTGCAAAAGGATTTTCCCTCCCATCGGGGCTGGGCTTTAAGTTTGCTGATGCGCCGGTTTTTAAATCAAATTCAGCGTCAATGAACAATTTATTTATCTTTGACGCATGCAAAAACTCAATTTTCCGGCTTATCGGTTTCGGCTCAAAAATAGTGAAAATAAAACTGCTATTTTTGATGCAATCCGTAAAAAATTTGTGATGCTCACCCCCGAAGAATGGGTGCGTCAACACGCCGTTCAATGGTTGTTGCAAGAAAAAAAATACCCAATTTCACACCTGAATGTAGAGAAATCACTCAAAGTAAACGGACTGAATAAACGCTACGACGCTCTGGTTTTCAAGCCTGACGGAAGCATTTTCTTATTGGTTGAGTGCAAAGCGCCCGAAGTAAAAATCACCCAAGAAGTTTTTGATCAAATTGCGCGCTACAATCTGACCCTTGATGCCGAATATCTCATGGTCACCAATGGTTTGAATCACTACTTTTGTCAAATGGATGTTCAAAACCAGCGCTATCAATTTTTGGCCGATTTACCCACGCAAAACCAACGTTTATGAATCAACCTTCAGTTGCTGTTGTTATCCTGAACTGGAACGGACGCCCATTGCTTGAACAATTTTTGCCTTCGGTTGTACAATATTCGCCTGAAGCTAATATTTATGTAGCCGACAATGCATCTACCGATGATTCCATTGTTTGGGTTCAATCAAATCACCCGGAAGTAAAAATCATTCAAAACACACAAAATTGGGGTTTTGCCGGCGGATACAATCAAGCTTTGCAACACCTAAGCGAGCCCATTTTGGCCTTGGTTAATTCTGATATTGAAGTCACCCAGCATTGGCTCAAACCTATTTTAGAACAATTCAAAGCACAACCGAAAACGGCCATTGTTCAACCCAAAATCCTCGACTTTAAAAACAAATCTAAATTTGAATATGCCGGAGCTGCCGGTGGTTATTTGGACCAATTCGGGTATCCGTTTTGCCGCGGACGCTTGTTTGACACGATTGAAGAAGATCGCGGCCAATACGACCAAACTATCAATATTTTCTGGGCTTCGGGCGCCTGTTTGTTTATTAGAAATGAAATTTTTAAAACCTTAGGCGGTTTTGATACTGATTTTTTTGCGCATCAAGAAGAAATTGATTTGTGTTGGCGCGCCCACAATCTGGGCTTCAAAGTAGTTTATGAACCCAAATCAACCGTTTATCATCTAGGCGGCGCTACTTTGCAACAAGGCCATCCGCAGAAAACCTTTTTGAATTTTAGAAATTCGTTGCTCATGTTGGTAAAAAATCTACCCGAGCAAAGCATTATGCCCATCATCATTTCTCGATTGATTCTGGACGGAATTGCCGGCATTCAATTCATACTGCAACAAAAACCAAAACATTGTTGGGCTATTATCAGAGCGCATTTTGCTTTCTATGGTTTGATTTCTAAAACTTACAAAAAAAGACGCGCAAACCCAATCCGTAAATATTATCTGACCACCAGCATTGTTTATCAATATTTTGTGCGTAGAAAAAAACACTTTCAAGACATTTTTTAACATTAGTTTATAGTATCCTGTTGGCTGCTCTGCGTTTTATGCCTTATTTTTGCCCACATAACAAACAAAGCCTTTTATTATGAAGAGAATCATTTTAGCCCTGTCCGTTCTTGGTTTACTATCCACTTCATGTGGTACCAAAAAGAAAATTGCCGAACTCGAGCAAAAAAATAAAGAGTGCCAAGATTTGTTAAACGCAACCACGGTAAAACTCAATATGTGTTTGAGCGAAAAAGAGTCGTTATCAAGCCAAGTTGATTTCTTGAAAAAGAACAATGCTGATTTGATCAACAACGTCGGCAACATGACCACACTCACGCATCAAGGAGCTCAAAATATTGAAAAAGCATTAGAAACCATCAAAGAAAAAGACTTGAAAATTTCAAGAATGCAAGATGCTTTAACCAAAAAAGACAGTGTTACTCTAGCTTTGGTCACCAGCCTGAAAAGCTCTGTGGGTATTTCTGACCCAGACATTGAAGTGAATGTTGAAAAAGGCGTAGTATTCATCTCTATTGCCGATAAATTACTCTTTAAAAGTGGCAGTTATATGGTGAGCGACCGCGCCAAAGAAGTACTCGCCAAAGTAGCCAAAGTCATCAATGACAAACCAACTTTTGAGTGTATGGTTGAAGGCCATACAGACAACGTTCCGTTTACCGGAAACGCTGTATTGCTTGACAACTGGGATTTGAGCGTTAAACGCGCCACCGCCATTGTGCGCGTACTGACCAAAGATTTAAAAGTAAATCCGGCACAACTCATTGCCGCCGGTCGTAGCGAATATATTCCGCTCGTGGCCAACAACACGGCGGACAATCGCTCTAAAAACCGCAGAACCCGCATTGTGGTCATGCCAAAAATCGATGAGTTCTACGAAATGATCGAAAAAGAAATGAAAAAACCGGCCAAGTAATTTGTGCCTTCTATAAAACAAAAACGCTCAGCAAACACTGAGCGTTTTTTTATGTCTATAAGTTAAAAAGTCTAAGAAGTTTAATAGAGTGATTTATTCCCAATAAATCCAATCTTAAGCCCGCAGGGCGTGTCCAAAGCGCAGCGTGTCTGTAGTGTAACGTGTCCTAAGGCGCAGCCGTGTCTGTAGCGCAGCGTGTCTGTAGTGTAACGTGTCCTAAGGCGCAGCCGTGTTCTATAGCGCAGCGTGTCTGTAGTGTAACGTGTCCTAAGGCGCAGCCGTGTCTGTAGCGCAGCGTGTCTGTAGTGTAACGTGTCCTTAGGCGCAGCCGTGTCTATAGCCCAGCGTGTCCGTAGTGTAACGTGTCCTAAGGCGCAGCCGTGTCTATAGCCCAGCGTGTCTGTAGTGTAAGGTGTCCTAAGGCGCAGCCGTGTCTATAGCACAGCGTGTCCGTAGTGAAACGTGTCCTAAGGCGCAGCCGTGTCTACAGAGCAGCGTGTTTAAAAAATATCCACTTCGCCTTTTCCTTCGCGCACCAGTACCGGTTCATAGCCCGACAAATCAATAATGGTTGAACCTATATTGTCGCCATAACCACCATCAATGACCAAATCAACCCGATTTTGCCATTTTTCAAAAATAAGTTCCGGATCGGTTGAATATTCTAAAACCTCATCGTCATCATGGATCGAAGTAGAGACAATCGGGTTGCCCAAAACACGCACCATCTCGCGCGCAATGTTGTTATCCGGCACACGAATTCCCACAGTGCTTTTCTTTTTAAATTCTTTAGGCAAATTGTTGTTGCCCGGCAAAATAAAAGTATATGGCCCGGGCAAAGCGCGTTTGAGCAACTTAAAAGTCGAGGTATCAATCTGGCGCACATAATCAGATAAGTTGCTCAAATCATAACACACAAACGAGAAATTGGCTTTCTCGAGCTTGATGCCTTTGATTTTGGCAATGCGTTCCAGCGCGCGACTGTTGGTAATATCACAGCCCAGCCCATAAACCGTATCAGTTGGATAAATCACCAAACCGCCATTTCTGAGCACCTCAGCCACTTTCTTGATTGCGGCTTCGCTGGGTTTGTCTTCGTAAATTTTAATAAATTCTGCCATATTTTAATTGCGCGTTGTGTGTAGAAAACATTCCGGTTTACAGATGTTTCAACTAAACCTCATCAACCATTTACACTTCATAAACATACTCCGTATTGTGTTTGTCTGTGCAAAATAACGAATAAAGAAATCAAAGCAAGAACAATTCAACCGTTTATTTCTAGGGCGTGCCCCTGCGGGTCGCGTTTTACGCAGTGCGCGGCACTTAGCTCCAACCGCTCACGCGGGCAGTTGTTTCCGTAGAAAGTATATTATAATCCGGAAACCGCAGTTTTTTTTTGGTAAGCTGGGACACGCTTTGCTACAGACACGGCTACGCCTTTGGACACGCTGCGCTGCAGACACGAAACAATCAAAAATCAAAAATCAAAAATCCTCAATCGTTAATCGTTAATCGTTCATCAAACTTACCCAATGATGTCGAGCTTGGCAAAGCGCAAGAGCAATTTTTTGATACCGCCAACTTCAAACTTGATTTCGGCTTTTTTGTCGGCACCGGCGCCTTCAAGGCTCAGCACCTGCCCTTTTCCGAAACGCTCGTGCATGACCATGTTGCCCACCGCAAGCTGACCATCAAATAAGTTTTGATTTTGACTCGGCGCCTGGCTGCTCATGGGTTTGAGTTTGCGAATGTTGGCAGCCGGCGGTGGCGATGGTATTTTGGGCGGTGTTCCACTGACCGGTTTGGCCAAACGCAATTTTGATTTGTCAATCTCGCCAAATATGTCGGTGTCCATCATCGGTTTGAATCGATAGTTGCTTTCTTCTGGTGTGAGGTATTCTAAATATTGTCCGTCAATTTCTTCAATAAACCGCGAAGGTTCGCTATCAGTGAGTTTACCCCAACGATAACGCGATTGCGCATAAGTCAAATAAGCTTGCTTTTCAGCGCGGGTAAGCGCTACATAAAACAAACGGCGTTCTTCTTCAAGTTCGCTGCGCGTACTCACGCTCATGGCACTCGGAAACAAATCTTCTTCCATACCTACAATAAACACCGTCGGAAATTCAAGTCCTTTGGCCAAGTGAATGGTCATGAGTGCCACGCGGTCATCATCGCCGGTGTCTTTGTCCAGGTCAGTGGCCAAGGCAACATCTTCCAAGAACTCAGATAAAGCGCCACGCGCACCGTCAACTTCTTTTTGGCCCTCGGTAAAATCTTTGATACCGTTGAGTAATTCTTCAATGTTTTCAATGCGCTGAATACCTTCGGGTGTTGGATCTTTTCTGAGTTCTTGCACCAATCCGGTTTTCTTGGTTACGTGATCGGCCAAGAAAAAAGCGTCTTGCGTTTCATTGATTACCTGAAAACTCTTGATCATGGTCACAAAATCTTGCAACTTATTTTTGGTGCCCGCGTTGAGTTTTAAATCAATGCGGTCAATGTTTTCCATGACTTCAAAAATAGAACGCTGATAATGGTTGGCCGCCACGGTGAGTTTTTCAACGGTGGTATCGCCAATACCGCGCGCCGGATAATTGATCACGCGCACCAAAGCTTCTTCATCTTTGGGGTTGATTACCAAGCGTAAATAGCACAACACATCTTTGATTTCTTTGCGCTGATAAAATGACAAACCGCCGTAAATGCGGTACGGAATATCGCGTTTGCGCAAAGCGTCTTCCATAGCACGTGACTGCGCATTGGTTCGGTACAAAATGGCAAACTGATTGTTGTTCATTTGGTATTGCATTTTTTGCTCCCAAATGGTTGCCGCTACAAAACGACCTTCTTCACCATCGGTAATACTGCGGTGCACTTTGATACGGTTGCCTTGTTCGTTGGCCGTCCAGACCACTTTGTCAAGTTTGTATTTGTTTTTTTCAATGATGGAATTGGCTGCTTCTACAATGTTGGCCGTAGAGCGATAATTTTGCTCCAATCGGTACATTTTGGCTTGCTCATAATCTTTCTGAAAGTTCAGGATGTTGTTGATGTTGGCGCCGCGAAAAGCATAAATACTCTGCGCATCATCGCCCACCACGCAAATATTCTGAAATCGATCAGACAACGCGCGCACAATTAAGTACTGTGAATGGTTGGTATCTTGGTACTCATCAACCAAAATATACCTGAATCGGTCTTGGTATTTGGCCAATACATCCGGAAAACGGTTGAGCAATTCGTTGGTGCGCAAAAGCAAATCATCAAAATCCATTGCGCCTGATTTAAAACAACGCTCTACATATTCTTGATAAATCTCACCCAAACGCGGCTTCTTGCTCATGGCATCGGCTTCTTGCAATTCGGGATTATTGAAATAAGCCTTCACCGTAATCAAACTGTTTTTAAAAGATGAAATCCGACCCAAAACTTGCTTGGGTTTGTAGATGTCTTTGTCCAGCTGCTTTTCTTTGATAATGGCTGATATCAATCGAACGCTGTCTTGCGTATCATAAATGGTAAAGTTGGACGGAAACCCCAGTTTATCAGCTTCGGCACGCAAGATTTTGGCAAATACTGAGTGAAAGGTGCCCATCCATAAATTCTTGGCTTCACCGCTCCCGACAATTTGCGCAATGCGGCTTTTCATTTCGCGCGCTGCTTTGTTGGTAAAAGTAAGCGCCAAAATATTGAACGCATCAACGCCTTGACTCATCAAATAAGCAATACGCACGGTAAGCACACGCGTTTTTCCGGATCCGGCACCGGCAATAATAATCATCGGGCCATCTTTGTGCAATACAGGCGCTTGCTGGGCCTCGTTGAGTTGATTGATGTATTTTTGCATTTCTTGAGTTGCTGAATTTTGATGTCTTTGAGACGGATGCCAAAAATAAGAATTTAACCCTTATGAATAAAGCTCCTTTTGGGCATAAATTATTCTGGTTTGGGTACTGCTACAGCTTCTTTTTCTAGTGAAGAAATGACTTTTTCTTCTTCAGCCGTGAGCACAATGGCATTGTTTTTTTGCCAGAACTTATCGGTGTATTGTGTTGGTTTGTCGTAGAGTCGCTTTTTCTTATACAGCGATTTTTTGTCGTAAGGTTTATCTTTTTCAAAATCGGTTACAATCAAATCACTGCGCCATTCTTCAAGATAATTGAGCTTTTTGTTCCAAATTCTAACCTTGCCATACCGATTGCTATAATACATGAGATAATTGTTATTGACCAACTTAAAAGCAACTTTGTACTTAATGTCTACAATAGAAGCTTTGCCAATCAAGAAATTAATGGTTCGGGCATATTGCTGATGCGACGGAGCCATAAAAGTTTCAATTTCATATATCAATTTGTTTTTTGGGTCAAAGGTAACCCAGCCTTTGTTGAGCGGTTTCTCAATACTGGCGATGGGTTCAAAATAAATCGTATACAATTCTGCTCCCGAGTTATCTTTCTTTGACTTAAGCATAAACTCATAATCTTCGTAATGATCATCATCAAGCAAGGTTTCAATAAAATATCCAAAATCATAACTTCTGGAAATAGCCGTTTGAATATTCACCAACGAACGCGAATCCTCATCGTCTTCATCGCTAGATAAAAAGAACGAACGGTTTTGTGGTATGACCAAATCAGACTTGGTTTTTTTGGTGGTTCCGCTCACGTGATAATCAAGCAATCCGTCTGAGAATTTTACGTGCTTTCCGTTTGATTTTACAAACTCACGATAATACGTATGCAACAAAATCGGCTTGTTGAAACGCGCTTTTGACACTTTAAAAACATCCAACAAATATTCATGCAACGGAGTTTTGGTCACAATGACTTCTTCGAGTTTTTCTTCGCTGGGCTCCAGGGCAATATTTCGAACTTCTTGGGTAAATTCAGACACCGGAATCACAGTCGTTTTGTAACCCAAATAGGTAATAACAATAGCCGCTGATTTGGGTGCCGAAAGCTGAAACAAGCCTTCTTCATTGGTGATGGTTCCCGAACCTGAATTTTGTACCCCCACTGAGGCCGCCAAAAGTGGTTCTTTGGTTTGGGCATCTTTAATACAACCTCGAATAGCCACATTTTGGGCAAAAACCAATGAACTAAACAACAATAAAAAGGCACATAGAACTTTCATGATTCTGATTTTTTTTTGTTTCCTGCTAAAATAAGCCAAATTGATACTCAGAACGCAATTGTTAATTTCTTTCAAACAAAGTTTTGTTGACCTAACTATTATCCTAATTTTGTCGCGTTAAAAAAACTCATGTACCATGGAAAATAAACTGTTTGAAATTTTGAGCTACACCTTGCCTTCACTTGTAACCGGAGGCGTTGCCTATTACTTTTTTACTGCTTATTTTAAAGATCAACGCAACAACCGTCGTTGGTTGGTACAACGCGAATTACAAAAAGAATCTCTTCCGCTCAGACTACAAGCCTTTGAGCGTATGGCTTTGTTTTTAGAGCGTATCAATCCGAGTAAAATGCTTTTGCGCGTGGCCCCGATTTCTGAAGAGAAAAAACACTACGAAAACTACTTAATAGAACTCATTGAGCAAGAATTTGAGCACAACATGACCCAACAAATCTATATGTCTGATGATTGTTGGACGGCGATTGTTATGGCTAAAAACGCTACGGTTCAAATCATCCGCAAATCAGCTTTGAATGAAAAAGTAACCAGTGCCGATGAGTTGCGCGAGGCCATCTTGACCGAAATGGTCGACAGAAGCGCCCCGAGCAACACCGCTCTCGCTTATTTGAAAAAAGAGCTCAAAAATTATATGTAATTAGCGTGAATAATTCGGCGCTTCTTTGGTAATGGTCACATTGTGTGGGTGACTTTCAGCAATACCGCTTGAGGTGATCCGCACAAATTGGGCCTTTTGCTGTAAAGTGGCAATGTCTTTGGCGCCGCAATACCCCATGCCGGCACGCAAACCGCCAATGAATTGTTGCATGCTCTCATTGAGTTCGCCTTTATACGGAACACGCCCCACAATACCTTCGGGAACGAGTTTCTTGACATCGTCTTCTACATCTTGAAAATACCGATCTTTAGAACCTTCTTGCATGGCCTCAACCGAACCCATTCCGCGGTACGATTTGAATTTTCTACCTTCAAAAATAATAGTCTCCCCCGGAGATTCTTTGGTTCCAGCCAAGAGCGAACCGAGCATCACACAATCAGCGCCTGCTGCCAAAGCTTTCGGAATATCGCCCGTATAGCGAATACCACCATCAGCAATGACCGGCACACCACTGCCTTGGATGGCTGCGGCTACTTCAAGCACCGCCGAAAACTGCGGAAATCCAACACCTGCTACAACTCTGGTTGTACAAATCGAGCCCGGACCAATGCCTACTTTTACACCATCAGCCCCAGCAGCCACCAAATATTGAGCGGCAGCAGCAGTGGCTATATTGCCCACCACTACATCGAGCGATGGAAATTCTTTTTTGATTTCTTTGAGTACATTCACCACGCCCAGTGTGTGTCCGTGGGCGGTATCAATCACAATAGCATCTACTCCGGCTTGCACCAATGCGCGCGCGCGATCTACCGCATCAGGCGTTACTCCCACCGCAGCGGCAACGCGTAAACGGCCATAACTGTCTTTGTTGGCAATAGGTTTTTGGCTGAGTTTGGTGATGTCGCGAAACGTAATCAAACCCACCAATTTATTTTGGGCATTCACCACCGGAAGTTTCTCTATTTTATTTCCTTGCAAAACTACTTCGGCTTGTTCCAGGGATGTTCCCTCGGCAACAGTTACCAGTGGTTGCGCGGTCATAACTTCGGTAATGGGGCGTTTGAGGTTGCGCTCAAATCGCAAGTCGCGGTTGGTCACGATGCCTTCGAGGGTTTGCTGCTCATCAACAATCGGAATACCGCCAATGCCGTATTCGCGCATGGCAGCTTGTGCATCGGCCACCGTAGCTGTGAGCGGTAGAGTAACCGGATCGATGATCATGCCCGACTCAGCGCGTTTCACTTTGCGCACCTCAGCGGCTTGCTGGGTGATGGTCATGTTTTTGTGCAAAATGCCCATACCGCCTTCGCGCGCCATAGCCACCGCCATCGCACTTTCGGTAACGGTATCCATCGCGGCCGAAACCACCGGAACATTGAGCGTTATGTTTTTAGAAAATCGCGAGCGGATACTCACTTCGCGGGGTAATACGTCTGAGTAGTTAGGAACGAGTAAAACATCGTCGTAAGTCAGACCTTCACCGACGATTTTGGATGCATGTGCATTCATGGCAATTTAGTTGTTGTTGTTAAATTGCAGGCAAATATAGTTATTTTTTGGACACGCTGCGCTTTAGACACGTTGCACTATAGACACGGCTGCGCCTTAAGACACGCTGTGCTTTAGACACGGCTGCGCCTTGAGACACGCTGCGCTTTAGACACGGCTGCGCCTTAAGACACGTTGCACTATAGACACGGCTGCGCCTTGAGACACGCTGCGCTTTGGGACAAAAGGGATTGTTTGAGAAAGTTGAAAAAGTTTATAAGGAAGTTTAGTTTGAAACCTAATTCGTAATTCATATTCATTTTCTCTTCCATTTCAAAAATCAACAATCGTTAATCTTCAATCACTAATCTTTCGTTTGCGTGAAGGACCTGCCTGCCGGCAGGCAGGTGGCAGCGGATAGCCCACAGCGAGGCACGAGCGAGGACTAGGAGCGAACAGCCTGACAGCGGCGCAGTGCAACGGAGCCGGTGGCACGCCCTAAAAATAGTTTAATGAAATTCTCCAAACAGCTTTAAAGCCTCGTTGTAGCTGCTTTCAAATGAGGTTGGATTGAGTCCGGTTGGGGCTTTTTGTGCCGTAAAATACGAGAGCAATTTTTCGGTGGGCATGTTGCCGGTTAAATCGTCTTTGGCCATCGGGCAACCGCCAAATCCTTTGATGGCGCCATCATAACGCGTGCAACCTGCCTGATAAGCCGCGTGTACTTTTTCATACCAACTATCGGGGGTGGTGTGCAAATGTGCGCCAAATTCTACTTCAGGATATTTCGGAATCAAGTTTGAGAACAAATAGCTGATTACCTCGGGCGTTGAGCTTCCAATGGTGTCAGACAATGACAAGATGCGCACACCCATTTGCGCGAGTTTTTCGGTCCACTCGCCTACGATTTCAACATTCCACGGGTCGCCATACGGATTGCCAAAACCCATAGACAAATAGGCCACGACTTCTTTGTTTTTGGCCGAAGCGATGTCTAAGATTTCTTGTAACGTAATCAATGATTCGGCAATGGTTTTATGTGTATTGCGCATCTGAAAGTTCTCAGAAATTGAGAACGGAAAACCCAAATACTGAATCTCTGAGTGCTCAGCTGCCGAAACCGCTCCTTGTGTATTGGCAATAATCGCCAAGAGTTTGCTGGTGGTTTGTGATAAATCAAGCCCCGCGAGTACCTCAGCGGTATCTTGCATTTGCGGAATGGCTTTGGGCGAAACAAAACTGCCAAAATCAATCGTATCAAAACCCACCCGCAACAACGATTGTATGTAAGCAATCTTGCGCTGTGTGGGAATAAACGGTTTGATGCCTTGCATGGCATCGCGCGGACATTCGATGATTTTGAGCTTGTTCATAGAGCGCCAAATATAATAAAGAATTTTGGGCTACGAAATCGTTTTCAAGTCTTATTTTATGATGTATTTGTGGTATATTTTAGAATATGCTATAAAAAGGTTATAAATTAAAATATTACACAAAATGGTAATAATTAAAATTATTTTATACTTTAGCGGTGTAATTCAATTTGTTATGATAGCCATTATTACCGGAGATATGATCAATTCGCGCCAACCATCCAACACGGATTGGCTGGACGGATTAAAAAAAATACTCAGCAAATACGGACAGTCGCCTGCCCAATGGGAAATTTACCGCGGGGATCAGTTTCAACTCGAAGTCAATAAGCCTGAAGAAGCTTTGCACACCGCTTTTCTGATTAAAGCTTATTTAAAAACACGCAAACTCGACGCGCGCATGAGTATTGGATTGGGCGAAAAAAACTTCGCCGCCGATAAAATTTCTGAAAGCAATGGCAGCGCTTTTGTGCGCTCGGGCGATTTGTTTGAAACGCTCAAAAAGCAAAAACTAACTCTGGCAATACACACCGGAAACGTTGCTTTTGACACTGAACTCAACCTGATGCTGCGTCTGGGGCTGACCTTTATGAATCACTGGCTTGCGCAACCCGCCGAATATGTAGTAGCCGCTTTAGAGAACCCAAAATTTTCACAAGAAGAAATCGGGCAAAAACTCGGCATTAGTCAAGCCGCCGTGAGCCGCCGACGCAAACGCGCCGAATTTGATCTTTTGCTCGAACTTGACTTATATTACCGCAACCGCCTTCAAAACATTGTGCTATGATTTTATTTGCTCAACTTTTACTGGCTCATTTACTGGGCGATTTTGTACTACAACCCAATGCTTGGGTAGCCGATAAAATGCAGAAAAAACACAAAAGTGTTTATTTATACGCGCACCTAGCCTTGCACGGTTTGCTCGCTTGGCTGTTTTCATGGTCGTGGCATTTTGCAGGTTATGCAATGCTGTTGGCCTTGTTACACGGACTCATTGATTTACTCAAACTGTACTTTCAAAAAACCAACACAGCGCGGTATTGGCTTTTGGGCGATCAGCTACTGCACTTGATTTCTATACTCTTCATTGTGCTGTTGTATCAAAAAATTGACCTTCGTTTGTATGTGATAGACCAACGTTTGTGGCTGTATGCCTCAGGAGTTTTGTTCTTAACCACACCGGCATCCATCATCATTAAAAACATCATCTCTATTTGGACACCCACCGAACCCAACAAAACCAACCCGTCTGATGAACCAACCGATTTGCAAAATGCAGGTAAATACATCGGCATGCTTGAACGCTTGTTCGTGTATTTTTTTGTAGTAGGCGGAAACTTTGCCTCGATTGGTTTTTTGATGGCGGCTAAGTCTATCTTTCGATTTGGCGATTTAACGCAAGCCAAAGACCGACGCCTCACCGAATACGTGCTCATCGGAACACTCATCAGTTTTGGTTTTGCTATTGCCGTGGGTTATCTAACCTTGTGCTGCTTACCCTATTTTTTCTAAAATAGCCTGATTGATTTGTTTGACCAGCCCCGGGCCTTCATAGATAAATCCGGTGTATAACTGTACCAAACTGGCGCCGGCTTCGAGCTTATCGAGCGCATCTTGTGCCGAATGTATCCCGCCTACTCCTATAATCGGGAAAGCACCGCCACTGTTTTGGGCCAAAAAACGAATGACTTCGGTAGCGCGCGCTGTAAGTGGTTTGCCCGACAAGCCTCCGGTTTCAGATTGATGCACTGATTGCAATCCGTCGCGCGATAAGGTAGTATTGGTGGCAATTACACCCGCAATTTGGGTGGTTTTGACAATATCAATAATATCGAGTAATTGTTCGTTGGTTAAATCAGGCGCTATTTTGAGTAAGATGGGTTTGGGTTTTACCTGTGCTCGGTTTAAATCTTGCAAGGTTTGCAGCAAAGCCGTGAGCGGTTCTTTGTCTTGCAAAGCGCGTAAGTTGGGCGTATTGGGCGAACTCACATTGACCACAAAATAGTCAACTACGCTGTACAAGGCTTGAAAACTGTATACATAATCATCGGTAGCCGACTCATTGGGCGTGTTTTTGTTTTTGCCGATGTTGCCGCCCACAAGCACCCCTTTGTTTTTTTGCAAACGCAAGGCCGCCGCATCCACACCTTGGTTGTTAAAGCCCATGCGGTTAATGATGGCAGAATCTTCTAGCAAACGAAACAAGCGCTTTTTAGGGTTTCCGTCTTGCGGTTTGGGTGTGAGCGTGCCCACTTCGATAAAGCCAAAACCCAAGCAGGATAATTCGTGGTACAGCAAAGCATCTTTGTCAAAACCAGCCGCTAAACCCACCGGATTTTTAAACTTGAGCCCAAAAACTTCGCGCTCCAGCCGCGCATCGGATACTTCATAAATACTTTTGAGCAGACTTTTCACGCCAGGTATTTGGCCCGCAAAACGCAAAGCCGAAAAGGTAAAATGATGAACTTTTTCAGGGTCAAACCCAAAAAGAATCGGACGAATGAGTTGTTTGTACATGTTGTGTTGTTGTGCAGCAAAGGTAAGGCACAAAGCTGAATATGGCAAATGGTGCGTTGCGGCTTGAGACACGTTGCACTATAGACACGGCTGCGCTTTAAGACAAAAGGGATGGTTTGAGAAAGTTGATCAAAGTTTAACAGTTTAAGAAGTTTAGTTTGAAACGTAATTCGTAATTCGCAATTCGTAATTCGTAATTCGCAATTCGTAATTCGTAATTAATATTATTTTCTCTTCAGTTCAAAAATCAACAATCAACATTCTTCAATCATTAATCACTTGGGCGTGCCCCTGCGGGTCGCGTTTTTCGCAGTGCGCGGCACTTAGCTGCAACCGCTCACGCGGGCGGCTCTGTCAGAAGCCAGTTACTCAGATTTTAGCTTTAGAATTCTATCTTAAAAAAAAGATACGGCTACGCTTGCGTGAGGGATGGCAGCGGTTAGCCCACAGCGAGGCACGAGCGAGGACTAAAAGCGAACAGCCCGACAGCGGCGCAGTGCAGCGGAGCCGGTGGCACGCCCTACTTATAAGACACGGCTGCGCCTTGAGAAACGCTGCGCTAAAGATGCGGCTGCGCCTTGAGACTTGGCAGAACTCAATAGAAATTGTAAGCATTTTTTTATGGTTGGCTTTTGAAAATAAAAATAGGCATCATGAAGATTAAATTTTTATTTTTACAACTGTATACGCCTAATCTTTTTAAACGCCATGAAATGGAACGCCCGCCCACTGGTGCATCGCGCCGAATTTAGAATCTTGGTAACAACTCAAGACTTTGATACCACTCTATGGATTAGAACTTTTGCCGACGCCCGTTGGAGCAAAACCCACCGCAGTTGGCATGTGCCCGACACTACCCGTAACCGAGCCATTTTGCATCTGGCTCCGAAAATAGATAAAACCCCCGATATATCAATTGTGCAACAAGTGGCCCGGTTTAAACTTTGGCTGCAATCGCGCCGTTACAGCGAAAACACGGTCAAAACTTATACCGACGCTCTGATTTGCTTTCTGGACTTTTTTAAGCATAAAACCGTTGATGAAATTGATATAGACGATTTGATTCGGTTTAACAATGAGTATATTTTAGAAAAAAAACGATCGGCCTCATTCCAAAACCAAATTGTAAATGCAGTGAAACTTTATTTTGCACAAATTCAACAACGCAAACTGGATGTTGAACTGGTTCATCGGCCCAAACGCCAAAAACTTTTGCCCAATGTGCTCAGTAAGACAGAAGTAAAAATGATTCTGAATGCACATGTGAATTTTAAACATAAAGTCATGCTTTGCATGGTGTATAGCTGCGGCCTACGCTGTAGTGAACTCATTGGTCTAAAACCTGCTGATATTCAGTCAGACCGCAATGTTGTTGTGATTCGGCAAGCCAAAGGTAAAAAGGACAGAATTGTTCCGCTTTCGCCCAATATTTTAGAAATGCTCAGACAATATTATACCGGCTACAAACCCAAAGTTTGGCTGTTTGAATCGGCGAGACCCGGCCAACAATATGCCGCTAAAAGCCTGCAACACGTACTCAAAGAAGCGGTGCGCAAAACCGGCATACAAAAACCCATAACCTTGCACTGGCTTAGACACAGTTATGCAACTCATTTGCTAGAAAATGGTACCGACCTGCGCTACATTCAGGAAATATTAGGGCATAAAAGCAGCAAAACCACTGAAATTTACACCCATGTGAGCACCTTGAGTATACAATCTATCAAAAGCCCGTTTGACGACTTATAATTTTTTCTATATTCGTATTTCAATCACAAAAATCAGGCATATCTCTTTCATTGGTCATTCTTTAGAGGATTTTTTGAGAGATATATGAGAGTTATGCATCATGCTAAACAAATAACCTAATGAAATATTTTATTCTTATTTTGCTTTTTTCACCGATAATTTATTCACAAAATTCTGACATTGATAAATTACTTATTTCTGGCGATGAAGCATATTTGAAAAGTGATTTTGAAACTGCTAAAAAGATTTACTTAAATGTTACCGAGCTAGATTCTGTAAATAAAAAAGCTTGGTTTAATCTTGCTGCAAGTGAATTAAATATTGGAGAAAATGAAAATGCTTGCGAGCATTTATTTAAAAGTTATACTTTAAAAAACCGTGAATCAATTAAACTTCTGAAGCAATATTGTAGTGGTAATGAGAAATATATTATCATGTCTATAAAAGATGTTGATCAAAAACCAAACTTTATCTATAAAGGTGAAGCTATTCCATTATTTGTCGAGAATAATTTGAATAAAAAGTATTTAGAAGTTCTTTTAAAAGAAATTAGAAATGCTGAAGTGCTAAAGAGAACAAAAGGAAAAGCATTTATTGAATTTCATGTTAATAGGAATGGAAAATTTGATGGCAAAATAATTAGATTTGATGCGCCTGCTGAATACCGAAAGCCAATTGAAATGAAACTTTTACAAATTTTTACGAACACAGTAACATATACACCGGCTATGCATAAAGGAAAAGTAGTTGAATGGGAAAATACATTTATGCTTCCCGTCGATTTCGGACAATAACCACGCTGCATAACCGCGCATGAAGCGCCATTGCTGGATTTCGTTAACTTTTTGTTTAATTTTCACGTAAAAAATCTATCTTAGCGGAGCATACGCTGCTCGCTGTTCCGCAACGTTCGCCTATGCGCAACACGTTATGCGTCATGCTAAAACACGAAACTGAATAATGAAATATCATCACTTAAATATAAGTACCGACGGGACAATCGAGACTTACAATAAGATTACTAGATTATTAAATCTTAAACCAAAAGAAATAGATAAAGAATTTAAATTTGGTGAACCTTACAGTATATGGACATACGAAGTTGAAACTCGAGATGAAGATGATTATTTTGATTTTATCAATAAGTTTCTTGATATTTTAGAGCCTAAATTTGGCGATCTTGAAAAGATTGGAGTTACAAAAAATGATATTTTATTTTGGCTTCTATATGAGTATGATCAGCAATGCGCAATGGAATTTCATCCTCAGGAAATGAAACGACTTGGAGTTAGTGGAATACATCTAAATATCGATTGTTGGCCGCTGAATACAAAAAGCACGAACGCATAACCGCGGTCATAACTCATGGCTTGATTTTCTTAGCTGGAAGTTTGTTTTTCACGTAGAAATTCTATCTTAGCGGAGCGTACGCGGCTCGCTTTTCCGCCACGAGATATGGCCGCAAAACGTTATCTGCCAGCGCATTTTACGAGCCGCAAAAAGACAAACTTCCGCAATTGCCAATCTGACTTTTAAATCGCGCTGTTGAAATTTGCTCAACTTTGTCGGCAATTTTTGAAGCATTTTCCTAGCGGAAATTTCGCAGCTTTTCGGAAAATAATCTGGACAAACTT